>NZ_BAGJ01000270.1 GCF_000308775.1 Nocardia testacea NBRC 100365
GGCCCGGCCGGTGCGGGGATCGGGCCGGACCGTAGCCGTCCGGGGTCGTGGGCGGGCAACCGCCCGCCACCGGCGCGGCGATGCAGATCGACCGCCGATACCGTGGTGGCACGGTCGCGGCTGTATCCGCCATTCGGGGCCGATCGCCGCGTGCGGGAGGCCGGGACTGCCGGACCTTCGAGGGCGCCGACCAGTTCGAGGGCCCGGTCGCCGGGCGTCACCTCGCCGGCTGATCAGAGTTGCGGTTCACCGGCTGGCGGGACCGGTGGCAGACCGGCGCTCGAGCCGACGCCGACAGCGGGCCGATGCCGAGATATGCTGCCGTGGCCGCGAATCCCCGTTTCGCGGAACGAGCGGCACTGCCATGCGATCAACCGAGAGGATGTGGCCGGTAGCGTGAGTAGCTATCTGGTTGTCCAGCTGTACTGCCTTCCCGCGCAAGCCGATTCCGTGCGCTCGGCCGCGGCCGGTGAACTGGCGAAGTTCCCCGAATTCGCCGAGGCGAGAACAGAACTGGCGCCGAAGGCCGAAGGTGAGCACCGGATGCACCTGGACTGGGCCGAGGAGCATCCCGGCCAGGACCCGGGTGAGCGCACCTATTTCTCCCTCGAGATGACCTCCCCGGCCGATGTGCCGGAGTCCGTATTGCGGAACGTGGAGGATCAGATCATCGAGTGGATCGATACGACCTTCAACGACGAGGCGAACGATATCGCCGAAGTCCAGTGGGCGAGCTTCGCGGAGATCAGACAGGACGCCTGACGGCCGCGCCTGCCACGGCCGGCGCCCGCTCCCGGCCGCCGGGATGAGCGACCGCGACTCCGGTCGCAAATCCCGCTGTTCCACGAGGTCGGCCGCCAGAATATGGCGATGCGAACCTATGTCCGTGTACTGACGGCGGCCGTCGCCGCAATACTCGTCGTCTTCGCGCCCACCGCCGCGGCCGCCCCGGTTTCCGGCGGCTCGGCTCAGCTTCCGTTCCCGCTGACACTGCAACCGGAAGGAGTACGGGCTCCGGCGGCGGCGCTGGCGGAAGCCGGTACCGGCGTGATCATGTGGTCGCGGCAGCCGGATACCCGCGTCCCGATCGCCAGTATCACCAAGGTGATGACGGCGGTGGTCGTGCTCGAATCGGGCGATCTCGAGCGCCCGATCACGGTGCCGCGGGCCGCCGTCGACTATGCCGCCGCCTACGGCGGAAGTACCGCGGGCCTGGCCCCCGGGGAGGTGCTCACCGCGCGCGAACTGCTGTACGCGATGATGCTGCCCTCGGGGTGCGACGCCGCCTATGCCCTGGCCGAGGCGTTCGGCCCGGGCCAGGACGCTTTCCTCGCCAGGATGAACGCGGCCGCGCAGCGGCTGGGAATGCCGAATACGCATTTCAGCGACCCCAGCGGCCTACCGGCCCCCGACGATTTCGCCACGTACTCGACCCCGGCGGAGCTGGTGCGGCTGGGTCGGCACGCGATGGCCGATCCGGTTTTCCGGGAGATCGTCGGGTCGCGGGTGCACCACCTGCCCGCCGGTCCCGCGAATCGGGACCATGTCTGGGAGACCACCAACGGGCTGCTCCGTGATTACCCGGGCACCACCGGGATCAAGACCGGGTCCACGAACGCCGCCGGAACCTGCCTGCTGTTCGAAGCCTCCCGGGGTGCGCAACGACTGATCGGTGTGGTCCTGAACAGCTCACCCGACGATCTCGCCGCCGCCGCGGCCGACGCCGTCCGCGTCATGGACTGGGGTTTCGTCCCGATCCTCGCCGGGCTACCGGTCGGCTGACCGGGCGCTCGACTGAACGGGGCGTTCCCGCGGGGATTGCGACCTCGACACCGGGCGGTTCGAGGAGCCCGAGCGGCGGCGGTGTGCCGATGCCGCCGATAGGCTTTTATGCGAGGTTTGTACATGGGAGTGGTGCCGAGGAGACCGAAGAGTTCACCCGGCATCGCTGCCGATCGCTGCTCGTGTCCGACCGAACAATGGAACTCGGCAGCTGATCTGCTGGTCGGGGCAGTCGGTGCTACCCCGGCCAGCAGAACAATTACCTATAACCGATCAAAAGTTGAGCTGTCGCCCTCACGAAAACTCGAGGCTGAGAAGCTGCTGGGCTGCCGCGATAACTGTGGCGCGCGAAGGCAGTATTCTCGCGCTGACCGGGGGTGAGACCCAGTACCATCCCATCGGCCGATCGGTCATGGGCAGCCACACTCGCTCCCCGGACTCCAGAATTCGAATGCCTGCGGCGCCGAGTTCCGCGCCGGCTGCTGCGCGGGTCTCGTTTCCCCGCGGTGGGCCCACCACAAAGACCCATTCGCGGTGGGCCCGCTGGTAACTGATGATCGGCAGCGTGGTGATCGCGTCACTTTGCGAGACGACCTGCCGCACCTGGATACCCATACTCGCGGGCATTGCTACCGCCCCGATCGACCTGGATGCGATCAAAGCCACCCGCTGGAAAGAGCTCGACACCTTGAACCCCATGCTGCGGTATACATGGGCGACATCACGGGGACTGTGGCAGCTTTCGAACATCACTGTTCCTCCGCTCGGTGGTCGTGCCTGCACCCCGCGCGGTGGTATGCAGGTGGCGCCTCGGTCGCGGTTGTGGTTCGCGCGTGCCCCTTGCCGTGGTTTTCGACGAGATTGCCGAGCGAGATCGGGTGGGCGTGATCATCGAGTCGTATGCGGTGCCATTCGGGCCGGCCGTGTGTCTCCGGCTCGGCCGTCGATCGGGAAACCATGTATGCCATCGGTAACCTCTAGTGCTGTCTCACCGCAACAGTGTCATGGACATCGATTGGTGAAGCATCCGCCGACTTCGCGATGTCATCGCGGTACGATTCGCGGCTGAGATAAATCGCGGCAAAAGAGACCAGACTGACGATCATGATGTAGACCGAGAGCGGCCAACTGGATCCGGACCATGCGAACAGTGCTGCCGCCACGAACGGCACCGGGCCGCTCCAGATCATCGAGCCGACCTGATAGCCGATTGCGGAACCGCTGAATCGGAGTCGAGTTTCGAAGAGCTCGGAGATGAAACTCGCCATCGGTGCGTATGCGGTCGAGTGGACGATCGAAACCGCGATGATCATCGAAATTGTTGCCGCGATGGTATTCCCGGTATCGATCAGCCAGAAGATCGGGAAAGCCGCAGCCGCCGCCATCAAACATCCGGCGAGTAACACCGGCCGCCGTCCGTGGCGATCGGCGAGGATTGCCGCCACCGGCAATGCCGCGATCTGCAGCAGCGCCGCGATCATGATCGAGACCAGCATCGAGCCCCTGGTCAAACCGTCTTGATCGGCGCCGTAGCTCAAGGCGAAGACAGTCGCTATGTAGAAAACGACGCTGTTCACCGCCATGGCCATGATCGCGGTCAAGGTCGAAACCTTGGCGGTGCGCAGCAACTCGACCGCCGGGAACCTCGATTCCTGCTGCTTGTCGCGCACCGCGCGGAACGCGGGGGACTCGGTGACGCGCAGCCTGATGTACAGGCCCACGAGCAGTAGTACTGCGCTGGAGAGGAACGGGAGCCGCCATCCCCAGCTCAGCATTTTCTCGTCGGGAAGTAGTTGCACGAAGTAGAACGCGGAGGTCGCGAGAACAAGGCCCGCCGGCACTCCGCACAGCGGCCAGCTACCGTAGAAGGCCCGTTTGCCCGGCGGGGAGTGTTCCACCGCCATCAGGACCGCACCGCTCCATTCGCCGCCGATCGCCAGACCTTGAAACATGCGGGTGACGACCAGGAGAATCGGCGCCCAGATTCCGATCTGGGCGTAGGTCGGTAGTAGCCCTACTGCCGCTGTTCCACCACCCATCAGTACCAGGCTGACCACCAGCATGGCTTTTCGGCCGATCCGGTCACCGAAATGCCCGAATACCGCGCCGCCCAGTGGTCGCACGACGAATGCGACGCCGAAGGCCGCGAATGAGGCGAGCGTGCCCGAGAGGGGGTCCAGATCCGGAAAGAACAGCTTGTTGAAGACCAGCGCGGAGGCCGTCCCGAAGATGAACATGTCGAAGAACTCGATCAGCGTTCCGATGAAACTCGCGAAGGCGACCTTCGGAACCGACACGCTCGGAAGTGAATCTTGAGTGGCCATTCGGCGCTCTCCTTGCCCTGTCACTAGCGCCACAACTATGTGGCACTGCACAACAGTAGGTTATTAGACACACATGTACAAGGTCCAACTTTTAGACCTGTCGGCTGGGTGTGCGCCGCGCGTCGACGTGTAGCCCTGTGAGAGTGGTTGCGGTTCCGCGGGTTTGCCGACGAGTGGCGCGTGTTCGGGTGGGTCCTGTCCGTCGCCGCACCCGTAGCGGTCTCGTGCAGGATCGCCGAGGGTGTGGTGTCTGCTCGAGGCGGTGACGCCCGCGTGGCCCGGCGCGCTCTGCCGAAAAGTTGCCGAGCGCTCGGTGCTGCATCGGACCAGGGCCGGGAAATCCCCACTCTGGCGAACGTCCGACAAATAGCCTAGAGTCTATTCACTGTCACCCGCGGGCTGCGTGAATTCCGGCGGTGGTAAGCGCCGATCGGACCCGAGAATGCCGACCGGTGCGCCCGGGCAGCACCGTCGCGCAGCTCGCTCTCTACACCGACTACAACTCGATGCTGTTCGAGGGCGCCGAAAAGTCTGTCGGTTGCGACCGAGGAGTGCAGAGCACTATGAGAAGAACCCCCTCCGATGGAGTCGAAAATGATGCAGACCGACGACCTTTCCGAACTTCCGGATGCCTCGACTCGAGGCGCGGGCCGATGACGCGCAGCCTCGGATTCATCGGAGTGGGCGCCATGGCGACTCCGATGGTGTGGCGATTCATCGAACGTGGATGGGAAGTTCATCTGGTCGACCCTGCTCCGGCGCGAACCGCAGAGTTCCGCGACCATCCTCGGGCCGTGATCCACGAAGATGCCGCAGAGCTGGTGGACGCGACGACTTACACTTTGCTCAGCCTGCCGACTCCTCGCGTGCTGTCGGAGGTCAGCTCACGTCTCGCCTCGGTGAACACCCGGTCTCCGGCAATCGTGATAAACACCTCCACCACTGGACCGGCCGCATCGCGTGAGGCCGCAGACCGCCTGGCCGCGGCCGGATCGGCCTTTGTCGACGCACCTGTCAGTGGAGGAGTGGTAGGTGCGCGCGAAGGCTCGCTGACTGTTCTGGTATCCGGAGCCGACGAACCGGTGCGAGCCTGCGAACCCGTGTTCGAGGTTATCGGCAGGCAGATCCTACGAATCGGTTCCGAGGTGGGGCAGGCGCAGGTGATGAAAGTAGCGAACAACGTACTTTCTCTCGGCGCGCTCGCGGCCACCGCGGAGGTCACCGCGCTGGCGCGCCGCGCGGGGATTCCGATGGATGTCGCGATCAGTGCGCTCGATGCCGGCTCCGGCCGCAACTCCGCCACCTCGGTGAAGTTCCCGCGGCATGTTCTGAGCGGGGAATTCGACTTCGGGTTTCCCGCGGACGGAGCGCTCAAAGACGTATCCCTTTTCACCGCGTTCGCCGCGGAACTGGGTGTCGAGACGCCTCTCGGACAGGCGGTGGTCGACTGCTGGCGCCGTGCCGTCGAGTCCGGATACGGCGCGCAGGACTGCACTCGTATCGTCACGATGTACGAGAGTATGGCCGGATTGGCCGATGAGGACGAGCGGTGACACGCGCACTGTGCGCAGACGCGGGCAAACAGCTGTGGCACGCGATCTGCCGCACCGCGGAATCGGCCGATGGGGCGACGCTGCTGCGTGCTGCCGGATGTCTGGCGGTCGGGATCGCCGATATGACCGGGTCTGCTCGCGACCCGATACATCAGGAGACCGCCCGAGTGCTCGCCGCGGCCCCCGGCGCGTGCACCGTCACCGGCTCGGATGACGGCGCACATCTCACGGGCGCTGCTACCGCCAACGCTTATCTCATGCACGCCCGGCTCACCGACGACTCCTTCATGGTGGCGGCGCACCCCGGATCGGCCGTGATCCCGGTGGCGCTGGCCACTGCCGAATACGCCTTGCGCACCGAATCGGGAAGAGTGGATGGTGAACATCTGCTCCGAGCGGTGGTCGGAGGCTATGAATGTGCCTGCTTGCTTGCGGAATGGCTGTTGCCGGAGGTCTCCCGACGAGGATGGCGGGTGACCGCAGTGATCGCACCGCTGGCTGCCGCCGCCACAGCGGCGCTGGTGCTGAGACTGTCCGACGAGGTCGCCTGCTCGGCTCTGGGCCTGGCATCGGCCGGTACCGGCGGTCCGCTCGGCGTGGTGTCGACCGAGGGAGACGGTTGGCGGCTACAACCCGCACTGGCTGTCCAGACCGGTGTGACCGCCGCGCTGGCCGCCACCGCCGGTCTGCGCTCGGCTGCCGACGCTTTGACAACCGAACACGGGTTCTACGCGCTGTTCGGTGGCTTGTTGGAAGCCCGAGAACGATATCGGCCTCGACCGCCCGCGATCCACCGGGTGACATTCAAGCGGTACCCGGTCGCGATGTTCGGCCAATCGATCTTCGATGCGGTCCGGTCGCTGCCCTCGATCGTTGGCAGCGCGGAGAGCATCGTTGTCGATGTGGCGCCGTTCGCCGCGGAATACGGCAACCAGCAAAGCGGTTCGACGACATCGATAGCCAGCGTCGAGGGCATCACTCTCGCGGCCATCGAGCAGTTCCTTCCCGAACTGTATGTCGGATCCGGAGCTCGCCGTGTTCCCATCCGCGTAACGGGGAATCCGGCCTTGCCGGATCTGGCCGCCTGCATCGATCTGACCCTGACCGATGGGCGGAGGTTCTCGCTGGCCGGCGACGGAGACACCAGCGGCTGGCAGATCGGCGATTTTGCCGATCACTGCCACGCTCTCCTCGGTGCGGAAGGAACCTTCCTGTGCGATGCCGCCGCGGCGCTTCTCGAGCAGACCGAGGTCGAACGGTTGCTCGAGCGGTGGCGAGCTACCCGGTGAAGCCCGGGCCCACGCCGCGGCGGCATCCCCTCATCAGGAACCGGCGGACGGCAGCGCCGAGTCGGGAACGACAACGGCGCCCCCGTCGACGACGGCAGTCGCTCCGGTCGTACTCGCCGACAATCGTGAGGAAAGGAAGACGACCGTGGCCGCGATCTCGGCCGGATCGACCGGGCGTCCCAGCGGCACTGTGCTGTCGATCCGCTTCCTGGCGGTCTCGGCATCCACCCCGGCCTGCACGCGGGCACGCTCGACCCGTCCCTCGTAGCGGTCGGTGGCGGTAGTTCCCGGAACGACCGTATTGACCCTGATCCGGCGGTCGACCAGCGCGGCCGCATAGTGACGGGTCAGTGCTTCCACCGCCGAGTTGATGGCGCTGACATGCGGCGACAGTGGCCAGTACCGCATCGAGGCAATCCCGGAAATATTCACGATGCTGCCACCGTCACGCAGGTGGTCGAGTGCCGCCTGAATTACGGCTTCATAGCCGAGCACCTTCAATTCGAACAGTTCCAGCCACGCCTCCCGGTCCGGGTGCCCATGGTCTATCGAGAAGCCCGACGCATTGTTGACCACGCCGTCCAACGGTCCGAATCGTTCGGCCGCGGCCGCGACCGCGTGTCGGCCACCGTCCGCGTTTCGTAGGTCGGCCTCGACAAAATCGACTCGCGGGTATTCGGCGAGTTCGGCGCGCGCCCGGTCGATCGAATGCGTGGTCCGCGCCGCGACGAGGACATAGGCGCCTTCCTGCAGGAGTACGCGGGTTGTTGCCAGGCCTATACCCCGGGTACCTCCGGTAACCAAGAAGACCTTGCCGCCCAGCCCTGGGTCCATCACTGCACACTCCTGCCGTCACTATGCATGGCCGCCAGTCACGACCAGCCGTTGATGATGAAAGTTGGACATTACCATAACTGATCAAAAATCTCTTGTCACTGACAGTATTCGGATTCTAGTCGGGTGCCCGTGTCGGCTTCAGTTGCAGTTGTGGCAGGTCCTCTCGGAGGCGGATAGCAGTAGGTTTCCACGGCGTGAAGCTGTCGGCCCAGCCTATTGACCAGAACACATCCATAAGTATATTGTTCGACATATTGGAGAATGCGTACCATGAGTAGCGACTCGGCAGCGCCTGCCCGGCCGCCGAGTCCGGTCGTCTCTCCGATTCACCGTTAGTCCGATGCATGAGCACGAGGAGCACAGATGAGCGCGGCGACCAAACCTTGGACCGGCGTTGTTCCCGAGGCGGATCTGGCCAGTTTCGGTCGGGAATTCGCCCAGGAGGACCGACCACTGCGGGCGGGAACACGGCCGGCGATCCTCGTCGTCGACATGACCCGTGCTTTTGTCGACTCGACGTACTCGACAGGCTGGAGCGCGACCGGAGTTCCCGCGGTCCATGCCAACGCGAGGCTGCTCGCCGTGGCCCGTGGAGCGGGGTTGCCGATTTTCTTCACCAAGGCATACGCCGATCCGGATCACCGCCCACTTCCCGCGGAACGCGGTCGGTGGAAGTTGAACGCAACTCCTGAACCCCTGCCCGCGGGAACGCCGCCGGGAGACGTCATCGTGGACGAACTCGCACCGCAGCCGGGCGAGATCGTCATCAACAAAGGAGGTAAGCCCAGTGGGTTCTTCGGAACACCGCTCGCCTCTCAGCTCGTGCACGCGGGTTGCGATACCGCCATCGTTACCGGAATGACGACCAGTGGATGTGTTCGCGCCACGGTGCTGGACGCGTTCCAGTACAACTTCCACGTGATCGTGCCCCATGAGTGCGCTGCCGATCGGAGCCAGATATCTCACCAGGTGAATCTTTTCGATATGCACATGAAATACGCCGATGTGGTGGGAGTCGACGACACGATCGAGTACATACGAGGCCTGTGAGAACCCGGGTCTCGTAGGGCATGAGGTCCCTACTGCCGGTTCGGCCGATTGCGGACCCGCGGAGTCTGCCCGCGTTCATCCGTGATGCCGTATGTCCGTGTGTTGTTCACCGGCCGATGCGAGTCCTGGCCATCCGATGCCGGGCCATGATTTCGGTAGGATGATTGAGCCACGCGCGATTTGGCGCACCAGGTCGTCATAGCCCTCGCTGATCTCGGCGAGGTGATCCCATGCGCGATGGCGCTGCACCGGATCGTCGTTGCTGTACAGAGTCCAGTCAGCGCAAGCCCATGCCTCGGCGAAGCGAGCGATCGCACCTCCGATCGACTCCGTGCCTCGCGGAGAGCCGGGAACCGGGCGTGGTAGCTGCCCGCTGATCCACGCATCAATCGCGCCCACCACCTCACCGATCTGCCCGTGAATGCAGTGACCGTTATGGGGATCGATGATCCACTTCTTATACAGGGCTCCTAGCGCACAAGCCCATCTCGCGATGGCGGAGTCGTTGCCGGGGTGGCCCTGGACCGCGTCGAGCAATTGCCCGGCGGACAGCAGTTGTGTCTGCGGCCGCGTGGTGGCCGGCACATGAAGCGGAACGAAATGTGTACACACCTTCATCACCGCCGATCGTTCTGGGCGTCGAGGAGACTGGCGACCAGAGCTGCCACGCTTCCGAAACCGAAAGCCTCGCTGACGACCTGCAAGTCTTGCAGCGTGAGAGGATTCGCGGTTGCCTGCGGCGCCGACGGCCCGTATTCGCACCATCGGTCGGTGGGTTCCGGTCACCGTACACACCCTCTCGCCGGTAACGTGTCGACCGGCCGTGGGCACCGAGCAGCGTCCCGGCGAACGACCGCGGCCCGGTCGTGAGGCGAACGCCGGGTATCCCATGCCTGGGCGGCGTCTGCGTTGATGGTCATCGGATACCTCCTGGCGCAGTTCCCGTGCCTGATCGCCGACCCCGAGCAGCCGCTGAACCTGCTCGGTCGGCGACTTCGTGATGTGCGTTCGGTCCGGATCGGTCGGCCCCGCCGTTATCGGATTTGCTGTTCGCGATGACGGGGCGCTGATCCTGTTCGTCCTGGGTGGTGCCGGATGCGGACCGCACTTGGGTTGCTGCTGCGGGGATCGGACAGGGAACAGCATCTACCTGTAGGTAGACCTACCGGCATCCGTAGCCGATGCGGTCGTGGACGGACACCGTGGGCGATTACCGGGGGTGGCCATCGGAAGTGATCGGGAGGTCGTCGATATCGGCCGGGCGCACGACGATCACACGATAGTTCGTACAGCGCCGAAGACGCTGCGGTCCGAGGCGACGCCGCCGGCAATCGCCGGGGTATTCGAGGGGAAATAATCCAGGCGAGAAGGTCTTCTCACGGCAGCCGGTGGCCGAGCACAGCGAACATGGTCACGGAAAAATGGTAATCGCCTCTGGCGATGCCGGTCTTCAGTTCCGCGAGTAAAGCCACCCACTCGTCTCGGGTCAGCACTCCCTCGGCGAGAGCTCGCTCGATCACCGGCACGAACAATGTTTGTGCGGTTCTCGGGTCGCAGATCAGCGCCTCTGAGCCGGTGCTCGCGATCGAGAACCCGGCCGCAGTGAGCAGGCCCCGTAGGCATCGGCCCGACTCGGGGTGGGGAATGAAGGTGTACAGGACGGTCATCAGGCGCGCGATGGTGCCGGCATCGCCGGGATGCGCGATCGCGGTGGCCCAGTCGCTATCCATGAGCAGCGCGACGCCTCCCGGCCGCAGAACTCGTCTGATCTCGGCTGTGGCGGTCCCGGGGTGGTCGAGATGCTGATAAACGCGCTCGCAGCGGATCGCGTCGAAGAAATCATCGGGAAAGGGCAGATGATAGGCGTCGGCGGGGACGAAACGGGCGCGAGATCCGGCGGCAGCGGCGCGCGATTTCGCGACGTTCACCATGGCGGGATTGGGATCGATACCCACCGCATCGCCGTCCGGGCCCACTCGGCCCGCGAGTTCCAGCACTTCGGTGCCCGTCCCGGCGCCTATATCCAAGACCCGGTCGCCGGAACCGACCGCCAAGATCTCGTGCCCCCACCGACGTAACCGCCGGACACCTGGTATTGCCGCTTGAAGGTCGAGGATATCGATGAGCGAGGACGCCGGTCCGTCCAGGTCTGCCCCGGAACCGGCAGGTTTGATCGGCCTCGCATCCATATGGAATGAGAGGGCCGGATCGAACCTTTGGTGGTCGCTCGGCACAACCCCGACTGTAATCGCGCACTGCCATCGAGTAGCGGTCGATGCTGCTCGGCTATACTACCGGCCATGTCGGCGACACGCCGAGACTCTCCGCGTCCGATGTTCACGACCGAAGGTTTTGTTGGTCGTGGTCCGGAGCTGGACAGGATAAGCACACTCCTGCTGGGTTCCGCCCGATTGGTCACCCTGGTCGGTTCGGGCGGGATCGGAAAGACACGACTTGCGACCGAGGCTGTCAATCGATTCCGAAAAGCAAAACAAATCACGGTGCATTGGGTGCGGCTGGCACGTTTGTCCCGTGGGTGTGGCACTGCGGCAGTCGAGGAAGAGGCCGCCGCTGCCGTTGCCGGTACCGACTTCTCGGATCGATCGGCTTGGGACGCAATAGTCGATACGTTGACCAAGCCCGGCCCGGCAGGAAATCCCATGCCGACGATACTGGTATTGGACAACTGTGAGCATGTGCTGGAAGATGTCGGCCGCTTTATTGTGGACTTGCTGGAGGCGGTCGCCGAGTTGACAATCGTGGCGACTAGTCGCGAGGCGATCGGTTGGGTCGACGAGCACGTCGTGGAAGTTCCTCCGCTGACCCGGCAACAAGCTCTGGCGCTGTTCCGTCAGCGCGCCGAATTCACCGGCCATTCTGTCGACGACGGAGAACAGCTCGCGATGGCGCGCCTGGTCTGCCGTCATGTCCACAACCATCCCCTGTATATACGATTGGCTGCGGCACGGCTGCTACGGCAACCATTGGCGATGATCCTGCATGAGTTGAGCGGTGGCGCAACCGATAAGCGAATGCGTTGGTCCCACGGGCCACGATTGGGCGCGGAACCGCGGCATCGGGGGGTCCGCGACGTCATCGCCTGGTCGTACGACCTGTGCTCGGAAAAAGAACGGTTACTTCTGGATCGGATGTCGGTTTTCGCCGCCGGTTACGATACCAATCCCGAAGATGGGACTTGTTCTTCCTATGATGTCGGAACCGACTTGGAAGCCATTCGGATCGTCTGCTCCGATGATTTGTCTCCAGAAGGGGAACCGGCGCGCGAAGAATCGATACCATTTCTGGTGGCCGAGGAGATCGAAAAGCTTCTAGAGCGGCTCATCGACCAGTGTCTGGTAACCCTGCACATTACACCCGAGACGGTGCGGTACTCCCTGCTCGAGAGTATTCGGTTGTTCGCGGAGGAGCAGCTGGCACGACGCTCCACCGACGCCGTCGACGAACCGGCAAAATTCATCGGCCGGCACCGCCGATATTATCGAGATAAAGTTGTTGCAGCGCAGCGCAATTGGTTCAGCCCCATGGATCAGGAACTGCCGGACTGGGGGTATGCGGCGCGGGACAACATCCTCCTCGCAATAGAGACAAGTCGCGTGTCGGACGAACCTGCGGTGGGTTTGAGGATATGTACCGGTTTGATATCCGTTCGAGCACCTATTTTCAAAGGCTCACTCCGTGAATTGCGGACATGGTGTGAACGCGCATTACGGTCCACGCCCGCGGAGGGTCGGGATGCGATCGAACTCCGGATAGAGGCAATGGCGCTGATCGCATGGGTCGCCCTGTGTCAAGGTATTCACGAGTGCGCCGAGCAGTTTCTCGAAGAATGTGCTGCTGCCTGTCTGGAAGATTCGGAGAGCCGGCGGGACTGGCGCGCGTCTCCGGAAATCGATACGGGGCTTCCCGCACCCCTGGAATCGGTGTGGGGAGTCGAGTTGATGACCCGTTACCGAGACCCGATAGCTATCACCGTGTTGGCGCGTGCCCGGGAGAAGTACCGTAGTCTCGGTGACCGAGCCGGTGAGGCGAGGAGCGAACTGGACGAAGCGATGGCCGCAAGTTTTCTCGGGTCAGCTTCGGTCGCCTTGGAGATCACGCAACGTCACCTCGATCGCCTCAGCGCGACGGGTGCGCGGTGGGCGAGAACATGGGCCGAGACGGCTCGGGCGATCGCGTTGACCAGACACGGCGACCACGCCGAGGCGCTGGCGCTCGCGCGCGCAGTCCTGGCGCAACAGCTGCCTCTTCGCGACCAATGGGGCGCCGCGATGTCGGTGCATATCGTGATGTGGGCACTCGCACGGAACCTTGCCGCTGTGATCGCGGCCGGAAGCACGGGCAGAGCCGAACTCACGGCACTGGCCACCGAGATCGCTCAACTCGCCGGCGGCGCCACGACCTTGAGGGGCGAGCTCAAAATCGCTATCGGCCTCGCTCCTTTCGGTGACGAAACCGGGAAAGCGACCGATATCGCCCGCCGCGTCCTGGGGCAGGAGGCATTTGTGGCCGCCGAGCGGCAAGGGCGCCTGTTGCGACCACGCTTGCACGAGGCGCAGCGACTCGCTATGGGTACTGTCTCCATCGACAGCATGCCCCTGGATCATCCCGCAAGGAAGAGCGCACCCTCCCATTGGGGCGAGTTGTCTGCAGCCGAAGAGCGGGTCGCGATTCTTGCGGCGGCCGGATGGACGAACTCGGCGATCGCGGCTCGCCGTGGCAATTCCTCCAGGACGGTCGACGCGCACATGGCCGCGATCTTCCGGAAATTGATGATCACCTCACGACAAGACATCGTCGATCTGGTGCCCGCGGACAAGCTCGATCAGGTTCGGCGGGAGAGTGGGAGGAGGCCACGCCAGACCAGGTAGGGGCCACTCGGTCCGCACCTCATGGCGATCACCGTCGACCATGCGGCTGTCCTCCGATGCGCCCGACCGGGACCCCGCGGCATGCCACCGCGAGGCGTGCGAGGTTCGTGATCGCTGGATGGAAGAGGCCGTGACGTTGGTGATGCCCACTGCGTCGTCGGCCGGGTCGGCGGGCGATGATGCGGAGGGTGCTCGATTCGATCCGCTGTGCGAGATCGGACGGGTTCGCGGCGCCGAGATGGTAATGGCCCTCGAGCCGCCGGAAGAACCGCCTCTCGGCTCACTCACGGCCCCGCGGCGCCGACATCTCGACTAGGTAGGTGATATCGCGGAATCGCACCTGTCATCGCTGATGTGAGGCCTGTACCTAGTCGATGAGAATTCGAAGTGCCGGCGAGAACAGGTGCAGGGCCAATTTCGAAAGGAGTGGTCGACGGCGAGCGGAAACCGACGACAGGATGATCACGACCCCTGCGGCGCACAACGGGGTGTGTCGAGGTCGGGCAACGGCGCCCGGTGGGGTCATGGTCTTCCCGGCGGATCGCCTCGCACCAGAGGGCCGCATCTTCGCCATCGAGGGCCGGCGCGCTATCGGCTTTCGGTGCCGGATGTCGCCGGTTCGGGCTGTCCGTGCCTCGTATCGGGCGAAGCCGGCCGGTCGGGATCGTGGAGGCCCGTGAGATGTACGCGAAGGTAGCTCAGATGCTCCACAATCGCCGCTTCGGCGGCATCCGGGTCTTTCGCGCTGATGGCGTCGACAATTGCCTTGTGGTGCCGAACCGTCGCTCGCCCGACCTCCGGTGAAAGGTCCAGATAGTGAACGGGTTCGGTCTCGTGATGGAGAGCGGCGACGAATGAGGCGAGTACACGATTACGTGAAGCTTGAGCGATCAGTGAGTGGAACTTCTCGTCGAGCTTGGGAATGTCGGGATCCTCGACAGAAGCGGACTTCTGCCGTTCGACCACTTCGTACATTTGTTCGAGCTCTTTCGCTGTGCGGTTGGCAGCCGCCAGTCGTGCTGCTGGTACCTCCAGATACTGTCGGATCTCAGCGACCTCGGAGAAGTCGATACTGCCCAATTCGAGCAGGTTGTGCAGCGAATCGATGACCACAGTTCCCAGAGAGTGATGGTCGACCGAGCTCACGAAGTTGCCGCCGCGTGCACCTGGAATCTTGTGGATCAATCCCTGCGTCGTCAGAGACCTGAGAGCTTCTCGCAGGGTCGTCCTGCTGACATTGAATTGCTTGGCAAGCGCAGTTTCGGGCGGCAGCATCTCGCCACTGTTCAGCTCGCCCGACAGGACCATCTGGCGGATGCGGTCTTCGACCTGCTCGCGGGGGCGGAGTACCTTCTGACCTATTGTCCGCATCGGCCGCGAAGTCTGCGGATCTGACACACGACTCCCGTTCATTGGCACCATACGTTCACGATACCCGGTTATTGTCGAACATTGATCAGGGTGGTCGAAGATGAACCCGGCATACGCCCGATCGATCGAGCCCCGCGTGTGGTCGGCAGTGCTTTCGCCGCGTATGGGCCTATTCTCCGGGGCGGGTCGGGTGCTCGATCGGAGCCTCTTCGCTCACGTCGGTGCGGCCGGGGTTTGATCGCACGGGGGTTGGGCGTGTGTGTGGCGCACCTTCTCGCGACCGACTCCGGGGCGGTATCGAGGTAGTTCTCGGGTTCGGTGGCGTTGCACGGGGCGAAGGAGGCGAGCGCCCGCTGTCGGATGGCCGGGATTGTCCCATTGTCTTCTGCTCGAGCCGTCGGCCGTTGACGCGCCCTTCGTCGGCCGATGTAAATGTCGGAGGTTTGCATCCGGCTATGCGTCACCATGTGAGCGGGGGGTCGATCGGTGGTGGCGAATGATGTGACATCCGCGTATGCGCTGCTCGCATGCCTTCTCGGCGCGGTGGTTGCAGCGAACGCAAAGGTATGGCCAGTAAATGTTGGACCTTGCGCACACTGTCTATTTTGCTTTAGTCTGATGCCGTCATCGGACATGTGATGTCGCATCGTCGGCTCGCCGGTCCGCTGATCGGGAGGCCCCCTCCGGGCCCGATGCCGACCAGCCGATACCCGAAGGATGTGAAGGAATGACCGACGAGAACAGCGGACCGCTGGCGGGCCTACGGGTGGTCGATATGACCACGTCGTACGCCGGGCCCACCGCGGCCATGTACCTCGCCGACCTCGGCGCCACGGTGGTCAAGGTCGAGCGTCCCGGGCACGGCGACGACGCACGGGACTGGGGCCCGCCCTTCGTCGACGGGGCGTCGGCCTGGTTCGCCTCGGCCAACAGGAACAAGAAGTCGATCGTCCTGGACCTGCGCACGGAAACGGGGCGGGAGGTGCTGCTGCGCCTGCTGGATACCGCCGACGTGTTCATGCAGAACATGAATCCTGCCAAACTGGTCGGTATAGGAATCGACGGTGACTCACTTCGCTCGCGCAACTCCCGGCTGATCTACTGCGCCATGTCGGGATTCGGATTGGACGGCCCGGACAGCGGTCTGCCCGGCTACGACTTGGTGGCCCAGGCGCGTTCGGGACTGATGTCGGTCACCGGTGAGGCCGGGCGCAGCCCGCAACGCGTCTCGACGGCGCTGTCGGACGTGGTAACCGGCATGTGCGCCGCGGTCGCGATCAACGCGGCTCTGGTGCGGCAGGCGCGCACGGGCGAAGGCGAGCTGATCGATGTCTCGCTGCTCGATACCGATCTCGCGCTCATGGCGCCCCGGATCGCGGCGTACCACGCCGGCGAGCCGGAGCCCGCGCCCAGCGGCGGGACCGATTCGGTACTCGCGGTATACCAGTCCTTCGCGGCCTCCGACCGGAGTCTGGTGGTGGCGATCGGCAACGACGCGATGTGGCAGCGCTTCTGCGCGGCGGTGGACCTGCCCGACCTCGCCGCGGACCCGGATCTCGCCGACAATGCCGGACGTCGTGCCCACCGGCCACGGATCACCCGTGTCGTCGCCGAGCGGATCGCCACCCGGACCGCCGCGGAGTGGCTGCGGATCTTCGGCGAGATCGAGGTGCCCGCCGCCCCCGTGCAGTCGCTGTCGGAGGTGGTGCGCGACCCGCAGGTCCGGGCGCGCGGTGCGCTGATGCCGGTCCCCGGGTCGGGCGGCGAGCTGGTGAGTGTGCACAGCCCGTTCCGGCTCGCCTCCCTGGCACCCCGCAACGAGCGGTTCCCGGATTTGGGGGAGCACACCCGCGAGATCCTGCTCGACCTCGGTTATGCCCGCGACGCCGTGGCCGTGCTGCTGGAGACCGGCGCGGTCGGAGCGCCCCGTGCCGAACGGGCGGAGGCCGTGTCGTGACGGTGCTGCTGCGCGAAACATCCGGTCACGTCACGACACTGACCATCAACCGGCCCGAGGCGTTCAACGCGCTCGACGCCGCGGTGATCGACGCGCTGGTCGCGGCGGCGACCGAGGTGGCCGCGGACCCGGGTATACGTGCGGTCGTGCTCACCGGTTCGGGCGAGAAGGCGTTCAGTGCCGGTGCGGATCTGAAAGAGCTCGCGGATATGGGACCCGATCGGGCGCGGGAGATGATGACCGCGGGCCAGCGGGCGTTCCGGACGCTGGAACAGCTGCCGATCCCGGTGATCGCCGCGGTCGACGGTCTGGCGCTGGGCGGCGGGTTCGAACTGGTGCTCGTCTCGACCTTCCCGGTGCTGTCCACCCGGGCGGCACTCGGGCTGCCGGAGTCCGGGCTCGGGCTCATTCCCGGGTACGGGGGGACACAGCGTCTTCCCCGTGCCATCGGGGCGCGCGCCGCCGCGCATCTGATGCTCACCGGGACCCGGCTCGATGCCGGCCGCGCCTACGAACTCGGGCTGACCCCGGTTGCGCCGGTGCCGCCGGAGGAATTGCTGCCGACGGCCGTGGGAATCGCCGAGAAGATCGCGGCGCAGGGCCCCGTCGCTGTGCGTGCGATCCTGCACGCCCTGGACGTCGGCCGCGACGCCCCGCTCGAGACCGGCCTCGCGGTCGAAACGGGACTGGCGGCCCTGGCCGTGGCGGGAAATGAATCGACCGAGGGCATCGGTGCTTTTCTCGAGCGCCGGCCGGCCCGGTTCGCTGACCTGGAGGCCGGCTCATGAGCACCGGGCTCCTCGAGATGGACACCGATCCCGAGGCGTACCTGGCACTGCACGAGCTGCTCGATGAACCGGCCGCCGACGCCGCGCTGACCGAGCGGGAACGCGAGGTCCGCGCGACGGCCCGCGAGGTGGTGGCGCACGAGGTCGCGCCGCGGGCGGCCGAACTGGACGCGACTCACACCTTCGCCCACGAGAGTGTGCAGGCGCTGGCCCGGGCCGGGCTCTGCGGGCTGGTCTTTCCCGAACGCCTCGGCGGTAGCGGCGACAGCAATGTCGCCTATGCCGCGGCGATGGAGGAGATCACGGCCGGTTGCGCCGCGACCAGCCTGGTGTTCATGACCCAGACGCACGCGGCGTACCCGATTCTGATCGCAGGCGGCGACGAGCTCCAGCAGCGCTACATACCTGGCCTGCTGGATGGTTCCCGGTACGGCTCGCTCGGTATCACCGAGCCGGGCGCGGGCTCGGATGTCTCGGGTCTGACCACCACCGCCGTCCCCACCGCCGACGGCTGGACGGTGACCGGGCAGAAGACCTTCATCACCACCGGTGATCGCGCCGACGTGATCATCTGCTTCGCCACCGTCGACCGGACCCGCGGCCGCGACGGGATCACCGCCTTCGTGGTCGAAGGCGGCTGGGACGGCGTGGGTCGCGGGCAGCCCTTCCACAAGATGGGCATGCACGGTTCGAGTACCGCCGAACTCTTCTTCGACCGGGTCGCGGTGCCGCGCGCGAATCTGCTCGGCGACGAGGGGCGGGGCTGGTCGGTGGTGATGAATTCGGTGGTGAAATCCCGGATCAGCGCCGCCGCCCAGGGGGTGGGCCTGGCCCGCGCCGCGTACGCCCGGACTCTGGCCGCGCTGACCGCGTTGTACGGCCACCGGATCGCCGACGAGCACACCTTCGCGCTCGCCGATCTGCGCGGCCGGATCCTGCAGGGGCGCCTGCTGTTGCACGCCGTGGCGCGCCAGGTCGATACGAACCCGCAGGTGACACCCGGGCAGATCGGGGTCATGAAGCAGGTCTGCACCGACCTCGGCTTCCAGGCATCGGTGGAGGCGGCCCGGATCCTCGGCCCCTACGGCGATCTCGCCGACCTCGGTGTCGAGCGCTGCCTGCGCGACGCGAAGGTCACCCAGATCTACGACGGCACCAATGAAATCCAGCGGCTGCTCATCGGCCGCGAGACCACCCGCGCGATGAAGGAGTTTCGATGATTTCGCTGGACGGAAAGGTCGCGATCGTCACCGGCGCCGGCCGCGGTCTCGGCCGGTCCATGGCCTACGCCCTCGCGGAGGCGGGTGCCGCCGTCGCGGTCGCCTCCCGGACGGCCGCCGAGCTGGACACTTTCGTCGCCGGGGTCCGTGGCGCCGAGGGCCGGGCGCTGGCCTGCCCGACCGATATCACCGACGAGCAGTCGGTCCGGCGGATGGTGCAGGCCACCCTCGACACCTTCGGCCGGGTGGACATTCTGGTGAACAACTCCGGGATCGTCGCCTCCACCCCGCTGGTGGACCAGCCCGCCGACGAATGGGACCGGGTGATCGCGACGAATCTGCGCGGCACCTACCTGGCCACGCGCGCGGTCGGTCCGCACCTCATCGCCCAAGGCGGGGGCAAGGTCATCAATATCGCGTCCAACTTCGCCCTGCAGGGTGTCGCGAACCATGCGGCGTATTCGGCGTCCAAGGCGGGCGTTATCGCTTTCACCCGTTCGATGGCCATCGAGTGGGCCCGGCACGGTATCCAGGTCAACGCCATCGCCCCGGGCTACTTCGCCACTCCGTTGAACGCCGAACTCCGCGACGACGCCGAGGCCATGGCCCGTGTCGTACGGGCCATTCCGGCGCGCCGGATGGGTGAACCCGACGAGATCCGGCCCTGGCTGCTGCTGCTCGCCGGCAGCGACTCGAACTTCATGACCGGTGAGGTCATCGTCCTCGACGGCGGCCAGAGCATCCGCTGAGATTCAGGAGAACCAAGTGAGCAACGAGAGCAGAACTGTCGCCGTGCTCGGCGCCGGCACGATGGGTTCGGGAATCGCGATCGTGATGGCCCGGGCGGGATATCGGACCGTACTGTTCGACATCGAGGAAGCGAACCTACGGCGGGGGATCGATACCGTGCACGGCTTCTTCGACAAGAGCGTGCAGCTGGGCAAGCTGGACCCGGACGCGGGCCGGGCCGCCAAGGACGCGCTCACCGGGACCACCGATCTCACCGACCTCGCGCCCTGCGATGTGGTGGTCGAGGCCGTGTTCGAGGACCTGGCGGTGAAGAAGGATCTCTTCGGCCGGCTCGACGAGATCGTCGCCGATTCGACGCTCTTCCACACGAATACGTCGACCCTGTCGGTCACCGGGATCGCGTCGGGTTCGCGGCGTCCGGAGCGGGTGGTCGGCACCCACTATTGCAATCCGGCGCCGCTGATGAAGCTCGTCGAGGTGGCCGACGGCCGCCATACCGCCGACTGGGCCCACAAGGCGACCGTCGAATTCCTGGGGTCGCTGGGTAAGACCGGTGTGGTCACCAAGGACCGTCCGGGATTCATCGTCAACCGGTTCCTGATCCCGTGGGAGAACTCCTGCATCCGTGCCCTGGAAGCGGGCGTCGCCACCAAAGAAGTGATCGATGCCGCCGTACTCGGTTCGCTCGGGCACCCGATGGGACCGTTCCGGCTGCTCGACATAGTCGGGATGGATATCCATCAGCAGGTCGCGACCCGTCTCTACGAGCAACTGCGCGACCCGAAGTTCTTCCCCCCACCGATGGTCGAGCGCATGGTCGCCGCCGGGGATCTGGGACGCAAAACCGGCCGCGGTTTCTACACCTACGACGACACCCGGCTGTTCGGGTCCTGAGGAGAGAACATGAGTGAGTCCACTCCCGGCTTCGCGACGATCGGTGTCCTCGGCCTCGGCACCATGGGCGCGGGCATCGCCCAGGTATTCGCCGCCTCGGGCCGCACGGTCGTCGCCGTCGACACCGATACCGCCCGTCTCGACGCGGGGCTGGCGACAGTGGCTGCCTTCCTCGACGGCGGGATCGCCCGAGGCAAGGTCACCGAGTCGGACAAGCGCGCGGTGCTGGGCCGGATCACCGGCACCACCTCGGTCGCGGACCTGCGCGGAGTCGATGCTGTGCTCGAATCCGTGACCGAGAACGCCGAAGTGAAAACAACACTGCTCACCGAGGTCGCGGCGGTGGTGGGGGAGCGGATCCCGCTGCTCACCAACACCTCCGCGCTGTCGGTCACCGATCTCGCGGCCGGGCTACCCGCACCGGGCCGCGTGGCGGGCCTGCACTTCTTCAATCCGGCGCCGATCATGCGCACGGTGGAGATCGTGCGGGCGCTGCAGAGCGCGGAGGAGCTGATCGATCGGCTGGTGGCACTCGTCGACACCCTCGACGACAAAGTCGCGGTGGTGGTCGACGACCGACCGGGTTTCCTGATCAACGCGCTGCTGCTGCCCTATCTCAATGATGTCGTGGCCGAGTACGACGAGGGCCTGGCCACTGCCGAGGACATCGACACCGCGCTGGAACTGGGTCTGGGCTACCAGACCGGACCCCTGAAACTGCTCGACATGATCGGTCTCGACGTGCACCTGCACGCCACCGAGGCCGCCCACGCGGCCACCGGCGACCCTCGTTACGCACCGCCGCCGCTGCTGCGCCGGATGGTGGCCGCCGGACGGCTGGGCACCAAGACCGGCCACGGATTCCGTACCGCCCCGTCCCGTGAGGAGAACAGCTGAGATGAGCTACGACGATATTCGCACCAGCATCGACGGGCCGGTTCTGACCATCACCATCGATCGCCCCGACGCCGGGAACAAGTTCCGGCACCAAACCTGCCTCGAGCTCTTCGACGCGCTCCAGAAGTTCCGGCTGGACCCGCAGTTGCGCGCGGCCGTACTGACCGGCGCCGGCGACAAGTTCTTCTGCATCGGCGGTGAACACGATCCGGTCACCTCGCTGGACCAGTCCCAGGTGCTGCCGATCATCGATGTGTACCAGGCGATCGACACCATCCCGAAGCCGATCGTGGCCGCGGTCAACGGTTTCGCGGTCGGCGGCGGCAATGTGCTGCACACCGTCTGCGATCTGAGCATCGCCGCCGAGACCGCGGTGTTCCGGCAGGTCGGCCCGATGGTCGGCAGCTTCGACGCCGGGTACGGCAGCTGGTACCTGGAGGACACCATCGGCCGCAAACGCGCCAAGGAGATGTGGTACCTCAACCGCAAGTACACCGCCGCCCAGGCGCTGGACATGGGACTGGTCAACGAGGTGGTCCCGCCCGCCGAGCTGGCCGCCCGCGCCGCGGAGGTGGCCGCGGAGATCACCACCCGCAGCCCGCTGGCCCTGGCGGGTATGAAAGGGGCGTTCTCGGCCCGCCACAACGGTGTCTCGGGACAGGCCCGGATGGCGCACGATCAGCAGCTCTCGCTCTACCTACAGACGAAAGAGGCCCATGAGGTGAATGCTTCCTTCGGTGAGCGGCGCCGCCCCGACACCGAGAGTTTCTGGTCGTGACCCCGTCGGACACCTGGCGGGGACCCGCGCTCGACAGGGATCAGCGCGATCTGCGGGATATGCTCGACGCTTTCGCGGCCGCGCACAACCCGGTGCTAGCCGACGAACCGGAACAGGTCGCCGGACTGGTCACCGAACTCGCCGCGCTCGGCGTCTGGACACTGGGCACCGCCGAGGAGACCGGCGGTGGGGGCGCCGACAGGGCGACCACGGCGCTCGTCTTCGAACGACTCGGCCGTGCCTGGCCGGCGCTGGGCTGGGCCGCGGCACAGGCCCATACCGCCATTGACGTACTCGGCGCCGACCAGCGATTCGCCGACCTGGTCACCGGCCTGCATGCCGGTACGGCCGCTGTCGCGGTCGTCGACGCGACGGCGGCACAGGTACGGCTCACCCGACAAGGCGGCACCCTGAGTGGGACCGTGGCCCGGGTGGACGCCGCGGCCGAACGGCCGCATCTGCTGCTGCTCGGCGACGCGGGTCACGCGGTGCTGCTGCCGCCGGTCGCGCTCACCCCGGAGCCGCTGCGGCGCACCGGTTTCGGCGGCGCGCTGACCCGCTCCCTGGAGGTCGACGCCCGCCCCGGCGAGTACCACGACCTCGACAGTGTGGACACCGCGGCGGCGCGGCGGCGGCTGCGTCTGGGCGCGGCCGCCGTGGCGGCGGGAATCGCTGGTGCGGCGGCCGACGCCGCGGCGGAATACGCCTCGGGTCGTGAGCAGTTCGGTGCGCCCCTGACCGCGCTGCCCACCGTGCGACAGGCCCTGCTGGGCCAGGCCGCGCGGGCGGCGGTGAGTACCGCGGCGGCCTTCGGCGCCGAGGACGAGGTCGCGGTGCTGGCCGCGCTACGCGAAGCCTGCGAGGGCGCGATCGAGGCCGCCGCCGGCGCACTGCAGGCACACGGTGGATACGGATACCTGACCGAATACGGCGCCGAACGGCGATTGCGTGACGCGATATCGCTACGCGCCGCGACGGATCCGGGTGGGGCGGCCACCGCCGTAGCCCGGGCGCTGGCCGGGCTCCCGCCCATTGCCACGGCAATCAGGAAGGACGCGTCGTGAGTGCATCCACCAACAGATCGCTGACCGAGGTTCTCGACGGCCAGTACACCCCGGTCGACGACGCCACGGCCGCACAGTGGCGGGCGGCGGGCTGGTGGGAGAACCGCTCCATCCGTTCGCTGCTCACCGAGGCGGCCGAGCGGCACCCGGACCGGACGGCGCTGGTCGGACGTCGCAGCGACGGCCGCCGCGAGACCCGGACCTACCGCGAGTTCGACCGCAACGCCCACCGTGCCGCCGCGGTGTTCGCCTCGCTCGGCGTGGGTGTCGGCGATGCCGTCGTGCTCATGCTGCCGAATTGGGTCGAGTACGCCGAAATGGTGTTCGGGATCAACGAGATCGGCGCGATCTACGCCGGTATCCCGGTCGCCTACGGCGAGAACCAGGCCGCCGCCATCCTGCGCCGCAGCAAGGCGAAAGTGCTCGTCATCCCGCGGCGCTGGCGCAGCAACGAACACCTCGAGCTGTCCCGCAGGCTGCGCGCCGAGATCCCCACCCTCGAGCATGTGCTCGTCCTCGACGACGACGGCACCGGCCTGCGCGACGGTGAATCGCTGTGGTCGGCTCATGCCGAGGCGCCTGACCGGACGTTCGCCGACCCCGAGCCGGACCGGTTGTGCTACCTCGGGTTCACCTCGGGCACCACGGGTGAGCCGAAAGGGGCCATGCACAGCCACGACACCCTGATCTACGCGGCCCGCCGGCAGGCCGAACACGTGGGTATCTCCCTGTGGGGCGATCCGATGGTCCAGTTGGTCGCCTCACCCGCCGGTCACCACACCGGCTTCGAGTGGGGCATCGTCATGACCGTGCTGCTGTGCGGCACCGCGGTACATGTGGACCGCTGGGACCCCGCCTGGGGCGCCGAGGTGGTCAGAGATGAGGGGATCACCTCCTTCTTCGGGGCGCCCACCTTCCTGCAGGACATGATGCGTACGGACCTCGCGGGCGACCCGGACTGCCCGCTGCGCTGCCTGATCGTCGCGGGATCGTCGGTACCGCGGAACCTGCCCGCCCAGGCGGGTGCCGCGCTCGGTGCCTACATCGCCCCGGCCTGGGGCCTGACCGAGTGCAGCATCATGAGTTCGTGCACGCCGCTCGAGCCCGACGCCATCCAGCGGACCGACGGGTCGATCTTCGCGGGCTCGGCGGTCAAGGTCGTCGATATCGACGGTAACGAGATGCCGCCGGGTACGGTCGGCGATCTGCTGATGCGCGGTCCCGGTGTGGTGTTCGGCTATTTCGACCGACCGGACGCGACCGAGGACGCCTACCTGCCGGGCCTGTGGTTCCGGACCGGTGATCGGGCGAGTGTGGACGAGCACGGCTGGCTGTCGCTGCACGGGCGCACCAAGGACATCATCATTCGCGGCGGCGAGAACATTCCGGTCACCGATGTGGAGTCGGCGATCTTCGACCATCCCGACATCCTGAACATCGCGGTGATCGGTGTCCCCGACGAACGACTCGGTGAGCGGGTCTGCGCAGTAGTGGTCGTCGAGGAAGGCGCGCCCGAGCTCACGGTGGAGACCCTCGCGCAATACCTTCTCGCGCAGGGCCTTTCCAAGCATTACCTGCCGGAGCGCATCGTGCGGCTTCCCGAACTGCCGATGACGCCGAGCGGAAAGGTCCAGAAGTTCAAGCTACGGGAGATGCTCGCATGACCGCCACCGGACTCCCGCTCACGGGTGTGAAGGTACTCGATCTGTCGACGTTGCTACCGGGTCCGCTGGCCACGCTGATGCTGGCAGACGCGGGCGCCGATGTCGTCAAACTCGAACGGCCCGGCCGTGGTGACGAAATGCGCACCTACGAACCGAAATTCGGCGAGGCCAGTGCCAACTACGCCGTCCTCAACCGGGGCAAACGCGCCTACGGAGTGGACTTCAAGGATCCGGAGCAGCGCGACCGGGTGCTCGCTCTCGCCGCCGAAGCCGATGTGGTCGTGGAGCAGTTCCGTCCGCGTGTGGCCGACCGGCTCGGTCTGGGCTACGACGCGATCGCGGCGATCAATCCGCGCGTGGTCTACTGCTCGATCACCGGCTACGGCCCGTCGGGACCGCTCGCGGCCCGGGCCGGTCACGACCTGAACTATCTGGCGGAATCGGGTTTGCTGGGCGTGGTCACCGACACCGCCGGTCGGCCGTCCCTGCCGGTCTCGGTGCTCGCCGATATCTCGGCCGGCACCTACCCGGCCGTGGTCAATATCCTGTTGGCGTTACGGCAGGCCGAACGCACCGGTGCCGGATGCCACCTCCAGGTCTCGATGGCCCACAATCTGCAGGTCCTGGCATACGGCTATATCGCCACGCACCAGGCGGGTGGCGCCTGGCCCCGGCCGGGCGCGGAACAGCTGACCGGCGGTAGTCCGCGGTACCACATCTATCCCACGTCCGACGGCCGCCATGTGGCCTGTGCCGCACTGGAACAGAAATTCTGGGACCGGCTGGTCGAACTCGTCGGCCTGGACGAGAAGTTCCACGACGACGCGGGGCAGGAGCAGGCGGTGATCGCGGCTCTCGGCGATATCTTCGCCCGGCAGCCGGCCACCTACTGGCGGCAGCTGCTCGAGGGTGAGGACGTGTGCACTGTGGTGGTCGCCACCTGGGACGAGGCGGTCCGAATCGGGCTGGTCGATACCGACGCGCCAGAGCGGGTGTCGCGGCCCGGCGAGCCGGGCGAATCCTTCGCCACGCTGGCGAGTCCGGTGGACCCGTCCCTGCGGCAGGTGGGCGGCACCCGTCCGTATCCGGCGCTGGCATCCCTGCCCGATACCTCGCCCTGGTCCTGATCCGGCGCCCGATCGCCGGCCACTCCTCTCTACTTCGAACAGGAATCCGTCATGCGTGCTGTACTGGTCAGGGAATTCGGGCCGCCCTCGCCCTGGTGGTCGAGGAGGTTCCCGACCTCGTGCCCGGCCCCGTTGAGCTCGATGAGTCAATCGTCGCCTTCCTCGGGATCGGCGCGCGGAACTTCCTCACGCCAATCGAATCCGGGGCTCGATTCACGCGAAGTATGCGGTCCGCACCCGGCGGGAGTCGGCGGACCGCCCGGACCGCGGGGTCGTGGAATTCGGCGGCACCGTTCTCGACCGGGACGGAACGATCGTCCAGCGCGATACCAAAACGCTTCTCGTGGCACGGAGGAACAATGACTGAGGCGTATGTCTATGCGGCGGCCCGCACTCCGTTCGGGCGTTTCGGCGGCGCACTGGCCGGCGTCCGCCCGGACGATCTCGCCGCGACCGCCGTGACCGGCGTACTGGGAAAGGCGCCCGCGCTCGATTCCGCCGAGATCGGGGATGTGGTGTGGGGCAACGCGAACGGGGCGGGCGAGGACAACCGCAATGTCGGCCGGATGGCGGTCCTGCTGGCCGGGCTGCCGACCTCGGTACCGGCGACGACCGTGAACCGGCTCTGCGGTTCGTCCCTGGACGCGGCGATGATCGCCTCGCGGAGTATCGAAACCGGTGACGTCGACATCGCATTGGCCGGTGGTGTCGAGTCGATGACCCGGGCGCCGTGGGTGCTGCCCAAACCGGATCGCGCCCATCCGGCCGGTGACGTGACCGCGGTATCAACCACACTCGGCTGGCGCCTGGTCAACACTCGGATGCCTGCCGAGTGGACGGTGTCGCTGGGGGAATGCAATGAACAACTCGCCGGCCGGTTCCACATCTCGCGGGCACGGCAGGACGAATTCGCGGTGCGTTCGCACACGCTGGCTCACGCCGCATGGGAAGCGGGACGGTACGACGATCTGGTGATCCCCGTCCCCGGGACCGACCTCGCGCGCGACGAAGGGATCCGGCCGGATTCCGATATGGAACGCCTGGCCGGACTGAAACCGTCCTTCCGGCCGGACGGAACGATCACCGCGGGTAATGCCAGTCCGTTGAGCGACGGAGCGTCGGCGCTGCTGCTCGGTTCCGCGGCGGCGGCCGCCCGGATCGGGAGCACCCCGCTGGCCCGGATCGCGGGGCGGGGAAGCTCTGCCCTCGACCCGCAGGATTTCGGGATCGCGCCCGTGGCGGCCGCCGAGGCCGCACTGGACCGGGCCGGGATCGGCTGGCCGGACGTGGCCGCGGTGGAACTCAACGAGGCTTTCGCCATCCAGGCGCTGGCCTGCGTCGATGCCTGGAAGATCGACCCGGAGATCGTCAACACCTGGGGCGGCGCCATTGCGCTCGGCCATCCGCTAGGCGCCTCCGGCACCCGGATCCTCGGCACGCTGGCCGGGCGGCTGATCGCCGGGGGACAGCGGTGGGGAGTCGCCGCCCTCTGTATCGGCGTCGGCCAGGCGCTGGCCGTCGTACTGGAGAACACCGCATCGGAATCGGAGAAACGATGAATCTGCCAACCAGAGTGGGGGTCTACGGGGGCGGCCGCATGGGGGCGGGTATCGCGCATGCCTTCCTGCTGGCGGGCGCGGGGGTGACCGTCGTCGAAGCCGATCCGGACGCAGTGGCCGCGGCCCGCGGCCGGGTGGAGTCGAGTCTGGCCACGGCCGCGGCGCGCGGCACCCTCGCCGAGGCACCCGAATCGGTGACCGCCCGGCTCACCGTCACCACCGACACCTCCGCCTTGGCCGCGGCCGGTCTCGTGGTGGAAGCGGTCCCCGAGATCGCCGAGCTGAAGGCGACCGTGCTCGACCGGATCGAGAAGGAAGCGCCCGACGCCGTCGTGGCCACCAACACCAGCTCGCTGTCGATCGACGGGCTGGCGGCGCAGCTGACGCGCCCGGGCACCTTCCTCGGCCTGCACTTCTTCAACCCGGTTCCGGCGAGCGGCCTGGTCGAGATCGTGGTCGGCGGCCGTACCGACGCCGCGGTGGTCGCCGAGGCGCAACGCTGGGTGGCGGCGCTCGATAAGACCGCGATCACGGTCACCGACTCGCCCGGGTTCGCCTCATCACGGCTGGGTGTCGCGATCGCTCTCGAGGCCATGCGCATGCTCGAGGACGGCGTCGCCTCGGCCGAGGACATCGACGCGGCGATGGCGCTGGGCTATAAACATCCGATGGGGCCGCTGCGTACCACTGATGTGGTCGGCCTGGACGTTCGGCTCGCCATCGCCGAACACCTCGCGCGTGAAGTCGGCCCCCGGTTCGAGCCACCGGCGATCCTTCGGGCGAAGATCGCCGCCGGGCATCTCGGCCGGAAGACGGGCCGGGGCTTCTACACCTGGTGAACACGCCACGACGGGCGGCCGGTCCGCGGCGGACGACAGAACGTGCGATGCTTCGCCCGGCCGGCAGCCGGTTGTCCCGGCTTCACCCCTGGTTCGTCCCGCTGTTGCGGGCTTCCACGGCTTCCACCGTCTTCCGGAACGCGTTCCTGAGCACGCCCCGGCCGACCGACCCGACCACGGCGCCGAGCGCTCGACCAGTCGCGTTCTTACCCTCGCGAACCACGACGACGTCCACCTCGGTCTTTCCGTCGGGGCGGGGGGTGAAGCGGTAGGTGTGGCCGGAGTGGCCGCCCCACAGGTTGGAGTCGGTGGTGGTCATGACCACCCGGTGCGGGTCCGACCAGTCGTAGTGCAGCCGTTCCCAGATTCCGCGCGACCCCTCCGTGACGTCGGCCTCGGTGGGACCGCGATGGTGTACCTCGAGGTATTTGTCGGCACTGTTGCCGAACAGCTGCTCACGGCCGGGCCCGAAATCGGTGAGCGCGGCGACGAACTGTTCGGGTGTCGCGTCGGTCGTTTCCGTGAAGTGGAGAGTGGACATGGGTGCTCCCGTATACGCGGTGGCTTCATCTCGTCGACCAGGAACTACGCGTGTCCTTCCAGGTTACGGAGCGATCGTGGCAGGTGGTACCCGGTCGTGTCGCCGGACACCCGGGGCCCGGTGCGCGCCGGAATGTCGGAGGTGTGGAGTAGGCAGGGACCATGACTGCCTCCCCCGCGGCTCAGAGCCCGGCACGGTCCACACCGGGCCCCCGACTGCTGGATATCCGTCGCCTGTGGGCCGAACCGGAGGCGCTGGCGAGCCCGCGCGGTCAGCAGGTGCGCGCGCGCTTCCCCGACGCCGAGATCATCCCGGTCGCGTCCCACTGGAATATCGACCGGTTGCACGGCAACGCGGGCAATATCGACCGGTGGATCCGGGTCAAGACCGAGGACCTGGTGCTCGGGGTCAAGAAGTCGCTGACGGCCCGGGAGAACGGGCGGTCGGCCGATTGGATCGCCCCGTCGACGTCCAACGGCTGCGCGATGGCGTGCGCCTACTGCTACGTTCCCCGTCGCAAGGGGTATGCCAACCCGATCACGGTGTTCACCAATATCGACAAGATCGTCGGCTACCTCGGCCGGCATGTGCGCAGACAGGGGCCCAAGACGCTGCCCAACCAGTGCGATCCGCAGGCGTGGGTCTACGACCTGGGGGAGAACAGCGACTGCTCGGTCGACGCACTGGTCAGTGACAATGTCGCCGACCTGATCACCGCGTTCCGCGCCTGGCCCACCGCGAAGGCCTCGTTCGCGACCAAATACGTCAACCGCGACCTGCTCGATCTGGACCCGCGGGGCCGGACGCGGATCCGGTTCTCGCTCATGCCCGAGGCCGACTCGCGGCTGCTCGACCTGCGGACCACACCGATCCGGCAGCGGATCGCCGCCATCGACGACTTCGTGGCGGCGGGCTACGAGGTCCACGTCAACTTCTCCCCGGTCGTCGTCCGCCCCGGCTGGGAACGGGACTGGGCCGAACTGCTGGAACAGCTCGGCGACGGCACCGGGGCCGCCTTCAAGGCGCAGGCGGCCGCCGAGATCATCATGCTCACCCACAACGAACAGTTGCACGAGGTCAACCTCGGCTGGCATCCGAAAGCCGAGGACCTGCTGTGGCAGCCGGCCGTCCAGCAGGCCAAGCGCTCGGGTTCGGGGATGTGGAACGTGCGCTACCGCAACAACATCAAAGTCGCCGGTGTCGATACCCTCACCGGTCTCATCGCCGAGCGGGCACCCTGGTTGACGGTGCGCTACGCGTTCTGAGCCGCCGGGACCGCAACGGTCGGCGACCGCGGGTGTTACCCCGGCGGAGATGCTCTTTCGCGGATTCCAGGAAGCTCGCGACGAGCGGATCGTGTTCGCCGGCGCGGGTGAACACGGCCACCTGGCACGGTTCGATGCCGTCGATGGGGATCACCGCGAGATCGTAGCGGAGCGTACTGCGCCGGTCGTCGACGGGCACGATGGCGAGGGGCCGCCCGTCGGCGGCCACTTCCAGCTTGCCCTCGAAAGTGTCGACGAGCAGGAGGCCCAGCGGCGCGGGCTTCCGCGGCCGCCCGGGCGAAACGCGGCGGAGCAGGCCAAGGCGCAGATGGCCGCGGACAATCCGATGCTGCGTATGGGAACCCCGGCCGAGGTCGCCCGGGCAGTGTTGTTCCCGGCGTTCGACGCCACCTACACGACCGGAGCCGAACTCGTCGTGGACGGCGGGGGCTCGCAGCTCTGAGGTGTGCCGATCCGGACGACCGGAATGCCGCCGGGGGTCTGCCCGCCCGGCGGCTTCCGGTATCAGCGATCAGACTGGGATCGGCTCCGCGGTCACCGTGGCCGCGATCGCCGCGGCCAGTTCCGCGCCCTTGATCTCGAAGTGCCGGGTGAAGTACTCCAGATGCTCGGTGTGTTCGTGGAAGTGATGCGGGGTCAGGACCGCCGAGAAGACCGGTACACCGGTGTCGAGTTGTACGCGCATCAACGCGTCCACCACGGTCGCCGCCACGAAGTCGTGCCGGTAGATACCGCCGTCCACCACCAGGGCGCAGCCCGCCAGGCCGGCGTAGCGGCCGGTGGCGGCCAGTTGTTTGATGCGCAGCGGGATTTCGAAGGCGCCGGGAACTTCGATCACATCGATATCGACGATGCCGCGCTCGCAGAGCCCGGCCCGGCAGGCCGCGACGGCCCGGTCGACGATATCGGCGTGCCATCGGGCGGCGACGAGTGCGATGCGGTTCGGGGTGGGTGACATTCTGTTCCTCCTGCTCGCTGTGTCACCCAGGGCATGACGACGCGAACAGGAGCCACCCGCACGCGGGCGCTCCGGTGCCGCGTTCTCTTCCATCCGGACTGTGACCGTCGGCTCCGGGATCACACCGGAATCTGCTCGACCCACGGCGTCCGAGGACACTGTGGCGCTCGCGGGCTCGTGCACCGGATCCGACCGGATGCCATGACCGCCGGTGGGGAATTCCACCCCGCCCTGAGAACGTGTACAGATCGGACAGTAACAATGCCGCGACCTCGGGACAAGCCGGCGGTTGTCCGCCCGGCCCGGACCGTCATGTTCGCGGAAGGTGCTCGCGGCGGTCGTAGTACAGCAGGCGGTAGTCGCCGGCCTCGCACGTCCACGCGGTCACCGACGCGTTCCCGGCCAGTCCCCGGGCGGCGACGGCGAGTGTCGCGGTGTCGTCGAGGTGCTCGAGCAGGCGGCGCAGCATCAGGATCACCGCGTCGTGCGCGACGATCAGTACCCGTTGGTGCCGGGTATCGGCGGCGATGCGGTCGAGCACCCCTGATAAGCGGGCGGCGACATCGAGGAAGGATTCGCCGCCGGGCGGCCGGTAGCCGAGCGGGTCGGCCTGTTCGGCCGCGTACTGTTCGGGATACCGCTCCCGGACTTCGGAGAGGGGAATGTGTGCCAGAGTGCCGCGGAAGCGGTCGTACAGCCGCGGGTCGGTCACCCGGCAGGGCGGCGTCACGCCGGCCGTCCGGAGTTCGGCTTCGGCGAGTTGCCAGGTCTGTACCGCCCGGCGATACGGTGAGCACAGGACGATCTCCGGGAGCTGCTCCGGCGGCAGCGCGGCGATCCATCGGCCGAGGGCGACGGACTGGCGTGCGCCCAGATCGGTCAGTTCGATGACCATATCGTCGGCTTCGGCGGGGGTCGCGGGGCGGAATCCGGCATTGACGGTGCTCTGGCCGTGCCGGACGGCGTAGAGCAGGCGCGGGTTCGCGGTGTCGCGATGCCCGCGGGGATATTCGGGCGCGCCGGGAACTGCGGGGTCGGCGGGCGGCTGCGTACTCATACCCAGAGGATGTACCGGTCGACGCCCGGCTGTCCGGAACTTCCGGACAGCCGGACGCTGCGTCGCCGCGGGATCGGCGGCGGATGAGTGGTCGGGTCCGGGTGCTCGAAGAGTCGTCGCGGTGAATCCGGTTGCCCGAGGCATGCGGTGCCGCTATCTTAATGCGACAGTAGTCGCACTAGTATGGGCAACTCTGCCCGGCCGACTCGCCGCCGCGGCGCGTTCCCGGGAAAGGACACGGTCGTATTCGGAGGGCCGCGCGTACGCCTCGTGCGACGGCCCACCGCGCCCACCGGCAACCATTTCGACAACAGAATCGAGCCGTCCACATGCCCGCCGCGCCCCACCCCGACTCCTTCGCAGACTGGCTCGGCGACCATGCCGTCGAGCTCGCCCATCTCGACCCCGCGGCTCCGATGGACGACCTGGAGCCCCTGCGCGAGATCATCGGCGACGCACGTGTCGTCGCCCTCGGCGAGAATTCCCACTTCATCACCGAGTTCTCGCTCCTGCGCCGGCGCATCCTGCGGTTCCTGGTCGAGCGCTGCGGATTCACCGTCCTGGCCTTCGAATACGGCTTCAGCGAAGGCTTCGCCCTGGACGCCTGGGCTCAGGGGGACGGCACGGACGAGGACCTGGCGGCACATCTGGCCGCGGCGATTCCGGTGGGGGTCGCGGAACCGCTGCGCTGGATACGCCGGTACAACACCACCGCCGACGTGCGGGTGCGGTTCGCCGGGATCGATATCCCGGCGGCCGGTGGGTCCTTACTGCCCGCCCTGGTCCCGGTCGCCGACTATCTGAGCCACGTCGATGCCGAGGCACTACCGGCGATTCGGCAGGCCATCCGGATCGCCGAGTCGTTCGCCGGTGCCTCCGCCGCAGCGGCCGCGCCGGCCTGGACCCGGCTGGCCACCGCCGAGCAGGACGCTCTCAGCGCGATCCTGGCGCGTCTGCTCATCAGGTTCCGTGCTGTCGCACCGCTGTACACAGCCCGAGGTGATCAACACAGTTACGATATCGCCCTGCGTCGGCTCGAGGCCGCCTGTCACGCCGACTTCGGGTTTCGCGCGATGGCCGGCCTGTACTCCGGCAGCGGACCGACCGCCGACACTTCGGCGCGGGACTTCTATATGGCCGAATCGGTGCAATGGCATCTGGAACGTTCCGGACCGGGCGGCCGCATCGTGCTGGCGGCCCACAACGCGCATATCCAGCGGACGCCGGTCTGCTTCGACGGCGAGCTCACGGGGTTACCCATGGGGCAGTATCTGCACGACCGCCTGGGCGATGACTACTTCGCCCTCGCGCTGACCAGTATCGCCGGAAACACCGCCGACATGCGTCCCGACGAGGAGGCGCCGTTCGGCTTCGCCATCGAGGACAACCCGCTGCAGCCACCCGAATCGGGCAGTATCGAGGCCGCGTTCGCCGAGGCCGGCCTCGGGCTCGGTCTCGCCGATCTGCGCCGGGCCCGGGCACAGGCGACCGGCTGCCCCGACCGCATCCGGATCCAGAGCGCGTACGTGCACACCCCCGTCGCCGAGGCCTTCGACGCGGTCCTCGGTACTGCGAGCTCGACCGTAACCAACGTCGAAAGCCGAAAATGCCCGGTGTGACACCGCATGAGCACATCGGGCCATCCCGCCGCCGCACCGATTCGAGATGAGGAGCCCGCCTGTTCACGAGCGCCCCGGGCAGCGGGGGCCCAGCGGTCGCGGACCCACTGTCCCGGGGTGGTGCGACGGGAAGGGCCGGCGCGGCAGCCGGCTCAATGCGAGCCCGGGAGGTCCACCTCGTCCGGGGTCTTGTCATTGCGCAGACCCCGCCAAGACGGGTGCCGCAGGCCTTCGCCGGTGTACTCGCGGTATTCGATATCGGCGACCAGCACCGGATCCACCCAGTGCGGCGTCCCGGGGCGCCCGAAGCGTCCCCGGGTCAGTGGGAACAGCGCATCCGGGCGGGCGATCTCGTCGAGCCGGGCTCGCAGGGCCCGGCGGGCGGCGGTTGTGAACCCGGTGCCCACATTGCCGATGTGCACCAGCCGACCGTCGGCGTCGTGGGCGGCCAGGATCAGCGAGCCGAATGTCGCACCCGCCGAGCCGCTGCCGGCGGTCCAGCCCGCCACGACGGCCTCGGTGGTCTCGCGGATCGGAGTCTTGATCCAGGCCCGGGATCGGCGACCGGGCTGGTAGGTCGAGTCCAGGCGTTTGGAGACGATGCCCTCCAGCCCGTTGTCCCGTGCTACGCCGAGCAACCGGTCGGCGGGGGCACCCACCCAGTACGGCGGCGTCTGCAGCGGAGCGGTGTTCAGTGCCAGCGCCTGCAGGCGGTCGCGGCGGTCGAGGTAGGTCAGCCCGGTCACGTCCGCGCCGGTGTCGGTGAGGATGTCGAACAGGAACAGCTGCACCGGTACCGCACCGATCAGCGCCCGGCTCGGCCGCGCGACGTGCATGCGGCGCTGCAGCAGGCGGAACGACGGCGCCCCGTCCGGGGTCTGGGCGATGATCTCACCGTCGAGCACCAGGTCGCGGCCGCCGAGGTAGCCGGTCAGCGCGGTGACCAGGTCGGGATAGGAGCCGGTGATCTCACGGCGGTTGCGGCTGTAGAGACGGCACTGCGCGCCCGAGTTGATCACGATGGCGCGGACCCCGTCCCATTTCATCTCCACCGCCCAGTCCGGGTGGTCGGGCGGGCTGCCCGAGGTGGCGAGCATCGGCGCCGGGACCGCCGCCCGGCCTGCGGGGCTCAGCGGCCGGTGATCCGGTAGGCGACCACGGCCGGAGGCGCGCTGCGGCGCCACCGGAATACCGTGGCCGCGTCCCGGTCACATCCGGTTCCGCCCGCCATGCCTACCTCCTGCTCGCCGCAGCTGGATAAAGCCTGGTCGGGCGCAGAATACGGCGTGTTCACGCGGTGGTCGGGCAGACACGCGGGAGGGCGTTCCCGGGAGTCCGCCCGGGCGATTCCTAGGTGATGCGTTCGAAGACCGCCGCCAGTCCCTGCCCACCGCCGATACACATGGTCTCCAGACCGTAGCGGCCCTCCCGGCGGTCCAGTTCGCGCAGCAGGGTGGCGAGGATGCGGGCCCCGGTGGCGCCCACCGGGTGCCCCAGGGAGATGCCCGAACCGTTGGGATTGAGTCGTTCGTCCTCGGGCTCGATCTTCCAGTTGCGCAGTACCGCGAGGGTCTGCGCGGCGAAGGCTTCGTTCAGCTCGATGACCGACATATCGTCGAGCGTGAGACCCAGTCGCGCCAAAGCCTTTTCGGTCGCGGGGACCGGGCCGATACCCATGGTGCGCGGCGGTACCCCGGCGACGGCCCAGGAGGCGAGGCGGGCCAGTGGCCGCAGGCCCAGGGCGCGGGCGCGGGCGGCGGTGGTGACGATACAGAGCGCGGCGCCGTCGTTCTGACCGCTGGCGTTTCCGGCGGTCACCGTGGCCTCCGGATCGACACCGCCGCGGATCGGGCGCAGTCTTGCCAGGGCTTCTACGGTGGTGTCGGCCCGGGGGTGTTCGTCGGTATCGACCAGGATCGGGTCCGTTTTCCGCTGCGGCACCGCGACCCCGACGATCTCGTCGGCGAACCGGCCCGCCCGCTGGGCGGCGACGGCCCGCTGATGTGACTGCACCGCCAGCGCGTCCTGCTCCGCCCGCCCGATGGAGTATTCGGCGCGCAGGTTCTCCGCGGTTTCGATCATGCCGCCCGGCACCGGGAAGTTGCTGCCCCCCGCGCTGACCCGGGCCCGGGCCAGCCGGTCGTTCAAGGCGATACCGTCGCCCCTGACACCCCAGCGCATATCGGTGGCGTAGAACTCCGCCCGGCTCATCGACTCCGTGCCGCCGGCCAGCACCAGATCGCTACCGCCGGTGGCGACCTGCATACACGCCTGCAATACGGCCTGCAGTCCCGAGCCGCAGCGCCGGTCCACCTGGAGGCCGGGCACCTCGACTCCGAGTCCGGCGTCCAGCGCCGCGACCCGGCCGATGGCCGGTGCTTCGCCGTTGGGGGAGGCCTGGCCGAGGACGACGTCGTCGATCTGGTCCGCGGACAGGCCGGTGCGGTCGAGGAGTTCGGTGATCAGGCCGGCGGCCAGGGTTTCCGGGGCGACATCTTTGAACACCCCGCCGAACCGGCCCACCGGGGTGCGCAGGGGTTCGCAGATGACGGCGTCGATCATGGCATTCCTTCGTCGTTGTTCAGGCGCGGTTCTGTACCTGCGCGAGATCGCTGCTGATGGCCGCAGCCGTGGCCAGCAGCGGAGGCAACAGGTCGGCCCGCACGCTCTCGGCGGTGTATCGGGCGGCATGGGTGGAGATGTTCACCGCGGCGCATACCGTGCCGGTGTGGTCGCGAATGGGAGCGGCCATCGAGCGCAATCCCTGCTCGAGTTCCTGATCGACCAGGCAGTAGCCGGCTTCCCGGGTGCGGCGTACCTGTTCGCGCAGTTCGTCGCCGGTGAGGACGGTGCGGTCGGTGAGTGGGGTGAGGGTGACTTTCGCGAGGTATTCCTCGAACGCCGCCTCGGTGAGGCCGGCCAGCAGTACCCGGCCCATCGAGGTGCTGTAGGCGGGGAACCGGGTCCCGATGGTGATCGAGACGGTCATGATGCGGCTGACCGGTACCCGGGCCACGTAGACGATGTCCTCGCCGTCGAGGATGGACACCGAGGTCGATTCGTGTACCTGGTTGGCCAGGTGCTCCAGATGGGGCCCGGCGACCTCGGGCAGGCTCAGGCTCGACAGATAGCTGTAGCCGAGTTCCAGCACCCGCGGGGTGAGCCAGAACAGCGAGCCGTCGGTGCGCACGTACCCCAGTTCCACCAGGGTGAGCAGGAAGCGGCGCGCGGTCGCCCGGGTCAGCTCGGTGGCCTTGGCGACTTCGCTGAGGGTGCGCCGGGGATGGCCGGCGTCGAAGGAACGGATCACGGCGAGGCCGCGGCCCAGCGATTGCACGTAGTCCGGGGAGGGTTCGGTCATGGTCGATGTGTTTCCTCGTCGGCGGGTCCGGCCGCGGTGTCGTCGGCCGGGCGGGACCCGACGCCGTCGGCCAGCGCCGCCTTGCCGAGTCCGAAGGCGAGGTTACTGTTCGGCACACCCGCGTAGACCGCGGTGTGCAGGAACACCTCGGCGAGTTCGGAAGGCTCGACACCGGCTCGCAGTGCCGCGCGGATGTGCATATCGAGCTCGTGGGTATTGCCCACGGCGGTGAGTACGGCGAGAGTGAGCAGGCGCCGGGTGTGCTGGTCCAGGCCGGGCCGGCTCCACACATCGCCCCAGGCGGTACGGGTGATGAAATCCTGGAACGGCTCGGTGAATTCGGTGGTGCCGGCCACGGCGCGGTCGACATGGACGTCCCCGAGTACCGCGCGCCGCACCCGCATGCCCTGCTCGAATGCCGCCGTGCGTTCGCGCCCACCGGCGATATGCGCGGTGATCAGCGCCGAGATCCGGCCGGCCTGTTCGACATTGGCCAGGTGGGCGGCGGGTTCGAGCACGTGCAGTACGGAATTCGCGATCCCGTCGGCGAGACGGCGCATATCGTCGGGTGTGGTGGCCGGATCCTGGGCGCCGGCGATCACCAGCGTGGGGGCGGTGATCCGGGCCAGGTCGGGGCGCCCGTCCCAGTGCGCGAGGGCGACGCAGCAGGCGGCATAGCCCTCGTCCGGCGTGGCGGTGACCATGGCCCGGCTGCGGGCGATGAGTTCGGGGTCACGGGCGGCGAGGCCGTCGGTGAACCAGCGGCTCACCACCGCGTCGGCGAGCGATCCGGTGCCCTCGGCGCGGACCGCGGCGGCCCGGTCGAGCCAGGCCTGCGGGGTGCCGAATTTCGCGGCGGTGCAGAGCAGGGTCAGGGTGCGGACCCGGGTGTGATGGTGGGCGGCGATTCGCTGGGCGACGGCACCGCCGAGCGAAAGCCCGACCAGGTGCACCGCGTCGCGGCCCAGCCGGTCCAGCAGCGCGAGTACGTCGCCGGCGAGCTCGGCCACGGTGTAATCGCCTGCCGGAACCGGGGATTCGCCGTGCCCGCGCAGTTCGACGGCGAGTACTTCGTGGTCGGCGGTGAGCGCCGCGACCTGCGGGTCCCACATCGACCGGTCCGAACCGAGCGAGCCGAGAAGTACGACGGTCGGTGCGTCACCGGCGGGGCCGAAAGCCCGGTAGGAGAGTTCGACGCTCGTGGTCGGATCCGTTGCGGTCGACGCCATATCACCTGTTCCGTTCGATTGGTTCTTCGTCATATCTCCGGGTCACCGTGGCCCGGCGGCTTCGCGGGTCGCCGGATCGGCGGCTTCGTCACCGCGTTCGGTGAGTACCCGCGTGACGAAATCGGCTGCGTGACCCAGGTATCCGGCCGGGTCCAGCAGTTCCCGGACCCGGTCCGCGCCCAGGTATTCGATGATTTCCGGGTCGCTGTCCAACGCCGGGGGGTCGGCGGTGGCCGCGGCGGTCACGATCTCGCGCGCCCGCTCGGTGTGCTCGGACAGGGCCGCGGTCACCCGTTCGGCCAGCAGCAAGCCGCCGGTGACCGCGAGATTGCGCGACATCGCCGCCGGATCGACCCGCAGGCCGGCCAGGCTCTGGGCCAGCCGGTGGGCGGCGCCACCGCCGAGGCGGAGCAACTCGGTGACCGTCTCCCATTCGGCGTGCCAGGCTCCGGCGGCGCGCTGCATTTCGTGGTCCATCGCGCCGAGCGCGGTCGCGACCAGGCCGGGAACTCGCCGGGCCGCGGCGCGCGCGGTGATCGCGGCCACCGAATTCCGTTTATGGGGCATCGCCGACGAGCCGCCGGGGGAATCCTCGCCGACCTCGCCGAGTTCGGTCGCCGACAGCGCCACGATATCGGTGGCGATCTTGCTCACCGCACCGGCGGCCACACCCAGAGCCGTGGCGAGTTCGGCGACGGGTGTGCGGTCGGTGTGCCACGGTACGCGCTGCGGCGCGAGCCCCAGCTCCGCCGCCAGCGCGTCGGCGACCGCCGGGCCGTGCGGGTACAGCGCCGCGAGGGTCCCCGCGGCACCACCGAACTGGACCGGGAAATCGGCGAGTGCGGCGGTCACCGAACCCGCCGCCCGGTCGAGGGCGACGCACCAGCCGGCCGCCAGCGCGCCGAAGGTGGTGGGTAAGGCTTGCTGGCCGAGAGTGCGGGCGGCCATCGGGGTGTCGCGGTGAACGCGGGCCAGGCGCGCGGCGGAGCCCGCCGCGGCGCGCAGCTCGTCGACGACCAGCGTGCCGGCCCGCTGGGCCAGCAGCGCCAGGGCGTTGTCGAGAATGTCCTGGCTGGTGGCGCCCTTGTGCACGGCCGCCGGAGGAACATCGGCCGCGGCGCAGGCCCGCCGCAGTTCACCCACGAGCGGGATGACCGGGTTCCCGCCTGACACCGCGGCGTGGCCGAGCTGCTCGGGATCCAGTCGCGCGGCCAGCTCCGGACCGGCCGCGTCGATGGCGTCCGCGTATCTCTCGTCGAGCATCCCGGTGGCCGCCTGGGCGCGGGCCAGCGCGCACTCCACCTGGATCAATGCGGTGATCCAGGCACGATCGGACAGAGCGGCGCCGAGCTCGGCCGCCCCGAAAAGCGGATCGAACAGCTCTCCACGCGGCACTCTGGTCTCCTAGAAGTGGAAGAACGGCATTTCGGCGCCGTCCGGATCGGCGTCCTGGACCACGATGTCGAGGTGGTAGCCCTCGGCCGTGGCGGTGGCGATCAACCGGTGCCGCCGGGCCTCCGGCAGCGCGCTCAGGACCGGGTCGGCGGCATTGGCGGACTGCTCATCGGGGAAGTAGAGCCGGGTGACGAGCCGGTTGAGCATGCCGCGCGCGAAGATCGACACATTGAGGTGCGGTGCTTCGGTGGCCTCGTCGCCGAGGGTGAGCGCGCCGGGCTTGACCGTGGTGAACCGGGCGGTGCCGGTCGCGTCCGCGGGGCACCGGCCGAAACCGCGGAAGGCGGGGTCGGTTTGCGGGCGCGGGTCGTCCGGATGCTCGAATACGCCCTCGCGGTTGGCCTGCCAGATCTCTACGAGCGCGTCCGTGATCGGTGTCCGGGCACCATCACTAACCGTCACTGTGACGGTGATGGCGCCGTCCGTGCCGGGAGTGACCACATCGGGGCCGTCCGGCCAGGGTAGGCCGATATGGAGGAACGGCCCGACGGTCTGCGACGGCGTGGGGCCGAAATCCGCCGTGGTGAAATCACCGGGGGTCTGCCGATAGCAGGGGGCGAAGTCGGTGTCAGTCATCGTGGTCGTCGTCCTCCTCGAACGGGGTCGCGTCGCGGCCGCGCAGCACGATGTCGAACCGGAAGCCCAGCGCCCAGTTGTCGGTGGTGGCCTCGTAGTCGAATACGCTCACCATGCGCTGGCGGGCGCCGTCGGGAACCGAGTTGTAGATCGGGTCCTGGAAGAACATCGGGTCGTCCGGAAAATACATCTGGGTCACCAGGCGCTGGGTGAAGGCGCGCCCGAACAGCGAGAAATGGATATGGGCGGGGCGCCACGCATTGTGGTGGTTGCGCCACGGGTAGGCGCCCGGCTTGATGGTGGTGAACGAGTAGTGTCCGTCGCTGTCTGTGAGTACCCGGCCGACGCCGTCGAAATGCGGGTCCAGCGGGGCCGGCCACTGGTCGCCCTGGTGCCGGTAGCGCCCGGCGGCATTGGCCTGCCAGACCTCGACCAGTGTGTTCGGTACCGGCTTGCGATCGCTGTCGAGTACCCGTCCGTGGACCACGATGCGCTGCCCGACCGCCTCGCCGCCGCGGGCCAGGGTCAAGTCGGCGTCCGCCTCGGTGACACGGCCCTCGCCGAGCGCCGGGCCGGTGAGTTCGCCGAGTCGCTGGGGGAGCAGGATCAGCGGCTGCTTCGGGTGGCGGAGGGCGGTGGTGCGGTAATCGGCGAAGTCGAGCGGGGCTTCCTCGTCCTTGTCGATACCGCGGTACCGCGGGGGCAGTTGGCGCATGCGCGACCTCGCGTTCGGGATGTGGACATTGCTACGGGATGCGAACAGCATAGGACCCGGCTCGGACCGGATCAATGACCGTGCGCAGAGTTCACTATACGCACATGAGTTCACATTCCGCACAATTCTGGTTACTGTGGAACGCGTGATGGACAAAGTCATTGCCACAGCCGCCGAAGCGGTCGCCGATATCCCCGACGGCTCTTCCCTGGCCGTCGGCGGATTCGGGCTGGTCGGGATCCCGGAAATACTGATCAACGCGCTGCTCGACCAGGGCGCCACCGATCTGGAGGTCGTCAGCAACAACTGCGGCACCAACGGCTTCGGTCTCGGTGTACTGCTCGCGGCCCACCGGATCCGCCGCACCATCAGCTCCTATGTCGGCGCCAACGAGGAATTCGCCCGCCAGTACCTGGCCGGCGAACTCGAGGTCGAGCTCACCCCGCAGGGCACCCTCGCCGAGCGGATGCGGGCCGGAGGTGCCGGTATTCCGGCTTTCTTCACCCCGGCCGGTGTCGGAACCCAGGTCGCCGAGGGCGGGCTGCCGCTGCGCTACGACGGCGCGGGTGGGATCGCGGTGGCCTCACCGCCGAAGGAGACCCGGGTATTCGACGGGGTCACCTATGTCCTCGAGCGCGGGATTGTCACCGACTACGCGCTGGTCCACGCCTGGAAGGGCGACCGGCACGGCAACCTCGTCTATCGCGCCAGCGCTCGCAATTTCAACCCGCCCGCGGCTGCCGCGGGCCGTATCACCATCGCCCAGGTGGAGCACCTGGTGGAACCCGGCGAACTGGACCCCGACCGGGTGCACACCCCGGGGATCCAGGTCCAGCGGGTCGTAGCCGTGGGCAAGGTCGAAGTAGGTATCGAGAACAGGACGGTGCGCGCATGACGCTGACCCGCGAACAGATGGCGGCCCGGGTCGCCGCCGAACTAGAAGACGGCCAGTACGTCAATCTCGGCATCGGCATGCCGACGCTGGTGCCCAACTATCTGCCCGATGACATCACCGTCGTGCTGCATTCGGAGAACGGTGTTCTCGGAGTGGGCCCCTATCCCACCGAGGACGAACTGGATCCCGAGCTGATCAATGCCGGCAAGGAAACCATCACCGTGCGGCCCGGCGCCTCGTTCTTCGATTCCGCGCAGTCCTTCGGCATGATCCGGGGCGGTCAGGTCGACGTGGCGGTACTGGGCGCCATGCAGGTCAGTGCTCGCGGCGATCTGGCCAACTGGATGATTCCGGGCAAGATGGTCAAGGGAATGGGCGGCGCCATGGATCTGGTGCACGGCGCCCGGCGGGTGATCGTGATGATGGACCATGTCTCCCGGTCCGGGGAGCCCAAGATCCTGGACGAGTGCACCCTGCCGCTGACCGGTCTGGGCTGTGTGGACCGGATCATCACCGATATGGCCGTGCTCGATGTGACCGAGCACGGGTTGGTGCTGGTGGAAACCGCTCCCGGTGTGACCGTCGCCGAGGTCCGGGCGGCCACGGGCGCGGCCGTCGAGATCGACGACGCACTGGCCGAGCGGGTCGGCTGAAGGCGATGTCGTGCTTTCGGCCTGTTCACAGGGCCGGCAGTTTGTCCATGGCCGTCCGGATCACCTCCAGGAAGAAACGCTGCGCGGCGCTCCGCCCGGGCGCGTGCCGGGTGTAGGCGGCCACCTCGACCGGTTCGATGGACCAGGGCAGCGCGAAGATCCGCACGGCATGGGTCCGGGCCAGTGCGCGCGCGACTCGTTCCGGGACGATGGCGACGAGCTCGCTGTCCTGCACCACGTACGGAAGTGTCGCGAACCGGGTGACCCGGACCGCGATGCGGCTTTCCAGCCTCTGTTCGACCAGCGCCCGGCGCGGCCCCAGATGACCGCTGCCGCCGTCCACCACCACATGCCGTTCGCGCTCGAGTTCTTCGTGGGCCGGTGTGCCGGTGCGCAGCCGCGGATGGTCGGCGGCGACCATGCCCGCGTATCCCTCGGTGAACAGCGGCGTACGCCGCAGCCGGGGCGAATCGAGGACCGGGCTGGCCACGATGGCGTCCATCTCGCCACGGGCGAGCCGATCGGTCGCGGTGTCCAGGTCGAACGCCTGGATCCGCAGGCCCGCCCGTGGCGCCTGGGCCGCCAGTTCGGCCAGGACCAGTGGGAGCACCGTCACCTCACCCAGATCCGAGAGCCCGAGGGTGAAGCGGGTGGGCCGCCCCGGATCGAAGTCCGTGGTCGCGCCCAGCGTTTCGGTGACCTCCGCGAGTGCGGCACGCAGCGGCGGGTACAGCCGTTCGGATTCCGAGGTCGGCACGAGGCCGCCGGGCCCGCGGACGAACAGCTCGTCGTCGAGCCGCCTACGCAATTTGCCCAGTCCGTAGCTCACGGTCGGCTGTGTGACGCCCAGCAGATCGGCCGCGGCCGTGACGCTGCGCGTCTCGTAGAGCAGGACGAATGTCCGGACCAGGTTGAGGTCCACATCGGATGTCATAGATCTCCTCTATTCCACTTCAGAAAATCATCTATTGGATTTCTGATGAAGCGGAGCTTAGCGTGAGTGCCGTCACAGACCGGGTCGCGTCGTCCGACCCGAAGATCAGAAGAGAACCCCCATCATGAACAAACTGCTGTCGTGGCCGGCCGCGCTGTGCTGGCTCACCGTGCTTCTCGACGGATACGACCTCGTCGTCCTCGGCGCGGTCATTCCGACACTGATCGACGAGAACCACGCCGGGTTCACCGCCTCGGGCGCGACCTTCGCCGCGACCATCTCCCTGGTCGGCGTCGCCATCGGCGCCGCCGGAGTCGGTCCGCTCGCCGACCGCTACGGCCGCCGCTCGGTCCTGCTCGCGTCGATCACCCTGTTCTCGGTGTTCACCGTGGCGGTCCCGTGGGCCGGATCGGTCGCGGTGTTCGCTGCCTTCCGGTTGCTCGCGGGCCTCGGACTCGGCGCCTGTATGCCGACCGCGCTCACCTTCATGGCCGAACACATGCCCGCCTCGCGCCGCGCCTTCGCCAGCACCTTCACCATGACCGGCTACCACTTCGGCGCGGTCCTGGCCTCGCTGTTCGCGCTGTGGCTCGTGCCGAACTGGGAGATCCTCTTCTATGTGGGCGGTATCGCCGGTTTCCTGCTGCTGCCGCTCATGTGGTGGAAGCTGCCCGAATCCGATGCCTATCTGGCGGTCCAGAGCAAGACCGAACGCGTCGGCCCCACCGTGGTCCTGCAGCCGAAGTACCTACGCACCACTCTCGGCGTGTGGGTCGGCTCGTTCATGGGACTGCTGCTGGTCTACGGACTCAACACCTGGCTGCCGAAACTGATGCGCGACGCCGGATACAACATGTCCACCTCGCTGACCCTGCTGCTGGTGCTGAACATCGGCGCCATCATCGGCCTGATCGTGGCGGGGACCCTGGCCGACCGGCGCGGCACCAAGCCGACCATTCTGGTCTGGTTCGGCGCGGCCGCGGTACTGCTCGCCCTGCTGAGCATCAAGGTGCCGAACACGGTCCTGCTCAATGCCCTGGTGCTGGTAACCGGTATCTTCGTCTTCTCTGCCCAGGTGCTCGTCTACGCCTACGTCACCCAGGCCTATCCGGCCGAGGTCCGCGCCACCGCGCTCGGTCTCGCCTCCGCGGTGGGCCGCCTCGGCGCCATCTTCGGGCCGAGTATCACCGGCGCGCTCATCGTGGCCGGTTCCGCCCATCCGTGGGGCTTCTACTTCTTCGCGGTGGTCGCCGCGATCGGGTTGCTCGCGCTGGCGACGGTTCCGCGCCTGGCCGCGCGGCAAACGGAAACCCCGGCCCCGGCACCCACCACCGCATCCGGCGATACGAAGGAGTACGCACTGTGACCACCACTCGGACCCGGGTAGCGATCGTCGGGGCGGGCCCGGCCGGACTGCTGCTCTCCCATCTGCTGCACCGATCCGGAATCGACTCGGTGGTCCTCGATATTCGCAGCCGGCAGGATATTGCCACCACCATCCGCGCCGGCATCCTCGAAGCGGGATCGGTGCGCACCCTGGTCGACACCGGGGTGTCCGACCGGGTGATCACCGAGGGTGACCGGCACGACGGCGTGGTGTTCCGGTTCGGCGGTGAGAACCACCGCATCGACTTCCAGGAACTGGTCGGCGAATCGGTCTGGCTGTATCCGCAGAACGATGTCTTCGTCGACCTGGCGGCCCGGCGCGAGGCCGACGGGGGCGATGTGCGCTACGGCGTCGCCGAGACCGCGGTCGACACCTCCGGCGTACGGCCCGTGGTGACCTTCCTCGATTCCGACGGCCGCCCCGGTCGGATCGACGCGGACCTGGTGGTCGGTTCCGACGGCTCCCGATCCATCTGCCGCAAAGCCTTCCCGGCCGGGACCCGCGGTGAATGGTTCCGCGAATACCCGTTCGCCTGGTTCGGCTTCCTCGCCGAGGCGCCGCCCTCGCATCCGGAACTGATCTATGCCCAGTCCGAACACGGCTTCGCGCTGGTGAGCCAGCGCACGCCCACCATGCAGCGGATGTATTTCCAGTGCGCGCCCGGCGAACGGCCCGAGGACTGGGACGACGACCGGATCTGGGCGGAGATGCGTCGCCGGGTCAACGGGAACGGTTTCGCGATCCAGGAGGGGCCGATCAGCGCGAAGATGGTGCTGCCGTTCCGCTCCTTCGTCACCGCGCCGATGCGCTACGGCCGGTTGCTGCTCGCCGGCGACGCCGCGCATACCGTACCGCCGACCGGCGCCAAAGGGCTCAATCTGGCCCTCGCCGATGTCCGCGTACTGCACGAGGCGATCACCGATTTCCTCGCCGGTGCGGGGGAGGAGGCCCTCGACCGCTACACCGACCGGGCTCTCGACCGGGTGTGGAAGGCCCAGCACTTCTCCTACTGGATGACCACCATGCTGCACTCGGTCGAGGGAGCGTCACCGTTCGATATCGCCCGGCAACGCGGCGAATTGGCATCGGTCACCGGTTCTCGGCACGGCGCCGCATACCTGGCGGAGGCCTATACCGGATGGCAGCAGGCGGCCTGACCGCCACAGCAGGGCCGCCGGTCGGCCACCGCGGCCGCGCGAAGTCGGCGTAAACGCCCACAGCCGGTGTGGGCGGCGGGATACTCGTCCGCGCGGCCACCATCTCCTACGCACCACACCGCACTCCAGGAGCTACCCATGACCACCACCGATCCGGCCACCACCGCCTGGCACGACGCACTGTTCGACGGCACCTTCCGCTCCGTCTCCCGCACCATCACCGTGATCTCGCCCGCCACCGGCGCGGTGCTCGACACGGTGGGTGCGGCGGGGGCCGCCGAACTGGAGACGGCGGTGCGCTCGGCGACGGCGGCGCAACAGGCCTGGGCCGCCCGCACCTACGACGAGCGGGTGGCGGTGCTGCTGCGCGCGGCGCAATTGCTCGGCGAGAACCCGGACCGGCTCGGTTCCTGGCTGGTCGCCGAGGCCGGTTCGGGGCAGGGCAAGGCGGCCTTCGAGGTCGGCCTGGTGAAAAGCGAACTGCAGGAGTCCGCGGCCCTGGCCGCGCACCCGTACGGGGAGATGCTGCGTTCCGGTAAACCGCGCCTGTCGGTGGCCCGCCGCATTCCGGTGGGGATCGTCGGCGTGATCTCGCCGTTCAACTTCCCCGCCATCCTGTCGATGCGGTCGGTCGCACCGGCGCTGGCCCTGGGCAACGCGGTGATCCTCAAACCGGATCCGCGTACCTCGATATCGGGTGGGCTGGCCCTGGCCGAACTGCTGCGGGACGCGGGGTTGCCCGCCGGGGTGCTGCACGTGCTGCCCGGTGGTGGTGAACTGGGTGCGGCCATGGTCGAGCACCCGCGGATCCCCTGCCTGTCGTTCACCGGATCCACGGTGGCCGGGCGCCGGATCGCCGCGGCGGCCGGGCCGCTGCTCAAGAAACTCCACCTCGAGCTGGGCGGCAACAATGCGCTGCTGGTGCTGCCCGATGCGGATGTGCAGGCGGCCGCGTCGGCGGGTGCCTGGGGATCGTTCCTGCACCAAGGGCAGATCTGCATGACCACCGGCCGGCACCTCGTACACCGGTCCATCGCCGAGGAGTACGTGGCCGCCCTGGCGGACAAAGCGCAGCACATTCCGGTGGGCGATCCCACCGACCCGGGCAATGCGCTGGGCCCGATCATCGATGCCGGCCAGCGCGACCGGGTCCACGGACTGGTCACCGCCGCGGTCGAGGCCGGGGCCACGGTGGCCGCGGGCGGGCAGTTCACGGATCTGTTCTACCGGCCGACCGTGCTCACCGGCCTCACCCCCGGCAACCCCGCCTGGACCGAGGAGATCTTCGGCCCGGTGGCGCCGGTGCTGGTCTACGACACGGTCGAGGAAGCCGTGGATATCATCAACGCCTCCGAATACGGCCTGTCCGTGGGCATCCTCACCGGCGACGCCTTCAGGGCCTATGAACTCGCCGACCGGATCGTCTCGGGCGCCGTACACATCAACGATCAGACCGTGGACGACGAGGCGCCGATCCCGTTCGGTGGCCTGAAGGCCTCCGGAGTCGGCGGCCGGTTCGGCGGGCCGACCGCCAACCTCGATACCTTCACCGAAACCCAGTGGATCACTGTGCAATCCGAGATCCAGCGGTACCCGTTCTGACCGACTGTACGGGCCGGCTACGGCTCCGTTCGGAGGCGGCGTCCATCGGGTTCGGATCGTCCGTACCCGGCGCCGACCGGGTTCGGATCCCCGGGCGACGCGCAGCCGCCACGGTCTCGCGCTCCGGGGCCGAAGGCTCGCGGCCGTACCCGGCGCCGGGTGGTTTCAGGCGAGCAGGGCCATGGTCTCCGGTGCGCGCGGGGCGGACAGCACGTCGGCGGTGCGGCCCTGCTCGACGACGGCGCCATTGCCGAGTACCACGATCTGCGGGCAGTAGGCGGCGACCACGGCCATATCGTGGCTGATGACGAGGGTGCCGATACCGCGGGCGTGCCGGGTGCGCTCGATCAGCTCCATGATCGAGCGGGCGGTCCCGTCGTCGAGTGCGGAGGTGATCTCGTCGCAGATGAGGATGTCGGGTTCGGCGCCGAGTGCGCGCGCGATGGCGACGCGCTGGCGCTGACCGCCGGACAGCGCGCCGGGGTAGCGGTGCAGCAGATCGGGTTCGAGGTCGACGCTGCGCAGCAGACCGGCCGCGCGCTCGGCGATCTCGGCCCGGCCGGTGATCCCGTTCAGGCGTAGTGGTCGCGACAGCGCCTGCAACACGGTGTGTTTCGGGTTCAGCGTGGACAGTGGGTTCTGCGGGATCAACTGAACGCGGCGCCGGTCGCGGCGGTGTCGGCGGGCCCGGCCGACGGACAGAGCCCGGCCGTCGACCACGAGGGTGCCGGCGGCCTCGGTATGTATTCCGGTCAGCACCCGCGCCAGGGTGGTCTTCCCGGCCCCGGACGGGCCGGTCAGCGCCACCGATCCGCCGGCCGGGATCGTGAGATCCACGGCACGGAGCAGGTGGGTGCGCCCGGCGGTCGCGCAGATCGCGGTGGCTTCCAGCGCGGGCGGCCCGATGGCCGGCGGGTCCGCGGCGCGGGTGGCGATCCGGGCCAGGGTGGTGCGTGGTTCGCCCAGTTCGACGACCTCGTCGGCGAGCCGGTGCAGGATCTCGGTGTTGTGCCCGGACACCACCAGCGCGATCTTGTCGTCGGTGGCCAGCGAGCGCAGCAGCTCGGCGATCGCATTGCGCAGGTCTCCGTGGAGCCCGGCGAGGGGTTCGTCGGCGACCAGGACACCCACCTCGCGTACGAGTGCGATCGCGAGTGCCACGCGCCGCTGTTCGCCGCCCGACAGTTCGCCCGGTCGCCGGTGCAGGAATGATTCGGGCAGGTCCACCCGGGCGAGGGCGGCCCGGATTGTGCTGTCGCTCGGCCGGGCCGCGGCTTCTTCGAGCAGGGTGCGCACGCGCATGGCGGGATTGAGCGCGGCGCCGGGGTCCTGATCGACGAACGCGATATTGCGGCGCCGGAAGTACTGCCGCTCGGCGGGACCCAGGGCGAAGACATCCTGACCCGCGACGTGCACGGTACCCCCCGTGCGGGTGGCGCCGTGGGCCAGATGCCCGAGCAGAGCCCGCATGAGCGTGGTCTTGCCGGTACCGGAGGGGCCGGTCAGCGCGGCCACCGTGCCCGGCGGTACCCGCAGCGTTACCGGTGCCAGTAGTTCGGCGCCGGACAGTGCGTGGATCGCCAGTTCGTCGACGACTACGCCGCCGTTCATGACGGCCGCTCCTCGGCGAAGGCGGCCACGGCGGTGTTGACGCTCACCGCCAGCAGGCCGATGGCCAGACTCGGAGCCAGCACCGCTGCCGGATTGAGCAGGATCCCCGGCGCATTCTCCCGGACCATCACCGCCCAGTTGGCGGCGCCCAGCGAGGTGGGCAGCTGCAGAAACGACACCGTGCTCACGATGTAGATGGCCTCCACGAACCGTAAACCGAGCTGAGTGAGCAGTGTGTGACGCAGATTCGGTAGCAGTTCGCGCAACACCAGGTAGCCCAGTCGTTCTCCGCGTGCCCGGGCGGCCTCGACGAAACCGGCACGGGCGACACCACTCGCGGCCGCGGCGAACACGCGCGCCGAATACGGGGTTCCCGCCACCACCGCGACGGTGATGAGGCCCGCGGTACCGGATTCGGGCCAGGACAGCATGAACAGCAGAATCGCCAGCACCGGCGGCAGCAGCATGCACAGGTCCGCGGCGCGTTCGATCCACGCGCCGGCCCGCGGGTGGAGCGCGGCCGTCGAGCCCAGGACGGCCGCGCAGGTGGTGACCAGCCCGGCGATGATCGCGGCGAGCACCAGCAACCCCCAGCCGCCGTGCAGCAGCTGGCTGGTGACATCCCGGCCGAGGCGGTCGCCGCCCAGCCAGGCACCGCCGCCGGGCTTTTCGAACGCGATGCCCACGGGATGGTCGACCGGATGCGGAGCGAGGAAGGGACCGGCCACCGCGACCACGGCGATCAGGACCGCGGGGGATACAGCGATCAGGACGCGGCGGCGAGTGAGTACGGGCGTCATCGCCGGCCCCGGTTCGCCCACAGGCGGACGCCGTCGGCCGCGAGCAGGACGCCCATGATCGTGGCGCCGGTCAGCGCCACGATCGCGGCGACCAGGGCGGTATCGCGGTCGGCGACAGAACCGGCGATCAGCGCCCCCACACCCGGGTAGTTGAATATCGTCTCCACGACGAGGGCGCCGCCGAACAGGGTGCCCACAGAGGTGGCGAAGGACGCCGCGATGGCCGGGAGCGCGAACGGAAGCACATGCCGGAGCAGGACCGTCCGCTCCGGCAATCCGTTCAACAGTGCGTTTTCGACATGGGGTGCCGTCGCGGCGTCGAGGACCGCGCCCCGCACGACGCGCGCGTTCCAGGCCGCCTGCGGTATCGCCAGCGCGGCGACCGGCAGCACCAGCATTTCCGCGCTCGCCGGATATCCCGACCGATCGGTGAAGGTCACCGAGGGCAGGACACCGAGCCACAGTGAGAACACCAGCACCAGAACGGTCGCCACGACGAATTCCGGGATCGCGGTGACGAAGGCCGTTCCCGGTGACAGGACGCGGGCCGCGAGACCGGAAGGTCGCGCCGCCCACCACATTCCGCACAGCAGCGCGACCATCACGGTGACCAGCATGGCGATCGAGGCCAGGAGCAGCGTCTGCGGAAAGTTCTCGGCGAGTAGCTCGTTCACCGACTGTCCGTGAGCGGTGGTACCGAAATCGCCCGTCACCGCACCGGTGAACCAGGACCAGAACCGCTCCGGCAGCGGACGGTCGAGCCCCAGCTCGTGTTCTTTGGCGGCGATTCGGTCCGCATCCGCGTCCCGTCCGAGAACGGCGCGCGCGGCATTGCCGGGCAGCAGATCGACCACCACGAAGACCAGGGCCAGCAGGACGACCAGCAGAGCGACCCGGCGCGCCACCGGGCCGGCGACCTTCCTCAACTCGACAACCACGCGCGTTCGAGCTGCACCCGGCCGTATCCGCCGAGGTCGGGCAGTCCCTGCACCGAGTCGGCGGCGATATCGATACCGTCGGCCATACCCCACACGATGTATCCGCCGCGGTCGTACTGGATCTGCTGGATCTCCCGGCTCGCTTCGCGGAACTCGGTACCGCCGGGGGCGGCCAGGGCCCGGGCGTAGGCCTTGTCGAAGGCGGGGTCCTCGAAATGGGTTTCGTTCCAAGCAGTTTGTGACGTCATGACCTTGCTGGCGAAGAACATTACCGAATCATTGGTGCCCCAGTTGACCGTGTAGAGCGGCGCCCGCAGCCAGGTCCGGTCGTAGAAGTCGTTGGCCTCCTGCACCACGACCTCGATCTTCAGGCCGGCGTCTCCGGCCTGGGCGGCGAAGACCCGGGCGGACTCGACTTCGCCGGCGGCCTCCTGTTTGGTCACCAGTTCGTAGGTCTTCGAGGTGTCGAACTTCGCCTCCGTCAACAGCGTCTTCGCCCGGTCGAGATCGCGGGTCCGCTGCGGAAGGGTGGTATCGAAGCTCGGATCCGCGGTACCGAGAACATCGTTGGCGACCGTGCCGTAACCCGACAGGACCTGGGCCACCATCGCGTCGCGATCGACGATGAGACGCAGCGCTTCGCGTACCCGCGGATCGGCGAACGGCCCATCGGAAGTACGCATCGCGATCGCCACCGCCACATCGTCGGGCCGCCGGACCACCTTCAGATCACCTCGGCGTTCCGCCGTGCGCCCGGCCACCGCGCCGACGCTGGAGGCCAGATCGATCTGACCGGCCATGATCGCGTTCGACATCGACTCCGGACTCTCGAACAGGGTGACCTCGATGGCGTCGAGCAGCGGCGGGCCGCCGTGCCATGTCTCGTTACGCACCAGCCGCGCATTGCCGTGATCGAAGGAGTCGAGCCGGAACGGCCCGCTGCCCACCCCCCTGGTGAAATCGGTGGTGCCCTCGGGCACCACGAAGGTCATCATCCGCAGCAGCAGCGGCAGTTGACTGTTCGGCGCGGCGCAGGTCAGCACCACGGAATTCGGACCTGCGGGCCGGATATCGGACGCCGCGGACACCGGCACCTTCGTCTCCCCGGCGATCTCACGCAGCCGGCGCAGCGACCACACCGCGTCCGCCGAGGTGACCGGCCGTCCGTCGTGGAAAGTCGCGCCTTCGGCGAGAGTGAAGGTCCAGTTCCGCTGGGCGGCGTCGGACTCCCATCGCGTCGCGAGGCGCGGCGCCACATTGGGGTCGGCGCCGGGCACGGTCAACGGATCGTAGAGCAATGACATGATCAAGAAATCGCTGTCGTTGCTCAAGGTGGCGTGCGGGTCGCGCTCGATCTTGGAGGATGTGCCGAGCGCGCCGACACGCAGAGTCCCACCCCGTCTGGGCGGGCCATCGGCGCCTTCACTCGAACCCGGAGAACCATTCCCGCACGCGGCGATCGCCACCATCGCACTCAGACCGAGACCCGCCCGGAACAGTCGGCGCCTGTTGATATCCATACCCGACCTCGTCCGCTCGCCCTATCGAAGGTTAGCCTCCGCTAACTCGATTGAGGTTATCGCGCCATCCCCGACTGGACAACAGCTTCGGCCGGCCGGAGCGGTCTCAGGCGAGCGCGAGCGCGAACCAGACGCAGGCGGCGAGCAGGACGACGGTGATCGCCCATACGGCACGGGTCGTGTAGGTATGTCGCACAGTCGGTCTCCGGATCAGACGAAGGTGAAACGTTCGGTGTGGATGCGATCGGCCGGTACATCCAGGGCGGCCAGAGCGTCCTCGGTGGCGGTGACCATGGGTGCGGGTCCGCAAATGAAGTACTGCCGGTGCCGGTACCGATCGGGAAGGTGACGCTGGAGCAGGCCGCGGTCGACGAACCCGCTCTCGCCGTGCCACTCCGGTGGCGGGTTCTCGGGGACCGGCACCACGGTGAGATCCAGGCGCCGGGCGCAGGCGCGGATCTCGTCGTCGAAGGTCTGCTCGTCCATGGTCCGGACGGCGTAGACGAGGAGGAACGGCCGACGGTCGCCGCGGTCGGTCATGGTACGCAGAATCGAGATCATCGGGGTGATGCCGACGCCGCCCGCGATCAGCACGAAACCCGGGCCTTCGTGGCGATCCGGTGTGAACACGCCGTGCGGCCCGTCGAGGAAGGCGCGGGTGCCGACGGCGATGTCGCCGATGGTGGAGGTGAAGTCGCCGAGCGCCTTGATGGTGATCCGGACGCGGCTGTGATCTGCTGCGCTGGAGGAGAACGAGAAGGGGTGCGCGGAGACGGCGAAGGGGGAGCGGCCGACGGTCAGCCATCCGAACTGCCCCGGCCGGAACCGCAGGCCGTCGTGGTCGACGGGGGCCAGCGTCAGAGTCCGCGCATCGCCCCGTTCGGCGGTGTTCTGCTCGACGCGCCACGGTCGCCGCAGTCGCCGGATCGGTGCGACGACGCGCACCCACATCAGCAGCCCGACCAGCGCCAGGGTCATCACCGTCCACAGCCACGCCTTCCAGGCGGCGTCGAGGTAGTAGCCCACCAGCAGCATATGAGCGAGCGCCAGGGCCACCACCGCCACCGACAGCACGCCGTGTGCCAGTTGCCACACCTCGTAGCGGATCCGCAGGCGCCGCCGCCACACCGAGGTCGCCACCACGATCAGCAGCAGCACGGTGGAAGCCACCGCGCACCGGGCTCGCCACGGCGCCTCGACGAGGTTCAGCAGCGCCACGATGTCGACACCGCCGAGCTGGAGCAGGATCGGGTGGGCGAGAACGAATGCCAGTGCCACATAGGAGATCTGGCGGTGGAATTGCACCAGCGCGTCCTCGCCGAAGGGCGCCGCGACGGCCCGGAATCGGGCGACCAAGGCGAACTGTGCGCCGAGCATCGACATTCCCACGAAGCCCAGCGCCACCGAGAACTCCACCCAGAATCCCCGGCCGCCCTCGATGGGACCGATCACCGCGAATACCAGCGGCACCACCGCCACCGCCACGTACAGCGCAATCCATCCGATCCCCCGAACCACCACAGACACCGCTACCTCCTGCCGAAGGGCGTTCCGCTGTGCCGGGCCGGCACGCGAACCCACGCTAGCCCCATCCGGGCACCGATCCGGGTCTCGTGGCTCTCTGCGTGTCCGGGCACCCGGCGGTCGTGATGAGCGCCCCGGCATACTCGGCAGGTGGCGAACGACGAGATATGCGGTACCGCGGTGGCCCCGGACACCGCCGTGCTGGACGATCCGGTGGGTGAATCGCTGCGCGGGCACCATGCGCATCTGGCCCGGCGGGTCGGCCGAGCCGTCACCTATCTCCCCGAAGTCGCGACCTTCGCCGCGGTCGGTAGCGACCCGGATCCACGGGATTGGAGCGATCTCGCCCGGCTGCTCGGGCCGGGTGAACTCGCCGATATGTTCAGTTGCGCGGCCCCGCCGCCCGCGGAGTGGGAAGAGGTCTTCACCCTCGCGGGCCGGCAGATGATCTTTTCCGGCGCCGACCCGGCGGCGCCGACGTCCGATGGCGGGGCAGTCGAACTGGGTGCGGACAATGTGCCCGAAATGCTCGACCTCGTCGCGCGCACCCGGCCCGGCCCGTTCCGGCCGCGCACCCGGGAACTCGGCACCTACCTCGGTATCCGCCACCACGGCCGGCTGGTGGCCATGGCCGGTGAACGGCTCCGGCCACCGGGGTGGACCGAGATCAGCGCCGTCTGTACCGCTCCCGAGGCGCGCGGGCAGGGCCATGCGGCCCACCTGGTGCGTGCCCTCGCCGCCCGTATCGAGGCCCGCGGGGAACGGCCTTTCCTGCATGTGGCCGAGGGGAATACGGGCGCGATCGACCTCTACGAACGCCTCGGTTTCCGGACCCGCGTATCCGTGACATTCCGCGGGTATCGCATCCCCTAGCTTCGTTCGCCCCGACGCTCGGGACCGCTCGCGCGTGGTCGCCGGATCGGGGAGCTCCTCGCTGAATCGGCGAGCTCGCTTTCGCGTTGTGCGCCCCGCACGCGTCAAGCGGAAACACCGAGCCGCCGATGGCCAGGGCGTAGGTGGTGCAGCCGACGCGCGACGGCACGATCCGGTCCCCGCGCAGTGCACCGGTGCCGTGGTCGACAGTGTCGTCTCCCGAGGCGTCGAGCGCGCGCGGCGATCGTCCGCGCACCGGCGGGACGGCGGCAGGCTTCGACTGTTCTATGCGTCATATTTTCTACCGACACCACTTGCACTCTCCTGTGGAGAGTGCTAAAAATTATCTCTGTCAGATGACACAGATAATCTCAGTTTCCTTCGGTAATGATTGGAGTGAACTGGAGGTGGCGACCATGCTGATGCGCACCGACCCCTTCCGCGACCTGGACCGCTTGACCCAGCAGGTGTTCGGTACGCCTGCCCGGCCGGCAGTGATGCCGATGGACGCCTGGCGGGAAGGTGACGAGTTCTTCGTGGAACTCGACCTGCCGGGCATCGACCCGGATTCTCTGGACCTGGATGTCGAACGCAATGTGGTGACGGTGCGCGCGTCACGACCGGAGCTGAACTCGAACCGGTCGATGATCGCGGCCGAACGTACCCGCGGCGTCTTCAGCCGGCAGCTGTTCCTCGGCGAGAACCTCGATACCGAGGCCATCCGGGCCGACTACCGCGACGGCGTACTGCGGTTGGTGATCCCGGTCTCGGAGAAGGCCAAACCACGCAAGATCGAGGTCGCGCGCCACGACGGGGAACGTCAGGCCATCACCGCCTGACGGCCCGGCCGCGGCGGTCGTGCCGGTGCGTGCGAAAGGGCGCGGCCGCCGCAACGCATCTACTCCTTGCGACGGTGGGGCCCGGCCGGTGACCGCGCCGGGCTCCATCCCCTGCTACCGAGAAGGCACCCGCATACCAGCCAGGAACATTGCTATGACCGCTACTGCTGCCGCTTCCGTGACCACCGGGACGGCCACCACCGGCGAGTCGGCGCCGGCCCGGCTCGCCCCGCACACCGTCGACGTGCAATGGCCCGACCCCAGCCCGCTCCAGAGCTGGTGGACCGAGATCATGGACGGCGTCCCGATGCCCCGATCCCGCCGGGCGGCCTGACCGCTGCCGGCCGGAGGTGGGACCTGCCGCCGCAAGTCCGCGCTGCGGACGCCCCCCAGGTCGTCCGGTCCCCCGCGCGAACGGATCTCCGCGGGGGACCGGACGACCTGTGCCGGATCGATCCCCCTGATTACCCGAGTTCGTTTTCCCCGCCCTTCCCCGGTATCGCTGGTGCGCCGATCGGTGTCCGCTCACCGGCGGGCGAGGGCCCCGAAAGAAATCCGAGGCGGTGCGCTATCCGGTGTTCCACAGCGAAGACCTCGGTGAGATCGAGGCATATCTGCGCACCGCGTACCCCGGGGTGTTGATCGGCCATTCCGCGCCCCGGCACACGACGGTGGGCCTGCGCCGTGATGTTCTCGGCCCCGTCACGCTGGACCGGGTCGCGCTCGGGTTCGACCTGTCCTACGCCACCGAGCGGTCCGGCGCAGTGTGTGTGGCGAGCGTGCACGCCGGGCTGATCGAATACAGCGGTCCCCGCGGCGGAACCGAAGAGCTCACGCCCGGCCGGATCGGCGTGCTCGGTGGGAACGGGAACGCGGCCTCGGGGTCCGTCCGCGCCGGCCGTTACGACCTCACGCTGTTCGATTCCGCGCTGCTGGACCGCTTGGCCGCCGGCGCGGACGGGGCGCCGGTGCGGATCATTGCGCCCGGGCCGGGCACTCCGGCCGCCACCCGCCGGCTCGCCGAGGCGGTCGCGCACCTGAGGCACCTCGCCGCCGACCCGGCCACGGCGGGCAACCCATTGCTGATCGCCACCGCCACCGACTATCTGGCCGCGACCGTACTGGCCACAGTGCCCACCACGGCGGTCACCGCGCCGGGCGCAGCCGACCGCCGTGACGCCCATCCCGACACGGTGCGCCGCGCCATCGCCTACCTGGAATCGCATGTGCGCGAGGACATCACCGTCGCGGCGGTCGCGGCGGCGGCCTTCGTCACCCCGCGCGCCCTGCAATCGGCCTTCCGCCGCCACCTCGGTACCACTCCGCTGCGCTACCTGCGGCGGCTACGGCTGGCGGGCGCGCACGAACAACTCCTCGCGGCGGTCCCCGGCGACGGACAGACCGTCGCCACCGTCGCCCGTGCGTGGGGCTTCGCCCATCCCGGACGCTTCGCCACCGCCTACCACCGCTGTTACGGCAGGACCCCCTCCGAGGTGCTGCGCCACCACAACTGAGATGACCCGGAGACGGCGTGGCGCCGCACCCGGGTGATGTTCGCGGGCGCCCGTTCCCCGAATTCCGTCGCCGGTTGCCGGGCGCCGTGCTCGCCGAATGATGCGCCGGAGGTTCGGCGTCCTGCCTACGCCGCGGGGGCTACCGGCGAACGGGGGGTCATCGGTTCTGGTCCGTGTCGTCGAGTTTGTCGAGGATTCGGCCGGCGATGGCGGCCAGGGCGTCCACTTGATCCTCGCTGAGTGCGTCGAAGACCAGTTCGCGCACGGTGTCGACATGTCGCGGCGCGGCCTGTTCGATCGCGGTGCGACCCTGCTCGGTGAGCACGATGTAGGCGCCGCGGGCATCGTCGGGGCAGTCCTCGCGCAGGACCAGCCCGCGCCGCTGCATCCGGCCCAGGTGGTGGGACAGCCGGCTCTTCTCCCATTGCAGGGCCTGCCCCAACTCGCCCACCCGCATCCGTGGTTCGGGCCGGTCGGTCAGCTGGACGAGGACGTCGAAGTCGGCCAGCGACAGCCCCGAGTCCTGCTGTAGCTGCCGGTGCAGGTGGGCGACCAATCGGGCATGCATTGTCAGGTAGCCGCGCCAGGCCCGGCGCTCGCGCTCGTCGAGCCATCGCGTCTCGGTCATAAGTCCAGCGTAACGCAGTAGTTGACATATCACCAATCAAGGCGCAGTCTTTATATGACACATCAACAACAACGACTCGGAGGCACAGGATGACGACCGCGACGAACGTCAACGAGCTGAGCGGCACCTACGTACTGGACCCGACCCACACCCGGGTCGGATTCGTCACCAGGCACGCGATGGTGACCAAGGTGCGCGGCGCGTTCAACGAGTTCACCGGCAGCGCGTACTTCGACGGCGAGAATCCGGCCAATTCGTCGGGTGAGGTCACGATCCAGGTGGCCAGTATCGACACCCGCAATGCCGACCGCGACAAGCATCTGCGCGGACTCGACTTCCTGGGCCTCGACGAATACCCCGAGATCACCTTCCGGACCACGGCGATCACGCCGACCGGGCCGGACGCGTTCGACGTCACCGGTGACCTCACCATCAAGGGCATCACCCGATCGGTGACCATCCCCTTCACTTTCGAAGGTCAGGCCACCGATCCGTTCGGCAATGTCCGGGTCGGTTTCGAAGGCTCGGCCACCATCAACCGCAAGGATTTCGGCATCACCTGGAACGCGGCCCTGGAAACCGGTGGTGTGCTGGTCGCCGACAAGGTTGTCCTGGAGTTCGAGGTCTCGGCGATCAAGCAGGACGCCGCGGCGAACTGACCACCGCCGGGCGCCGGTGTATGAGCACAGCGCGGTGGGGCGTATCCACGCCTCCACCGCGACGGCTTGGACCCGCCCTATCCGTCGGCCTTCTCCGGGTCGTGGCCCCAATTCATCAGTGAATACCGCCATCTGCTGTGCCCGGTATCGCCGGTGGGGCGTTGTTCCAGGTGACGGTGGGCATATCCGACGACCTTGCGCATATGGGCGTAGTCGTCGTCGGTGAGGTCCTTTGTCTTCTTCTCGAGTAGTTCGACGATGCGGCGCCCACTGGAGTGGCCGGTCGATTCGCCACCACCCGTCGGCTTCTGCCCGACCGCTTTGGACTCGTCGGTTTCGAGCCAGCGCCGTAGTTCCGCGGCCGTCATATTGACGGTGTCGCGGAACCGCGCGCGAGTTCTCTCGTTGTCCTCCGGCACGACCGTCACCTCCGGGTATCAGTCGCCCCGCGGGCGCAGTGCGTCGGGTTTGTGGACGGCATCGCGGCCGCTCTTCTCGCTGCGCACCCGATACTGCGGGTCCTCCTCGGAGGCGCGGACCGTGCGGCCGGCCGCCTCGGTGTCGTCGGTGATGACCTCTTCGACCTCACCTTCGGCGGTGCTGCCGTGACTGTTCCATTCGACTTTGTCGCCTGTGCGGAAGGATTTCTTGCTCAAGGCTGCCTCCTGTCCTGATCAGGCCCCCTGCGCCCGCCTTACCCGGGGGACGGAGTGGGAAACCGGCCGCTCCCCGGGTCCCGGCGGCCGCCGGGCCGGATCGTGCGGTACCAATCGAGCAGATCCGGGCGGTCCACCGCACTGGGATCCACGACGCGGGCCGGGTCGGCGCCCTGGAACAGCTTCTTGATCGGCACCTCCAGTTTCTTGCCGGTGCGGGTGTGTGGAATACCGGGAGCGACGATGATCTCGTCGGGCACATGCCGGGGCGAGACCTCGCTGCGGATGGTGGCGGCGATTCGGGCCTCGAGTTCGTCGGTGAGTTCGGCGCCCGGGGCCGGGACCACGAACAACGGCATCCAGTAACCGCCGTCGGATTGTTCGACGCCGACCACCAGCGCCTCGGCGATATCCGGTAGCCGTTCGACCGCCTGGTAGATATCGGCGCTACCCATCCGGATACCGTGCCGGTTGAGGGTGGAATCGGAGCGGCCGTGCACGACGACGCTGTGGCGTTCGGTGACGGTGATCCAGTCCCCGTGCCGCCAGACCCCCGGAAATGTATCGAAATACGCCTCGCGATAGCGCGCGCCGTCCGGGTCGCGCCAGAAGCGGACCGGCATCGACGGCATCGGCGCGGTGATCACGAGTTCGCCCACCTCACCACGCACCGGCCGTCCGGCCGGATCGTAGGCGTCCAGCGCGACACCGAGATAGGGCGCCGACAGTTCGCCCGGCCATACCGGAACGGTCCGCGTGCCGCCGAGGAACGCCGAGACCACGTCGGTGCCGCCGCTGATCGAGGAGATACGGACGTGTTCACCGGCATTTTCGCTCAGCCACCGCGCCGAAGCTGCCGGTAGCGCGGAACCGGTCACGCCGACGGTGTGCAGCGCCGACAGATCGTGATCGGTGCGCGGTACCGAGCCCGCCTTGATGCAGGCCAGCGCGTAGCCGGGGCTGATACCCAGGACGGTGGCGCCGACGTCGGCGGCGATCCGCCACAGCGCGTCCGGAGCCGGAGCGGTGGGACTGCCCTCGTAGGTGACCACGGTCGCCCCGGCCAGCAGGCCCGCCACCTGGAAATTCCACATCATCCAGCTCGGGCTGGTGTACCAGAAGAACGTATCGCCGGGGCCGATATCTGATTGCAGCACCACGGCTTTGAGGTGCTCCAGTAGCACGCCCCCGTGGCCGTGGACGATACCCTTGGGTGGGCCGGTCGTGCCGGACGAGAACACGATCCACAGCGGATGTTCGAAATCCACCTGCTCCGTGGCGATATCGCGCGGCGCGAACTCGGCACCGCCGATCGCGTCGTCCCACGAGAGCGTATCCGGCAGCGGCGAACCGAGCCGAGCGACCACGATGGTGTCGCGAACCGAATCCAGGCCCGCGCGCACCGCGGCGATATCGGCGCGTTTATCGTGCGCCCGGCCGCCGAACCGGTAACCGTCGGCGGTGATCAGGACGGTGGGTTCGAGTTGCCCGAGCCGGTCCAGCGCGGCCTTCGGCGAGTAATCCTGCCCGCAGGCGCTCCAGATCGCGCCGATAGCAGCCGTGGCCAGGAACGCGACGATCGTTTCCGGGATGTTCGGCAGATATCCGGCCACCCGATCGCCGGCCCGGACGCCCAGCGCGCGCAGCGTCCGGGCCAGCGCGGCGGTGTGGTCGAGCAGTTCGGCCCATGAGATATCGCGGACCGCGGCGTCCTCACCGACCGCTCTGATCGCGGGCCGATCGGCGCGCGCCCGGCGGATCACCTGGTCGACATAGTTGAGCCGGGTCCCGGGAAACCAGCGCGCGCCCGGCATCCGCGCGTCCGCCAGCACTTCGCCCGCGATCTCACCGAGGGCGAAATAATCCCAGAGCGCGTGCCAGAATCCCTCGATATCCGTGACCGACCATCGCCACAGGGCGTGATAGTCGCCGGTGTCCGCACCTGTGCGTTCCGCGACGAATCGCGCGAAGTCGGTGAGGGTGGCCTCGGCGAGGTCCTGTTCGGTCGGCACCCACAGTGGTCGCATCCTAGTTCTCCTACCGGACCGGCCGGCCGGAGCGCGCCCTCATCGCGCGCTCCAGCCGCCGTCCATCGTGTACGCCGCGCCGGTGACCATCCCGGCTTCCGGGGTGGCGAGCCAGCCCACCAGCGCGGCGACCTCGTCGGGTTCGACGAGACGTTTGATCGCGCTCTCGGTGAGCAGGACCTTCTCCAGCACTTCCTGTTCGGGGATGCCGTGCGCCGCGGCCTGACCCGCTATCTGTTCGTCGACCAGGGGAGTGCGCACATAGCCGGGATTGACGCAGTTGCTCGTCACACCGTGCGGGCCGCCCTCCAGCGCGGTCACCTTGGACAACCCCTCCAACCCGTGTTTGGCCGTCACGTAGGCCACCTTGTAGGGGGAGGCGCGCAGACCGTGCACCGAGGAGATATTGACGATCCGCCCCCAGCCCTGCCGGTACATATGTGGCAGGGCCGCGCGCACCAGCAGGAACGGTGCCTCGACCATCAGGGTCAGCAGGTCGCGGAATCGCCGCGGCGCGAACTCCTCGATGGGGGAGATGTGCTGTACCCCGGCGTTGTTCACCAGGATGTCGACGTCCAGTTCCAGTTCCTCCAGCGCCGCGACGTCGAGCAGATCCACCGCCCACGACTCGCCGCCGAGTTCTCCGGCCACGGCCGCGGCGCCCGCGGCGTCGATATCGGCCACCGTCACCGTGGCGCCGCGCGCCGCGAGCGCCCGGGCGCATGCCGCGCCGATACCGCTCGCGCCGCCGGTGACCAGGGCGCTGCGCCCGACCAGGTCGCTCATCGCGCGGCCACCTCGGCGCCGCGCGGAGCCAGGCTTTCGGCGTCGGCGCGATCGATGCTCTCCAGGTCGAGCCCCTTCGTCTCGCGTGCGACCAGGACAGCGACCGTGCTGACGGCCGCCGCGCCCGCCAGGTACCAGGCGATCGGTACCGCGGACCCGTAGGTATCGAGCAGCCGGACCGCGATGATAGGCGCGAGCGAACCGGCGACGATCGAGGTCACCTGATAGCCCAGGGACACCCCGGAATAGCGCATGCGGGTGGGGAACATCTCGGCCATGATGGCGGGCTGCCCGGCGTACATGAAGGCGTGGAAGACCAGTCCGATGATGATGGCGGACACGATGATCAGATTGTTACCGCTGTCCATCATCGGGAAGGCGAAGAAGCCCCAGGTGGCCGCGGTCAGCGTGCCGATCAGGTAGACGGGCCGGCGGCCGATGCGATCGGACAGCCTGCCCACCAGCGGAACTGCCACGAAGTGCACGGCATGTGCGGCGAGCAGCCACCACAGGATCACCGAGGTGTCGGCGTGCACCTCGACCTTCAGGTAGGTGATGGTGAAGGTGACGACCAGGTAGTACATGATGTTCTCGCCGAACCGCAGCCCCATCGCGGTGAGTACGCCGCGCGGGTAGCGGCGCAGCACCTCGACGACGCTCAGCGAGGTGGCCTTGATCTCCTCGGCCTCCTGCTGCGCGGCCACGAAGATGGGCGCGTCGGTGATCTTCGTGCGGATGTAGTACCCCACCAGCACCACCACCGCCGACAGCCAGAACGCGACCCGCCAGCCCCAGCCCAGGAACGCCTCGTCGGACAACGTCGTGGTCAGTACCAGCAGGACGACCGTGGCCAGCAGATTGCCCGCGGGTACGCCGGCCTGCGGCCAACTCGCCCAGAAGCCGCGACTGCGACTCGGACTGTGCTCGGCGACCAGCAGCACCGCGCCGCCCCATTCGCCGCCGACCGCGAAACCCTGGATGAAGCGCAACGCCACCAGCAGGGCCGGGGCCCAGTAACCGATCTGGCCGAAGGTCGGCAGGCAGCCCATCAGGAAGGTGGCGCCACCGACCAGGACGAGGCTGAACTGGAGCAGTTTCTTGCGACCGTATTTGTCGCCGTAGTGCCCGAAGACCACGCCGCCCAGCGGGCGGGCCGCGAATCCGACCGCGTAGGTGACGAACGCGGCCAGGATCGCGTCCAGGTCGCTGGTGCCCGCCGCGAAGAACACTTTGCTGAACACCAGTGTCGCGGCGGTGCCGTAGAGAAAGAATTCGTACCACTCCACGACTGTGCCGGCCATCGACGCGGCCACCACGCGCCGCAGACCGGCGGTCGTTCCCCGGGACCCGGCGTTCTTCGATACCGCCGGGTCGGGTCCGGCGCTGTGCTCCCTCATCGCACTTCTCCTTCGTGCCCGGGGCCACATCGCCCTACCGGTGTGACGGGCCCCACATTTTTCGGCTGCATCGAGTATTGGTGCAGAACGAGGGGCTGGCAATGACCATTACTGCAGCGCGGATGTGCGAAAATGCAGATATGAGCGCGGCCTTCCCGGGTCGTCCGAGCGCGGACGATCTTCTCGTATTACTGGCCGTCGGTCGCTCGGGGCGATTCGTGACCGCGGCCGAGCAACTAGGTCTCAACCACACCACCATCTCCCGCCGGATCGCCGCGCTCGAGCAGACTCTCGGCGGACGGGTGCTCACGCGGGTCACCGGCGGCTGGGAACTGACCGACCTCGGCAGAGAAGCCCTGGCCGCGGCCGAGGCGGTGGAGTCGGCGGTGAAATCCCTCGCCGCGGACGCGGGCGGGAACCGGGTGCTGAAAGGCGTTGTCCGGCTGTCGGCGACCGACGGCTTCAGCGCCTATATCGCCGCCCCCGCCGCGGCGGCGGTGCGCCGGCGGCATCCGGATATCGCGGTCGAGCTCGTGGCGACCACCAGGCGGGCGTCACAGCAGCGCTCCGGACTCGATCTGGAGATCGTCGTCGGCGAACCGCAGGTGCGCCGCGCCACGGCGACGCATCTGGCCGACTACCGACTGGCCCTTTACGGGTCGCGCGCGTACCTGCGCGAACACGGTGCCCCGGCGACGATCGACGACCTCGGCCGGTACCCACTCGTGTACTTCATCGATTCCATGCTCCAGGTCGACGATCTGGACCTGGCCTCCGGCTATGTCCCGACCATGCGCGAATCGGTCACCTCCACCAATGTCTTCGTGCACGTGGAGGCGACCCGCGCGTCCGCCGGACTGGGCCTGCTGCCCTGTTTCATGGCCGACCGACATCCGGACCTGGTGCGCGTCCTGGCCGATTCGGTCGCGGTGACCCTCGGTTACTGGCTGGTGGCCCGCACCGAGACCCTGCGTCGGCCGGAAGTCGCCGCGGTGGTCGCCGCCATCCGGTCCGTGATCGACGACCAGCGCGATACGCTCCTCGGCTCCGGGTGAACGCCGGCGGTCCGAATCTCCCGCGGCGCCTACCGATGTCGTCGATCTACCTACTGGACCATCCTTGGACCGCCGACGACCGTGCGACAGCCCCCGCGGTCGCGGGCACAGCCCTGCACCGATGAGCACCGTCCAGTCGCTGGAGTCGTCCACTTTGCCCACACCCTCGGCCCTCACCGGCCATCACCCTTCACCCGCCGGTCGCGACGAGCCCCGCGTACCGCTGCACTCCGCCGAGTTCGCGGCCGATCCGCACGCCGCCTACCGGCGCATGCGCGACCGGTACGGTGCGCTGGTGCCCGTGGAACTGGCACCCGGTGTGCCCGCCACACTGGTGGTCGGCTATCGCGCCGCCCTGCGCATTCTCAACGACCCGGAACGCTTCCCCGCCGACCCGCGCGCCTGGCAGCGCGATATCCCCGCCGATTGCCCGGTGCTGCCCGTACTGGAATGGCGGCCGAGCGCGATCCGCAGCGCGGGCGCCGAGCACGCGCGCTACCGCGGGGTCAACACCGCCGGTATCGACGGCGTCGATCTGCATGCCTTGCACGGCGTCGTCGCGCGGATCGCCGTCCCGTTGATCAATGCCTTCTGTGAGACCGGAATCGCCGACCTCGTCACCCAGTACGCGTTTCCGCTGGCATTCGAGGCGATCAACGCGATGCTGGGGTGTCCGCCCGAAATCGGCAGGAAGGTCGCCGAAGCCACGCAGACGGTGTTCGACGGTGTGGACGCCGAACGCGGTAACCAGATGCTCAGCGCCGCGGTGCTCGAACTGGTCGAGTTGAAACGGGCCGAGCCCGGTGACGACATCACCTCGCGGGTGCTCGCCCACCCCGCGAACCTCGACGAAGCCGAACTCATCCATCAGATCGTCGTCCTCTACGGCGCCGGAATCGAGCCGCTGCAGAATCTCATCATCAACACCCTGCTGCTGATCCTCACCGACGAGCGCTTCGCCGGAAGCCTTCTCGGCGGCGCGCTGTCCACCCGGGACGCGTTGGACGAAGTGTTGTTCGAGGATCCGCCCATGGCGAATTTCAGTGTCACCTATCCGCGGCAGCCGATTCTCATCGACGACGTCTGGCTGCCCGCGAACCAGCCTGTGGTGATCAGCCTGGCCGGGTGCAACAACGACCCCGCCATCAGCACCGGCGACCACACCGGCAACCGGTCCCACCTGGCCTGGGGCGCGGGCCCACATTCCTGTCCGGCCCGGTCCGCCGCGTACCTGATCGCGCAGGGCGCCATCGATCAATTGCTGGACGCCCTGCCGGATCTGCGGCTGGGTGTCCCGGCGGACCGGCTCACGCGTCGGCCCGGGCCGTTCCACCGGGCGCTGGCCGATCTCCCGGTGCAATTCCCTCCGTGCCCCCAGCAGGTCCTGCCCTGAGGCCGGAGTAGACCCGGGCAGGCACGACCGGGAGACACCGGCGTCGGCATGATCACCCCTGGGGTGCGGTGCCCGCGTTCGGAGCGGCGAAGCGGACCATATCGGCCGGCCGGGCGAAGGTGTCGGCGAAGGCGTTCGCCAGCGCGGGATCGTGCTGCGCGGACTGCATGAGCTGCTGCATCCCCGCCGGCGGGTCGAGCACCGCCGCGGTCCACCGCGCGGCGTGATGCGCGGTGCCGGTGAGCCAGGGCGTCGCGGCCGAAAACATCCACGACCGGTCGAACGGCCCGTCCGGCCGGGCCAGGATCGCCGCGGCGTAGATTTCCGCGCAATGGGCGGCATTGTTGGCGCCCTGGGCGCCGCCGGGGTCCATCCGGCACACCACATCACCGCCGCCGAGTACCGGCCGGCCGGAGGGCAGTGTGCCCACCGGCAGCCGCACCGCCGGTTTCACGGCGCCCGTCAGCGCCGCGCGGGCATCGGTCAATTCGGCCGCGCGGTAGCGATCCGCGAGGTCGGCGGGTAGATAGGTGTCGAGCAGGCGAAGGGTCCGGCGCAACTGCTCGGACGACGAGTCGTGCGGGTCGAAGACATCGAGCGGGCCGCCGGGGCGGGCCTCGATCAGCAGCATCTCGCACCGCCGCTCCTCGCCCGGCGCGCCGGTGAGACCGGGGTAGGAGATCACCTCTCCCAGGCCGGGAAGCGATACGTAGATCCCGAGGTCGTCCGGGTCCGGTATCGCACCGTCGAGGTAGAGCACGGCGAGTTGCCGGGCGGGGCGGTCGGCGGCGGGCCAGGCGGGATCGGCGGGGAAGCACGCGGCCAGCTCACCGGAGGCCCGGGTGACCACGGTCAGGTCGTACTCGGCCGCGCGGCGATCGACTTCGGCCACCGGCGGATCGCCGATCTCCAGATCCCCGCCGGCGTCGATGTAGTCGGTGAGCCAGCGCGCGAACACGGTGCGCTGATCGACGCTCTGCGCCGGCCGGGAGAACCGGCCGGTCCAGCCCAGTATCCGCCGGCCGTCCAGCACCGCGGCCAGCCGGATGCCCTGGATCTCGGGCGCCATGGAACGCCAATGTCCCAGTCCGGCGGCGGTTTCCAGATCCAGTGTCGCCGGAAACTTGACCTGGGTACTGGTCACCGTGCCGTTCAGCACCGCGGCCGCCTCCCGCGCGGCGACCAGTGTGACCGGGCGACCTGCGCGTAACAACCGATGCGCCAACGGGAGTCCGCATTCGCCCGCTCCCAGGATCCGGATATGTCCCATCACGCGCCCTTTCGTCTGACATGTTCGGCCGATCCGACCAGACGATCCTCGGCGAATAGGTGGGAGTGGCACATCGGTACCGGCTGCGCGAAAACATCCGGACAGGCGGAGAGGCCGGGAATACCCTTCCCGGCCCCTCCTGGAAAACGAGTGGGATTCGAACCCACTACCGTCGGAATGAGAGTCCGATGCTCTACCGAATGAGCTATCGTTCGTCCCACCTGTGATCGCCGAATACGCGGGTGTGGTTCATCGTGAGTAACCCCGCGCGTTTCCTTTACGCCACAGCGGCAGGGAGAGCCGCCACCGGGAATCGAACCCGGATCTCGGGGGTGCATCGCAGCACATCCGCCCGTCGAGCGATCGATGGAATTGTTGAGCTTGGAGCAAGAAGCTGAACTTGTCGGCGGGCCCTGGCAGCACCCGCCCGGTATGAACGTGAACTTCAGTTTCAGATTGCGCTCCATCCCCCCGCAGGGGGAGTCTGTGTGTCCGGCTAACCGAACAGGTAGCCGAGGATGGCCCGGCCGGGCTCGACATCGGTCACCGGTGTCGCGTTCGCCGTCTCCCGGGCCACGCGCACCGCGTCGAGCAACTTGCCCAGCCGCTCCTCGATATCACCGACCTCCTTCGCCGGCAGCGCGCCGGAGAACTTCGTGGTGGTCCACCGGCCGACCACCACATCCTCGTGGTACACCTCCACCTGTGCCGGGTGCTTGTCGGTGGCGGGGGCCAGCACGTGGTTGCGCGGCACCTTCTTGGTCCGCACCGTCTGCGACGGCTGGGTGGCGTAGCAATCGCTGACCTCGTCGAAGGACCACGACTCCGCCGGATCCAGCGTGGGCAGCTTGGCGACGAACTTCTTCAACTCGCTGAGCTGCTTCTCCAGGAAGAGCAGGTAGGTGACCGGCAGGTCGCGGGCGACGGTGACACCGTCGACGGTCACATCGGCCTTCGCCGAGCAGTTCGCCGTATCCTTCGTAGCGGTCACATCGAACAACCGGGTGAGCGTGCTCTTCATATCGGCGATCACGTCGCGCGCGCGCACCTGCACCCGCTTGGACTCCGCGGGCAGCTCCTCACCCATATCGTCGAGTGGACGGTAGGTGCGGGAGATACCGGCCAGCAGATCGGCTTTGCCCACTCGCTGATAGGCGGCGGTCACATCCGCGTTCGCCTGCGACTTCGCGCCCTTCTCGATGGCGATGAGCTGATTCAGCTTGGTGGACAATGCTTTTCCCTCCTCCGGCCACCTCGTCGCGACCGGGGAAAACCGTAACCGAGCAAGACCGGAGCATGCCACCGATTATTCGGCGCCGGAAACGGTGCGACACCACACCACGGTCCCGGCCGCGTCACTGCCGCCCGGCGCGGGAGTCGTCAGACCCGGCCGGGGGCCCGCTGCGGCGCGGTTGCGGGATCACCGGCCTCCTGGCGGCTTTCCAGCCACATACTCACCGCCACCGCCACATACGCGGCAGCGGCCGCCAGGCCCGGCAGGATGAGCATCAGCGAAAGGAACGAGAGGAACGAAGACACAGGCCCTCCTGGAGCGCGCGACGGGGAACTGCCGAGCCGGTGCGCCGCACTGCGTCACCGCCCTGCCCGGACATACCCACGACCGCGCGGCGAAACGTGTGAGAGTCCGCGGATCGGGGTGACGGTGGCCACTTCCGCAGTGCGCGAACGGCGGTAGGCGGGAGCAGATCGGTCGCGTAGAGACACATGGACCGGCTCCGCGCCGGGCCGCGGCGATGTCGGCCGGTCGGTGGACAGGAACGGCGCGGGGCGTCTGATAGGACTGAACAGGTGGATACCGCGCAGCGATCGGCCGGGCCGCCGGAGGAGGGCGGCGAGGTCCGCACCCGCTGGTTCGGCCTGTGGGACGGCTATCTCGCCGTCGCTCTGGTCGTCGCATCGGTCTTCCTGGTCACCGGTACCGGCGCGCCCCCCCGGTGCTCGCACGCTCGCGGTCGTGCTGCTCGTCGCGCTCGTCCCCTGGTACGCCGCGCTGGGCCGACCGGCCGTGCTGGCGGAGGACCACGCCCGCGGAGCTCTGTTCGCCGCCGGGCTGCTCCTGGGTTTCGCGGCCGCGGTCCTGGCCGACCCGGCGGCGACATTCGCGCTGTTCGCGGTCGCTCCGTTGCTGGTCATGTCGCTTCCGCTCCCCGCCGGTTCCGTCGCGGTCCTGCTGGCCCATCTGTGGCCGCTCGTCTGCGCGATGCTGCGGGCGCACCACATCGACCGGCAGGTGCTCGGCCGGCTGCCCTACCTGGTGCTGGGCGCCGCGCTCGCCACCGTTCTCGGCCTGTTCGTCTCCCGGGTCATCGGCCAATCCCGCCAACGGGCCGAGATGATCGACGAGCTACGGCACAGCCGCGGCGAACTGGCGCGCCTGTCCCACGAATCGGGCGTCGCGGCCGAACGCGATCGACTCGCCCGCGAGATCCACGACACCCTGGCCCAGAGCCTCACCAGTATCTCCGCCCTGGTACAGGCCGCCGCCGCCGATCTCGAACGGTCCCCGGACCGCGCCCGGAGCCATCTGGACCTCGCGCGCCGTGCCGCCGACGAAAGCCTCGCCGAGGCGCGCGCATTCGTCGCCGACCGTACTCCGCCGGTGCTGGCTCGCCACTCCCTCGTGGCGGCGGTGGCCCGCGAGGCCCGGGCCCACGCCGACCGCTACGGGCGCGCGGTCGATTGCTCGGTGCAGGGCACGGAAGTGCCCGTGGCCACCCGGGCCGCGGTCGTGGTGCTGCGTGCCGTTCAGGAATCGCTGACCAATATCGCCAAGCACGCACCCGCGGCCCGCACCGTCACCCTCGTCCTGGACTACGGCGACGACCACCTGACCGCCGAGATCACCGATGACGGCCCCGGTTTCGACACCACCCGGGCCGGCCGCGCCGACCTCGCCGGACCGGGTAGCGGTCACGGTGTGGCCGGGGCGCGCACCCGGGTCAGGGCGATCGGTGGCCGGTTCGATATCCGCAGCGCGCCGGAACAGGGAACCACCGTGCGGGTCACCGTCCCGTTCACCCCATGACCAGAGCCGAGGAGATCCGTTGACCGTGCGCGTACTGATCGCCGACGATCACCCCGTCGTCCGTGCCGGTATGGCCGCCGTGCTCGATACCGGCGAGGATATCGAGGTGGTCGGTGAAGCCGGCTCCGGCGAGGAAGCGCTCCTCCGGTGCGCGACGCTGCGGCCCGATCTGGTTTTGCTGGATATGCGTATGGGCGGTATCGACGGCGCCGAGACCACACGACGGATCCGGGAACGGGACGGTGCGCCGCGGATCGTCATACTCACCACTTACGACGACGCCGCCGATATTCTCCGCTGCATCGAGGCGGGCGCCGTCGGCTACCTGCTCAAGGGCAGTTCCCGCACCGAGCTCATTGCCGCCGTGCACGCCGCCGCCCGCGGTGAGACGGTCCTGACCCCCTCGTTGGCGCCGAAGCTGCGCGAGGCGCGCTCGGCACCGGCGGAACCGCGACTGTCCACCCGCGAACGTGATGTGCTGGAGCTGGTCGCCCGCGGGTACAGCAATCCCGAGATCGCCGCTCGGCTCTATATCGCCGAAGCGACGGTGAAGACCCATCTGCTGCGTACCTTCAAGAAACTCGGTGTCTCCGACCGCACCGCGGCGGTGACGACCGCGCTGGGCCGGGGAATCATCCACTTGTAGCCGGAGCGCGCCGCACGGTGGCGGATCGGTCACGAGCCGACACGCTCGGCAGCAGGTGTACTCCCACCGCCCGGGTGCCGCGGCGGCACGCCACCGGAGTCACCGGCGCCGGAGTGGTCCGGCCGCCACCGATCGGCCTGGACCTCGCGGCGGAGTCCCCGGAGGCAATGGCGGCATCGCCGCCGAGATCGCGGCCCGGTGCCGCGGCGGCACCCGGGCACGACGGCGCCGTCTCGATCGACCGTCCACCGTGGCACCGGCACCGCTGTGCCGGTCGCACGGGTCCGGGTTTGAGTCGCGGCGTCCGGGTTAACCGCCGCCCATGGACGCTGCCGGTACGCACAGCGAAATAGCCCTCGAAGTGGACGGACGGCAGCGGACGCTGCGTGTCGACCACCGCGTCACGCTGCTCGACGCGTTGCGCGAGCGGCTCGGCGTCACCGCCCCGAAGAAAGGGTGTGACCACGGACAGTGCGGTTCGTGCACGGTGCTGCTCGACGGCCGGCGCGCCACCACCTGCCTCACCTTCGCCGCCGCCCACGACGGGGCGCGGATAATCACCGCCGCCGGCCTGGCCGACGGCGACCACCTGCACACCGTCCAGCAGGCCTTCCTCGACCAGGACGGGTTCCAGTGCGGCTACTGCACGCCGGGCCAGATCTGCTCCGCGGTGGGGATGCTGGAGGAGGTGAAGGCGGGCAACCCGAGCTTCGTCACCGAGGACCTGGCCGGCGAAGCCGAATTGTCCGATGCCGAGATCCGGGAGCGGATGAGCGGCAACCTGTGCCGTTGCGCCGCGTATCCGAATATCGTGGCGGCGATCCGGCAGGCCGCGCGGTGATCCCGTTCGAGTATCGGCGTGCGGACAGTACCCGGGACGCGGTGACCGCGGTGGCCGGACGCCCCGGGGCGGCGTTCCTGGCCGGGGGCACCAACCTCGTCGACCATATGAAGCTGGGGGTGGCCGCCCCCGACCTGCTCGTCGATGTCAGCAGGCTGCCGCTGGGCGAGATCGACGAGACCGCGGACGGCGGGCTGCGGGTGGGTGCGGCCGTCCGCAACAGCGATCTGGCGGCGCATCCGCTGGTCCGGCTGCGCTATCCGGCCCTGTCGCGGGCTCTGCTCTCCGGTGCTTCGGGCCAGCTGCGTAATCTGGCCACCACCGGCGGGAACCTGTTGCAGCGCACCCGGTGCGTGTACTTCCAGGATGTGACGACACCCTGCAACAAACGGGAGCCCGGCAGCGGCTGTTCGGCGCTGGGTGGGTACGTGCGCTATCACGCGGTGCTGGGCGCTTCCGACCAGTGCGTGGCGGTGCACCCCTCGGATATGGCGGTGGCTCTCACCGCGCTGGACGCCCGCGTCGTGGTCGAGGACGTCCACGGTGTGCAGCGCGTCCCGGTCACCGATTTCTATCGCCTGCCCGGCGACAGCCCCGAACGCGACACTGTGCTTCGCCACGGGCAGCTCATCACCGGGATCGAACTTCCGGCGCCGCCCGGCGGGGTGGTCGCCGACTATCGCAAGGTGCGTGACCGCGCCTCCTATGCCTTCGCGCTCGTCTCCGTCGCCGCCGAACTCGCCATCGGCACCGACGGTGCTCTCCGTTCGGCGCGGGTGGCGCTCGGTGGTGTCGCGCACCGGCCCTGGCGCGCCCGCCTCGCCGAAGCCGAACTGGCCGGTGCTCCGGCTACCGTCGAGACCTTCGAGCGGGCGGCCCGGGCCGAACTCGCCGCGGCCCGGCCGCTGGAAGGTAACGAGTTCAAGGTCGAACTGGCCCGGCGCACAATCGTGTCCACACTGCGCGACCTCACCGGAAAGGCACAGCGATGACGTCCATCCCGGCTGCCTCGATGGGGGCGCCGCTCGCCCGGCTCGACGGGTACGCGAAGGTCACCGGTACCGCCCGCTACGCCTTCGAGCACGATGTGGGCGATCCGCTCTACCTGCACCCGGTACAGTCCACCATCGCCCGCGGGACGGTGCGTGTCATGGACACCGGCCGCGCCGCCCGGCTCCCGGGCGTGGTGGCGGTGCTGACGGTGTTCGACGCGCCCGCACTCGCCGACACCTCCGACGGCGAGCTGAGCATCCTGCAGGACGACCGGGTCCATTTCCGCGGCCAGCTCATCGGCGCGGTAATCGCCGAGAACGCCGAAACCGCCCGGCAGGCCGTGGATCTCGTGCGCGTCGACTACCGAACCGAACCACACCATACCGAGCTGCGTACCGACGATCCCGGCCGTTACGCACCCGACCAGGTCAATCCGTCCTTTCCGACCGACACCGACGATGGTGACGTCGACGGGGCGCTGGCCGGGGCGGCGGTCCGCATCGACCGGACCTACCGCACACCCGCCGAGCACAACAATCCGATGGAACCGCACGCGTGCATCGCGGTGTGGGACGAGTCCGGGGACCGCACGCAGGTGACGCTCTACGATTCGACCCAGGGGGTGCACGCGGTCCGTACCACGCTGGCGCCGCTGTTCGGGCTCGAGCCCGCACAGCTCCGGGTCGTCGCACCCCATGTCGGAGGCGGGTTCGGCGCCAAGGGCGCGCCGCACGCCCATAATGTGCTCGCGCTGATGGCGGCCCGGCGCACACCCGGCCGGCCGGTGAAATTCGCGGTCACCCGGCAGCAGATGTTCTCGCTCGTCGGCTACCGGACCCCGACCGTCCAGCGGATCGAGCTGGGCGCGCAGCCCGACGGCACCCTGACCGCGCTCACCCATGAGGTGTTCGAGACGACCTCGCGGGTCAAGGAATTCGCCGAGCAGACAGCGGTCGCCTCGCGCATGATGTATGCCACCCCCAACCGGCGGACCTCCCATCGGCTGTCGCCACTGGATGTCCCGGTGCCGTTCTGGATGCGCGCCCCCGGCGAATGCCCCGGAATGTACGCCGCCGAGTCGGCGATGGACGAACTCGCCTTGGCCTGCGGTATCGATCCGATCGAACTGCGTATCCGCAACGAACCCGACGCCGACCCGGAGACCGGCAAACCCTGGTCCGGGCGGCGTCTCACCGAATGCCTGCGCACCGGAGCCGAACGGTTCGGCTGGGCGCGCCGCGACCCGGCGCCACGCGCCCACCGTGCGGGGGATTGGCTGGTCGGCACCGGGGTCGCGGCCGCGACCTATCCGGGGGGCTCGATGCCGGGCAACAGCGCGCGGATCGAATACGATCCCGGCGGTCGCTATATCGTCGGCATCGGAGCCGCCGATATCGGAACCGGCACCTGGACGGCGTTGACCCAGATCGCGGCCGACGCGCTCGAGGTCGACCCGGACCGGGTGCGCTTGCGGATCGGCGATACCGACCTGCCGGAAGCCAGTGTTGCGGGCGGCTCCACCGGGATCAGCTCGTGGGGTTCGGCGATAGTGGCCGCGGCCCGCGAGTTCCGGCACGACCACGGCGGGAACCCGGCGGCCGGGGCACACACCACCGCACAGGCGCCCGAGAATCCCGATGCCGAGAAGTACGCGCTGCACTCGTTCGGCGCGCAGTTCGTCGAGGCGCGGGTGCACTCCTACACCGGTGAGATCCGGATACCGCGGATGCTGGGGGTGTTCTCGGTCGGCCGGGCCGTCAATCCGCGGACGCTGCGCTCCCAGCTGATCGGCGGTATGACGATGGGGATCTCCGGTGCCCTGCACGAAGAGAGCGTGCGCGACCATCGATTCGGTCATATCGTCACCCAGGATCTGGCGTCCTATCACATCAGCGCACACGCCGATGTCCAGGATGTGGACGCGATCTGGCTGGACGAGGTGGACGAGCACGCCAATCCGATGGGTGCCCGGGGTGCCGGGGAGATCGGAATCGTCGGGGCCGCCGCCGCGGTGGCCAACGCGGTCCACCACGCGACGGGGATACGGGTGCGGACGCTGCCGATCACCGCCGACGCCGTGCTGGGCTGAGCGATCCGTCCACCTGGCGGCCGCGGTTCACCCGGTACGGTCACGCACAACTGCCCGCGCCCGCCCGCCGGTGGATCAGCCGCCGCCGCCCGGCCGAAATGTCCTGCGGGCGTGGCCGTAGCGCGGCTCGGCCGCCGCTTTCGACGGCCGTACCATGGGGTATGCCCGTAGAGTCGGTTCGCTTCGCCGGGGAGGCCATGGATATCGCGGTGCCGTGCCGGCCGCTGCGGGTGGCGGGGGTCGCCATGGCGGGTTTCCGCGGTCGCGTGACGGAACCGGCGGAACTGCCGGTCGTTCCCTATCCGGCCTCGACCGTTTTCCTCGACTTCGGGGATGTCGCATTCGTCGACGAGCTCCGCGGCACCCGCGCCCAGGGCAGCTGGGTGGTCGGGCTCGGCTCCGTCGGTGTGCGCGGCGGCGGACGCGAGGTCGACCTTCTCCAGGTGCGGTTGTCGCCGGTGGTCGCCCACGCGGTTCTGGGAGCCCCGCCGGGTCCGGATGCGCCGGTGATCGGCCTGCAGGAACTCTGGGGCCGGGATGTGGCGCGCCTTCGCGACCGGCTGCGCGCCGCGCCCTCCTGGGACGAGAGGTTCGCGCTCGTGGAGACTGTCCTCGGCGTCCGGCAGGAGGCGAGTCGAGCGGCCGACCCGGAGATCGTGCACGCCTGGCGGCGAATCGTGGCCGGCGGCGGGCGCGTCCGGGTCGAGCGGGTGGCGGACGAGGTGGGGTGGAGTCGTAAGCGGTTGTGGTCGCGGTTCCGCGCTCAACTCGGGACGACACCGAAGCGGGCCGCGCAGCTGGTCCGTTTCGACCGGGCGGCGCATCGCCTCTCCCGAGGGCACAGTGCCGCTCTGGTATCCGCGGAGGGCGGGTATGCCGACCAATCCCACCTCCACCGGGAAGCCGCCGCCTTCACCGGGCTCACACCCACGGCTCTGGCGACCGCACCGTGGCTCTCGATCGATCCCGTGGCATGGCCGGCGCCGGCGTACGCGGCCGGGCGCTGAGGAACTGCCCGCCGAGGTGCTCGTCCTCGTCCGACGGCACGGGAAACGCCGCGGTATCGCCGATACACGCCGCCGGCCTCGCTGGGCTCGCCCCCGCCCTCGTGGTCGTACCGACCCTGGACTCGCTGGCCGACCACGGACGCCGGTACGCGCAGCGGTTGCGCGAATCCGGGACTCCCGCCGATATCGCCGAACACCCCGGGGCACCGCACGCGTTCGTCACATTGCCGGGTGTGGTGCCACAGGCCGCGGCCGCGCGACGGCAGATCACCGATTTTCTCCGCGCGCGCCTGGCGGGGACCCCGGAGCCCTCCACCCGGCCGGCGCCGGCGCGAAACCGGTGACCACCGGATTTCGCCCGGGCGCCTGGAACCGACGCTGATCAGGAGTGGGCGAAGGGGAACTCATCGCACAGTCGGCCGGCGAAGCGGAGCTCGGCGTGTTCGCGCATCCGGGGCCCGTAGACCGGATCGCCGGAGAGCACGGTGTACCCGGTGAATTCGCGTTCGCTCGCCGACCACCCACGGGACATCGGCGTAGAGGAGCGCGGAAGCGCCCGGATCGCGGCGGATTCGCGTCAGGACCCGGTCGGTGAGGGCAACTCCGTGGGCGGGATCCGCCGGGTCGATCGACATGCCCGCAACATACTCGAGCGGTCCGACCGGCAACTCGATGAGGCCGGGCGGAAGGACGTCTCGCCGGACGGCGGACCGGACTCAGGGGCGGGGCACGGCGTGTAGCGTCACCTCGCTCAACTCGCCGGAGTGGATACGGACGGTCAGGTAGGTGTGCTCGGGCTGCCGTCGGCGATCGGTCGGCGAACCCGGGTTGAGCAGGCGCAGGCCGGTGTCGGTGACACTGTCCCAGGGGATGTGGCTGTGGCCGAAGACCAGCACATCGGTGTCCGGGAAGGCCGCGGCGCAGCGGCGGTCACGGCCTTTCGCGGGCCCGGTCTCGTGCACCACGGCCAGGCGCAGTCCGGCGAGGTCCGCGCGAGCGATCTCGGGCAGCCGGGCGCGCAGCTCCGGGCCGTCGTTGTTGCCGTATACGCCGATGAGACGTCTGCTGCGTGCTTCGAGCCGGTCCAGCAGCGCGGGTTCCACCCAGTCACCGGCGTGCACGACGACATCGGCCGCGTCCACCTCGTCCCAGAGGACCGCGGGCAGGTCCCGGGCCCGCTTCGGTACATGCGTATCGGACATGATGAGCAACCGCATGGGTCCGGTGTAGCACCCGGGCACCGGTTCGTCGCGTTCGCCGGCAGAAGTGGCGCCGGCGGGTCCGCTGCCATTCACCGGGCGGGGGTATCCCGGCCGGGCAGCGCGGGACCGGCTGCGCCGCCGATCGCCGTCTCGCGGGTTCCGGCAGGTACCGACCTTCTGGAATCGACGTCGGTTCGCCCGCGGCTAGAGCACGACCGGATGATCGGAGACCACGCGTCCGCCCAGATGCACCCAGCCGTCCGGGTCGTGCCGGGTGAACAGTTGCGAACCCTGCCCCTGGGTGATGGTGAGGTCGCGTTCGAGCCGGGCGGTGAGGGCGATGGCGGCCGCCCCGGTGGCCTCGTCCTCGGGGATGCCCATGGCGGGTGCGAACATGCGGGCCCGGACCGCACTGCGCTCCGGGTCGGTCCAGGACCAGACGTAGTGATGGCCGCTGTCGAAATCGGCGGGTGCCACGGTGGCGAGGAATTCGGGGTCGTCGAATTCGTGGAAGGTGAATTCGGGGGCCCATTCCGGCCGGGCCCGTACCCAGACGAGACCGGCGTCGGCGGTGACGGCCACCGGACCGGCGGGCACCTCCAGCGTGCCGACCGGTGTGCCCTGATCGGCGAGCCACCAGGCCGTCCCGACGGTGGGGTGGCCGGCGAAGGGGAGTTCGACAGCCGGGGTGTAGATGCGTAGCCGGGCGATCTCACCGGCCGGCGCCTCGACCACGACCGTTTCGCTGTAACCGAGCCGGGCGGCCAGCGCCTGGTGGTCGACGCCTTCCACATCGCCGGCGCGGGCGATACCCAGGAGATTTCCCCACCGGCCCGCGGGATCGGTGAAGACCCGGACGACCTCGACCTGTGTACTGTCCTGCTCTGGCGCGCGCACGAGGACAGACTAGTCGAATACGACCACCGGCCCGCGAAGCCCCGGCGTCGCGGACACGCCTCGCGGCGGAGGCCTGCGGCCCGGCTCCGCGGTGGATCCACCACCGGGCACGCCGTCGGCGGCCGCCAGGGGGGTCACCCGGGCGGCCGCCGACGGCGGGAACTCCGCTCGCACGCCGCACGCCGCACGGCGCGATGGAGCGGTGATCGGTTGTCCGCGGGTCAACGGTCCTGATGCGAACGCTGGCGCGTTTCCTCCAGGTCGGCCTCGGAGCGGGCCTTCTCGGCTTCGGCTTCCTTCTGCGCGACCTCGCGTTGCGATTCGGCCTTGTCCTGCTGGGCGATGCCCTCGTCGCGCAGATCGTTGTGCCCGGTCACGGTGCCCGCGACCTCCTTGGCCTTGCCCTTGACGCCCTCGACAGCGCCTTCCAGTCCTTCCCGGGGGCCCGTTCGATTCTCGGCCACGATATCTACCTCCGATGTCGAGTGTTCGGGTGGACACAGGGCGCGTACCCCGCATCCGCCGGTTCAATCCGGATCGCCGAGCAAGGTTCCGGTGTGGCCGAGGCCGGGCCGGACACGCGGCGGCGCGCCTCCGCTCCGGCCCCATGAACGGTGAGCCGCTCGCCCGGAAGGGGGCGGGAGGCGACCTCGAGGGCGCGGCCGCGCGCACCGGCTGTGCCGCGAACCACACCCGGTGCGGGATTCCGGCTCAGGGGTTGAGTGTGCCGCTGCGGCATGGTTTTTCCTTGTTCCGAGCGCGAAAAGCCATACGGGAGGACGGAACAACCATGACGGAACAGCGCACGGACCGGACCGGTGGCGACCCCACGCCGCCGGCCGCCCTACCGAACGCTGGCACGGCCGCGGAGACCGATGCCGCCGGGCCGCGGCCCACGCTGCTCGACCAGATGGGCGGGCCGATGGGGTTCGTCTACTCGACCATTCCGGTTGTGGTGTTCGTGGCGGCCGACGCGGCCTGGGGTCTGCCGGCGACGATCGGGGTCTCCGTCGCGGTCGGTCTGGTACTCACCGTGTTCCGGGTGCTGCGCGGTGAGCGCCTCTCATCGGCTGCCGGTGGCCTGCTGGGGCTGGTGGTCGCCGTGGGGATCGTCGCGTGGACCGGGTCGGCGAAGGATTTCTTCGTCCTCGGGATCTGGGTGGCCCTGGCCGGCTTCGTCGTCACCTTCGGCTCGGTGCTGGCCCGCCGGCCGCTGACCGGCGTGATCTGGAACGTGCTGCACGGCGGCCGGCGCGCGTGGCGTACGGATCGGGCGGTGCTACGTGCGCACGATATCGCCACCCTGGCCGCCGCGGCGGTGTTCGGTACCCGGTTCGTGGTCAAGGAATGGTTGTACCTCGCCGACTCCACGACCTGGCTGGCCGTCGCCAAGGTCACGCTGGGAACGCCGCTCACGGTTCTCGCCGCGCTGGTCGTGCTCTGGGCGTTCCGTCGCACCACCAGGCATCTCGGGAAGTAGTGGCGGGTCGCAGGGCGCACCCCGCCTCCGGCAGTGCGGGAACACCGGCCCGCCGGCGCACGCCGGCGGGCCGCGCGGCGCTGTTCAGGCGCCGAGCAGCCGGATCTCGGTCTCGAGTTCGGCGGCCTGCACGGTCAAGGCATTGTCGTCGGGGTCCGCGCCGATCCGGTCGATCAATGCGGCCCGGGTGATGACGGGCAGCCCCTGGGCGGCGACGTCGGGATCGGTCTCGACCCGCACCTCACCGCCTGCCAAAGCCAGGGTGGCCTGCGGATCCTGCGCGTCGAGTAGCCGGCGGAGGTCGTCGGGCGCGACCTGGGTGTGCGGTGGCCGCGGCGTGCCCGCGGCGGAGGACGGGTTTCCCGGTGTGCGGTTCTCGGAATTCATGGTCCCCGGTTGCCCGGCCCGGCCGGAGGGAAACCTGTGCCGGTCGGCATCTGTTTTCCACTCCCGACCCCCACCCGGGGGTGATCGAAGTGCCGACGCCCGAGCAGACACTGCGGTTGTGTCCGGCCGGACGAGTTTCGACGTGACGGCCGGGCGGGTCGGGAACGCGCGCCGGAGGGCAATCAGTCGGGGTTATGCCCCTCGAGGACCCCGGCGAGTGCCGACGCGACAAGTGCCACGGCACGATCGGGATCGTCGGCCAGATCCCGCAGTATGCCCAGCGCCAGAGGTACCGGCATCTCGGCGAGGGCCTGGGTGAGGCGTATCCGCACCGCCGGCTCGGCGGTGTGCGCGGCGAGTTCCGCGGCCAGGGCATC
>NZ_BAGJ01000269.1 GCF_000308775.1 Nocardia testacea NBRC 100365
AGCGTAGATCCGGGTCATCTGCTCGATATTGCCGATACCGTCCTTGAACCCGATCAGGTTCGGGCAGCGATCGGCGAGTTCGGCGACGGCGGCTTCGGAGTAGGCCGCGTTGGCGCGCGAGTAGATGATGACGCCGAGATCGGTGGCCGCACAGACCTGCCGCACATGATCGACCAGACCCTCCTGGCTCGCCTCCGTGAGGTAGGGCGGCAGCAGCAGGATGCCGCTCGCGCCGACGCGCTCCGCGGCGCGCGCCATCTCGACCGCGGTCGCGGTGCCGTACCCGGCGGGGGCGATCACCGGCAGCCCTTCCGGCGCTTCCCGCACCGCGGCGGTGACCACCTGTTCGACCTCGGCCGGGGTGAGCGAGAAGAACTCGCCGGTGCCGCCCGCGGCGAACAGGCCGGACGCGTCGTACTGACCGAGCCAGCCGATGTTGTCCCGGTAGGCGGCCTCGTCGAACGAACCGTCGGCGCGCAGGTGCGTGACCGGGAAGGACAGAAGGCCGGAGCCCAGCTTCCGGGCGATTTCCTGGGGAGGGGCAGTGGTCATGGCGTGCGACTCCTGTTCGAGGTGACCTGCTGCCCTCACCCTAGGAACCCCTATGATTCACGTCCAACACTGATTACATATCTATCAATACAAGGTCGATATCGGATGTTCACTCTTATCCAGCTCACCCATTTCGTCGCAGTGGCCGAGGAATTGCACTTCGGCCGGGCGGCGGAACGCCTGCGCATGACCCAGCCGCCACTGAGCCGGCAGATCCAGCTCCTCGAGAAGGAGGTCGGCGCGGAGCTGTTCGACCGTTCCAACCGCACCGTGAAGCTCACCCGCGCCGGCCGCGCCTTCCTGCTCGACGCCCGGCGGCTGCTCCAGCAGGCCGAGCGGGCCACCCTCGCGGTACGCCGGGTCTCGGCCGGCACCGGGGGCGTCCTGCGGCTGGGCTTCACCGGGGCGAGCGTGCACTCCGGGCTGCCACGGGTGCTCGCCGCGGCACGAACAGCCCTACCCGATGTCGATGTGGAGTTACGCGAAATGGTGACCATGGACCAGGTGGAGGCCCTGTCGGAGGGAGCCCTCGATCTGGGCATGGTCCGCCCGCCGATCACCCGGCCGGACCTGACCACCCGCACCTTCGTCCGTGAGGGACTGGTCGCGGCCCTGCCCGCGGACCATCCGCTGGCGGCCGATACGGGGCCGGTGCCGGTGACCGCGCTGCACGGCGTGGAGATGGTGATGCACGCGCCGGTCGAGGCCCGGTACTTCCACGACCTGATCACCACGGTGCTGCACGCGGCGGCCGTGATCCCGGTGATCACCCAGTACATGACCCAGATCCACAGCATCCTGGCGCTGGTGAACCTGGGCTGGGGCGTGGCGCTGGTGCCCGAATCGGCCACCGGCATGCGGTTCGACCACGTGGTCTACCGCCCGCTGGAGGGGGTGCGGACCCGGGTGGAACTGGATCTGGTGTGGCGCCACGGCAACGAGAACCCGGCCTTCACCCGCCTGATGACGGAACTGGCGGGGGCGGGCGAGAGCATTCCCGCCACTTCCGATACCTTTCCTGTATCGATTCATCCGTAATTGGTGTTGGACCGGAATCACCCGAGGTCTTTACATTCAGTGCTTGTGAGGCGAGTCACCCGGCCTCAGACGTATTCCCACGGCACTGCGTAGCGCGGTGGTGGTTCGACCGAAAGGAGTGGACGATGTCGTTCACTCGACAGCCGACTGCGGAACTGGAAATGGCCGTGTCGAAGTTCTTTCGACGCGTCGTCCCGCTGTTCATCATCATGTTGATCTGCAACCAGATCAACCGCTCGAATATCGGCTACGCCCGCGAATACCTCGAGGCGGATGTCGGTATCGGCGCTGCCGCCTACGGTTTCGGAGCGGGTGTCTTCTTCATCGCCTACGCCCTGTTCGAGCTACCGAGCAACGTGATGATGGAGAAGTACGGAGCGCGCATCTGGCTCACCCGCATCATGGTCAGCTGGGGGCTGGTATCGGCCGCCATGATGTTCGTGCAGAACGCGACCATGTTCTACGTGCTGCGCTTCCTGCTCGGCGCGGCCGAGGCCGGATTCTTCCCCGCGGTCATCTTCTACCTCGCCAAATGGCTGCCGAACAGCCATCGCGGCCGGGCCACGGCGCTTTTCGTCGCCGGGTCCTCGGTCGCCGCCGCGATCTCCGGCCCACTGTCGGGCCCGCTGCTCTCCCTCGACGACGCCCTCGGCCTGCACGGCTGGCAGTGGATGTTCGGTATCGAGGGCACGGTATCGGTGGTCGTGGGCATCATCGCCTTCTTCTTCCTCGACTCCCATATCAAGCACGCGAAATGGCTGACCGAGGGTGAGAAGAAAGCCCTCGTCGACACCATTTCCGCCGAGGAGATCGACAAGGCCGCCCATTCCGGGGTCGCGCACCGGGCGTCCCGATGGCGGATGCTGCTGGATCCGAAACTGATCCTCTTCTGCTGGATCTATTTCGCCATCCAGTTGTCCATCTACGCGAACACCTTCTGGCTGCCCTCGATCATCCGCCGGATCGACGGCCTGAACGATATAACGGTCGGCCTGCTGTCCTCGCTGCCCTGGATCTGCGCGGTGGGCGCCATGTACGCCTCGGCACGCGTCGGTGACCGCACCGGCAACCGCCGGCCGCTGCTCATCGTCGCGCTGCTCACCGCGGCGGTCGGCACCTACCTGGCCGCCATCGCGTCGCCGTGGCTCGCCCTGGTCTTCCTGTGCATCGCCGCCATGGGCTTCAAGAGCGCCAGCCCGCTGTTCTGGTCCATTCCCCAGTCCGGGCTGCATCCGCTGGTCCTCGCCCCCGCCATCGCCATCATCAATTCGCTCGGCAATCTCGGCGGTTTCGTGGCGCCGTACGGCTTCGGCCTGATCAAATCGGCCACCGATGAGGTCACCTGGGGTCTCTACGCGCTCGCCGCCGCTTCCGTGCTCGCCGCCGCTTCGGTTCTGCTCGTCCGCAGGTCGAACGGAGCGAACAGCGACACCGCGGCCCCGGCCGCCGCGGGAACCCTCCCCGAACCCGGGTCGCTCGACGCGCCCGCCCACCCCGCCACCGCCGCGGTCACCACTCTGGAGAAGCGTTCATGACCACCCGCACCCCCCGCGTCGCCGAGATGCGTGTCGTGCCCCTCGCCGGCCACGACAGCATGCTGCTCAATCTCAGCGGCGCGCACGCCCCCTACTTCACCCGCAATCTCGTGATCCTCACCGATTCCGACGGTCGCACCGGGGTCGGCGAGGTGCCCGGTGGCGAGCGGATCCGCGCCACGCTCACCGAGGCCCGGGATCTGGTGATCGGCCGCGGCGTCGGCGAATACCACGCCGTGCTGACCGATATCCGGCGCACCTTCGCCGCCCGCGATGAGGGCGGGCGGGGAAACCAGACCTTCGATCTGCGGGTCACGGTGCACGCGGTGACCGCGGTCGAATCGGCCCTGCTCGACCTGCTCGGACAGTATCTGGAGGTGCCGGTCGCCGCCCTGCTCGGCGAGGGTGTGCAGCGGGACCGGGTGCCCGCACTCGGTTATCTCTTCTTCATCGGCGACCGCGGCCGCACCGATCTCCCCTACCGGTCGGGTACCGACGAACCGGCGGACGCCGACGAGTGGATGCGACTGCGCCATGAGGAGGCACTCTCCCCGGAGTCGGTGGTGGCCCTGGCAAGGGCCGCGCGGGCGCGCTACGGCTTCCGCGATTTCAAGCTCAAGGGCGGTGTCCTGCGGGGGCCCGAGGAGGCCGCCGCGGTGCGTGCCCTGGCCGAGGAGTTCCCGGATGCCCGGATAACCCTCGACCCCAACGGCGGCTGGCTGCTGCGCGAAGCGGTGCCGCTGTGCCGGGAACTCACCGATGTCCTCGCCTACGCCGAGGACCCGGTCGGCCCGGAGGGGTCGTTCTCCGGCCGGGAGGTGATGGCCGAGTTCAAACGGGCCACCGGCCTGCCGACGGCGACCAATATGATCGCCACCGATTGGCGCGAGCTCGGGCACACCGTCCGGACCGGGGCGGTCGATATCCCGCTGGCCGATCCGCATTTCTGGACCATGGCGGGCTCGGTGCGCGTCGCGCAGCTCTGCGACGCCTGGGGCCTGACCTGGGGTTCGCATTCGAATAATCACTTCGATGTCTCGCTGGCCATGTTCACCCAGGTCGCGGCGGCGGCGCCCGGAGAGATCACAGCCATCGACACGCACTGGATCTGGCAGGACGGCCAGCGCATCACCCATGATCCCTACCGGATCGTCGACGGTGAACTGGCCCTTCCGCAGCGTCCCGGTCTCGGTATCGATCTGGACGAGGAGCGGGTGGCCGCCGCACACGAGCTCTACCAGCGGGAAGGGCTGGGCGAGCGCAACGACGCGGCGACCATGCAGTACCTGATCCCCGGCTGGCAGTTCGACAGCAAGCGTCCCGCGCTCAGCCGCTGAGGTTCTCCGGGCCGGCTCCCCGGGCGGGAGCCGGCCCGTTCTGTTGCGCTCCCCGTAGAAAAAACCGAGGTTCACCATGCGGCCGCTCGCGACCGGTCGGGTCACCGAATCGGTCATATCCGTCCGACTCCGGTCCCCGGCGGCCCAGCCCTTGCGTCCCAGAAACAGGGATAGTTAGTATCCCTTTTATGAAGATGGGCGAGGGCGTCGAGTGGAGCCTGCACTGCTGTGTCACGCTGGCCTGGCTCGACGACCGGTGGCCGGTACCGATCGCCCGGCTGGCTGCCTGGTTCGACCTGCCGGTGGAGTATCTGAAGAAGCGGCTGCAGGCGCTGGTCCGCGCCGGAATCCTCACCTCCACCCCGGGCGTGCGCGGCGGTTTCGGCCTGGCCCGGCCGCCGGAACGGATCACCCTGCTCGATGTGGTCACCGCCGTGGAAGGCGGGGTGGACCCCTTCCGGTGCACCGAGATCCGGCAGCGCGGCGGCAGCGGTCACAGCGGCGGCGCGGAGTTCACCCGGCCATGCGGTATCTCACTGGCCATGCGCCGCGCGGAACTGGCGTGGCGGCGCGAACTCGCCGCCCAGACCATCGCCGACCTCGCCGCCGGCGCCCCGGCCACGTCGGCGGAGCGTACCCGGCGCGAGTTCGCGAACCCCTGATCTCGCGGCGGGCCCGGCCTCACCTCCCGGCGCCGGACCGCCGCAGCCGTTCAATAGAGACGTTTTATATCCCCAATAGATGACGTCAGGAGAATGACATGTCCGGAATCGTGGTGCTGGGCGGCGGTTTCGCCGGGGTGTGGGGCGCCGCGGGCGCGGTCCGGCTCGCCCGCGCGGCAGGACGAGACCTGCCCGTCACCCTCATCGACCCCGGCGACGATCTGGTGATCCGGCCACGCCTATACCAGGCCGAACCCGACCGCATGCGGATCTCGCTGGATCGCATCCTCGGGCCGGTCGGAGTCCGGCGGATCGCGGGTACCGCGACCGCCGTGCATACCGCACACCGGACCGTGACCGTGGTCGGGCGAGACGGCGAGACAGCGGAGATCCCCTGGGAGAGACTGATCCTCGCCACCGGTAGCCGGCTCGTCCGGCCCGGTGTGCCGGGCGCCGAGCTGCTGCACAATGTGGACACCCTCCCGGCCGCCGCCGCACTGGATTCGCATCTGCACCGGCTGCCGGACCTGCCGCCGGGTGCGGGGCGCTACACCGCCGTGATCGTCGGCGCGGGCTTCACCGGGCTCGAGATCGCCACCGAACTGGTGGACCGGCTCGGTGCGCTCGCCACACCCGAGCCGATCCGCGTCGTGCTGGTGGAGCGGGCCGATACGGTCGGGCCCGAACTCGGCCCCGGCCCCCGGCCGCAGATCCGAGCGGCCCTGGCGAGCCTCGGAGTCGAACAATATCTGGGTGTCGGCCTGAGCGCGGTGGAACCCGACGGGGTCGTACTGTCCGACGGCACCCGTATCGCGGCGCGGACGGTGGTGTGGACCGCCGGGGTACAGGCGAGTCCGCTCACCGCCGGGATCCCCGCCGACCGGGACCGGCTGGGCCGGTTGGCGGTGGACGAGCAGCTACGGGTACGCGGAGTTCCCGGCGTGTACGCGGCCGGGGATACCGCGGCCGCGGACGCCGAGCCGGGACACCCGGTACTGCAGTGCTGCCAGCACGCACTGCAACTCGGGAAGTTCGCGGGCCACAACGCCGCCGCCGATCTGTTCGGGCTCCCGGCCGTACCGTTCGCGCCGGCGCCCTACGTCACCTGCCTGGATCTCGGCCCGGCCGGCGCGATTTTCACCAACGGCTGGGACCGCCGCGTGGTCGCGACCGGCGCGAGCGCCAAGGAGCGCAAGCGGAAAGTGAACGAGTGGTGGATCTATCCGCCCACCGACGACCCCGGCGAACTGCTCCGGCAGGCCGACCACCGCTTCTCGGTACGCGATATCCCCACCCCGGGCCTCTGAACCGCGTCACGAGCCGCCCCTTGCCGTACCGCCACACCTCACGTCGCCGCTGCACCACATCAGCCACTGCACCACGTCGCGCGGGTGCGTCGCGTCATGCCGGTGCATCGCGGTTCGACAGGGCATCGCACTTCGCGGGTGCGTCGCACTTCGCGGGTGCGTCGCACTTCGCGGGTGCGTCGCGGTTCGGCAGTGCGTCGCGGTTCGCCGGTGCGTCGTGGTTTGGCAGTGCGTCGCGGTTCGGCAGTGCGTCGCGGTTCGGCAGTGCGTCGCGGTTCGCCGGTGCGTCGTGGTTTGGCAGTGCGTCGCGGTTCGGCAGTGCGTCGCGGTTCGGCAGTGCGTCGCGGTTCGGCAGTGCGTCGCTGTGCGCCGGTGCATGGCGGGTTCGACGGCGCATCCCGGTTCGACGGTGTGGAGGCCGGGGGTGGTTGTTCGAGCCGGGCCACGTGCATCCGAGACCGTGGAGACTCGATCCGGTCCCGCGGACGCCGGCCGGGCGCGGTTGCTCAACCGGCCGGAACCAGCTGTTTCCCGGGAGCCGGCGCCGCGGGCAGATGCGACCGGGAGTGCCGGGCTATCACCGCGGTCCCCGACAGCGCCACCAGTACCAGCCCGCCGAGCAGCACCGGGTAGTCGGCCGCCGGGCCGAGCAGGCTGAGCAGTGATGGCAAAAGGAACCCGAGGTAGGCCAGGGCGTAGTAGGCGCCGGTGAGCGCGGCCAGTTCCTCCGGCGCCGCCAGCCGCTGCACTTCGAGCAGGCCGGAGACCAGCGCGATCCCGTACGCGCATCCCAGGGCGAGCGCGGCGACCAGGGCCACGACGGGTGAACGGACCAGCGCGGCCAGCGCGCCGACCACCAGCCCGGCCGACATGACCGACATGGCCACCGCCACCGCCCGCGCGCTGGTGGTGCGGTCCAGCCGTTTGGCGAGCGGCTGGACCAGTACGCCGACCGTGAGGGTGGCGACGGTGACAGTGGTCGAATACAGCAGGCCCCACCGCCCGACGCGGTCGCCGACGAGCTGCGGCATCACCGCGTAGGCCACGCCGGCGGAACCGAAGATCCACGGCGCCATCGGCACGACCACCCGCCGGAACCGCGGATGTCGCAGACCGGAGAAGCGTCCGGGCGTCCCCGTCCCCGCCGGCACCGTCTCCGGCGCCCGCAGCACCGCGGGCAACACCGCGGCGGCGAGCAGCGCGTGCACGATATACGGCAGCACCATCGGCGCCGGACCCCACTGGGCGAGCACGCCCGCGACGCCCGCGCCGAAACCGAAGCCGAGCGTGAGCCACAGCGCGGCCCGGCGGGCGCCGGTCGCCGGGCCGTGGCCGGCGCGGACAGCGAGTTCGCTGGTCCAGGTGGTGCCCACCGCCATGGCCACGGCCACCCCGAAACCGGTGATCAACCGGCCGATCGCGATCCAGCCGACACCGAACACCCCGGCTGCCAGGAGCGGACTGGCCGCCAGGGAGGCCACGACCCCCGCGACGGCCACCGGGCGCCGCCCGAACCGCGCGGAGAGCGCACCGCTGAGCAGCAGGCCCGGCACCAGACCGAGAACGTAGGCACCGAGCAGCACGTTGACCAGCAGCGGGGAGTAACCCTGGTCGCGGTACATCACCAGCAGCGGCGTGAATTGATTACCGCCCCAGGCGCAGACGAAGATCGCCCCCACCGCCGCATGCCATGAGCCCTGCCTCATCGCCGGTGGGTCCCGTCCAGGTGTGCGCGCAGGGCGGTGGTGAAGGCCGCCGCGTCGCCCGATTCGATGACGGCGACCAGTTCCTCGTGCTGTCGCAGTACGACCGGGATCAGGTCGGGCACCGGGCCGAGCGCGGCCACGTTCATCCGGCGCTGCCGATCGGCCAGCCCGGTGTAGAAGCGGGTCAGCAGGGCGTTACCGCCTGCCTCGACCAGGGTGCGATGGAAGAGTTCGTCCGCCTCGGCGAAGGCCGCGAGATCACCGGTCTCGGCGTGCCCGCGCTGGACCGCGAGTGCGGCGCGCAGGCGGCCGATCGCGGCGGGCACCCGCTCCGGAGTGCGGAGCAGACGGCGGACCGCCGCGGTTTCGACAGCCTCCCTGGCATCCAGCACATCCTCGGCCTCGCCCGGCGGTACCGGGGCGACGATGGCGCCGCGTTTGGGCACCAGGGTCAGCAGTTCCTCGGCCTGCAGCCGCACGAACGCCTCCCGGACCGGAGTGCGGCTCAGTCCCAGCCGGCCGGCGATCTCGGTCTCGCTGAAGAGATGGCCGCCCGGCAGCTCACCGGACAGGACCAGTTCCTTGGTGAGCCGGTAGGCCCGGTCCGCTGCACTCTGCCCGGGCGTTTCGGCCGGGTTCGACGATGTCCGCACGCAACCACTCTAGTGCATAGATACAAGCTTGCATGCAAGCATGCATTCGTCCGCCCGCCGGGCCAAGTCCTCCGGTTCCGGCGGTACGGTCGGGACAGAGATCGAACAGACGGCGCGCCGCCGCCCCGGACGAACGGACAACGATGTGAGCGAGGCCTTCTACCTGCCCGATCCCACGGACCCGCAGTGGTTCGTCTCCACCGAGCTCACGCGCGGTCCGTGGTCGCCCGACGCCCAGCACGCCGGTCCCCCCTCCGCGCTGCTCGGCCATGTGATCGAACGGTGCGAACCCCGCCCGGGTTTCCAGGTGGGCCGCGTCGCCGTGGAGATCCTCGGACCCGTCCCCCTGGTCCCGCTCGCCGCGCAGGCCCGCCTAGTACGCCCGGGACGCAGTGTCGAACTGATCGAGGCGACGCTGTCCACCGACCGCGGTCCGGTGATGCGGGCCGCCGCGTGGCGATTCAAACTCGCCGAGCCCGAACTCGAGATTCCCGAACACCTGCTGCCGACCGGGGCGCGCCCCGGCCCCGACCAGACGCCCGCTCCCGAACCGTTCCCCTCCAGTCAGCCCGCGGGATTCCACACCGGTATCGAATACCGCTACGTCACCGGCTCGTTCCGGGAACCCGGCCCGGCGGTGTGCTGGATCCGGCTGAAGTACCCGATCGTCGCCGGTACCACCCCCAGCCCGCTGGAACGCACCCTGGCCGCGGCGGATTCCGGCAACGGGGTCAGCGCGGTCCTCGACTGGGACCGCTACCTGTTCATCAACACCGATCTGACCGTCACCCTGCATCGTCAGCCGGCCGGCGAATGGGTCTGCCTCGACGCCGTCACCCATCCGCAGCCGCACGGTATCGGCTTGGCCGAGTCCGCCCTGTTCGACGAGAAGGGCCCGCTGGGCCGCAGCACCCAGACCTTGTTCCTCGGCCCACGCTGACCGGGTCGAGCCCGGCGACCAGGGACTGCGCCGCCGGCGAACTCTTCGCGAAAGCCGTCGATCAGGGAGCCCGCGGCGCTCTCGCCCGGCACCTGCTCGGCGGGGGCCTGCTCAGCGGGCCGGGCCCGGCCCGGTTCGGGTATAGCCGCCCGCCCGGTCGCCGAACTCCCGGCGCACGGCAGCGTTCACCCGGTCGGTGTCGCCGGTCGCGAGCAGATCGATGAGCGCGCCACGCAATACCGCCAGCACCCGGGTGCGCTCGGCGCAGCCCTCCGCGCTGTCCCGGACGCGCGCGGGCTGGGCCGCGGCCAGCACCTCCAGCCAGTCCTCGACGGTTTCCCGGGCGAAGTCTGCCCACGGGCCCGCCGGTTCCACCAGCGAGCGAACATAGCCCTCCAGCCACAAAGTGAGCAGGGCGCGGCGCGACGGTTCGGCCAACCAGCCCCACAGTACGGCGGCGACCCGGTGCAGCCGATCCTCCGTCTGCCCGGACGCGGGAGTCCGGACAGTGGACAGCAGGGCGAGTTCCTCGGCCCGGGCCCGGGCGAGCAGCGCGCGCACCAGACCGTCCTTGCTGCCGAACAGGTAGAGCAGGACCCGCGGGCTGGTCCCGATGGCCGCCGCGAGCGGGCGCAGCGACATCTCACCCAAACCGTGGGCCAGCGCATAGCGATAGGCCGCTTCGAGCAGTTCGGCCTGCCGTGCCGAGGGGGTTGCGTCCGAGTCCACCATGCGTGCATTCTGACACCACTGAAACAGTCGTTTCAGTGGTGGGCATCCGGTATCGCATCAGGAGGAACGACCATGACCCGAACAGCCGCCGAACCGGCACGCGACCTCGCGATCCGCGCGCTCGGCCGGCCGGGCGATCTGGGCTGGGCGGTGCAGGCACACGGTGAGCTCTATGCCGCCGAATTCGGCTGGGACATCTCCTTCGAAGCACTCGTGGCCGAGATAGTCGCCGAATACGCGACCGCCCCCGATCCCGCCCGTGCGGCCGGCTGGATCGCGACGCTCGACGGCGAACGGGTGGGGTGCGTGCTCTGTGTGCGCGGCGATACCGACGACACCGCGAAGCTGCGTATCCTGCTGGTCCATCCGAAGGCCCGCGGCCACGGCCTGGGCAACCGGCTGGTCGCCACCTGACTGGACTTCGCGCGCGCCCGCGGCTACCGCCGGATCACCCTGTGGACCAACAGCGTGCTCACCTCGGCCCGCCGGATCTACCTGGCCGCCGGCTTCGAACTCGACGACGAACACCCCCACCACAGTTTCGGCCGGGACCTGATGGGACAGCACTGGTCCCGGCCGCTCTAGCCCCCCCCCGGCTGTTCGCACACCCCGGCCCTCACCCCGCTCCCGGGACTACCCACTCACCCCGGGGCGCGCGGGGTGAGCGCGACGACCGGCACGACGCGGCCCGCGGTGCGCTCGTACTCGGCCAGTGCGGGCAGGATCGCGACCATCTCGAGGTGCAGGCGATCGCGTTCGGGCCCGGCGTCGATCACCTGGGCATCGGCCTCGAAGAGCTCGGCGCCCACCTGCACGGTCACCGTCGGATGCGCGCACAGATTGTGGTACCAGGCCGGGTTCCGGGGCGCCCCGGCATTGGAGGCGACGATCACCAGCCGATCCCCGTCACGCAGATACATCACCGGTTTCGTATGTGGTAGGCCGGATTTCGCGCCGATCGTGGTGAGCAGAAGCAGATCGTAGCCCGCGAAGGGCCCGCCGACGCGTCCCTCGCCGGCACGGAATTCCTCGATGACCTCGTCGTCCCAGGCCGCCATGTGCACGTCCTCCGCGTCCGAACCGCACCCCGCCGTTCAGCGGTGCGCTCATACCGGGGCGGGGATCGGTTTACCCAGCACCCGGTTCAACCAGAATGCCCCGCGCAACCCGTGGAAAACAGCCATGACGAGTGCCCCGATACTCAGTGCCGCGAATCCGGCCCACGGATGCGCCCCGAGATGGGCCGCGTATCCGAGCAGTGCCGCCATGACGAAGCCGAGCACTCCCGCGACCGCGTTCCGCACCGGCGCGTTTCCGGTGACATTCGGGAACTCCTCGCCCATCATCCCTTTCGCGAAATGCGGGAACGCGTTCGCGCCCAGCACGCCTGCCGCGAACCCTGTTACCACTGTCGGCCACATCGAACCCACCTCATTCGGTCAACGCTTGTAGTCCGAAAGTAGCAGTTGGCGCGCATTCGGTCAACACTCGTTGTCCGAATGCAGGCGGTCACGGCCCAGGACACAACCGGGCGGGCCCTAGGCTGGTCGGGTGTCCGAAACCCAGCCGACCCGAGCCGAACAGCGGCGGCGCACCCAGGAACGCATTCTGCGGGCGGCCACCCGCCTGTTCGCCGAATCCGGCTACGAGCGCACCACCATCCGCGCCGTCGCGGCCGCGGCGGAGACCGATCCCAGCCTGGTCATGCGTTATTTCGGGTCGAAAGAGGAACTGTTCGCCAGGGTCGCGGTCCCCGAACCCGACGCCCCGATCAGCGGCACCCCGGAACAAGCGGCCGAACAACTGCTCGCCGCACTGGCGGCGAAGATCGACGGCGAACCCGACAGCGCGACCCTGGCCGCCGTCCGCACCATGCTCACCCATTCGGATACCGCGCAGAGCGTGCGCGCGGCGATGACCGCCCGGCAGCGGCAGGCCGCCGGGCACCTCGAACCCCACGACGCGGACCTGCGCGCGGGCTTGATCGGAGCGCTCACCCTCGGGGTCGTCATCAGCCGGCAACTATTGCGGCTGGACGCGGTCGCCGATGCCCCCGCCGACCGGATCATCGAACTGTTGCGCCCGGCCGTCCACGAGATCGCCCACGGCGGCCCACGACCCGCCCGCCCCTGATCGGATTCGCGGGAGACGCGTTCGCTCCGGACGGCGACGCACGACCCGCTGTGCCACCGAACGCGGCCGGGCCGACGGCCGCGGTGATCACCGGTCGGCTACCAGGATTCGATCAGCGGAACCGCGTGCTGCTGTCGCTGCCATTCCGCGGTGAGGCGACCGAGCCGGGCCGCGGCGGCGATGCCACGGACGCCCGCGACCCGGTCACCGCGTATCTCCAGGATCACCACACCCACGACCCGGTCCGCGAGGGTGGCCACCATGGCCGGGCAGCCGTTCACCACAGCCGCATGGATGGCGGGCGAACCGCCGGCGAGCCGGCGCTTGGCCGGAGACGGCGCGAAACCGGCTCGCAGCGCCGCGGCGATCCGTTGCGGGGTCGGGTATCGGATCGGTTTCCCGGACGACCGCAGCCCGGCGCCGTCGGAGATGCCGGTGGCGTCGTCGGTCAGCAGCGCGACCAACTGTTCGGTCCGCCCCGAGGACGCGGCAGCGACGAACGCCTCGACGATGCGGCGGGCGGAGGCGGGGTCGATATCGGAGATATGGCCGGCGGCGGCGATCCGGCGTCGGGCCCGATGGGCGTGCTGCTGGCTCCCGGACTCGGTGATGCCGAGGAACTCGGCGATCTCGGCGTGGCTGTATGCGAATGCCTCGCGCAGCACGTAGACGGCCCGCTCGACCGGTGCCAGCCGTTCCATGAGCGTCAGTACCGCCAGTGTCACCGATTCGCGCTGTTCGACGGTATCGGCCGGGCCCAGCATCGGGTCGCCGTCGAGGAGAGGTTCGGGCATCCAGGTGCCGACCGCCCGTTCGCGCCGCATCTGCGCCGAACGCAACCGGTCGAGCGCCAGATTGGTGACGATCTTGGTCAGCCAAGCCTCGGGCACTTCGATGTACTCCCGGTCGGCGGCCTGCCACCGCAGGAAGGCATCCTGCACCGTGTCCTCGGCGTCGGCGGCCGAGCCGAGCAGCCGATAGGCGAGCGAGGCCAGCCTGTTCCGGCTGGCCTCGAATCGCGCCACGGTGGCAGTGTCCACGGGCAGGACTCTATCCTGCGACCAGAACGGCCGAGGGCACTCCCGTGGCCGCCGCACGGTACCGGTGACTCCGCTTCCCGAAGGTCGGGTGGCCGATGGCCCAGCCGCTGGTCGCCACGATCGCCGCCTTGACCCACGCCGCCGGCCGGCCGCACAGTGCCCCGGACTTCGCGCCGGCGTCACCGTCGACCAGCTGGAAGATCCCGTCCTTGCGGCCGAGGCCGATGTGGTTGCCGACATAGCTCAGCGCGGTCGTCTCGACCTGGCGCGCGGTCCGATCTCCGATGATCGCGGACGTCGCCTGCATACCGGTGAATCCCGCCGAAGCGCACGACATCGGCAGTGGCCGGCCGTTGTCACCGATGACGAAAGCGCTGTCACCCGCCACGTAGACATCGGGGTGCGAGACCGACCGCATCTGACGGTCGACTCTGATCTGCCCGCCTGCCACCACTTCGAGGCCGCTGGCGGCGGCAATCGGGTGGACGGCGAAACCGGCGGTCCACACGGTCGCGTCGGATGCGAACACGGTGCCGTCGGCGGCGACCGCCGCCGCCTCCTCGACCCGTTCGATGGTGGTGTGCTCGTGGATCGTGATTCCGAACCGGTCGAATGCGCGGAGCAGGTGACGGCGGGCCTTCGGCCCCAGCCACCCGCCCAGCTCACCGCCGGTGACGAGCTCGACCCGCAGCCCCGGCCGGGATTCGGCGATCTCGGTGGCGGCCTCGATCGCGGTCAGGTTGCCGCCGACCACCAGCACCCTCCCGTCCGCGCCCAGTTCGTCCAGGCGAGAGCGCAGGCGCAATGCGGACGGCCGCGTGGCCACGTGGAAAGCGTGTTCGGCGACACCGGCGACGCCATGCTCGGCGGCGGTGCTCCCGAGTGCGTACAGAAGGGTGTCGTAGGCGAGCCGGTCGGTGCCCGCGGCATCGGCGACGGTGACGTCCCGGCGCTCGACGTCGATACCGGTCACCCGCGCGATTCGCAGCCGGATACCGGTGCCCGCGAACACCTCCGCCAGCGGCCGGTGCGGGAGATCCCGCCCGGCGGCGAGCTGATGCAGGCGCAACCGCTCCACGAAATCGGGTTCGGCGTTGACGACGGTGATCTCGAAATCATCGGAATGCAGTTGACGGGCCAGGTATCCGGCGCAGAAGGCTCCGGCGTATCCGGCCCCGAGGACGACGATGCGATGCGGCATGGTTCGCTCCTGTCTGGTTCGCGTGCTTCCTGAACGAGACGGCTTCCGCGTTCCTGACAACATCGAGTGGTGATGTGGATCACTATCCTCGGCCCGGGCGTGCTCCACTACGCGGACAGCCCCGGCCGGCACCGGGGCTGTCCGCTGTCCGGCCGCGGCGGCGCGGTCACCCGAGCCGCCGCGGACCGGTCAGGCAGGCTGTTGTTCGGCCTTCTGCTCGGCCAGCATGGTGAGCGCGATATCGACGATCATGTCCTCCTGACCGCCCACCAACCGCCGCCGGCCCGCCTCCATCAGCAGGGTCCGGACATCGATCCCGTACCGCTCACTGGCGGCCTCGGCATGCCGCAGGAAGCTGGAGTACACCCCGGCGTAGCCGAGTGTGAGGGTTTCCCGGTCCACCCGCACCGGGCGGTCCTGCAACGGCCGGACCAGATCGTCGGCGGCGTCCTGCAGCGCGAACACATCACACCCGTGCTTCCAGCCCAGCACATCGGCGACGGCCACGAACGCTTCGATCGGCGTATTGCCCGCGCCCGCACCGTGACCGGCCAGCGAGGCATCGACCCGGGTGACCCCGTTCTCCACGGCCACCACCGAATTCGCCACCGACAGCGACAGATTCTCGTGGGCGTGGATACCGAGTTCGGTCGCCGGGTCGAGCACATCGCGGTATGCCAGGATGCGGTCGCGCACACCGTTCATGGTGAGGCGGCCGCCGGAATCGGTGACGTAGACGCAGTGCGCGCCGTAGCTCTCCATGAGCTTGGCCTGCGCGGCCAGCTGGGCCGGTTCGGCCATATGGCTCATCATCAGGAAGCCGGAAACGTCCATTCCGATCTCCCGCGCGGTGGCGATGTGCTGGGCGGCGACATCGGCCTCCGTGCAATGGGTGGCCACTCGCACCGAGCGCACGCCCAGGCCCCAGGCCCGCCGCAGATCCTCGGCGGTACCCACACCGGGCAGCAGCAGGCTGGTCAGCCGCGCGTTCTTCAGATTCGCGGCGGCGGCCTCGAGCCAGGTCCAGTCGCTGTGCGAGCCGGGACCGTAGTTCACCGAACCGCCGGCCAGACCGTCCCCGTGCGCGACCTCGATGGCGTCGACACCGGCGGCATCGAGCGCGGCCACGATCCTGCCGACGTTCTCCGGGGTGATCCGGTGCCGGATGGCGTGCATTCCGTCGCGCAGGGTCACATCCTGGACGAAAACGGTCGGCACGGCGTCGGGCTCGCTCATCGGGCACCTACTTTCTCTATTGGGCATGGGCGGGGGCCTGCGTGGTCACGCTGCGCTACCACCTCCGGGCCTGACCCGCTCATGCCGCCTGCTGGATGTTCTGCGCGATGCGCTCGGCGACCTGCAATCCGGCCGAGGTCATGATGTCGAGATTGCCGGCGTAGGCGGGCAGGTAGTGGGCCGCGCCCTCGACCTCGAGGAACACCGACACCCGGTGGGTCGGGAAGGAGTCGTTGTCCTTGGCGAGCAGCGTGTGCACCGGCTGGTCCGAGGGGATCGCGTCGATCTGCACTTCCTGCTTGAGCCGGTAGCCGGGCACGTAGGCCGCCACATCGTCGACCATCTTCGCCACCGAGGCCTTGATCTGCTCGTGCGAATCCGTGTCGGGGGCGGTGACCAGGCAGAAGACCGTATCGCGCATGATCAGCGGCGGTTCGGCCGGATTCAGGATGATCACCGCTTTGCCGCGTTCCGCCCCGCCCACGGTTTCGATGGCGTGCGCGGTGGTCTCGGTGAACTCGTCGATATTGGCGCGGGTGCCGGGCCCGGCGGATTTCGAGGCGATGGAGGCCACGATCTCGGCATAGGGTACCGGCACCACCCGGGAGACCGCGGCCACGATCGGGATGGTGGCCTGGCCACCACAGGTCACCATGTTCACGTTCGGCGCGGCGAGATGTTCCTCGAGGTTCACCGGCGGCACCACGAACGGGCCGATGGCCGCGGGGGTGAGGTCGATCAGGCGTTTACCCAGCGGCGCCAGCCGCTCGTGGTTCTGCTTGTGCGCCTTGGCCGAGGTGGCGTCGAAGACGATGTCGATCTCGTCGAAATTCGGCAGCGCGATCAGGCCCTCCACGCCCTCGTGGGTGGTGGGCACCTTCAACCGGGCGGCCCGGGCGAGTCCGTCGGATTCCGGGTCGATACCGACCATGGCGCCCATCTCCAGGAATCGGGAATGGCGCAGCACTTTGATCATCAGGTCGGTGCCGATATTGCCCGAACCGATGATCGCGACCTTGGTACGCGTGTTGTTGTCACTCACTGGGAGACCTCCGAAGCGGTGGTGAACGAAGCCGTGACCGTCCCGAGGCCGGAGATGGCGGCGGTGACGGTGGCGCCGGGGTGCAGCGGCCGCATCGGGCCGAGCGCGCCGGAGAGGATCACCTGCCCGGCCCGCAGCGGCTCACCGAAGGTGCGGGCCTGCCGGGCGAGCCAGGACAGGGCGTTGAGCGGGTCGCCGAGGCAGGCGGCGCCATTACCGGTCGACACTTCCTCCCCGTCGATACGCATGCTCATGGTGACGTCGACGGGCTCGAAGTCGTCTAGGGTCCGGCGCTCGGTGCCGAGCACGTAGAGACCACTCGACGCATTGTCGGCCACGGTGTCGGCGAAGGAGATGTTCCAGTCGGTGATCCGGCTGTCCACGATCTCCAGCGCGGCCACCGCTTCGGCCACCGCCGCGCGGCACTGGTCGATATCGAGCGGTCCCTCGGCGAGGTCTTCGCCCAGGATGAACGCGATCTCGGCCTCGGCCCGCGGCTGCAACAGCCGGTCGATCGGGATCACCTCGCCGTCCGAATACGCCATATCGGAGAACAGGACCCCGAAATCGGGCTGGTCCACGCCCAGCTGCTGCTGGACGGCCTGCGAGGTCGCGCCGATCTTGCGGCCGACCACCGTGACCTCCGGGGAGACCCGGGCGGCGTTGAACCGCTCCTGGATCCGGTAGGCGGTGGCGACATCGTCCGGGCTGATCAACCCCTCCCGCAGCGGGGCACAGGTCCGGCGCGTCTGCGCGGCGGTGATCAGGCGTTGCGCGGCACGGGCGACGATCGACTCGTCTACGCCGGGCCCGCTGTCGCTGATGCTGTCGACAGTGGTGGCCACCACGACCTCCGTTCTCCTCTTCGTCGGGGTGTGACCAGTGCACACCCTCGGAGCGGGTCTGAACAGTAATGTGGTCCACTGACTGGACCAGTCTCACCAGAAGGGCCGCCCATGCCGGAACACCGCCTCGACGAGCGCTCTGTGCTGGGCCGGGCGCTGCTCATCCTGGAGGCGTTCGGAGTGGAGGACCAGGCCGTCGGACTGTCCGAACTGGCCCGCCGCACCGAGCTCCCGAAGGCCACCGTGCACCGGATGTGCCGCGACCTGGTGACCGCGCGCCTGCTGAGTTCCTCACCGGAGGGCTATCGGCTCGGGCGCGGACTGTTCGAGCTGGGCATGCGGGCGGCCACCGAGCGCACACTGCTCGAGGTCGCCGTCCCCTTTCTCCAGGACCTCTTCGCCCGCACCCGCGAAACCGTGCACTTCGGTGTCCGCGACGGCGACGAGGTCGTCTATATCAGCAAGATCGGCGGCCACCGGCAGGCCCGCGCCCCGTCCCGGATCGGCGGCCGGATGCCGCTGTACTGCACCGCGATCGGCAAGGCGCTGCTCGCCCACTCCGGTCCCGAGACGATCGACCGAATCCTGGCCGGCCCGCTGACCAGACGCACCCCGCGCACCGTGGTCGCCCCCGGACTGCTCCGGGCGCAACTGAGCCAGATCGTCGAGACCGGACTGGCCTACGAACACGAGGAGTCGGCACTCGGAATCGTATGCGTCGCCGCCCCCGTGCTCAGCGCCGACGAACAACCGCTGGCGGCGATCTCGGTGACCGGTCCGGTGACCCGCTTCCACCCCGAGGCGCACACTGCGCCGGTACGGGCCGCCGCTACGGGGATAGCGTCCATCCTGGCCCGCCGCGCGGCGAACCCGAACGGGTAGACCGCGCGACTATCGTGGCATGACCGTACCGCTGCCTCCACTCGGTCTGATTCCGAGGACCTGCACGGTCGTACTGGGCCCGTGATGGAACGCCCCCTCGGCGATATCGCGGTCGACCTCCCGGCAGTGCTCCAGCCGCAGCCCGCTCAGGTCGCGGCGGAACTCCTCCAAGGTGGGCATCCCGTCCGCCACCGGCGGCCCCCCGACCCCGGGCCGATCGAGGTGCCGAGGCGTATAGGCCTCGAGTACGAACACACCGCCGGGTCGCAGCGCGCGCACACACGCCGCGTGCACGCCCGGCCGCAACGCCGACGGCAGATGGCCCCAGATGGAGACGATCCCCGCCCAGCGCCGCTCGCCCATATCCAGCTCGGTGATGTCGGCGACCACGGTCTCGATCCGCACCCCGTGACGCGCGGCCAGGTCACGGGCATTCGCCAGCCCCACTTCCGACAGGTCCACGGCCGTCACGGAGTGTCCGCGCCCGGCCAGGTACACCGCATTGCGCCCCTCCCCCTCCGCCAGGCACAAAACCGGCCCCTCGGGTATCCGATCCGCCACTTCCCGCAGATAGTCGTTGGGTTCGGTGCCGTAGGAGGTGAACGGCTGCGCGTACCGCTCGTTCCACATCTCGGCCGCTCCGGGCATAGTCATCGTCACTCCTGTCTCCGTGCTTGACGTTCGAGCCCAGACTGCAAGTTAATGTGAACATGAAGTCAACCCCCGATACCGCGCCGCCGAGTTCCGAACCCACCTGTTCCATCGGCGAACTGGCCGCCCGTTTCGGCCTGGCCGCCCACGTCCTGCGCCACTGGGAGAGCGTCGGCCTGCTCACCCCCGCGACCAGGGTCGGCGGCCGCCGCCGCTACACGCAGTCGCATATCGCGCGGGTCGCGTTGATCCTGCACAGCAAGCAGGTCGGCCTGAGCCTGGCCCGCACGCGCGAGCTCCTCGACGCCTGCGACGGCCCCGGCCGCCGCCGCGTCCTCCGATCACATCTGGCCGAACTCGACGAACAGCTCGCCCGGATCCGCACCTCGAAAGACCTGATCGGCCACGTACTCACCTGCCGCTACGAGGATTTCACCGAATGCCCCCGCTTCCGCTCGGAAATCCTCGCCACCGCGGGGATCGCTGCGACCGGGGCTTCCCGGGATCGGCCGGCCGCGTCAGGACCGGCAGCGCCTCGACATAGCGGGTGACTATTATAAGGGTGGGCCGGGGGTGGAGGTGACGATGTCTACTCGCGCGTGGATCCGCTGGCTGCTCCTGCACGGTGTGGCTCGGGCCTATCTGCTCTGGTCGGCGCGTCGCGGCGATCCCCTCGCCCAGATCGTCTTCGGCCCGGATCGCTCGCTCGGCGCTTCGCCGTTCATCGAGGAGATCCGGCAGCGGGGCCGGCTACCGAAGCTGTCGGGAGTACATGTCACCGCGGACTACGAACTGTGCCGTCTCATCTTGCGAGACAATCGCTTCGGTGTGGCCTCACCCGGCCATCCGGCCATTCCGAAGCCCATCCGGTGGGTGCTGGCGAAGACGGACCGAGAACTTCCCGACCTCACCGAGCCGCCCTCCATGCTGGCGACCGACCCACCGGAACACAGCCGGTATCGACGCCTGGTCGGGCGCGCGTTCGGCCCCGGCGCGATCGGCGCCCTGGAGCAACGGGCCGTGGCGGTAACCGAGGACCTACTCGATCGCCTGGAATCGAAGCCGCGGCCGGACCTGATCGAGGACTTCGCCACCCGGGTGCCCGTCGCGATCATCGCCGAGATCCTCGGACTTCCCGACGATATGCATTCGACCATGCTGAAGTGGGGTTTCAACAGTGCGCCGTTGGTCGACCGCGCCCTGACCTGGACCACCTATCGCCGGGCCACCGACGAGCTGGCAGCTGTCAAGCAGTACTTCGACCAGCGCATCGACCAGCTCGCCGCGGAACCTTCCGACGACCTGCTCACGGTGCTGGCGACCAGTGGTGAGCTCACCCGGCGTGAGCAGATAGCCAATGCGGCCCTACTGCTCGACGCCGGATTCCTGACCACGGTGAACCTGCTCGGCAATGGGATCGTGCTGCTGACGAGTCATCCCGATCAACTGGAACTACTCAGGGCGCAAGCGGATCTGTGGCCGGGCGCGATCGAGGAAATCCTGCGCTACGACTGCCCCGTGCGGATGACCGCCCGGGTCGCCAACTGTGATATCGACATCGCCGATCAGCACGTCGCGCGCGGTTCCCTGGTTCTGCTGTCCCTGGCGGGCGCGAACCACGATCCCCGCGTCTTCCCCGATCCCGAACAGTTCGACGTGACGCGGGCCAACGCCGCGGACCACCTCGCGTTCAGCAGTGGAGTACACGGCTGCCTGGGGTTCCGGCTCGCTCGCATGGAAGGCGTCATTGCGCTGCGCACACTCTTCGAGCGATACCCGGAGCTGCGCTTGGACGGTCCGCCGATCCCACGGCGCCTGGTGAACCTGCACGCCTACCGCTCCATGCCCGCCGTACTCACCGCCGCCTAGATGTACCGACGGTGAACATCGGTGAGCTCAGACATCGGTGAGCTCAGACACCGACGAGCGCATCCTCCCGGACGCCCGTCCGGACTGCGCGGCGTTCCAGCAGATCCGCGGTCACCGCCAGTCCGATCGCGACGACCACGAGCGCCACCCCCACCCAGTTCGGTGCGGTGTATCCGAACCCGGCCGCGATGACCGCGCCGCCGAGCCAGGCGGCGATCGCGTTGCCCAGATTGAAGGCGCCGATATTGACGGCCGAGGCCAGGGTGGGCGCACCGGCGGCATGGTCGAGCACCCGCTTCTGGAGCGGCGGTACGGTCGCGAATCCCAGTGCGCCGATCAGTACCACCGTAATGGCGGCGGCGATCTTGTTGTGGGCGGTGACCGTGAACAGTGCCAGCACCACCGCGAGCCCGCCGAGCGAGAGGTAGAGCATCGGCATCAGATGCCGGTCGGCGAATCTGCCACCGATCAGGTTGCCCGCGAAGAAACCCAGGCCGAACAGCACCAGCAGCCAGGTGACCGAGTTCTCTGCGTAGCCGGTGACCTCGGTCATCATCGGCGCCAGATAGGTGATGGCGGCGAATACGCCGCCGAAGCCGAGCACTGTCATGGCCATCGCGAGCAGGACTTGCGGGTTACCGAAGACGGCGAGTTCGGTACGCAGCCGGGCCTCGCGCGGTGCGGGCGTCTCGGGGATCAGCGCGGCGACGCCGAGCAGGCCGACCAGGCCGACCAGGGCCACGAACAGGAAAGTGAGCCGCCAGCCGAAATGCTGGCCGAGCATAGTACCCAGCGGTACGCCGAGCACGGTGGCGACGGTCAATCCGGTGAACATGATCGCGATGGCCCCGGCCCGGCGTGCCGGAGCGACCAGGGTGCCCGCGACGACCGCGCCGATGCCGAAGAACGCTCCGTGGGCGAGCGAGGCGACGATCCGGCCGGCCACCATGATGGCGAAGGTCGGCGCGACAGCGGACACGATATTGCCCACGACGAGAAGTATCAGCATCGCGAGCAGCATGCGCTTGCGGGCGATCCGGGTGCCGAGGCCGGTCATCAGCGGCGCGCCGGCCACGACGCCCAGGGCGTATCCGGTGACCAGTAGTCCGGCCGTGGGTATCGACACGCCGTAGGTGCCGGCGATATCGGGGAGCAGCCCGACGACGACGAACTCGGTGGTGCCTATCCCGAAAGCCCCGAGGGTGAGGGCGAGTAGGGCGAGCGGCATGACCTGTGCCTCCACTTGACATTGCGCACGAGAATTACAAGCGTCGACAATAATTGCATACGCGTTTAGTTGCAAGCGCGGGCTATCTCGGAGGTCATCTATCCTGGGAACGACCCCGAAAGAAGGAACACGATGACTGCGGACCCAGCGCTGACCGGCCTGGCCGACGGGTGGTACGCCCTCTCCCTGCTGCACGACCGGATCGAGGCGTGCATAGAGCGGGCTCTGCAGGCCGGGCACCAGCTGAGCGTGCGCGAATACTCGTTGCTGGTGGTGCTGAGCCGGCAGCACGACGGCGTGGGCGGACATCTACGGATGAACCAGGTCGCCGACGCGGTCGTACTGAGTCAGAGCGCCACCACCCGCCTCGTCACCCGGTTGGAGGATCGCGGGCTGCTGCAGCGATATCTGTGCCCGGACGATCGCCGGGGTATCTACACCGATGTCACCCCGGCGGGTATAGACCTGCTGGAACACGCCCGGCCCACCCACGACTCCGCGCTGTCGGGCGCCCTGGGGCAAGCGGCCGCCGATCCGGAACTCGCGCCGCTCGTGGCGGCGGTCGAGGCGTTGAACACCTCGTCGGCGCGCAGCGCGGGAAGCCGGGCATATCGCTCGGCCTGAGCCCCCATCAAACATCGAACCGCTGGGCGCGGCGTTCTCATCCGGCGCTTCCGAGCCGGGCCATCACATTGTCGGTGAGCCACCGCACCTCGTCGTCGCTCATCGCCGTCGCCGCATACCCGACGCTCAGGTCGAGACCACCCAGCCACTGGTTGGCGATCACGAACAGCGACGGTCCGAACATATCGAGCGATACGGCCCTGGTGACGTCCTCGAGCGTGAAGGCGCCGTAGTCGGCCCGCAGGCCGGACTCGCCGACCGTGGTCACGGCGAGGCCGTCCACACGCCCGTTGCTCCGGATCGTCGGGCGGACCTCGCGCCGATACACCTCCCATTCGGGGAATTTCATGATCGAGGCGGACGCCGGGTCCCTGGCCAGCGCCGCGATCAGCTTGAACGAGGCGTCACGCGCGGTTGCCCAGAAGTCATCGGTGATGGAGTGCGCGGTACGCAGGATGTCGACGTAGCAACCGTAGGTCTCGGGCGGCAGCGCGAGGCTACCGAGGCGGCGGAGGTCGACCGTGGTCAAGACGGTCATCGCGTCGAGCCGGTAGCGCTCGCGGACGGCAAGCAGGAAGGCCGCCGTCACGGCACCGTGCAGCGTCGTTCTGTTGCTCCTGACGGCCTCCTCGAGTGCTGCCGTCGCGGTGGACCCGAGGTGCCGCGCCAGGACTCGCGTTTCTTTCCGCCGATCGGGTACCGGCCGCACGGGTAAGCGGATGGCCGGGGTGTAGGTGGTCGTTTTGCCACTGCCGGACGGGTGGGGCAGGCCGGTTTCGAGCGGCGGGGGCAGGGCACTGTGGACCGGCGGTTTCGCCGCCGACCCGGCCGGGTCGGCGAGGAATTCCAGTAGCTGGCGCGCGAGCATATGGGCCGACCGGGCATCGAGCGTCGCGTGGTCGGCGCAGATGACGATGTGGCCGAGGTCGGCGTCCGGCGACTGCCGCACCAGCGTTATCCGCAGCCGGGGATGGTTGCCCTTCGGGATCGGCGTGCGGATATCGGAGGCCATAACCTTTCGCCACGCGTCCGGGTCGGGGTCGTCGAGCACCCGCAAGGGGATCTGCGTGGTGCCGTCGGTATCGAACCACGGCCGGCGACGGGCGAACGGCGGCAGGCGCCGCCAGATGATCTCGCCGTAGCGGATATGCGCGCGCAGAATGGGATGCTGGGTCTGTAGCCAGGCCAGCGCCTGCCGCACCAGCGCCGGATCGAGGCGGCCGCGCACATGCAGGACCAGCATGGCGATCAGCCCGCCACGGGCGTGCAAATGGTTGAGCAATTGCTCCTTTTCGCCCAACGGTCGTGTTTCGGCCACGCCGCCCTCCATCTTTTCGCGTATTTCCGGTCGCGACGATATTGGCTAATATGTGGACTACATAAAGGGGGCGCCAGCGATGAACGATATCGAACAACCGATAGTCGATTATATCTCCGCCATGGTGGCCGAAACCGGCGGACCACCGGTCGATCGCGATACCCGGCTGCTCGAGGCCGGATTGCTGGACTCGATCCAACTGGCACGACTGGTGCAATTCCTCGAGGAGCGATTCGAGATCAGCATTCCGGATACGGAGATACGGGCGGAATTGTTCGAATCACCCGCGAGGACGGCGGCCTATGTTTCGCAGCGAGCGGCCGCGCCCGCCTGAAATTCGCACAGCCGCGCGCGGAGCACCTTGCCGGCCGGACTGCGCGGCAGTGCGTCGACGAACGCGATCTCGGCCGGCACCTTCTGCACCGAGAGCCTTTTCCGGGCATAACGGATCAACTCGCCGGCCGACACGTCGGCATCTGCGACCACGAACGCGATCAGCCGTTGGCCGGTACGCCGATCCGGGAGACCCGCCACCGCGGCTTCGGCGACAGCCGGCGAGGTCATGAGCATCTCCTCCACCTCGATGGGGTCGATCTTGTAACCGGATACCTCGATCAGCAGCTTGCTGCGGCCACGGATGAAGATACGACCCTCGTCGTCGAGCGAGGCGAGATCACCGGTCCTGAACCAGCCCTCGTCGAACGCCTGGGCGTTGGCCACCTCGTCGCCCACATAACCCCGCATGAGCGAGGACGATCGAATCTCCATCTCGCCGACCGCGGGTCCGTATGCGGTATCCAGCGCGATGATGCGGGCCGTGGCGTCGCCCGCCGGCCTGCCCACCGAGTCCCAGGTCGAATCGGGATCGACGGAGTCGTTGTGCGAGAACATGCTCGCCTCGGTGGAGCCGTAATCCTGGCGAAGTGTGACACCGAGGCGTTCGCTCACCGCTTCGAAGACCGGTCGCTTCAGGGCGGCGCCGCCCGAGAAGGCCAGGCGCAGCCCGAGTTCGTCACCGCCGGCCTGCCCGGCGATGATCTCGTACATTGCCGGAACTGCGCCCATGAAGGTGACGCGCTCGCCGGCCATGGTGTCGAGCAGTTTCCGGCGCGACAGCGGCAGCGGCAGGGGGTCGCTCCAGTAAAGCGTCGTCGCGCCGCCGGCGACGGCTTGCGTAGCGCCCAGCAGGAAGCCCATCGCGAAGTTGCCCGGCAGCATGTCGAGGACGATATCGTCGGGCCGGATGTCCCAGGCCGTGCTGGCTCGTTCGCTGTCGGCGACGAGCTCGGCATGGGTGTGCGGCACCACCTTGGGCAACCCGGTGGAGCCGGACGAGAAGAGGTAGAGCGCCGTCGTGTCACCCGGCAGGTCCGGCAGCCGAGCCGTCGCATTTCTTTCGGGCAGCGCACTCGTCAGGAAGAGAGGGGAATCGGGAGCCGCATCCGCGATCAGCATCTCGGCAGTGGCGGCAAGGCCGGGACTCGCGATAACGGCCTCCGGTCCGGTCTTTCGCGCGCACGCGGCGAGTTCGGATCGCGTGGCCGTCTCGCTGAGCGGCATCGCGATGGCACCGAGGGCGAAGAGCGCATGGGCGGTGACGAAGAGATCGGGTGAGTTCGGAATCAGCAGCCCCACGGGATCGCCGCGCTCGATACCGTGCTCCCGCAAGCCGGCGGCGAGCCGGCCGATCCGCTCGACCAGAGCGGCGTAGGGGGTGAATACGCCGCCCTGCCGCAATCCGCTGGTGATCGGTGCCCGCGCTGTCGGCGCGAGCAGCCTGTCGTAGATCATCCCTACTCCGCGGGGCCGGTTCCCCCTGCCCGTAACGATAGGAGCGGGCTACGGCATCTACAAGGCGCCGGCGATCTCGATACAGCATTCGACGAACGCTCGCACCACCGGATCCGGTTCCGACTCCGCCTTCCACACGACCCCCACCCGGCTCGGCGCCACGCCGGTCACCGGCCGGTACGTGATACCGGGCCGGGCATAGAACCGGGCGCTCGATTCCGGGGCCAGCGCGATCCCGTATCCGTTCGCGATCGCGCTCAGCCATTCGTCGGGCTGGTCGGTCACCGCGCCGATCCGCGGCGCCCGCCCGGTGCGTTCGTCCACTCCGAGCCAGTAGTCACGCCAGCCACCGGTTTCGGCCGGGGCCGCGACGAACGGTTCGTCGAGCAGGTCCGCGAAATCGATCGATTCCCGGCTCGCCAGCGGGTGCCCCGAGGCCAGGGCGACCCAGCGCGGTTCGCTGAACAGTTCCCGCACCCGCAGCCGGTCCTGTCCGGGGAACGGGAGCCGGAGCACAGCGATATCCACCTCGCCGTCGGCGAGGCCTCCGGTCGGGTCGCCCCAGGACGCCTGCCGCATATCCACCCGCCAGCCGGGTCGCCGGCGGGCGAACTCGGCGATGATCCGCGGGGTGGCCTCGTTGGCGGCGCTGGCGAGGAAGCCGACCCGCAACACCCGTGCCGCGCGGCCCGCCGCCTGCCGGGTTTCCCGGAGCGCGAGATCCCATTCCCCCAGCAGCGCCGGTACCCGCCCGGCCAGCGCCTCACCGGCCGGGGTGAGCGCCATCCCCGCCCGCGAACGGGCGAAGAGTTCGACGCCGAGCAGGTTCTCCAGCTGCCTGATCTGCTTGGTCAGCGCCGGCTGCGAGACGAAGAGCCGCGCGGCGGCGCGGGTCAGATTCCCCTCCGCCGCCACCGCCGCGAAGTAGCGGAGCAACCGGGTGTCCACATCCATTCCGCCAGGTTATGGATGCAGGTATTGGCGGGTTTCGGCAGGGCCCGCAAAGCTGGATTCCACAGCCGGCGCAGCCCTTCGGGCCGGGCGTCACGCCTGGCACCCGATGCCGCGGGGCACGCCGGATACATCCCTACGAACAGAAAGTCACTCCCGTGCACACCACCTACCTCGTCGTCGCCTTGGTCACCGTCGTGGCCAACGCAGGCATTGCCCTGGCCGATTTCGTCCGGGCGCCATTCGTCCTGGCGAACTCCGCCGAGGTCGGCGTACCGTCCGGCTGGGTGCCGTGGCTGGGCGCGCTCAAACTCACCGGTGCGGCCGGCGTCCTGCTCGGCCTGCTCGGCCTGGAACCGCTGGGGTTCGCCGCGGCGGTCGGTCTGGTGCTGTTCTTCGCGGGCGCCCTGATCACACACCTGCGGGCGCGCGTCTACTACAACATCGCCTTCCCGGGCGCCTACTTCGCGCTCGCCCTGGCGACCGCCGCTCTCCCGGTCGCGCACTAGCGCGCCGATAAGCCGACACGGTCCGGAGCAAACGCCCCACGAAACGGCCGCCCCCGGACACCCGCCGCGGCCCCGATCCGACGACCGGCCGAGGTATCGCCAGAACAGCGACGCGGACTGCTCCAGAAAACGTTGCGGACCAGCAGAACACAGATCCGCTGACAAGTGTCATTGAAATATTTTATTGACATTTTTCAATGAATGTCCGCTAATGGAACGGGTGAACGCGCCGACGGAAAAGCCCAGGGGCCGGGAAGCCCAACGCCTCGAAACCCGGAGACGAGTGTTCGACGCCGCTGTCGCGGAGTTCCGGCGCACCGGGACCGCCGGCGCCGATGTCGGTGCCATCATCGAGGCCGCCGGCGTCGCCCGCGGCACCTTCTACTTCCACTTCCCCAGCAAGGAACACGTCCTGCTGGAACTGGAGCGGCGCGAGGAAGCCCGGGTGGCCGGGGAGTTCGCCCGCTTCGTGGCGGCACCGCACGATCTGCCGGGCGCTCTGGCGAAAGCGGTCCGGCTGGTGCTCTCGGTGGAACGGCGAGTCGGCGCGCTGCTGTTCAAAGACGTCCTCGGATTGCACTTCACCCCGACCCGCCCGCCGGACGACGAATGGACCGATCACCCGCTGATCGTGCAGGTGGTCGAGGAAATCACGCGAGCGCGCGAAGCGGGCGAGGCCGCCGCCGAGATCGATCCCTTCCACAGCGCGGTGTTCTTCCTCCTCGGTCTCTACGCCCTGCTGACCACCACCAGCGATTCCAGGTCGGTGCGCGCCGCCATGCTCGACAACTACGTCTCCACCGCACTGCGCGGTATGGAACCCCGATGACCCGCGACCGCGGGCCGTCACCGCACACCGCGTCCAGCGGAACCGACCCACGGAGGTCAACATGTGGCAGGACATCGTTCGGCTGATCGCCGGCTGGGGCGCGATGGGCGCCGTGATCGGCTTCTGGTACTGGGTCATGCGCAACATCGGGACGTTCTGAAACGCTCGGCGCCGGATCGACGGTGACCATCGTGCACCCCAGCCCCTCCCTCTCCGCCGCGTCGCTGGAGCGCGGTTGCGCCCTGACAGCCGTGGCATTCTCCGAGCGGCGGCGCCACGGCGCGCGACTGGTCGCCGGGGAGCGCCGGGCGTTCGGCCTGGACCCCTCCCGCACGCTCGTGCAGGTGCCCTACCCGCCGCCACCGGATTGGACCCGTCGCACACTGACCTGCGGAATCGCCCTGCAATGCGCACCCTCCAAGGACCGTGTCGCCCGGTACCGGCTTCACGAGCTGTCCCCGCGCGAGCTCGCGAGTGTGGCGGTGGTGGAGGGCGGCGTCGCGATGGGCTGGATCGCGGTCCGGTTCCCGGGGCTGATCCCCGAACTGCGCCGGGTCCTCCCCGAACTCGAAGCCGCCGATCCCGAGACCGACGGCCCGCAAATCCTCGACCGGGCGGTCGCGCTGGCCCGCTCCCGGCAGACCCCGCCGCCCCACCCACTGCTGGGCGACCCACCGCTTACCGTCCCGGCGCGGGGCCGTATGGCGGTGGCGCTGCGGCGGATGTACGGCCGGATGCCGTGGACGAGCCCGCGCACCGACTCCTATCGGGCCATGTCGGTGCCGGTCGGCGGGGAGGGCGGGGTCCGCAATCCCAACCTGCCGCCGCCGAGCCGGCCGGAGGACGACGAGATCGAGATCCGTCCCGATCGGCGCCCGGGTATCCCGTATCCCGAATGGAACCTGTGGACCAAACGTTTCCGGCCCGACCACGTCGCAGTCCTCGAACGCCGGCAGCCGCCGCTCGGCCGTACTCCGGCACCGGTGGCGGTGGATGTGCGGCGCTGGTTCCGCCAGCCCACCCATCGCGCGCTCATCGGCGGCCGCGAGGACGGCGTCGACCTGGATATCGACCGCTATATCGGCCACTTCGTGGACCTGCGCACGGGTACCGCCGCCCAGCCCAGGGTCTTCCGGGACCTGGTGCCCGCCGCGCGCGATGTGGCCACCGCCGTGCTGCTCGACGGCAGTTCCTCACTCGGTGTGCACCAGGGTCGGACCTTCGCCCTGGAACTGGCGTGCGCGGACGCGCTGTCGGACGCCATGGCCGCGGCCGCACAGCAGCACGGGATCTTCGTGTTCACCGGTAACACCCGCCATCGCGTGGAGGTGCGCTGTCTGAAGGATTTCGACGAACCGCGCTTCGTCCACCCCGGCGGCCTGGGCCTGCGGGCCGGCGGTTACACCCGCCTGGGCGCCCCGCTGCGACACCTGACCAGGCGTTTGCTCGACCGGCCCGCCGGACGCCGGTTGCTCATCGTGATCGGCGACGGCCTGATCTCCGACGAAGGGTACGAGGGCCGATACGCCTGGGCCGATGTCGCGCACGCGGTCGAGGAAGCCGACGAGGCCGGGGTCGCGGTCTATTACCTCGGTGTCGGCCCCGTCCGGGTCGACCCGCTGCCCGTGGTGTTCGGGCAGCGCCGATCGCAGCGCATCCACCGGGTCGAGGAGCTGCCCCGGGTCCTCGCCCATGTGCACCGCGAATTGGTCGCCATGTGACGGCGCCATGGGCGAAGCCGCTCCGGGCACGACCGAACGCGGAACACACCCCCGCCGCCGGGCATCGAGAGGTCAGGATGAATACCGAATACCACCCCGCCACCGGTCACGAGATCGCACTGTTCGAGAAGGCGTACCGGCGCCGCGTCCCGGTGATGCTCACGGGCCCGACCGGGTGCGGTAAGACCCGGTTCGTCGAGCATATGGGCAGGTTGCTGGATCGTCCGGTGGTCACCATCAGCTGCCATGATGATCTGACCAGTTCCGATCTGGTGGGCCGGTTCCTGGTCACCGGCGGCGATGTGGTCTGGCAGGACGGGCCGCTCACCCGCGCCGTGAAGGCCGGGGCGATCTGTTACCTGGACGAGGTGGTCGAGGCACGGCACGATTCGCTGGCGATCCTGCACTCGCTCACCGATCACCGCCGCGCGCTCTATCTCGACCGCGCCGACGAAGTCGTGCCGGCGCCGGAGTCGTTCATGCTGGTCTGTTCCTACAACCCGGCCTATCGCAGTTCACTGAAGGAGCTGAAACCGTCCTTCCGGCAGCGGTTCGTGACGCTGGCAATGGATTACCTCGACGCGGATCGCGAAGCCGCGGTGGTGGTCGCCGAGACCGGGGTCGAGCCACCGGTGGCCCGGCAGCTGGTCGGGTGCGCGCGCGTCATCCGCCAAGCCGACGAGATGTTCCATTTCGAACCACCGTCCACCCGGGTGCTGGTGACCACCGGACATCTGATCGCGGCGGGCGCGGACCTGCGGGAAGCCGCCCAAGCATGCATTCTGGCGCCGCTGAGCAGCAACGGCGCCCTCCACGAAGGTCTGCGTGAGATCGCGGCGGCCGCGCTGGCCGCCGCGGAAACCTCTTCCGCGCAGCGGGTTCCAGAAGGAGGACCACGACCGTGAACGAACAGGATCGCCGGCGCCGGCGCGCGCTGATCGCCGTCCAGGTCTTCGCCTACGGATTTCTCCTGGCGATGTTCCTCATCCAACTGCACATGTACACGATCCGGGATTGGTAGGAGCCGTCGTGAAACTCTCCGCTGTCCCGCTGCCGTGGCGCACATCCACGCCGAAACCCGGCGACTCCTACGACCTCCATCACGACGAATCCCGCCGCGCCCAGCGCGCGGCCGACCGGTGGCTCACCGTGGGCACCCTGCTGATGGGCACCCTGGTCCTCGGCATCGTCGGCCTGCCGATCTTCCTGCGCGGGGTGTGGTTACAGCGCAGAGCGCAGGAGTCCGGGCTGTCGGTACGTCCGATCATCGTCACGCTGATCGGCTACCTGGTCATCCTGGACGCCGCGCTCAACAGCCTGGGCTGGGCCCTGGACCTCGTCGCCAACCACACCCTGATCAACCGGGTGATCCTCACCGCCTGGGGCAATTTCTTCGACGCCGGCTACTTCTGGCACTACAACGAGCTGTGGATCGGTGGTTCGGGCGCGCCCGGCGAGAAGGGCTGGGAAGTCGCCCTGATGCTCACCGTGTTCCCGATGCGCATCGCCGCGGCGATCGCCTTCCTGCAGATGAAGCGGTGGGGACACCAGTGGATGATCGTCACCTGCTGGTTCGGGCTGGTGATCTGGATCGGTTACACGTTCAACATGACCATGTACGCCGATGTGCGCTACGACGGGGTCGTGCTGCCGGTGATCGGCTGGTGGCTCTACGACATCTTCTACATCACGCCGTTCCTGGCGATCCCCTATCTGCACACGGTCAACCGCGAGATCTTCTCCGACTGACCGCGGCCGCAATCGCCTCCCTCTTCCGAAGGACTCCGCATGAGCAAGAACCCCGCCCCCGCAGGCGATCCGGAGAAGGACGAACTGCCCCTGGGCACCACCGCGCCGTACGCGCGGATGCACCGGTGGTTGCGGCGCGGTATCTTCGTCTGCCTGTTCGCGCTGGTCATCGAGGGCGCGTTCACGGTGCCGGCGCTGGCGCTGTGGTACGGCTGGCCGACCCTGTCGTTCACCGAGATCTGCAGTGAACTGATGAAGGTCAGATACTCCGACGACACCCTCGAATGCGCGCATCCGTATCCGCTGTCCGGACCGCCCTTCGGCGGGCCACCCGAGGCGGCCGGCCAGCGGACCGCGCGCGACGATTGGAGTATCCAGCCGAAACCGGGCTGGGACCGGATCGGTTTCCGGGAGCTGGTCCGGATCCACGAGGACCGGCTGGCACGGGAAGCCGCGGCGCCCCCACCACGCTGAGGATCCCACGCCCGTGTGCCCGGCGATACCCGCCGGGCACACGTGTGTCCGGCCCCGCTCGGGCCGGGGCCTCCGACCGGCCGCGCCGGATCATCCGGGCTGCCGGCTCGCGGGATCAGGAGTACTTGTAGAACCCCTCTCCGGTGGCCACACCGAGCTTGCCCTTGTCGATGTAGTTCTCCTTCAACCAGCGGGCGAGACCTTCGGTTTCGGCACTGCTGCTCAGGATGTTGTAGGGCGTGGTGAGCCCGATGACGTCGAGGATCCGGAACGGGCCCATGGGCGCTCCGGTGGCGATCCGCCAGGTCTTGTCCACCGCCTCGGGTTCTGCGTAGTCGCCGGCGGCGAGTTCGATCGCGGCGTTCAGGAACGGCACCAGCAGCGAGTTCAGGACGTAACCCGACTTCTCCTTGTGCACCTCGATCGGCACCATGCCGATGGCGGCGGCGAACTCGACCACCGCGCCGAACACCGCGGGATCGGTCCGGTCGGTGCCCATGACCTCCGCGGTGTTGAACTTCCACACCTGGTTGGCGAAGTGCAGGGCCAGAAACCGGTCCGGGCGGCCGGTGAAATCGGCCATATCGCTGGGCAGCAGGGTCGAGGAGTTGGTCGCGAATATGGTCCGTTCGGGAGCCAGCTCGCCCAGCTTCCGGTAGGTCTGCCGTTTGATGTCGAGCACCTCGGGCACCGCTTCGATAACCAGATCGGCCTCGGCGACCGCGGCGCCGAGATCGGTGGTCAGGCCGATACCCGCGCGGGTCTGCTCGGTGAGCTCATCGGTCGCGCCCATCACTTCGTCGCGATAGGTGGCGGCGAGCCCGGTGAAACGCTCGCGCGCCGCGTCGAGTGCCTTGTCGTCGATGTCGTATGCCTGGACGCGGTATCCGTGGTACGCGGTCTGGAAGGCGATCTGGGAACCGAGCACCCCGGTGCCCAGTACCGTCACCGCGCGGATCTCGAGGGCCATCGTCTTCTCCTTGTCGATCGATCGTGGGCGTATCGGGCAACCGGAGCCGACTACCGGAACCAGTACAACAGGGGCGGCCCGTCGCGGTGGGTGCGTGGCCCGCGCCTCCGTTTGCGATCGGATAACGCCTGAGGGCCAGTGCGCCCACCAGCATTTTCAAACAGTATTTCAATCAATGATTGAAAACCGTCGGGCGCAATGGTTCACTGGCCGCATGCCCCAGCGAGTCTCGGCCGCGACCCGCGAACGCCTGCTCACGGCCGCCGAACGACTGCTGCTCACCGAGCGCTACGACGACGTTTCGGTACGCCGCATCTGCACCGAGGCCGGGGCCAACCCCGCCGCCGTCCACTACCACTTCGGATCCAAGGAAGCCCTGGTGGCGGCCCTGCTCGAGGAGCGCCTCGGGGCACTGTGGGCCGACCGCCTCACCGCGGTCACCGCCGCCGCCGGACCCGTGGCCGATCTGGTCGACGCGGTGCTCACCCCGTTCACCGATCTGGCAGCCGACCCGCTGGGCCGGCTGCACCTGCGTCTGCTCGCGCAATGCGTGATCGACCGGCAGGTCGGCCCGTGGCAGCAGCAGTGGTTCCGGATCGATTCGTGGGCCGGTCTGCTACCCGAGGTGGGCGAATGGGAGAGCCGGCGCCGCTGGATGCTCGCGTTCGACCTCATCATCATGCGATTCGGCCGCGCCGCCGCCGAGGACCGGGCGCTGAGCCCACAGACCGTGGCCACTCTGCGCGCTTTCGTCGTGGCCGGGCTGACCGCACCGACAGGAGACATATCGTGACCGATGTATTCGCCCCCGCCCCACTGGGGCCACTCACCCTGCGCAACCGGGTGATCAAGGCCGCGACCTTCGAAGGTCGCACACCGGACGCGCTGGTCACCGACGATCTGGTCGAATTCCATCGGGAGGTCGCGGCGGGCGGCGTCGGCATGACGACTGTCGCCTACTGCGCGGTCGCGCCCGGCGGCCGCACCGACCGCCACCAGATCTACATGCGCCCCGAGGCGGTGCCGGGCCTGCGCCGGCTCACCGATGCCGTGCACGCCGAGGGCGCGGCGGCCAGTGCGCAGATCGGCCATGCCGGGCCGGTGGCCAATTCCGCGTCCAATCGCCTTCCCGCGCTGGCGCCGAGCCGGATGTTCAGCCCACTCGGCATGAGCCCGATGAAAGTTCCCGACGCGGCCGAAATCCACGACCTGGTCACCGCCCACGCCGACGCGGCGCTGCTGGCGATCGAGTCCGGATTCGACGCGGTGGAAATACATTTCGGGCACAACTACCTGGTGAGTTCATTCCTGAGCCCACTGCTGAACCGGCGCAAGGACCGCTACGGCGGCCCGCTGGAGAACCGGGCCCGGCTGGCCCGCGATATCGCCCGCCGGGTGCGCGAGGCGGTCGGTGACCGGATCGCGGTGACCGCGAAGTTGAATATGGACGACGGCGTCCGCGGCGGCCTGACTCTGCCGGAATCGTTGCAGGTGGCCGCGTGGCTGGAGGCCGACGGCGCGCTCGACGCGCTGGAACTGACGGCGGGCAGCTCCCTGCTGAACCCGATGCTGCTGTTCCACGGCGCCGCGCCGCGCCGCGAGTTCGCGAAAACACTCCCGGGGCCGGCCCGCTGGGGCTTCCGCCTGGTCGGCAAGGCATTCCTGCGCGAGTACCCGTACGAGAAGGCATACCTGCTCGAACGCGCCCGGCAGTTCCGCCGGGAGCTCACCATGCCGCTGGTGCTGCTGGGCGGTATCACCGACCGGGAGTCGATGGATCTGGCGATGACGGAGGGGTTCGATTTCGTCGCCATGGGCCGGGCCCTGCTGCGGGAGCCGGATCTGTTGCGCCGCATTCGATCCGACGCGAGCACCGAATCCGCCTGCGTGCACTGCAACGAGTGCATGCCGACCATCTACAGCGGCACCCGGTGCGTACTGCGACTCGATCAGCTCGCGTCCACCGTCGCGGAGAAGCCGGCCGACGGCGAATAGGCGCCGCACGGGACGCGGAAGTCACAGTTCACGATATTCGTCAGCCCCAATTAACGAACACCTATTGAATGCGCCGTTGTTTAACGGTACGGTCTAGGCATCAGAGCAAAGCCGCACTCCCCCAGTGCGACTGCTTCCGCCACCGCCCCCGGGCGGCGCTACGACCGAGGACGAATCATGCACCGAACCGCACGCACCCGCCGACTCGCCGTCCGGATCGCGGCCACCGCCGCGATCGCCCTGGCCCCGCTGGCACTCACCGCCGCACCCGCTCTCGCCGACAACCAAGCGCCCGTGGTCACCGATGACACCACCGAGGTCCAGGACGTGAGCCGCCCCGGCCGGCACGGTCACGGCTACGGCGATCGCGGGTGGCACGGCCGCAACGACCACAGCTGGAACGGCCGGCACGACAACCCGATCGACTGGAACCGCGGCCGCAACCGCCACGACCGCGGCTGGGATCACGGCCGGCACAACGACTGGGACCGCGGCTGGGATCACGGCCACCACCGTCCCGGTTTCGGTCTGCCCTTCCCGCGGATCTTCCTGCCCGGTACCGGCAGCGCCTTCTGATACCTGAACAACGGCACATCGAACAAGTGTCGATAGACCTCGGGCAGGCCCGGCCCGAGACAGCGGAACCGGCCGGCCACGGCGACTGTGCCGGCCGGTTCCACTCGATCACGACCCCGCCGGCCGCACTCCCGCGTGATGCGGCCGGATATCGGCCCCGTGCGAGAACGACGCGGCCTCGGCGCCCCGCTGCGGCGCCTGCTGGGACCGCAACCGCGGCAGTGCCCGTTGCAGCGCCTCGATCAGCAGATCGGCCAGGTCGTGGCTGAAACCGTTGCGGACCACCACGCGCAGGACCGCCAGATCCTCCCGATCGGCCGGAAAGGTATAGGCGGGCACCAGCCAGCCCTGTTCGCGCAGCGCCGCCGATACATCGAAGACCGAATACCCCGTCTCGCCCTCGGCCAGCGTGAATGCGAAAACGGGCAGCTGCCGGCCGTCGGTGATCAGCCGGAACGGGCCCAGCTGCGCGATCCGGTCGGCCAGTGCGGAGGCCACCTCCCGGCAGTAGCCCTGCACCCGCGCGTAGCCGCGATGCCCCAGCCGCAGGAAGGTGTAGTACTGGGCCACCACCTGCGCGCCGGGCCGGGAGAAGTTGAGCGCGAAGGTCGGCATCTCCCCGCCGAGATAGTTCACCCGGAAGACCAGCGCGTCCGGTAGCGCGTCGGCGTCCCGCCACAGCACCCAGCCCACGCCCGGATAGATCAGCCCGTACTTGTGACCCGAGGTGTTGATCGAGGCGACCCGGGGTTGCCGGAAATCCCATTCCAGCTCGGGATCGCAGAACGGCGCGATCATGGCGCCGGACGCCCCGTCCACATGCACCGGGATATCCCAGCCGTGCTCGGCCTGCACCCGGTCCAGCGCCGCGCAGATCTCGGCGACCGGTTCGTAGCTGCCGTCGAATGTGGATCCCAGGATCGCCACCACACCGATCGTATTCTCGTCGCAGCGGGCCGCCGCCTCCTCCGCGGTCAGGTGGAACCGCTCCCCCGACATCGGCACCACCCGCGGTTCGACGTCCCAGTACTCGGCGAATTTCTCCCAGCACACCTGCACATTGATCCCCATCACCAGGTTGGGCCGGTCGGTCGGCTGCCCGGCCGCCCGGCGCCGCAGCTGCCAGCGTCGCTTCATGGCGAGTCCGGCCAGCATGCACGCCTCACTGGAGCCGGTGGTCGAACAACCGACGGCATGGTCGGGGTCGGCGGCGTGCCACAGATCGGCCAGGATCCGCACACATCGCTGCTCCAGTTCGGCGGTACGCGGGTACTCGTCCTTGTCGATCATGTTCTTGTCGAAGCATTCGCTCATCAGCACCTGCGCCGCGGGCTCCATCCAGGTGGTGACGAAAGTGGCAAGGTTGAGCCGGGCGTTGCCGTCGAGCAGCAGTTCGTCGTGCACGATCTGGTACGCGGTATCGGCGTCCAGCTCCCGGGCGGGCAGCCGGTTACGGGGCACCTCCAGCGGTTCCCGGGTGAACACCGGATTCACCGAGATATCGTCCCGGCCGGGACCACCGGGCCGAGACGGATGGGTCAATGCCATGGAGACCTCCACCAGCATTCGGACCGGACGGGACACCGCCCGGACAGGCGGCGATCCCGAGTATCGCCCGGCGAACGGCTGCCGCGGCGCACGGCGGGCCGCCCCGGCGGGTCGGGGCCCGCGCCCTGCTGCCGCGAGGTTCGCGGAGATAGGGTCCCGCGGCGCGATCGGGCGGGGGCGACCACTCCGCATCTGGGCGGGATTCGCCCCGGCACCGCACCGCGCGGGCTACGCTCGGCCGATCGGTCCGCATGCCGGCCGCTGTGCCCGGCATCGCCGAATCGTGGCGCGTTCCCCCTGGTCACACATCCACACATCCGCATCACCAGAGGAGGAGACCCGTGAAATCCGTCAACGCGTACCTCATGTTCAACGGCAACGCCGAGGAAGCGTTCACCTTCTACCAGTCGGTGTTCGGTGGCGAACTGCAGCTGATCCGGTTCGGCGATATGGGCGAGGGCGCGAACCTGCCGGAGGAGGCCAAGGACCTGGTGGCGCATACGGCGCTGCCGCTGGCCGGGGCCGGCCAGATCCTGATGGGCTCGGACTGTCCGCCCGGCCAGACCGTCGACATTCCGCAACGACCGAACTTCACCGTATGTCTCGAGGTCGGCGACCGCGACGAAGCCGAGCGAGTGTTCGCCGCGCTGAGCGAGGGCGGGTCGGTGGATATGCATCTCGCCGAGACGGAATGGACCGAACTGTTCGGCATGCTCACCGACAAGTTCTCCATTCCGTGGATGATCGACTACAACTCGTCGCAGTAGCCGTAGACCTCACCCATGGGCACCGGGCGACCCGAGGCGCCGACGGCCCGATCCGGTTCCGGAACGGTGCTGGCCGTGCTGTGCGCGGGACAGTTCCTCATGGCTCTGGACAGCTCGGTGATGAACGTATCCATGTCGACCGTGGCGCAGGACCTCGGCACGACCATCACCGGTATCCAGACCGCCATAACCCTCTACACGCTGGTGATGGCGTCCCTGATGATCACCGGCGGGAAGGTCGGCGCGATAGTCGGCCGGCGGCGCGTCTTCGGGATCGGCCTGGTCGTATATGGACTGGGGTCGTTCGTCACCGGTCTCGCGCCGAATCTCGCCGTCCTACTGGTGGGCTGGTCGCTGCTCGAGGGGATCGGCGCGGCATTGATCATGCCGGCGATCGTGGCCCTGGTGGCGGCGAATATCCCGGCCGAACGCCGGACCGCCGCCTACGGTCTGGTCGCGGCGGCGGCCGCCGCGGCGATCGCGGTGGGCCCGCTGCTGGGCGGCGCGGTGACGACCTACGCCTCCTGGCGGCTCGTCTTCTTCGGCGAGGTGGTCGTGGTCGCGCTGATCCTGCTGCTGTTGCGCACGATGAAGGACACGGCCGCCGAACAGGCCCACCTCGACTACCTCGGTTCGGCGCTGTCGATAGGCGGCCTGGCCATGATCGTGTACGGCGTACTCCGCTCGAGCGAATGGGGCTGGGTCCAGGAGCGGCCCGGCGCCCCGGCCGTGTTCGGCCTGTCACCGGTGATCTGGCTGCTACTCGGCGGGCTGCTCGTCCTCTATCTACTCCGCGAGCGGCTGGCGGTATGCGTACGGACGGGACGGGAACCGCTCTTCGACCCGGAACTGCTGGGCAACCGGCAGCTCACCGGCGGTCTGGGCATGTTCTTCGCCCAGTTCGCGGTGCAGGCCGGGGTGTTCTTCACCGTTCCGCTGTTCCTCTCGGTGGTCCTCCAGCTCAGTGCGCTCGGAACCGGCGCCCGTCTGCTGCCGCTGTCGGTCGCGTTGATCGTGACGGCTGTCGGCATCCCGAAACTCGCACCTCGCGTGGGTCCGCGGCGCGTGGTCCGGCTGGGGCTGCTGTCCATGACCGTCGGGATCCTGCTGCTGGCGGGCGGGATGGACCCCGGGGCGGACGCGCGCGTGGTCGCGGTCCCGATGCTGCTGATGGGCGCGGGCCTGGGTGCGCTGGCCTCACAACTGGGCGCGGTGACCGTCTCCGCGGTGCCCGAATCACGCAGTGCCGAGGTCGGTGGGTTGCAGAACACCGCCACCTACCTCGGCGCGTCGCTCGGCACCGCGCTGATCGGCTCCATCCTGATCGCCACCCTGACCTCGTCGGTCATCGATGAGATCGAGAACGATCCCGCCGTGCCCGCCGCCGTCCAGCAACAGGCCACCACCGAGTTGGCCGCCGGCGTCCCGTTCCTGTCCGACACCCAGTTGCGCGACGCGCTCACCGCCGCCGGGGTGGACGGACCCACCACCGACTCGGTCGTCGCGGTCAATTCCGCGGCCCGCCTGGACGCGCTGCACACGGCGTTCGCGGCGACGGCACTGCTGGCCGTCCTCGCGCTGTTCGTTACCCGGCGGCTACCCGAACGGCCCCTTGCCCCGGGGGGTGACGACACCGGACCATCCGTTTCCGGATGACTTCGGACCGGGCGCATCACTCACCCGACCGCCTACGGATGAAGAGTCGGCGGCCGGCGATCCGGACAGGCCCGCCGCCAACCGGCCGATCGGCCGGTTGTCCGAGCCAACCGGCCGATCAGCTCGGACAACCGCCGAGTGTCGAGCGAACCGCGGCGCGCGCAGGCAGGGACCCGTTATCTCGGACCGCTCAGCGGAAACGGAACACATCGGGCAGCCACGGAGCCCGCCGGTGATGGGGGCGGCTGCGATCGGCCCACAGCGGATTCGACTCGTCGCGCCGGTACACCGTGAGCTGGCCCGCCACCGAGAAGCGCAGATGGGTGGCGCTGCCGAACACTTCACCGTCGGCCGCCAGCGATTCGGCCCGGGGTAGGTACACGAACAGCTCCGACAGTTGCCGCTCCCCGTAGACCCGGCTGTGCCCGATGGCGGCGAGCAGCAGCGCCACCACCGCGCGGGTGCGGGACCAGCGCAGATCGGCGCGCAACCAGCGCACGTCGAGCAATCCGGAATCGAGCCGGTCCCGGAACGCCGGTACGGCGCCGTGCGGGTGGTAGGGCCCGTTGCCGACGAAGAGGAACCACACCCGCTGCCAGTGGTCGTCGAGGTAGATCTCGATCGGCTCGGCCCGGCGCAGGGTGACCACGAGCGCCGCCGCGAACGCGGGCCACTTACCCCACCGCGACTGCCATTTCTCGCGCAACCGGACCAGATCCGGGTAGGAGCCGAGGCTGAAGGTGTTGATCAGGTGCCGGGTCCGCATCTCGGTCGCGTCACCGTACTGGACACCGGCGATATCGACCGCGACGGCCTCCCCGACACCGGTCGCGTCGACAACCTCGAGCAGATCGTAGACACCGAGATCCCGGGCGAAATGATTGAGCGTGCCGGTCGGGATCACCACCAGCGGCAACCCACGGCGCAGGGCGACGGCGGCCACCGCGGCGACGGTCCCGTCACCACCGGCCACCCCGACGGCCGCGACCGGCTCCTGCTGCGCGGCAATGGCCTGTTCGAGGAGTTCGGCGCAGTCGATATCGGGCTGGGTGCGCAATACGGCCGCCGCCGGCAGGGCCGCGGCGATATCGTCTGTGGGGTCGTAGTTGGCGTCGCCGGAGACCGGGTTCACCATGACGACGAGCCCTTTGCCTTCGGCGAGCACCGGCGCCTCGCGGACCAGCCGGGCCCGGGCCTCGTCGGATTCGCGCACCGGCCACCAGCGCCGGGTGGCCAATGCGATCCCCGAACCCACGGCGGCACCGACGAGGACATCCGAACCCCAGTGCACTCCCGTGTGCACCCGGGAATAGGCGACCGCCGAGGCCAGCGGCGCCACGGCCAGCGCGGTGCGCGGGCTCTCCATCGCGACCGCCGTCGCGAAGGCCGCGGCGCTGGCGCTGTGCCCGGACGGGAACGACGACGAGGACGGGGCGGGCGAGAGCCGGCGGTACTCGGGCATCAGTTCCGCGGCCGGGCGGCGGCGCGCGAAAATCGGCTTGAGCACGATATTGGCCACGAAGCTGGCGCCGGCCACCGAGACCACCCCGCGCAATGCCGCCCGCCGTGTGGCCCCCTGACGGACGGCCAGCAGCCCCGCGCAGGCCATCCACAGCACACTGTGGTCGGCGCTGCCGGTCAGTCGTAGCAATCCCGAGTCCAGCCGGGAGGCGGGCAGGTCCGACACCGCGCCCCCCACCGCGCGATCGACTCGTCCGATCTTCTGGAACCTCCGGCGCGCCCAACCACTCACTCGCCCGACACTACCCATCGCCGCGGCCGGGCGGCGAACGACAGGGCGCGGGACACCGGCCCCGGCCGCTCCGCTACCCGGTGTCTACCGGGCGGTGGTCTGCCGCCGCGGCAGCTTCCACCCCGGTCGCGGGAAGTGGCAGGTGTAGCCGTTCGGGAAGTGCTGCAGATAATCCTGGTGCTCCGGTTCGGCCTCCCAGAATTCCTGGGCGGGCGTCACCTCGGTGACGACCTTGCCCGGCCACAGTCCCGAATCCTCGACATCGACGATGGTGGCCAGCGCCTCCCGCTTCTGCTCGTCGTCGACGTAGAAGATCTCCGAGCGGTAGCTGCTGCCGATATCGTTGCCCTGCCGATCCTTGGTGGTCGGATCGTGGATCTGGAAGAAGAACTCCAGCAGCGCCCGGTAGTCGGTCTGCGCCGGGTCGTACACGATCTCCACGGCCTCCGCGTGCCCCGGATGGTTGCGGTATGTGGGGTGATCGTTGCGCCCGCCGGTGTAGCCGACGCGCGTCGATACGACCCCCGGCTGCTTACGGATCAGCTCCTGCATACCCCAGAAGCACCCACCGGCCAGGATCGCCTTGCGCGTTTCGGTCACGCTTCCTCCTCAGTCCTGTGCTTTCCCTGCCCCGGGTACAACCCGCGATCGGAGCCGGAAAGTCCCGTTCCCCAGCCGACCGGCACATGGTCAGTCACGGTGCGCGGTCACCAGCAGATACTCCCATTCCATCCGGCCGTTGCCCAGATCGTGCGCGGCGCCGAGATGGGCCAGGTCCCGATCCAGTTGCGCGGCCCGTTCCGGCTCGCCGGCGAGCGTTTTGTACACGGTGACCAGGGGACCGTAGTTGGCCTTGAAGAAGTCGCGGAAGGCCGCGCCGTCGGCGAAACACTCGACGGCGGCGCGCTCGCGGCGCAGCGTCAGGCCGGTCACCCGGTCTCCGAGCAGCTCCGTGACATGTGCTTCGTCGCCCCACAGGGGCGGCGGCTGCGCACCGGGCGGCGGGGTGGGGGCGTACGGCTTCATGACGGCGAACATCCGGCCGATGAACCCTTCGGGCGTCCAGTTGATCAGCCCGATGGACCCGCCCGTCCGGGTGACCCGGATCAGTTCGTCGGCAGCCGTCCGGTGGAAGGGGGCGAACATCACTCCGACGCAGGAGAGGACGGCGTCGAAGGCGCCGGAGTCGTAGGGCAGGGCTTCGGCGTCGGCCTGTTCCCAGGTGAGCTCGACGCCCGCCGCGGCGGCATTGCGGCGGCCGGCCTCGAAGAGTTCGGGGGTGAGGTCACTGGCGACGACCTCGGCGCCCGCCCGGGCCGCCGGTATCGCCGCGTTCCCGGCTCCGGCGGCGATATCCAGCACCCGCTGCCCGGGTCCGATACCGCAGGCGGCGACCAGCCTCCTACCGAGTCCGGGAATCACATCGGCGGCCACCCGGGGGTAGTCGCCGGAGGCCCACATCGCTCTGTGCTTGCTCTTGAGATCGGGCGCGAACTGCGTCATCGTCTGCTCCTCGGGTCGATCGGAACCTGGAACCGTTCACGGCAGGTCGCGCCCTCCGGGGAAAACCTCGCGGCCGCCCTTTCTTGTCGTTTCACCAGCTCGGCCGCGTGCCGAGCTCGTCCTATTGTCTGCCCCGGCGGCCGCGCGCCGCAAACCCCGGTTTCCCGGTCCACCCCCGGGGACGTCACCGAAGAAGGCGGGCCGGGCGCGGCGCCACCGGCTTCACGCGGTCCCGGTAGGACCCCGGCCGCCGCGACCGCTATCGGCGGACGCGTGTGCGCCTCGCCGTGCGGCAACGGTCCCCGGTTCGCACCGGTCGCCACCGCGCACATACTGTGCGCCGAATAGCCTTGTGGCCTAGGCAGTTTCCTCGTAGCGGATGTCGTAGCGGGCCGCGATCGGATTGACCTTCGCCGGGTCGAGCGCACCCTCGGTGAACACTGCGGGTCCCGCTTCGAAGAGATCCTCCAGATAGCATTCCCAGCCACCCGGGGAGGAGATCTGCAGCAGCCGGGGCGGCGGGTCGGAGACCGCGCGCAACGCGTGCGGGACCCCGTGTGGCAACAGGACGAACATACCCGTGGTCACGGTGAGCGATCGGTCGGCGAAGTCGACGCCGAGTCCCCCGTCCAGCACATAGATACATTCGTCGGCGACGTGATGGGTGTGGCGCGGGATATCGCGCACGAGCGTCACCTCCAGCAGCGAAAACCTGCCCTCGGTATCACCGGTCAGCGCTTTCACGGCGAATGCCGGCGGTAGCGGCACCCGGCCCGGGCGCACCTCGTGCGGCGCCAGCACTCGAAAACGATCCTCCGACATGGACTCCCACCTCTCGCGGAGATACAATCGGAAGCGGATTCCGATTCCGTTTAGTTGGCCACGAGAGGAACTCGGTTGTCAAGACCCACCCCCCGGCGGACCCCGCGCGCCGATGCCGCCCGCAACCGGGATCGCATCCTCGCCACCGCGCGCACCCTGTTCGCCGAACACGGAAGCGGCGTACAGCTTCCCGAGATCGCGCGCGCGGCCGGCGTCGGCATCGGCACCGTCTACCGCCACTTCCCCACCCACGGTGATCTGGTCGAAGCGGCTGCCGCACAGCGGTTCGCCGAGATCGAGAGTTTCGCCCGCGACTGCCTGATCAGCGCGCCACCGGGGAGCGCGCTCGGCCGTTATCTGCATCACGTAGGGGAGATCCTGGCGGCCGACCGCGGCCTGTCCGCCGCCATCGAATCCACTCGGCGTTCGACCGGCAGCGAGCCCCGGGGCGAGGCCCGCGCCGGTCTCGAAGCCGTGCTCGGCGAGGTCATCGAACTCGACCGGGCCGCGGGCACCGTGCGCGCCGACTGCACAGTGGCCGATGTCTACATGATCGTGGGTGCCCTTTCGGCAACCATTCGCACGGCCGCCGGTGACTGGCGCAGACTCCTGACCATAGTGCTCGACGGGCTGCGCCCATAGAGCTCGACGGCCTGCGCGCACAGCGCGATACCGCACTCGCATGGCAGACAACGGACGACGACCGTACAGTTCTCCGGGACCGCGGGCGGGCCGCCACGCAGCCGAGGCCGTCCATCGCGTCCACATCTCCGGCCGTCGGCTCGCTTTACCCCGCCGCCACTGTGGTCAAACACAATGCGCCACAGAGTAATTGGTACCCGCCTCCAGTAGGGTGCTACATCGTGCCGAGATGACGGGCCGGCCGCTCGGAAGGTCTCGGCATATCGCGACCAGTCTGGAGTCACCCTTGAGCACGCCACCACCCGATACCCATACCGCACCCCATGCCGGCCACGGCTCCCCCTTCGCCGACGCCGGACCCCGCATCCCGCTCTACGCACCCGAATTCGCCGAAGACCCGCACCGGGTGTTCCGGCAGATGCGCCGGGAACATCGGGCGATGGTGCCGGTGGATCTGGCTCCCGATGTCCCCGCGACCCTGGTGATCGACCACCAGAGCGCGGTCCGCATCCTCAACGATCACGAGCACTTCCCCGCCGACCCGCGCGCCTGGCAGCAGAGCATGCCCGCCGACTGCCCCGTACTACCGATCATGGAATGGCGGCCGATCGCGGCGCGCAGCACCGGAATCGACCAGCAGCGTTATCGGGAGGCGAATGTCACGGCCTTGGCCGAGATCGATCTGCATGCCATCCGCGCCGCGGTCGAAGAGATCGCGGTACCGCTGATCAGTGCCTTCTGCCAGACCGGGCGAGCAGATCTGCTGATGCAGTATGCCTTCCCGCTGGCCTTCGAGGTCTGCAACACCCTGCTCGGCTGCCCACCCGATATCGGCCGGCGAGTCGCGGCCGGTATGGCCGCGATGTTCGAAGGCGTGGACGCCGAGGAGGGCAACCGGATGATCGGCGCGGCCCTGGCCGAATTGGTGGCCCTCAAACGCACCGAGCCGGGTAACGATGTCACCTCGCTCCTGCTCGGCCATCCCGCCGAGCTGGACGAGGTGGAGATGATCCATCAGGTGACGAGCCATTACGGCGCGGGTATCGAATTGCAGCAGAATCTCATCGCCAACACGCTGCTGCTCATTCTCACCGACGACCGTTTCGGCGGAAACGTCCTCGGCGGCAGCCTCTCCACCCGCGACGCCCTGGACGAGGTGTTGTTCGACAACCCGCCCATGGCCAACTTCCTCATCACCTACCCACGGCAACCCATCCTCGTCGACGACGTCTGGCTACCCGCCCACCAACCCGTCGTCATCAGCATCGCCGCCTGCAACCACGACCCCTCCATCCGCGCCGACGACCACCGCGGCAACCGCTCCCACCTCTCGTGGGGCCTGGGACAGCGCAATTGCCCGGCGCAGACGCTGGCCTACCTGGTGGCCCAGGACGCCATCGACCAACTGCTGGACGCGCTTCCCGAACTCGAGATCGACCTGCCACCCGAGGGCCCCGCCTGGCGCCCCGGCCCATTCCACCGTTCCCTGACGGCGCTCCCGGTGAAGTTCCCGCCGTCACCCCCGTTCACCTTCCGCTGATATCCCGGCCGGCCGACCGAGCGAACCGGCAGGTTCCCACCGGCCCCGCCGGTACCGGCCAGGCGGAACAGCACGACCGGGCGCGGTCCGCGGAGCCCGCGGTCAGCACAGCGTGACGCGATGTCGTACATGCGCAAAGAGAATCGACCGCAACATATTCGACGATCCGGTCACGTATCGTGCCCGCGGGCCGGAACGACGGGGCCCGCCCCCGGGGCCGTCGTCGACCACTGCGAAACCTACGGAGTCATATTGAGCACCTCACACCCCGATACCCATGCCGCCGCCCGCACCGTGCACGGCTCGCCCTTCGCCGACGGGGGTCCGCGCATCCCCCTCTACTCGGCCGAATTCGCCGAGAATCCGCACCGGGTGTTCCAGCAGATGCGCCGCGAACACCGCTCGATGGTGCCCGTGGACCTCGCGCCCGACGTCCCCGCGACCCTGGTCATCGACCATCGGACCGCTGTCCACATTCTCAACGATCACGAGCACTTCCCCGCCGACCCCCGGGCCTGGCAGCAGAGCATGCCCGCCGACTGCCCCGTACTGCCGATCATGGAATGGCGGCCGGTTCCCGCCCGGAGCACCGGAATCGACCAGCAGCGTTACCGATCGGCGAATGTGTCCGCGCTCGCCGAGGTCGATCTGCACGGACTCCGCGCGGCGGTGGAGCAGATCGCGACCCCGCTGATCAACTCCTTCTGCGAGACCGGCCGGGCCGATCTGCTGATGCAGTACACCTTCCCGCTGGCATTCGGGGTCTGCAATACCCTGCTCGGCTGCCCGTCCGAGATCGGACAGCAGGTCGCCGCGGGGATTGCCGCCATGTTCGAGGGGATCGACGCCGGGGCCGGCAATCAGATGATCAATGCGGCACTGGCCGAGCTGGTCGCGCTCAAACGGACCGAACCCGGTGACGATGTCACCTCACGACTGCTCCAGCACCCGGCCGAACTGGACGAGGACGAGATGGTCCATCAGCTGGCGGGTATGTACGGTGCGGTGATCGAATTGCAGCAGAACCTCGTGGCGAACGCCCTGCTGCTCATCCTCACCGAGGAACGTTTCGGCGGAAACGTCCTCGGCGGCAGCCTCTCCACCCGCGACGCCCTGGACGAAGCGCTGTTCGACAACCCGCCCATGGCCAACTTCCTCATCACCTACCCACGGCAACCCATCCTCATCGACGACGTCTGGCTACCCGCCCACCAACCCGTCGTCATCAGCATCGCCGCCTGCAACCACGACCCCTCCATCCGCGCCGACGACCACCGCGGCAACCGCTCCCACCTCTCCTGGGGCCTGGGACAGCGGACCTGCCCCGCGCAGACCCCGGCCTACCTGGTGGCCCAGGACGCCATCGACCTGCTGCTGGACGCGCTTCCCGAACTCGAACTGGACGCACCAGAGGGGCCCACCTGGCGACCGGGCCCCTTCCACCGGTCCCTCACCGCGCTGCCGGTGAAATTCCCCCCGTCACCGCCGATCTTCGCCGGGTGACGCGGACGCGTCTCCGCGCCGGGCGCCGCGATGCGGACCCTCGATGGTCCGCCCGGCGCGCGCCCAGACACTCTCGATATCGAAACGGTCGGCCTGCCACGAGTCGGTGACGACGCGGACCCGGCCCCGCCAGGCCCGCATGATCCTGGCATGTACCGGCCACCGCACGAAGCGCCGCATATCCCGCTCGCTGTCCCATACGGAGATGGAACCGCCGCGCAGCTGCGCCGGGCGACCCCACAGCCACATTCCGACCGCACCCTGCAGTACCGGCCAGGTCTCGCCCAGATCGAGCCCCTCCCGGTAGATCTGGCGGACATCCGGCTCCGAGGTCGCCAGGAAATCGGTCACGCTGACGAACACCGCCCCGGCGGAGTCGGCACCGGGGCCCGGCTTCCACGGCATCAGCACTGTGCCTTCGGAGAACGGCGACGTAGCGGTCATCCGCCGACTCGCACGGTGCCGGGACCGACGAACGTATTGGTAAACATTTGCCTACCATATGCAGATGCCTACCAATTAGGCAAGGTGTACGGCACACGGCACACAGGACACGGAGGTTCTCAACTCACCCCGACCCACCGGCGCGGCGGCGTACCGTCCGCCTCACCGCACGACCGGACGGCCACCGGCGCCGCGTGCCGGCGGCTCGCGGCAGGTGCGACAGCCGAAACCCCTTCCGCGGCGGTCGATCCGGCCCCGGCCCACGCGGCCGGCCCCGACCGATTCGGAGAATCACCGCCACCGGTCCGAAATCTGCACTCCCGGTGACATTTTCGTACACCCGGCTAACACGGATGCGGACGCGGCGATACGAGAGGCAATGGGTTCCGAACCCGCACACCGAAGGAGAGCGCTGTGAAATCGACCGTACGATACCTGTTCACCGGCGCGGCAGCGGTCGCGGCACTGACCTTCGCCGGCGCACCGCAGGCCATGGCCTATCCGGTCGGCCCGTGGGGAGTAGAGGGTCCGTGCACCGGACTCCAGCCGAACCAGTGCCCGTGGAGCCCCTCCGAGGACGGCCTCACCTGGTCGTACAAGGGCCACTCCTCGCACTACGACAAGACCGGCGGTTACGTCTGCAACACCAATCAGTGGGAGCCGCTGCGCACCGCGTACTGCAACACGGTGATGACCCTGGTCCGCGCGCTGCCGCCGATGCCGATCGGCGAGGTACTCGGCGGGCAGAGCTGATCCGTCCCCTCGCGGAAGCGGCGTCGTCCACCGCGCCGCCGGATGGCCGGAACGGCGCCGCCATCGACGAACACGAGCCCGCGGCCGACGAATCACCGAATCCGCGAGTCGCCGGGCTTCCACCGGCTCCCGGTACGTCCGTAGCTAGTGTGCCGCGAGCACACCACCGACCCCGGTGCGGCCGGCCGGGGTCCCCACGAATTCGACGGTCACTCGCGACCGGACCTCGTCCCCGAACACGGACACGATCGCGTCGGTCACTCCGGAAATCAGACGCGACACCAGCTCCGGCCCGTCCGCCCGCTCGAACGCGGCTTCCTTGATGCCGAAGGTTACGCTCGGCGACGACTTCGTCACCGGCACACCGCCGATCGCCCAGCGGCCGTCGGGGAGGCCGATCAACCGGATGTCCACGATCTCCCGGGCCCATTCGCCGTAGACCTCGACGACCGCGTCGGTCAGTTCTTCGATCAGCCCGGCCTCCCGGCCGGCGAGGTCGCGTTCCAGGACATGCACAGTCAGATGCGGCATCGGCGCCCCTTAGGATGGATTCGAGAACAAAGAATATTTGTAAACAAAGGTAAATCGGAGGTTGTCACGTGTCAACACCCGACTCCGCGGACGACACCGTCCGGGAACTGCTGCTGCTGATGCCGCGCCTGGTCGGCCGAGCGAAACGGATGCGTCCGCCGCCGGAACTGCAGTCGTTAGACCTGGCCCCCAGGCATCTCTCGCTGCTGTCATTGCTTCTGCTGGACGGCCCGCAAACCGTCTCGCAACTGGCCGACCGGCTCGGCGTCGCACCGACGACGGTGAGCCTCATCGTGAGCGATCTGAGTCGTAAGGGAGTACTGGTCCGCCGCGAGGACGACGCCGATCGCCGGCGTCGCATCATCGATATCGCCACCACGAGCAGACCGGCCATCTCGCAGTGGCTCTCCCCCGGCGCACACGCGTGGCGCGCGGCGCTCGGCCCGTTGACCTCCGCGCAGCGGCGCATGATCGTCGACACCCTGCTGGCCTATGAGACCGCGATCGCGGAGGCCACCGGCGAACCCGGCTCCGCCGCACCGTGAACGGCGGTGATCGTGTGCACTCGCGCGGCGGCACTCGCACCGATCCCGGTCGGCGCCGCCTATATTGGGCGAAGTGCCCCTAGTCCGAACTGCGCTCGACCGGGTCCCCGAACCGTATCGTTCCCAGCTCCTCCGCAACCGTGAACTGCTGAAGTTCGCCGTGGTCGGTGCGATCACCTGGTTCATCGACACCGGTATCGTGTACGCGCTGAAGTTCACCGTGCTGAGCGACAAACCGCTGACCGCGCGCGCGATCGGAGTGCTCTTCGCGACGATCGTGTCCTATGTCCTCAGCCGCGAGTGGTCCTTCCGGACCCGCGGCGGGCGCCAGCGCCGGCACGAAGCCGCCCTGTTCTTCGGTATCAGCGCACTGGGTATCGGCGTGACCCTTGTGCCGCAGGCCATCTCGCTCTACGTCCTGGGCATGCGGGTCCCGGAGGTGAGTCCGGCGGTGCAGGCGGCCGCGAATTTCGTGAGCGGCCAGATCCTCGGTGTGCTGCTCGCGATGGCGTTCCGGTTCTGGGCCTTCCGGCGTTTCGTGTTCCCGAGCGAGCGGGAGCAGCAGGCTCCGGTACCCCACTGAGGCACCCACCGGCCGGCGAGCGGGCCGATCCCGCCACCGGCCGCGCCCGGTCCGCTTGACGGGACGCGAGCCCCCGGGCGAGACTCGGCCGTCGGAAGGATGGACCTATGGGGTCGATGGTGTTCGCGGTCGCCCTGCCGCTCGCACTCGGAATCGTCATGTTCGGTCTGGGCCTGACCCTCACCGTCGATGACTTCGCCCGGGTGGCGCGCTTTCCCAAGGCGGCGCTGATCGCGTTGACGTGTCAGCTGATCGTGCTGCCCGCCCTCTGCTTCGGCCTGGTGCGACTGTTCGGCCTCGACGGGGCGCTCGCGGTGGGCATGATGCTGCTGGCCGCCTCACCCGGCGGTACGTCGGCGAATCTGTTCAGCCATATCGCCGGTGGCAATGTCGCGCTGAACATCACGCTGACCGCGGTGAATTCCGTGCTCGCCGTCTTCACGCTGCCGATCGTGGTAGGGCTGTCCTATTCGGTGTTCCTGGACGACGGCACCGGCATCGGTCTGCAACCCGGCAAGTTCCTCCAGGTATTCGCGCTGGTTCTCGTCCCGGTGGCGCTCGGGATGACGGTGCGCCGGCTGTTCGCCACCTGGGCGCTGCGGATGCACACCACCGTGAAGATCGCCGCGGCGGTGGTGCTGGCGCTGGTGGTCGTCGCGGCACTGGTCTCGGAGTTCGACGCCTTCACCGAACATGTCGGGCAGCTGGGCGCCATCGCCCTGCTGCTGTGCGGATGCAGCCTGCTCATCGGTTATGCGGTGCCACGTGCGTTCGGGGTGGAACAGGCGGATGCGATCGCCGCGGGTATGGAGATCGGCGTGCACAACGCGGCCCTGGCAATCACCATCGCGGTGACCGTCCTGGGCAACGAGACCATGGCCGTTCCCGGTGCGGTGTACGGATTCCTCATGAACATCCCCGCGGCCCTCGCCACCTTCCTGTTCGCCCGTTCCCGCCGCTCCGGCCCGGCTCCGGCCCGGCCTACTCGGGCTGTGCCCTCACCCCCGGCCGGGTGAGCTCGCGTCGTCCGGCGGGTCCGGGAACGCCGCGACGGCCGAATCGAGCGCGTCCAGCAGTTCGGCCAACCGCGCCCGGCCGTCGCTGCCGAGGGCGTCGAGAACGAGACCGTTGAGCACTTGGTAGGTCTCCTGCGCCCGGCCGACGCTCTCGGTCCCGCGGGCAGTGAGGAACAGGGCGACCGCGCGGGGATCCTGGTCGCTCGCCCGCCGCTCGACGAGACCGGCGCCGCGCAAGCGCCCTATCGCGGTGACCACGGCGGATTCGCCGAGCCGTAGGCGCCGGGCGATATCACGCTGGGAGCAGCCCGGATCGTCGGCGACCACGGCAAGGATGCCGGCCTGTGCCGTGGTGACACCGGCGCTGTCGATCAGCAACTGGTCGGACTTCTTGCGCAGCGAATGAGCCACCTGCTGGATCCGGCCCATCAGTCGGTACGGGTCCCTTGCCATCCTGCCCGCCTCTCAATACTTTGATAGTGAAGTATATCCGTCGGAAGGAGCCGTCCATGGGTGCGATCGACGTCTGGGCCCAGCAGGTGGGGCCGCGCATGGCCCGCGAGCCCTGGCTGGCCACCCTGCTGCGCTGGACCGGCAAGGAGGCCGCCGATATGGTGCCCGGTATCGACCGGACGCTCGCGCGGATGGACGCGGCGGGAGTGGATCTCGCGCTGCTCTCGGCCTGGTACGGACCCAGCGGCCCGCTGATCACCAACGACGAGGTGCGGGCCACTGTCGAACATGCGCCCACCAGATTCCGCGGCCTGCTCGGAGTCGACCTCCGCGATCCGGTGGGCGCCGCCCGGACCGTCCGCGAGCTGGCCGGCGACGTCTTCGTGGGCGTGCGGGTCGTGCCCTGGTTGTGGGAGCTGCCGCCGGACCACCGGCTCTACTACCCCGTCTACACCGCCTGCGCCGAAGCGGGCATACCGCTGTGCACCCAGATCGGGCACACCGGACCGCTGAAGACCTCCGAGACCGGCCGGCTCATCCCCTACCTGGAGCGGGTCCTGCTCGATTTCCCGGAACTGGTGGTGGTGGGTGGCCATGTCGGATTCCCGTGGCTCGACGAAGTCGTCACGCTCACGGTCAAATTCCCGAACTTCTACGTCGACACCTCCGCGTACGCGCTCGACCGGCTACCCGCGGCGTTCCTCGACTACGCCCGGACCGTGGGTCGTCGCCGCGTCATGTTCGGCACGAACTGGCCGATGATCGATCCGGTCCGGGCCCTGCGCGACCTGGCGGGCCTGGGCTGGGACGAGGAGCTGCGGGCCGATTTCCTCGCGGGCACCGCCCGACGGGTGTTCCGCCTCCCCGACCCCCCGGCCACGCAGGACGAGTCGTGACCACGGTCGAGCCGGGCCGCGCCGAGATCACCCGCGAGCACGCTCCCACGCTCACCCGGCAGCACAAGTCGTTCCACGCGGGGGCCTCGACGCGATCGCCGATACGGCCGGTGGCTACGCGGCCCCGTCGGACCGGGTGGCGACCGGTCGCCGGACCCTGATCCGCCTGGAAGACCGTGCCGATCGCCGAGCGTCGGCGCTACCGGCGTAGGCGCCTCGGCCGCGGGCCCACCGCCGGCTCATTCCCGGGAGGTGAACGGCCCCGCGACGATCCGGCTGCCGGTGATCGACAGATCGGTGTCGAAATCGCATTCGATCACCGCGCTGGTGAACCGGGCCGATCGCTCGTAGATCTCGGATACGTGGCCGGTCAGCCAATGCGCGATGCCCAGCGATCCGACGCCGGTCACACCCGCGATATGGACGATGACCCGGCCGTCGGCCACCTGCCGGGCGAGGTAACCGATATCGATCCGGTTCGTACTGTCGGCGCGGAACGGAGAGCCGTACCGGTGCCCGGAGGCCTTGTCGACGAGATACCAGGTGCCGTCATCGTTCTCGAAGCGCAAGGCCGGGTCGGCGGCGAGCAGTCGGCGCGCCACCGGGGCCGCCTCCGGCTCGCAGATCACCACGGCGTCACCGGCCGGGACGTCCTCGGTGTCGGGTTCGATCTCGAAGTGCGTGGAGGCCATGGACAGGCGAGCCAGGTCGACTTCCACCCGCTGCCGAGTCGCCTGGAAGCTCACGTCGAAGTGCGGATGTTCGCGTTCGTCCTCGTCGTCGGCCGGCCGGGGAATTCCGACGGCCACCGGGCCGACACCGAAGAACGCGCGTTCGGCCGGCGGAGCGCTCGTCCTGATCTGGCTGATGCGGCCCTTCGTCACCCCGAGGAGTTCCGCGATCTCGGGTGAAACTGAGACCGGCCCGATGGGCTTCCTCGATCGCCTCTCGGCGAAGTCTCGCCAGCTCGGTGGCCCGTTGCTGGTACAGCGTGATCAGTTCGGTGGCCCGCTGACCACGGCGCACCGGGTCCGGATCGCTACGGACCTCGTCGAACTCGTTGGCGCCATCCACACTTGCGAGTTTAGAGAGCCTTGACGGCAAACCGGCAGCGGCCGTAAGGTTGCGTTTATACCCCCTCAACCACCCAGGGACCGCGTACGGGTCTGGTTTATGGGGGATAAACCCATGCTCGTCCCTCATGTTCCGCTCTCCGGCCCGAGTTAGACGTCCCTGTTCAATCCAGCGAACCTGCGAGGTCAGACCATGCCCGAACAGCGCCCGCCGCTGCCCATCCGGACCACCAACCGCGCCATGGCCGCGACACTGCGGCTCTGGCAGACCACCCGATGCACCGACCCGGCGGTCCTCGAACGCATCGCCACCGGACTGCGTGGACTCACCGACGAGTGCCCGCGGGACCGGCACACCCCCGGCGCTCTCCCGGCCGAGCTACCCCCCGGCGCGATCGCGCGGCACCCGGTCCGGCAGCACCCGGACGATCTCGACGCCTGACCACCACCAGCCCAGAAAGACAGACATGCCACAGCACGGCGAACCGGTGTGCGGATGCCGCATCGCGCCCTGGATCCACACCGGAATGCTCGTACCGAAATCCGCACCCGGGCTCTACTACTGCCCGGAGAAGTCGTACTGCCTCCACGGCACCCGGCTGCGGCACGGCCGGATCGCGAGCCACTGGCGCAACGTTCCCGGTGAATGCCCCTGGGTGGGAATCACCGTCGTCGACACACCGATCTGCGAGTGCGGACGCGGGCCGTGGATCAACCTCCGGCAACTACGAATTTTCCTCCGCGAGAACCTCATCGGCCCGGTCACCGCCGTCGGCTGCCCGGGATTGTGCCCGGGAACCCTGGTACGGGTCGACGGCGAACGGATAGTCGACCATCCGCGCGACAATCGGACCCGGTGCGCCTGGTCCGGCACGCGGATCATTCCTCTCGGCACACCCCCGCCACTGTTCCCGCCGACCCGCTGAGCCCACCCCGGTGCGGCCCGGGCAGCCGAACGGTCCGTGACAGCGACGGGCCGCGCGGTACGGGCCCCACTAGTATCGGTCGACAGTCGATCGAAGGAGAACGACCGCGTGCGCCGACAGATTCTCAATCAGCCCCAGACCGCTCCCGAGGAGGCGCTCGAGGGGCTCGCGCTCACCAATCCGACACTCGTCCGCTATGACCGCGCGCGTGGCATCGTCACCCGGGCCACCCCGGCGAAGGACAAGGTCGGGCTCGTCTCCGGCGGTGGATCCGGCCACGAACCCTTACACGCCGGTTTCGTCGGCCACGGCATGCTCGATGTGGCCGTACCCGGCGCGGTGTTCGCGAGCCCCACGGCGCTCCAGGTGCACGAGGGCACCGTGGCCGCCGACTCCGGGCGGGGTGTCGTGCAGATCGTGAAGAACTACACCGGCGATGTGCTCAACTTCGAGATCGCGGGCGAACTGGCCGGTGACGACAACGCCGTCGCCACCGAAACCGTGCTCGTGGACGACGATCTGGCCACGCAGACCGCGGACGACGACGGGCCGGGCCGCCGCGGTACCGCGGCCGTACTCGCGGTCGAGAAGCTGTGCGGCGCGAGCGCGGAGGCGGGCGCCGATCTGCACGCGGTCGCCGAGATCGGCCGCCGCGTCGCGCGCAATGCCCGGACGCTCGCCTTCGCGCTCGGCGCCGGTACACACCCCGGTGGAACCGCGCCGGCATTCACACTCGAACCCGGTGAGGTCGAACTGGGTGTCGGTATCCACGGCGAACGCGGCACCGGACGGGTGCCGTTCGCCGACGCCGATACGCTGGTATCGCGGCTGGTCGACCCGCTGGTCGCCGAACTCGGCCTGGCCCGCGGGTCCGCGGTCATCGCCCTCGTCAACGGTCTCGGCGGCGCCTACCCCATCGAACTGTCCATCGCGGCGCGCGCGGTGCACCGGCAACTCGGCGGGCGCGGGATCACCGTCGCCCGGTCGCTGGCCGGCAGCTATGTCACCTCCCTCGATATGGTCGGGATCTCGCTGACCCTGCTGCCCGCGGACGCGGATCTGCTGCCGCTCTGGGACGCACCCGTCCGCACGCCGGCCCTGACCTGGTGAAGGAGCCCTGCTCATGAACAACGACGCACTACCCGCGGGATTCGGACAGCGTTGGGTGCACACCATGTTCGACGCTTTTCTCGACCGCACCGAAGCACTCGCCGATCTCGACCGTCGCGCCGGTGACGGCGATTTCGGCGCCAATATCGCCGCCGCGCTCCGTCGCGCCCGCGAGAACATCGACACCGCGGCCCCCACCTCCTACGCGGACCGGCTGACCGCGGTATCCCGCGGTTTCCTGGGCACCGGCGGAACCAGTGGACCGCTTTTCGGCATGTTCTTCCGCGAACTCGCCCGCTGCGCAACCGGTGCCGAACCCACCCTGGCGGAGTTCTCCCGCGGCCTGACCGCCGGTGTGGCCACCGTACAGCGGTACGGGAAAGCGGAGGTGGGGCACAAGACCATGGTCGACGCGCTCGCACCGGCCGCCGAAACCCTCGCCGGCCGCGTCACCGACAGCGATCCCGTCACAGCACTCACCGCCACCGCCGCCGCGGCGGTGAAGGGCGCGTCCGGCACGGTATCGCTGCTGGCCAAACGCGGCCGGGCCAGCTACGTCGGCGAGGTGGCGCGCGGCGTGCTCGACCCGGGCGCGGCCGCCGCCGCCCTGATCCTGCAGGCCGCCGCCGCGGCCTGTGCGGAGCCGCCGGGTGATATCGACACCGGGTGGCTCGACGACGCGACCGCCTGAATCGTCCGGAGGGTACGGACGATCGGACCCGGCACCGGATCGGCCGGACGATCCGAGCCGCGCCCGGTTCATAGGTTCATTCGATAGCAGCGGTGAGCCGATTGCCGATCATGGCGCCACCGGCCGACGACGAACCGCCGGCCCGCGCGGGTCTGCCGGCGGCTCTGGATGCCCATGCGATGAGCCGGAGTAGGGAAGCATCCCCGACGTGGCGGACCCGATACGAACTCGGCCCCGACCACTCGGACGAGTCCGCTGATCAGGGCCTGTTTCTGCTCCCCCAACTGGACTCGAACCAGTAACCTGCCGATTAACAGTCGGCTGCTCTGCCAATTGAGCTATAGGGGATTGCTCGGTGGCCTCGCCCGTACCGGGCTGACCGAGAGGAAACTCTAGCGTATGGGTGGGTGCGCGCCCAAATCGCCGGGTCGAGCATGGATGGGAGGCCGATCGGGGGCTCGACCGGCCGCGGGGGACCGGATCGACAGGTGTCGGTGCGGTCGGGCAGGATGGGTCAGCACGGACGACTGGGAGGAGCTCCACCCACAATGTTGCGGTTGATCATCGGTATCGCTGCCGGTTATGTGCTGGGCAGTAAGGCCGGGCGGGCACGCTATGAGCAGATCAGCGCGAGTGCCCGTGCGGTCGCGGGGAGTCCGGTGACGCGCAAGCTGGTGCAGGTGAGCAGACAGAAACTGTCGGACAAGTTGAGCACCCGGCCGAAGCTGGAGCCGATGGAGCCGCTCGACGAGCGCACCACCGTGATGGTCCCGCACGATCAGCTACGGCGGCGGTAGTTCCCCGCCGGCTCAGGCGGCGCCGAATTCGCTGGTGCCCATGGCCTGTTCCAGCAGGCTCTTGCGGTACTGCTCGAGGGCGACGAGATCGGCGAACAGCGCCATATAGGTCTCCGGTTCGTCGACGGAGGAGACGCGGTGCAGCCGTGATTTGAGTTCGGCGATCTGCCGGCCGACCAGGGCGGCCTGGGCGTTGGCGAGGACCCCGGTGATGAATCGGGGAATATCACCGGTGGTCTTCACCGGTAGCGGTTCACTGGCCAGTTCGGAGACCAGCGCGCGCAGCGTGAGGTCATCGGTGTGGTCGCTGATGGCGCTCACCCAGTCCGCACCGGACAGGCCCGCCGACACTCCCCCGGCTTCGGCCATGAGCGTGCGTACGGCGATGTAGGCCGGGTGGGTGAAGGCGTCGGCCTCGAGGGCGTCGAACGCCGGACCGGCGATCTCCGGATATTGCAGACCGGCGGCGAGGGCCTGGCGCTGGGAGCGCAGCACCGGGTCGCGGGGGTCGGGACGGGCCGCGGGCGGTGTGGGCCCGGACTGCTCACCGCGGGGTGCCCGGGTGGGCGGGGCGGCCGCCGCGCCGCGCAACTTACGGGCCTCCTCGTCGACCCGGCGGTACACCAGCTGCGGATCCTGCCAGCCGGTCCATTCGGCGAGCTGGGTCGCGTAGCGTTTGCGCAGGCCGTGATCCTTGATCTGGGCGACGATGGGCACCGCCCACCGCATCACCTCGACCTGGCTGTCGTAGGTGAGGGCCCGGGTCCGGCTGTCCTCGCGTTTGGCGATCTCCTGCCGCAGCGCGAAATCGAACAGCGGCTCCCGGCGGGCGACCATATCGCGCAGGGCGGCGTCACCGGACTGCTGGCGCATCTCGCAGGGGTCCTGGCCGTCGGGCGAGACCACCACGTAGGTCTGCCCCGCGACCTTCTGGTCACCGAGGAATGCCTTGAGGGCGGCGGCTTGACCGGCGGCGTCGCCGTCGAAGGTGAAGATGATCTCACCGCGCCAGAAATTGTCGTCCATGAGCAGCCGGCGCAGGATCGCCAGATGGTCGTCGCCGAAGGCGGTGCCGCAGGCGGCGACTGCGGTCTTGACCCCGGCCAGATGCATGGCCATCACATCGGTGTAGCCCTCGACGACCACAGCCTGATGCCCCTTGGCGATCTCCCGTTTGGCGTGCTCGAGACCGAACAGCACCTGAGATTTCTTGTACAGCAGGGTCTCCGGGGTATTGACGTATTTGCCCGGCATGGTGTCGTCTTCGAAGAGTTTGCGGGCGCCGAAACCGATCACATCGCCGCCGAGGTTGCGGATCGGCCACAGCAGACGCCGGTGGAACCGGTCGATCGGGCCGCGCCGGCCCTGGCGGGACAGCCCGGCCGCCTCGAGTTCCTTGAAATCGAAACCCCGGTTCAGCAGGTGCTTGGTGAGCGTGTCCCAGCCGTCGGGGGCGTAACCGCAGCCGAACTGGGTCCAGGCGGTCTCGTCGAAGTTGCGGTCGGTGAGGTACTTGCGGGCGACCGTGGCATCGGGCCCGCGCAACCGTTCGACGTAGAACTCGTGAGCGGCCGCATTCGCCGCCACCAGCCGCGACCGGGTACCGCGGTCGCGCTGGACCGAGGTCCCGCCGCCCTCGTAGTTGATCCGGTAGCCGATCCGGTCGGCCATCTGCTCCACGGCTTCGACGAAACCGATGTGCTCGATCTTCTGCAGGAAGGCGTACACATCGCCGCCTTCGTTACATCCGAAACAGTGGAACAGGCCGTGGTTCGGCCGCACATGGAAGGACGGGGACTTCTCGTCGTGGAAGGGGCACAGCCCCTTCATCGAGTCCGCCCCGCCGCGCTTGAGCGCCACGTACTCGCCCACCACATCCTCGATCCGGACGCGCTCCCGAATGGCGGTGATATCGCGAGCAGGTATTCGTCCGGTCACGGGGTCGAGTCTAAGCGAGCGTCTCCGCGGCGGAACCCGAGCACCCTGACGGCTGCGTGCATACCGCCTTGCCCGGGAAGATGCGGAGCCCGTACGTGTGCACCCAGCCGTACACGTACGGCGACCGGAGTGAAGAACCGGGGTCACGAGGGCCCCGACCCGACCCGCCGGAGGCGGGGCAAGAAGACACTGTCACGAATCGAGGGTGGCGGCGATCCGCTCCAGGCGGCTCTCGGTGTAGGAGGCGATCTGGTCGACGATCACCCGGACCCGGGCGCTGTCGTCTGCGGCGGTCTCCCACCAGGGCAGCAGCAGCGGATCGAGCGCGGCGGGGCCCGTGGCGAGCAGGTGTTCGGCCACGGCGGTGAGCCGGGCGCGCTGTTCGGCCTGCCGCAATTTGTGGTCGGGATCGGACATGACGTAGCGCAGCGCGACGGTCTTCAGGACAGCGACCTCGGCGGCGGCCACCGGCGGCACCACCAGGTCGGCGGAGTAGCGGGCGAGCGGACCGGTATGGGCCGCTCGCGTCGCCACGACCGCCGCGTTGGCGAACCGGCCGACGAGTTCGCTGGTGAGCCGTTTCAAGGCGACCGAACTGGCGAGGGTGCCGTCGTAGACGAACACATCCGCGACGACCGGGAGTTCGGACAGCCGCTGCGCGGCGGCCACCAGATCATCGACCGAGAGGCCGCGATGCTGCACATGCCCGAGTTCGGCCAGCGCGACGCGCTCCACCGGATCGGCCAGGGCGCGCAGATCGATCCGGCCGGCGATGATGCCGTCCTCCACGTCGTGCACCGAGTAGGCCACATCGTCGGACCAGTCCATCACCTGGCATTCCAGTGCCGGACGCCGATCCGGAGCGCCCTTGCGGACCCAGGACAGCCGATCGGCGTCGGCCTCGTAGGCGCCGAATTTGCCACCCGCCTCGGTGCGGTGCCAGGGGTATTTGATCGCGGCGTCGAGTGCGGCGCGGGTGAGGTTGAGCCCGACACTGCCGCCGTAGGAATCGAGGACCTTCGGTTCGAGCCGGGTGAGAATCCGTAGATTCTGGGCGTTGCCCTCGAACCCACCGAAATCGGTGGCAAAGATATCCAGCGCTTTCTCGCCGTTGTGACCGTAGGGCGGGTGGCCGATATCGTGCGCCAGACCCGCGAGTTCGGCCAGATCGGGATCACAGCCGAGGCCGTCGGCGATACCGCGGCCGATCTGGGCGACCTCCAGCGAATGTGTGAGCCGGGTTCGCGGCGTGTCACCGTCGCGGGGACCCATCACCTGGGTCTTGTCGGCGAGGCGCCGTAGCGCGGCAGAGTGCAGCACGCGCGCACGGTCGCGTGCGAATTCGGTGCGGTGCCCGTTTCCGTGGGCGCCGGCACCGGCGAGGCCGGCCGTTTTGGGCGCCTCGACGACCAGGCGTTCACGGTCGTGCTCGGTGTAGATCACCGCACCCAGTCTGCCATCGGGCCGTGACCGGCCGGGAGGTCCGGCGGCACCGGCGGGTGAAGGGTTCACTGCCCGGCGGTGTAGTTGAAATCCGCCGAGAAATGGGTGAGCTGATACCAGAGCAGCGCGGCGGTCTCCCGGGCGATACCGTGCGCCTGCGATTCCCGGGTGTACACCGCGGGACCGGTGCGGGTGGGCGCGGTCCAGGCGTCGAGGCCGGCGTCGCGGGCCATGGTGCGGGTGCGTAGCGAATGCCACGGATCGCTGACCAGCACCGCGGAGCCGAGTCCGCGTTCCTGCATCGCGGCGGCGACCGCCTCCACACTGCGTAGCGTGTCGGAACCGGTTTCCACCGCGACGATGGCATCCTCCGGGACCCCCGCCTCCATCAGGTACATCTTCCCCGAGGCGGCCTCGGTGTACAGATCACCCTCCTGCTTGCCGCCGACCGTGATGACCAGGTTCGATACTCCCTGCCGGTACAGGCTCGCCGCCTGATAGAGGCGGGCCTCGAATACCGACGACGGTGTGCCGGAGTACTGCGCGGCGCCCAGCACCACGATGGCGTCGGCCGGTGTGTAGTCCTCGATCCGCGCCACCTGCCACACCCGCACGGCGGTACCGCCCACCAGGATCATCCCTACCACCAGGGCGCCGCCCAGCAGCCGCCCGGCCCAGCGCAGGATCCCGGCACCGATCCCGCGCGCGGCACCGGAATCGGCACGCGAATCCGGTCGGGTACGCACTGGGGTCCATGTCACGCCACAAGTCTGCCAGGCAGCTTCCGGGCCCCGGACACCGCGCGAGCCCGAACGCTCCACCCCGCCGTCACCTACGGATTCGATATCGGCACTGGTCACAGCAGTACGGAGCACTCGGACACGCTGTGCGAGCCAGGAGCTGGACTGTTCGAGGATCCGTTCGGCGGCCGCACGGCCCGCTCTTGGGGCCCGAATCGTTATCAGCGACCCGCCCGCAGCGGGAAGAAGACCGCCCGCCGCGGACCTCACCCGCCCACGCGCAGCGACTCTGCCACGGCCCGGAGACTCTGCCACAGCCCGGAAACCATGCCGAGCATCTGTTTCTCATACGCACGCACTCCCGCGTGCGGCGCCCCGGGCGGCGCGCCGAGCCGGCGGCACAATTCGGCGGCGTCCCGCAGCGCGACCGCCACACCGTTGCCCACCAGGATCACGGTGTGGACCGCGTCACCCGGCAGGGTGACCGGGCCGGTCTCCCGGTGCGGTAGTGGTTGCGCGGTCCGGACCGTCGTACACCGCCGGCACCGGCGCGATCCGCTCCCCCGCCTCCTCGAACACGCCGCGCGGACCGAGTGCGCGCGGCACACCGGGCGGGCCTCGAAACCACCGTGAGCGGGTGAATTTCGCGGCACGGCGCCGCCGGACGGTGAATATCCCGTTGATCAGGGCCGAACACCGGTAGATTCGACTTTCGGAACGGGCGTCGATGTGCTTGGCTATCCCTCGGCGAGATCTGAAGTGCCTCTGATCCATTACTCGGGGACCATGAACTCGCACCCACATGTCACACCACACAGGTGTGGCTTGCCCGTCGACTGTTTTGGGAATCCTGGGAACAGGTGAACGGCCGGTGGCCGTCTCGGTGAGCACATGGAGCACACGATGTTTTCTCGATGGAAGAGCGCCACCGCCGGCATGGCGGTAACCCTCGCGTCGGTCCTCGCCCCCGCCGTGGCCACGACCGCCCACGCGGCGCCCGCCAACTGCCCCGACCTGTACGTGGTCGCGATTCCGGGCACCTGGGAGACCTCGAAGGCCGAGCCCGGCAAGGGAATGCTCGCCCTGGCCGCCGACGGCCTGCCGGGCAATTCCCACACCGATTACGTCGCCTACACCGCCACCGCCTTCCCCTGGGAGGGCGAGGTCTACGGTCGCTCCAAGAACGAGGCGGTCGCCGGAGCCCGCGGACTGATCTCCGATGTGGCACGACGCTGCGGCAACACCCGATTCGCCTTGCTCGGCTACAGCCAGGGCGCGGACGCCGCCGGCGATCTGGCCTCCGAGATCGGCACCGGGCTCGGCGTGGTACCCGCGGACCGGGTGGGGCTGGTCGGCCTGATCGCCGACCCCCGCCGCTCCCCCCTCGACAACCTCATCGGCCCGCCGGTGCTGGGCGCCGGGGCCGGCGGCCCCCGGCTCACCGGCTTCGGGTGGCTCAGCAACCGCACCTACACGTTCTGCGCGGTCGGCGACCTGTACTGCTCGACTCCCGAGGGTGATTTCGCCGCCCGGATCGCCGGGTTCTTCGCCCAGGTCTCCAACGCCGACCCCACCCAGCTCGGCAACTACCAGACCCTCGGAATGCAGCTGCTCAACGACGCCTTGGCGGCAGGCGGGCTCGGTCTGCTGCACGACCAGCTCAACAACAACGCCTACGAGGAGCGTAAGAAGCAGGTCGACGATTTCGTGAAGTCCGGTATCCACCAGAGCTACCCGAGCTACCAGGTGGCCGGTGGCGTCACCACACTGAACTGGCTGCGCCAGAAGCTCATCGAACTGTCCTGAGTCAGCCGGCTCCCGGCGCCGTCGCCGCGGTCGCCGGGAGCGGTGCGGGTGCGATCCGGACCTTCCTCCGGACGCGCGATCACCATATGTCGATAATCGGTACGGTCCTGAAGTGGGCACGAATCGATTCGGGCCCGAAGTCCGGGGCTCCCAGCCTCGCTACGTCCCGCACTCTCAGCCGCCGGGAGGGTCGAAGCGGATCATTCCCAGCAGCGCGTCTTTCAACTCCAGCCCGTCGGTAGGTTTCTTGGCGTACATGTACATGCCCTTCCCACGGGGGTCCTTTTTCTCTTCCTCGGTCGGCGGTCTGAGCTTGTCCCCGTCGTAGACGAACAGGACACCGGGATCGCGATCTCGTGCCATGAAATCCTGTACGACGCCGGTCCCTATATGGGTCCAGGGTCTGTTCGGTTCCGATCCGCCGTGCACGCGCGCGTCCTCCACGATCTTCGGCACTCCGAGGCCCGGTTCCGCCGAGACCCAGCGGAACTCCAGATCCGTCTTGATCAGTTTCCCGCCTTGCTCCGCCTGCATCTTGTCCAAGAGCCCGATAAGCCTGTTTTCCTCCGCCGAAAACTTCTTTCCCCGCATTTTCTCGAATGTCGCGAGCAGCTTGGCGTCGCCGACCATGTTCTGCAGCGAAAGCTTGTCGGCGAGACTCGCGAAGGCATCTCTGTCCGCCTGGGTCAGTCTCAGCACGAAATGTTGCGCGCGATCGGATTCCGGCCCGTCGTCGCGAGAACCGGTGACCGGCGAAAGAGCTTCGTTTTCCAGTGGGGGCGATGCCTGTTCAGGGCGTGCTGCGGGCAGTCCGGGAAAGTCCGGCGGCGGCTTCTCCGGGCCACCCACCGGGATCTGCCGTGTGCCGCGTTCTTCGGCGCCTTGGTAGGTATCCGCCGCTCGATCGGCGCGCACCGCGATGCCGTCCACACTGTCGTGGAAGTGGCCGCCGGTCCGTTTGCCGAGCAGTTCTATCAAGTCGTCCCGCAACCGCCGGACCAATCCTTTCGCGGTTTCATCAGGGAAACCTTTCACTGTGGACAACCCCCCGATCGACACGCCGACGGATACCGAGCGCAGACCTCATGATGTACCGGCGGCAGTTTCGGCTGCCGCACGGCCGTGCACAGTTCGGCGGCCGACGCCGAACTTCGCCGCCGGGCCGGCCTCCGATGCTTCTGTCGGCGCGACCGACCCATGCCGGCAGCGCACCGACCCGTTCCAACGACTCACCTCCCACGCGCTCCCGCGTCTCCCCCGCGCCGAGGCGGCCTCCCGCCGGGATCTACCAGCCCCGGCTCTTCCATTCCGCCAGCTGCGGCCGCTCGGCACCGAGGGTGGTGTCGTCACCGTGGCCCGGGTAAACGACCGTATCGTCACCGTAGCGATCGAAGAGCTTGGCCGTCACCCCGTCGAGCAGAGTGATGAAATCTTCGGGGCGCCAAGTTTTCCCCACGCCACCCGGAAATACAGAGGGGACTCAGCGGGTAATATCACATCATGGCAGGTAGAGCCGCGATTTACTGTCGAATCTCCGAGGATCCGCGCAGCACCGAGAAGGGGGTCGGTCGGCAGCGTGAAGACGCAGAACGGCTGGCGGCCGTTCGCGGATGGGAAGTCGTGCGAGTCTTCACCGACAACGATGTGTCGGCCCTCGGCAACAAACACCGCCGCGACTATGAAGCCATGCTGGACGCTGCGGTGCGCGGAGAATTCGAGCACATCGTTGCCTATGGCCTATCCCGCCTGTGGCGGAACCGGAAAGAACGAGCTCACGCAATCGAAGTCCTGTCGAAAGCCCGTGTAGGCATCGCCCTGGTCAAGGGGTCCGACATCGACCTCACCTCCGCAGCTGGTCGCATGTATGCCGGCATCCTTGGAGAGTTCGACACAGCAGAATCGGAGATAAAGGGCGAGCGCATTGCCCGCGCTGCGAAACAACGCGCCGAAGAGGGTCGGGCAAATGGGGCCTGCGCCTATGGGTGGACGCGCATCTACCAGCGAGACGCGGCCGGGACCATACTCGGCTGGGAAGACGTGGAGGATCCTCCAGCTGCCGCTGTCGTTCGGGGCATCGTCGCAGACCTACTGGCGGGCCACTCCGTACACGCCATCACGCGCCGCCTGAACGAGGCCAATGTGCCGACGCCACTACAGCGAGGCCCGTGGCGCATGTCGCACATCCGCAAGCTTGCGCTCCGGAAGATGAATATTGCGATCAGGACACACCGAGGAATCGAGTACCCCGCCGCATGGCCGGCCATCGTTGACCGCGACGACCACGACCGGGTGACCGCCATCCTCACCGATCCGAGCCGCAAAACAACCAAGGGAGGGGCGCGGCGGCACCTTCTGACATACGGCATTGGACGATGCGGTAAGTGTGGATCGAACCTCCGCGTCGCGAATAAGGGCGGGGCGCACATCCTCTATGTATGCGATAGCAGCAGCGGGTGCGTTGGGCGGCGGGTCGCGTGGGTAGATGAGCTCGTAGCATCTATCGTGTGCGCCCGCCTGGCCAAGGCCGATGCCCGAGAGCTGTTCATGACCGACGACACCACCGGCAGCGAAGCGCGAGTACGTGCGGACGCGATCCGGGCACGCCTCGACGGAGCTGCAGATGCTTTCGCGGACGGCGCGATAGACGCGCAACAACTTGCACGGATCACAGCGAGGTTGAAACCAGAACTCGCCACCGCGGAGGAGGCTGCTGGCCAGTCTGCAAGAGGGCTTGATCGGTTGCTCGTCTCGCAGATCACGAGCAAGGACGCTCGCAAGGTCTGGGACAGCCTCGCTGTCACGCAACAGATCGCAGTACTACACGCCCTCAGCGTTCGCGTGACAATCCTTCCGGCTCGAGGAGGACCGGGCTTTAAACCAGAGAGCGTTCGAATCGACTGGGCCGGGACGGACTAACTACCTCGGTTCCATGGCCGAGATCGGTCGTCTCGACGGGTCGGCCTAGAAGTTGTCCGACTCCGCGGCCTGTGCATCTGCCAGCGAGGTCAGGCTGTCTGCCGCTTGAACGTCAGGAACCTGAGTCTGGTGAATCTCAACGACGAAGCTGCATAAGCGCTTCCGCGAAACGTTTGGCGTAGTCGAAACGATGGTTGACAGAACATCCTGGCGTGAGTGTATGACCGGCGAAAGGACCGTCGTGGAACTCTGGCCCCTGCTAGTAGATGACCTGATGACAGGCCCGCGCTCAGTCGAGCGACAATTGAGGCCTCACATGGCCGCCGTAGCAACCAATTCAACTTCCATTTCGGACGCAACGGAAGTAATAACCAAGCTATGCTCAAAGTGGGCTGGCGGAGCGATGCCAATCATTCCTGTCCACCCTGATGATCCAACAATTGACCCTCGACTCCTAAGGGTCCTTCAACGCAGCGCAGTTGACCGGATCGATGGCCGCAATATAATCGCAGATGAAATAGCCGACAAGCACTCACCCAATCCACATGGGGCAACTCAGCATCTGTTCTTGCAGCTTGTAGAAGAAGAGACACGTCGCAGCGTGCAAACTTGCAGGGGAATTTCATCAGAGGATCCCTGGTACGTATCCTATCTGGGAACATTTGGCGATCTCCCAAAGGGAGCTAACCGTGAATTAAACCGTCGCTTATCGCTTAGAGATAACTTGCGGTTTGACCATCTTGTCGACATCCAAGAGTTCGCTTCCAAAGGATCCGCGCGAGACCTTTTGGAGAGTTCGGTCGGCCAGCGACATATATCAGCCGTGGAGTTGACCCGAATACGACTCCCCGCCGGTTTGTCCGGAACTTACAACAGAGGATTCCCCGCCACATCACGCCTCTCCAAAATTGGAAATACTACTCAAGCCAAATTCGGACCAAATATAGTGGTTGTATACAGACCCGGCAGCGTAGCCGATTTAGCGCTTCTCTGGAATCTTCGCGCAAGGTTTACGCACATATCCGGATTACCACTAGCTGTCCCTCTCACAGAAACGATCGCCGAGGATCTCGAAATAGTGGCCGGTGCAGGAGGCGCAAGTCACTACTTTGGCTTTGGGCATGATATCGCACTAACGTCCTTCTCCGTAGATCCTAGCGAACTAGCAGAAATAAACTCACCAATAGCCGTTGAGATAGTAGACCCATGGGATCTAATCGGAGAAATCTACGGCTACTGCGTCTCGTCCGTGGAAGTTGCACAGTTTGACAATGGATCTGCCACGATTCCAGAATTCTCTTCGACGGACATCAAGGAGCTCGGGCAATCGTTTCTGGGAAGATCCGAAGCGACTTGGCTCACTCTGACTACTATCGTCAAGAAAAACGAGCTACCCTACTCCGCCACTATGCGGAGCGGTAAGCACTGGACAGAACCTGGCTATTTACGGGGAAAGATTTCCGGTGTCGGCAAGTTAGACGAGTTCGTAACCATATTCCAACCCTCCGGAATGGAGGTTCTTCGAGCGCTCGGAAAAGACCATTCGCTTGACGTGAAGCCGAGCGAACCGGGAAAGGCGGCTGAGCACCTAATACGAGCGACAAATGGGGAAATATCTATGATCACCTCCGAGAGGGTAACCAACCTATTGACGGAGATGAGTCGCCGCGGACACGCCAGCTTGGTCAAACGTCGACTTGACCAGTACTTGGCAGGCACGGTACCCGAAGACAGCGACAGATACGAGGAGCTCCGCATCAAACTAGATGCTGCGATCGGTTCGCCAGACCTTGAAGAGATCGGCTATATGACGTTCAATCGCATCAAACAGATCCTCGGCGTATCCAGAACTGCTGCGTCGAATTGGGTGAAATGGGCATTGGAACATCGCATTCTCGTCCGAGGATTCGAAGCGTCCTGCCCATCTTGCAGCCATCACCAGTGGCGAGCTCTTGCAGATTCAGTACCCGAGCTTGTCTGTCATGGATGCGGTCGAATAATTACCGACCCTTTCGGACCCGATCGGATTGAACATCGTTACAGGGCGAGCGAGACGCTCCTGCGAGCCATGAGCAGCGATGCATTGTCACCAATTCTTGCAATGCGCTACGTGTCGAAAATATTAGGGCAATCATTACTTGGGATGTATCCCGGAATCGAGCTATTCGAGCAGGGGGAAAATTCGAATTTTGCCGAAATAGATTGCTTAGGCGTACTCAGGAGCGGAAAGCTGATATTAGGCGAATGCAAAACACGAGCGAGAGGACTGAATGATCAGGAGCTAGAAAAACTGTGGTCGGCCGCAGACAGGGTGGATGCAACTTTTACCTTCTGCGCCACGCTCGATCGTTCAGAAAAATGCGACGATCCATGGAAGATAATAGAGGATCCGAATGGAAGACCGCATTTTTCATTGACAGCGGAGCATGTCTACGACATAAGAGCGATCGGGCCAGCATACGGCGAAGAATACTTCGGATGGAGGACCAAGTTTCCTGTAGAACGATTCGGATCCGACGGAGAGGATCCAGATAAATCCATGATCAAAACTTTCGAAGAACACATAGTAATTAGCCAGTCAGATAATCAAATGTGGCGGAGAGCCCAATGGGAGACAAACTACGACTAATGGCCATCCACCAGAACAGTCGAGAGCGGATCCCGTAGAAGACCTTTCGGTGGGATGGCCTCCGGCTCTTCTCTCTGCGAGTGCCTGCCACGCGGCGAGCGGCGGGGGTCCGGCGGGCAGAGCCCCCGCGCGCAGCCGTAAGGCTGCGAACACCGTAGTGGAGCCAGAGTTTCCAGCGTGGTGGGTGTGTCTCTCCGCTCGGCCTGGGGCGGCTCGATCACAGGGGCACCGGATGTCAAGGGTGGCGCAGCCATCGGCGCAGCCGACGCCGTAGGCGCCCTTGATGTCCGGTGGTCGTGTGATAGCCCCAGATAAGGCCGAACGGAGAGGCGCACTCACCACGATCCTGTGCGGAACACAGGCGAGAGCTTCAGCTCTCGGACGAGTGCGCCCCGCGCGCTCGCACCACCACCGGCACGTCACCCGGCCCTCGACCACGCCGCGCTTGCTTACCGGGCCGATCAGTAGACCGCCGGAGCCGTCCATGACGCCACCACCGACCTCGTATGCCAACGCCACCACCCTGCCAACGCACCGGTACCCACCCAAACGTAACCAGAGTCTTTTCTCTTTTCTTCTGTCTCCCCACCCCTCCTGAACTGAATTGATTTTTGAATCCCTCACCCCCTCAGTTCCCAATCTCATGCGCACGAAGTGTGTATGAGATTGGGAACTGAGGGGGTGAGGGATTCACCGGCGCGCAGCGCCGGTCTATGCAGGTCAGGAGGGGTGGGGAGACAGAAGAGGCGGTGATAAAAGTTGTGACAACTTGTGACCGCGTTTGGCGGGCGTTTGGCCCGGTTTTATCACGGTTTTCGCACAGCAACCCGCTGGTCAAGATCAGGTTTTCGGCGCCCCAGGGGGCGCCATGCGCGGCCTGCCGGCCGCGTGCTCCTGGCGGGACGCCTGCATTGTGTTCGCGCGCCCCTCCAGCCTCAAGGGCGCTGCGCGTCGCCTTCGGCGATGGCCTGCGGCCACCCTTGACCCCGGAGCCTCTACGCGCGAAGAGCAGGCGATAACGGGCAGGCCGGGGGCCTGCCCGAGGTAGGGGCGCACGCGCCCCGCCAGGAGCAGAAGAACCCGCGCCCGCGGCGGTTCCAGCATGGGCGACAATGATCGTGTCCGGCCAGGTCCCCCCGAAGCCGGACATGCGGAAGGCCCCTGCCGATTGGGACTCGGCAGGGGCCTTCTTGCTGGTCAGAACCTGGTTGAGGGTTACTCGTCGTCGTCCTGGCCCAGATAGGCGGCGACCTCGGCGAGGCTGTCGTCGGTGGGCGGCTCGTACTTGGCCCGATACAGCTTCGGCGGTGCGTAGTCGGCGTTGAAGGCCTGGCCGGTGCCGGTGTACTGCACGGTGACCCGGGCGCCGTTGCGCAGATCGTCATCGCCGGCCGCGAGGATCGCGGCCTTGATCGCCTTCTGCATGCTGCCCCGAACGAACAGTTTCCGGGCGCCGTCGTCCTCGGCGTCGGTGCGCTGCTCGGTCAGGATCACCACCTCCAGCTGCGGCACCTCACGGCCGCCGCGCATCTTCGGTTTCCCGGTCTTGGGGTCTTTCTGGGCGGTCAGCTCCTGGGAGATCACCACACCGGTCACGGTGGCGCCGGGCCGGTCGTTCTTGCCGAACGCGCTCCGGATGACCTTGGGCTCATCGGACATGATCCACGACATAACAGTTACTCCTTGGTTACTTTATGGGTTGGGTTATCCGGCGATGTACCGGACGTTTTCGGGCGCCGCGGGCAACGCCAGCGGCTCGATGGTGGTGCTGTCGCGCTCGGCCTTCATGCGGGCGACGATCTTGCCGACAGTGCCGTGATGCAACTCGACGATCACCGCGATCTGGCGGTAGGACAGACCCTCTCGGTGCAGCTGCCAGATCTCGGCGTCGCGGTCGGCTGTCGCGTCGGCGACGGCCGGTGTCGCCTCGATATGGGCTGCTGTCGCCCCCGTGTCGCCCCTGGTGTCGCCTCCTGTCGCCTGGGCGACAGTGGGTGTCGCCTTCGGTTCGGGGGTGCGCGGGACTTCCATCAGCGCGGTGAGCGCGTGGGTGACCGCCAGGCCCGCGACCGGGGCCGCTCCCGCGACCGCTGCCGCCGCGATCTGGGGCAGTTTCAGCCCGTCCGCTGTCCAGGCGTGGACGCCGTTTCCGAGCAAAGACAGCAGCTCAGCGGCGGCGAGTTCGGCCCAGAAGAACCAGCGGGTGGCCTTCGGGATCTTCACTCCCGCCTTCTCGCGGTGGTTGAGTGTGACCAGAGCGAAAGCGGCCTGCAGGATCGGTCCGTCCACGATCACCGGTGCGCCCCACGCCAGCATGGGGTCGATGCCGGCCATCACCGCGACCCCGTGCAGCGCGATCGCCGACCACGCGAACGCCGCGATCGACACCGCCGCCAACGTCAGCAAGGCGACAACCTCGGCGACATTCCACGGCGTACCCGACTGCTCGGGCGACACCTGCGCCGCCGAACCGTCGCCCACGGCGACACCCGGCGACAATGTCGCGTTTCCGGGCGACAAAGTGTCGTCGTTCATCGTTCCATTCCTCCTCGATCACGGTGGGAGACCAGCCCGGCGAAGGCGTGGCCGTAGATGGGCTTGGGAACCATGCGTTCCCGACCGGCGTCCAGCGCGTGCTCGGACGCGATATCGAGCGCGTCATCGAGATCGCGGGCAAGTTCCCGGTTACGGTCTTCCAGCTCGGCGGCGCGGTGCTCGGCCGCGTCCCGCTCGCCGGTGACCGCCGCGAGTTGCTCTTCCAGGTCCGCGGCACGCTGGTTCGCTGCGATCAGCCGGGCCTCCAGCTCGGCGTAGGACTCGGGGCCGTAGGGACGCAATGGGGTGAACCCGTCAGCTTGGGACTGCTGACGGATCTCCACGGCGGTCACCGCTCGATCCCTTCCCGCTCGCGCCCGCCGGCCAGGTCCGCGAAGGCGTGGCCCGGGATCGGGGCCCGGCCGCACTGGCGAAGCTCGGCGGTGCGGGCCGCGGCGAATGCCGAGGACACCACCGGCCGGGGAGCGTGGCTCGCATCGACCGAGAAATACGGCCGCTCGACGCCTTTCAGCTCTCGGACCTGCTCAACGCTGCGATTGAACATCGAGTCGAGCCCGATGGGGCCGGGACGGTGCTGCTCGATCTGCTCGACGGCGTCGGCGTATTCGCTGCGGTTGGAGTAGGTGCCGGCCGCGAGTGTGCGCATGTCGCGCCACTCGGTGCGGGTGTCGTTGCGGGTCACCCACGGTTCGGCGAGCTCGTGCATCTGCTCGGTGATCCGGAAGTACTCGCTATCGGTGACGGTCTCGCCGCGCTCCTGGTCCAGCTGATAGACCCGGGCGAAGTCCGCCCGCAGCAGCCGCTCGGCGTGATACGAGCACGAATCGGCGTAGTGGTTCGGGTTCGCCGGATCCGCCTCGCTCGTCGGCCGTGACCGGCCAGCCTCGGCGCTGAACGGGTCCCGGGCCTCGTTCCACTGCCCGCGGCCGGCCATCTCCCGGGCCTGCCGCTGAGAACGCCACTCCTCGTCGCTCATCGACTCGGTCCAGCCGTCGACCCGTTCGATGATCACCTGCTCGTAGAGCTGTTCCATCGAGCCGGGCCGCCGCCGCCAATCGTCGGCGGCATCGGCCAGGTACTCCCAATCCATGCGCGCCTCGAAGTCGTCGTGGCGCTCCCACTGGAGGCGGATCTCATCGGCCTGACGGGAAAATTTCTTGAATTCGCCCAGGTCACTGACATTGCGAGCCTCTTCCAGCAACCGCGTGACTCGTACGACATCGGCGCGCATCTGCTGTTCGACCTCGCTGGTCACGCCCCGCCGGGCGTAGTAGGCCTTCGTTCCGGGATCGCTGGCCCGCTGCTCGTCGGCGTAGCGCCGCAGACGCTCCGGGTCCACCACGAAAGACTCCGCAGCGGTGGTGGCCGGGGTGTTCGTCTCGGTCATGGGTGTTTTTCCTCCCTGATCGGATCGGTTGGTAGTCTGCGGGCTGGTCACCGCTCCATGCCTTCCCGCTCGCGGTCGTGGCCGTTGACCAGACCGGCGAAGGCGTGGCCCGGGATCGGTTCCCGCGCCGCCCGGCTGGCTGTACCGGCTGTGCCAGCACCGTTGTCCTGACCGCCGGAGGCGACGACCCGCGACTGGTCCGGCCCGGACTCGCGCTCCTGGTGTTTCTGTTCGGCCGCGTACTGCTTCGAACCGCCGCTGAACCACCAATCGCCGAACTCGCTGCGGAGGTGGGTGTTGAACTCGTCCTGCGGCATCGAGTCGGCACGGTCGGAGATCTCGCGGACTTTCGCCCAGACGACCGGCAACGCGGTTTCCGAGCCGCGCGCGGTGTCCAGGACCGCGTT
>NZ_BAGJ01000268.1 GCF_000308775.1 Nocardia testacea NBRC 100365
GTGACCCGCTGCCCGGACGCGATGGTGTAACCGGCGAGACAGACGCGTAATGCCAGATCGGCATCCTCGCGGTAGGCCCGCGGGAATCGCTCGTCGAAACCGCCGACCGCGAGCAGCGCGGACCGGCGATAGGCCATATCCGCGGTGATCCACCGGGCGGTGGCCAGCCCGGCGGTGCCGCGTTCGTCGTCGGTCGGACGGCGGTGTGCCGGTAGCGGGACCTCGATGCGGGCGGTGCACGCGGCGGTATCGGGGGGCAGGTCGAGCAGGTCCGCGGCCAGTCGGTCCGGCCAGTCGGAAGCGACCAGGACGTCGTCGTCGAGGAAGGCGATCCAGGATCCCGTGGCGTGCCGCCAACCGGCGTTGCGGGCGGCCGCCGGTCCGCGGCCCCCCGAGCGGATGACGCGGACCGGCGCGCTGCCGCCCGGCAGCGGGAGTTCGCCGCCACGACCCGGTCGGTCGTCCACCACGATGATCTCCCGGGGCCGCGGCCCGGTCGCGGCCTCCAGCGCCGCCAGCAGCAGCCGGAGGCTGTCCCGGCCGGTGGTCGGTACGACGATGCTGTAGTCGAGGCGGTTCATCGGCGACGCACCAGGAACGGACCGAGGGCCAGCACATCGATCGGGGCGGAACCGAAACATTCCAGTGCGTCGCGCGGTGCGTCCACCATCGGCCGGCCCGCGGTGTTCAGGCTGGTGTTGACGACCACCGGCACGCCGGTGCGGCGGTCGAATTCGGTGAGCATGCGCGCGGTGAGGGGATCGTCCGCGGGGTCGACGGTCTGCACCCGCGCCGTGCCGTCCACATGGGTCACCGCCGGGATCCGGTCCTGCCAGTCGGGCGCCACATCGTGGACGAACAGCATGTACGGGCTGGGTAGCGGTCCACGGCCGAAGATCTCGGCCGCCCGGTCCGCCCGCACCATCGGCGCGACCGGCCGGAACTGCTCCCGGCCCTTCACATCGTTGAGGCGTTCCAGATTGGCCGCCCGGCCGGGATGCGCGAGCAGCGACCGGTGTCCGAGGGCGCGCGGACCGTATTCGGCCCGCCCCTGGAACCAGGCGACCACCTGGTCGGCCGCCAGTGCCGCCGCGACCTCGGCCGCCACATCCGCCGGCCTGGTGTATCGGAGGTCCGCCGTCCGCAGGACGGCTTCCAGTTCCGCATCGGTCCACTCGCGGCCCAGGTCGGCGCGCGACATCGGCGCGGCGCGCTCCCCGAACTCGGCCGCCAACTGCAATGCGGCCCCCAGCGCGGTGCCCGCGTCACCGGAGGCCGGCTGCACCCAGATCCGTTCGAACGGTCCTTCGGCGTACAACCGGGTGTTGGCGACGCAGTTGAGCGCGATACCGCCGGCCAGGGTGAGGTTGTGCTGCCCGGTCTGCTCGTGCAGCCATCCGGTCAGCTCCAGCAGCACCTCCTCGAGGCGTCGCTGCGCACTCGCGGTGAGATCGGCGTGGTCGGGGCCGAGCCGGCCACCGGTCACCGCCGGGGCGTACCGCGCCCAGTCCACCGGTTCGGTCCGGAATCCGCCGTCGCCGGTGGTGTACAGCAGTTCCCGGAACTCGTCGAGGAAGCGCGGCGTGCCGTAGGACGCCAGTGCCATCACCTTGTACTCGTCGCTCGAACGGGCGAAACCCAGGTGTTCGGTGAGGTCCTCGTACATCAGGCCGAGCGAATGCGGCAGGCGCTGGGCGGCGAGTTCGACGAATTTGCCGTCCCGGTACTCCCCGGCGAGATAAGAACTGCTCTCCCCGCGTCCGTCGGCCACCAGCACCGCGGTATCGCCGAGCGGCGCCGCGAGCGCCGCCGAGGCGGCATGGGCGATATGGTGCCGGACGAAGCGCACGATCGACGGGTCGAGGCCGGGGAGCGCGGCACGCAGGAACGCCGGTGCGCGGCGCGCGTAGTCGGTACGCAACTCCTCGCTCGACGGGTCGAGACCGCCGAGCGAATGGTCCACCAGCGCGGGGTCGTAGGAGTACCCCACCGCGTCGAGCTGATCGGGTCGCAGGCCCGCGCGTTCGAGGCACCAGGCCGCGGCCTGCTCCGGCATCTCCCAGGCCGCGAACGGCACCGGTCGCTTACCGTGCTTGCGGCGGGTGAACCGCTCCTCCTCCGCGGCGGCGACTATCTCACCGTCCACGAGGAGCGCGGCGGCGGGATCGTGGAATATCGCGTTGACACCGAGAATGCGCACCGGGCCGCCTTTCCACTGGGGATACGGGCTCGTACCGCGAGATCGTCTACGCGCTACCCGTGGAATGCACCGCCAAACCGGTCTGCCGTTTCGTTACCGGACGCGGTGTCGCGTCCGCCGCAGCCGTCCGTCCCGCGAACCAGTCGATCGTGCGGCGCAGTCCCTCGGCCAGATCGATCAGGGGCTGCCAGCCGAGGGCGTGGCGGGCCAGGGCGATATCCGGGCAGCGGCGCCGGGGGTCGTCGATCGCGCCGTCGATGAATTCAAGAGCGGAGTCGCTACCGGTCGCCGCGCGGATCTCCGCGGCCAGCGACCGCACCGAGAGTTCGCGGGGATTACCGATATTGACCGGTCCGGAATGATCGGTGCGTGCCAGCGCCAGCAGTCCGCGCACGGTGTCGTCGACGTAACACAGCGACCGGGTCTGCTCGCCCGTGCCGGCCACGGTCAACGGGACGCCGGCCAGCGCCTGGGCGATGAACGTGGGCACCATCCGTCCGTCGTCGGCCCGCATCCGCGGCCCGTAGGTGTTGAAGATCCGGGCGATTCCCGTATTCACGCCGTGTTCCCGGTGGTACGCCATGGTCAATGCCTCGGCATAGCGCTTCGCTTCGTCGTAGACGCTGCGCGGCCCCACCGGATTGACATGGCCCCAATACCCCTCGGGCTGGGGATGGACCCCCGGGTCGCCGTACACCTCGCTGGTGGACGCGAGCACGAACCGGGCGCCGCAATGCTCGGCCAGCTCGAGGGCGTGTGCGGTACCGAGGGAACCGGCTCGTAACGTTTCGATCGGAAGCCGCAGATAGTCCGGCGGCGAGGCGGCCGACGCGAGATGGAAGACGATATCGAACCAGCCGAGCCCGGTGAACGATTCGGTCACATCGTGCTGCATGACGGCGAACCCGGGCCGGTCCACCAGCCCGGCGATATTCTCCGGTGCCGAGGTGGCGAAGTTGTCGAGGGCGACCACGGACGCACCCGCGTCGAGCAGCTGTTCGCACAGGTGCGAGCCGACGAAGCCGGCGCCGCCGGTCACCAGCACCCGCCGGGGGCGCCCGGCCCGGCGGCCGTGCGGTGTGGGCACCGGATCCGGGGTCGACGCCGTCATCGGGCCTCCTCCCGGCCGGTTTCACCGCGTACCGCCGCGGCGGCCACCCGGCGGTAGGCCCGCAGGGTTTCCGCGGTGATCCGCTCCCACGAATAGCGCGCGCGGACCCGGTCGCGCCCGGCGCGCCCGAAATTCGCCCGGGTCTGCGGCGCGTCCAGCAGGCCTTCGATCGCGTCGGCCAGTTCACCGGGTTCGCGGGGTGTCACCAATCTGCCGGTGACACCGTCGACCACGGTGTCGGTGAGGCCGCCCACCGCGGCGGCCACCACGGGCACACCGCAGGCCATGGCTTCCAGCGGGGTGATGCCGAAGGGTTCGTACCAGGGCGTGCACACGGCCACATCCGCCGACCGCAGCAGCGGCGCCATCTCCGTTCTCGGTACCTGACCCAGCAGGTGCACGCGGTCGGCCACGCCGAGTTCGCCGGCCAGGGCCGAGAGTCGTTGCGCTTCGGGATCATCGGCGAGTTTGCCGTCATCGGGTCCGCCGACCAGGATCAGTTCGGTATCGCGCAGCCGCGCCAGAGCGGTGATCGCGATATCGAAACCCTTGCGTGGCACCAGCCTGCCCACACTGACGACCCGGTGGCGTGACGACCTCGCCGCCCGCGGACCGTCCGGTGTGAACCGGTCGAGGTCCACGCCGCAGGGAATCACCGAGGTCCGGGTCCGCGGTAGGCCCATGCGGACGAGTTCGAACACTTCGTCGGTGCAGGTGGCGATGACGCGGTCGGCCCGTTCGGCAATGCCGTGTTCCAGCTCCACCCGCCCAGGCGGACTGGTATCGGCCGCACCCTGATATCGGCGTTTGACGACCCCGAGCGCGTGAAAGGTCTGCAGTACCGGGATGCCCAGGGCCGGTGCGGCCGCGAGTGTGGCGAGACCCGACATCCAGAAGTGGGCGTGCGCCACATCGGGTGCCTCCCGCTGCCAGTCGCGCCGGAGGAACTCCCCGAATTCATCCATGAACGGGAGCAGTTCGTCCTTCGGCAGCACTTCCGGCGGCCCGGCCGGTACCCGGGTCACGCGGTAGCCCTGGTCGGTGCGCACCGTGGTGGGCGCGGCGGCCTCTTCGCGCCGGGTGTAGACGGTGACATCGTGTCCGCGCCGGGACATCCCGGCGGCGAGTTCGGCGACGTGGACATTCTGGCCACCGGCATCGACGCCGCCGAGCGCGGCCAGCGGGCTGGCGTGTTCGGACACCATCGCGATCTTCATTGTTCCGCCTTTCCGATCCCTATGCGGTGATCTCGGCGAGCAGACCGTCCCAGCGGCGCAGGAAGGTTTCGAGACCGTAGTGCTCCAGTGCGTACTGCCGTCCCGATTTCCCGGCGAGTACTGCCAGATCGGGTTCGTGGAGGAACTCGTGGAACCGCGCGGTGAGTACCGCGATATCGGTGGACAGGGCCCCCGCCTCGGGCGGGACCGCCCGGACCGCTTCGGTGGTCGCCAACGCGACCACCGGCATCCCCAGCTGCATGGCTTCGAGCAGGGACAGGCCGAGAGAGGTCCAGCGCGCGGTGTGCAGATAGACGCGCCGCCGCGCCATCTCCTGATGGAGCGCGGTCTGGTCGAGGTCGGCGATCCCCCGGACCGGGTGCACGGTAGGGCTTTCCGGGGTGAATCCGGCGGCGCCGATACCGTACAGATCGACCGGTCCGGCCCTGGCGAAGGCCGGCAGCAGATCGGTCCCGGTGATCCGCCCGCGCCGCAGCGGCTCGTTGATCAGGGCGACACCGTGCGGGATCTCCCCGGTGTAGCGCGCGCCCGGATCGACGATGCCGTGCGGTACGACCCGCGTCGGCGCGCGACCGTTGTCCCACATCAGATCGTTGAAATGGGTCACGTGCACCAGCGGGATATCGGCGCGCTCGGCCAGCGGATGCCGGGTGGTGGCCGCCTGCGGGCGCGGTGTGTTGTGCTCGACGTACACCGCCGGGATGTCGATACCCGGGCGCCGGCCGAGCCAGCGTTCGGCCAGCTCGATCTCCTCGGGTCGCTGGAGCACCACGACGTCGGGCCGGGCCGCGTGCAGTTCTGCTGCCGGGATCTCCTGGGCGGACGGCCAGTCGCGCCCGCAGCGCCCCCGCCCCCACGGCCCGCCGTCGTCCACCACCGGCAGCAGATAGCGATGTCTTCCCTGGACGAACGAACTGGTCCACGAGCCGTGCACGTGCCAGAGCAGTATGTCGAGCCGGTTCGCCGTCTCCACCATGCGCTAGCCCTAACCTGTTCGAGGCGGTTCAAACAGGGCGCCGGGTAAAGCGCCGATCTACCGGGGGCCTCGGCGTGGCGACTCGCCGAGGCGGGTTTGAATCGCCGGCGCCGGGCAAAGCGCGCCGGTATGAGCCGATCGAGCACAGTCACAGAACCCACGCGGCCGCCGGTGACCGAGACGATCGAGATCCTCGACCCGGCCACCGGCATCACTGTCGGAACGGTGCCCGTGACCGGCGCCGCCGAACTCGACCGGCGGGTGGCCTCGGCCCGCCGGGCGCAGCCCGGATGGGCGTGTACCCCGGTCACCGAACGTGCCGCGGCATTACGGGCCGGTGCCGGCCTGCTGCGCGAATACGTCGCGGAACTCGCCGCGACCGCCGAGGCCGAAACCGGTCGCCCGCGCGCCGAAGGTGCCGAGGGCATCGCGGCCGGCGCCGCGACGCTGGAGCAGTACGCCGAGCTGGGCCCCGTGCACCGCGGGAAGAGTTTGCAGGGCGATGCCGAGGCGGCCGACTTCATGGTGTGGGAGCCGCGCGGTGTCGTCGTCGCGCTGACGCCGTGGAACGATCCGGTCGCGGTCTCGTGCGGACTGATCGGCGCCGCCCTGGTCACCGGCAATACGGTGGTGTACAAACCGAGCGAGCGGGCCCCGCACACCGGTGCGCTGCTGGGCGAGCTGCTGGCGCGCGCGCTCCCGGAGGGAGTGCTGGAGACGGTCCAGGGTGACGGCGCCGTCGGTGCCGCGCTGGCCGCCCGCAGCGATGTGGATGTCGTCGCGCATGTCGGCAGTACCGCGACCGGCCGGTCGATCGCCCGGAGTACCGCCGCGACCGGCGTGAAGGCCTTGCTGGAGAACGGTGGTAACGACGCGCTGGTGATCGATGCGGGGGTGGACCCCGGCTGGGCCGCGGAGCAGGCCGCGCTCGGTGCCTTCGCGAACTCCGGCCAGATCTGTGTATCGGTCGAGCGGATCTTCGTGCACGAGGCGATCGCGGAGCCGTTCCTGGCCGCGCTGGTGGTGGCGGCCGATGCCCGGACCACGGCGCCGCTGGTCGACCGGCGCCATCGCGACCTGGTCCACGCGCAGGTGGACGAGGCGGTCGCTGCGGGAGCCGAGTGCCGGATCGGCGGTATCTTGCCCGGCGGCGCCGGGGCGCACTACCCGGCCACCGTGCTGTCCGGCTGTACCCCGGAGATGCGCATCATGCGCGAGGAAACATTCGGCCCGGTCGCGCCGGTGCGCGTGGTGGGATCGTTCGACCAGGGACTCGCCGAAGCGGCCCGGGACGACTACGGCCTGGCCGCGACGGTGCTCACCGCGTCGATGTCACATGCCCAGCGTGCCTGGCGGGAGCTCCCGGTGGGCACGGTGAAGATCAACGCGGTATTCGGTGGTGCGCCGGGCGGCGCGGCCCACCCCCGCGGCGCCAGCGGTACCGGCTACGGGTACGGACCCGAACTGCTGGACGAGATGACGCAGACCAAGGTCGTCCACCTGAACTCCGCGCCCCGGTGAATCCGGTGGCCGCCGCCGCGTGGGGTGTACCCACCGCGCCGCCCGCTCCGTCCGGCCGGGCCGAGCGCTTCCCGGCCACGCGGGTACTGGTGACCGGCTGGTCCAGTTTCGTGCACGGCGAGGCGACGGCCGGCGATGTGCTGAGCATGCGCCATGTGAGCGAGCGCCTCACCGCCGCCGGGATACCGCACGATACGGTGTGGAGTCCGCGGTTCCGGGCCGAGGCGTTGCACCTGGACGAGGCCGATGCGGGCCGCTACTCGCATCTCGTCTTCGTCTGCGGTCCCATCCACGGCGACCAGGTCCGCGCGTTGCACGAACGGTTCGCGCAGTGCCGGCGGATCGCGGTCGGCGTCACGGTCGTGGACCCGGCCGACGCGGCGGTCACCGGCTTCCACCGGGTGCTGGCCCGCGACGATGGCGGCACCGGCCGGCCCGATCTCTCCGTATCGGCGACCACCGCCCGTGTGGCGGTGGTGGGTGTGGTGCTCGCCCCCGGGCAGTCCGAATACGGTGCCGCGCGCCGGCATCGCCCGGTGCACGAGGCGCTCGGGCGCTGGCTGGCCGGCCTCGACTGCGCCCGGGTACCCCTCGATACCAGACTGGCCACCGACGACTGGCGGCACTGCGCCACCCCCGACCAGCTCGCCTCGGTCTTCTCGTGCCTGGATGCCGTGGTCACCACCCGGCTGCACGGCCTGGTGTTCGGGCTGCGCGCCGGGACCCCGGTGCTGGCGGTGGATCCCGTCGCTGGCGGCGGAAAGGTGACGGCCCAGGCGAAGGCGCTGGGCTGGCCCGCACTCGTGGCCGCGGACCGGGCCGCGGATCCGGACACCCTGGACCATTGGTGGACGTGGTGTCTGTCGCCGTCCGGGCGGGAGCGGGCGCGACGGCGGAATCTGCCCGCGGCGGATGCGCTGACCGGCGAGCTGCTGGGTGAACTGCTCGGGGAAGGATCGGTATGAGCGTGCCCGGCGACACCCCGAAGACCACGGTCGTCATCGCGACCCGCAATCGGGCCGGTGAACTGGCACGAACCCTCACCGAACTCAGCGCGTTGCGCCCGCGCCCGCCGATCGTGGTGCTGGACAACGCCTCCGACGACGACACCACCGGACGGGCCCGGAGCTTTCCGGGGGTGAAGGTCATCCGGTTGCATCGCAATCTCGGTGCGGCGGCGCGCAATCTCGGTGTCGCCGTCGCCCGCACCCCGTATATCGCGTTCAGCGACGACGATTCGTGGTGGGCCGGGGACGCGCTCACCGAAGCCGAACGGGTACTCGATCGCTGTCCGCGGCTCGGTCTCGTCGCCGGGCGCACGCTGGTGGGCGGCGATCACCGGGATGATCCGGTCAACGAGCGGATGGCGGCCAGCCCCCTGGGGCGGACCGCCGAACTGCCCGGCCCCTCGGTGCTCGGCTTCCTCGCCTGCGCCGCGATCGTGCGCCGGGAAGCGTACCGGGAGGTCGCCGGGTTCAGCAGGTTGCTGCATTTCGGCGCCGAGGAGCGTTTGCTGGCACTGGATCTGGCGACCCACGGCTGGCATCTGTGTTACGTGCCCGCGGTGCGGGCTCATCATCATCCCTCCACCCACCGTCCCCCGCCGGCGTGGCGCCGGCGGGCCGAACAGCGCAACAACGCGTTGATCACCTGGATGCGGCGGCCGATACGGCAGTGCGCGGCCGAAACCGCGCGGTTGCTCGGCCGGGCCGCCCATGACCCCGGGGCACTGCTGGCGGTGGCGGGGGTGGCCCGCCGGCTGCCGTGGGCACTGGCGCAGCGGCGCCGACTGCCGCCGGATGTGGAGAGCCGGGCCCGGATCCTCGAACTCGCCGACGGAAGGAAATGAGCCGATGGCCATCGATCGGATGACGGTCGTCATCATCACCCGCGACCGGCGTACCCAGTTGCTGGAAACGCTGGCGCATATGACCACCCTGCCCGACGCGGCGCCGATCGTCCTGGTCGACAACGCATCCTCCGACGGCACCGCGGACGCGGTGGCGGCCCGGTTCCCCTCGGTCGAACTCATCCGCGCTTCCGAGAATCTCGGCGCGGTGGCCCGCAATATCGCGGTCGGGCGGGCGCGTACACCCTACGTGGCGTTCTGCGACGACGATACGCAGTGGCAGCCGGGCGCACTGAGCCGTGCTGCGGACCTGCTCGACGAGTACCCGGGTCTGGGCTCGGTGACCGGCCGCTGCCTCGTCGAGCCCGACCTGCGCGAGGACCCGATCACTCCGGAACTGCGTGATTCTCCGGTCGACGGTCCGGAGTGGCTACCGGGACCGGCACTGCTCGGCGTCATGGCGGGGCTGTCCGCCTTCCGGGTCAGCGCGTTCACCGAGGTCGGTGGGTTCTCGCCGCGGCTGTGGTTCGGTGGCGAGGAGGAACTGCTCGCCCTGGATCTCGCGGCCCACGGCTGGTGGATGTGCTGGATCCCGGACATGGTGATCCACCACGCTCCGTCCGGAAAACGTGATTCGACGCGCCGCCGCGGGCTCGGGATCCGGAACACCCTGTGGACGCTGTGGTTACGCCGCCCGATCCGCAGCGCGGTCCGCCGGTCCGCGGTGGTTCTCCGCTCCGCCCCGGCCGACCGGGCGACCGCCGCGGCCGTTCTGGAGACATTGCGCGGATTGCCCTGGGTGCTGCGGGAGCGCAAGGTCGTCCCTCCACAGGTGGAGGAAGGCCTCGTCCGGCTGGAGGAGTCGCAACGCCGATCCCCGGCCCGCCGCTATGTGGGCTGAGACCCGGACGCCGGGAATCTCAACGACAGACGAGCCGCAGCGGCGCGAGGTGAGGCCCGGGCTTGCGACCGAGACCGCCCAGGATCAGGCGCTCCTCGGGCGCCGCGGCACGGACCGGCGGGCCCTGCGGCCACCACTCGTCCAGCGGGGTCAGTCCCGGCTCCACCAGGTCCAGTGAGCCGAACAGCGCGCGGATGCCCTCCGGGCTCCGGTATCGCCCCGAGCCGAATTCTTCGGCCATATGCGCACGTTCGAGCCGCCGCGCCAGCTCGTGGAGTTCGGGGCGGGCGGGGCCGGGATCGCAGTAGTGCGTGATCGCCACATACGAACCGGCCGGGAGCAGCTCGATGTACCGGGAGACGATGCCCACCGGGTCGTCCTCGTCGCCGAGGTGGTGCAATACCGCTCCCAGCAGGACCGCGACCGGCTGCCGCAGGTTCAGGAATCGGCCCGCCTTCTCCACGGTCGCGACGGGATCGGTGAGATCGCCGGGAAGGTAATGGGTGTGCTCATTGCGTTCCAGCATGGCCCGGCCGTGAGCGACGCAGAGCGGGTCGTTGTCGATGTACACGAATTCCGTGTCACCGCGCCCGCATTCCTGCGCGACGATATGGAGCGGATCGCGGGTGGGCAGTCCGGCGCCGAGATCCAGGAACTGCCGGACCTCGGCCCCCTCGGCCAGCGATCGGACGGCGCGGGTCAGCCAGCGCCGGTTCGTGACGTGGACATCGCCCTGCCGCGGCGCTATTCGCCGGATCCGCTCGAAGGCCGAACGGTCCACCTCGTAGTTGTCCTTCCCGCCCAGACTGTAGTCGTAGACGCGGGGGATGCTGGGCCGATCGGTGTCCGCGCCGACGGGCCGAACACCGAGCGAGAGGGCGGTATCGATCGTCATCGCGCCTCCATCACATACCGAACGGTCGCCCTCGAGGGGGCCCTTCGAATGTAACACGGCAACAGTATTTATGGTTGTGTTGCCAACGGGGGCCGAGGATTACACCGTTGCCCGCGTCTACGCGCGACCCCATATCGTGGGGCTTGTCGACCGTGGGCGCGGCCACGCATAGTCGGACACCATGGCAACGAAAACCATTGCGCCCAGGTTCCGCAGAACGCCGATTATTGTTCTCGTCGGCCTGGCCTTGGCGGTGGCCGGTGCTCCGGCCGCCTCCGCCGTTCCCGGCCATCTCGTTCCCGCCGGTGCCGCGGCGACCCCGATCGACTCGGGATCGTCTTCGGGTTCCGGCTATCTCCTGGAAGCGGCACTCAACGCCCTGTGCGCGCTGACCGGTTCGAAGCCGACCTGCTGGGGTGACGTCCCGACATTGTGACGCGTGTTCGCCGCGGATATCCGGCGGCGGCCGACCGCCGGATATCCTCCGCCGCATCGCGACCCGGCGCGGCGTGTCCGCGCACCGGTGGCCGCGGGCGCGCCGATCGCGGCGGCACCCGATGGTCCGCAGCGCGTAACACTGGAGAGGTGTCCATCAAAACGTTGTCGTCCAGAGTCGTCTACCGGAATCCGTGGTTGTCGCTGCGCGAGGACCGGATCGAGCGCGCGGACGGGTCGCCCGGGCTCTACTCCGTCATCGACAAACCCGATTTCGCACTCGTCATTCCGTGGGAGGACGGCGGTTTCCACCTCGTGGAGCAGTACCGCTACCCCGTGCGGGCCCGGTCGTGGGAGTTCCCGTCCGGGGCTTTCCCGGAGGGGAGGACCGGCAGTCCGGAGGAACTGGCCGCGGCCGAACTCGCCGAGGAGACCGGATTCACGGCGGGCCGGATGGAACGGCTCGGCCGGCTGCACTGTGCGAACGCGATGACCGGAGAGGGCTGTCACGTATTCCTCGCCACCGAGCTGACGCCCGGCGAACCGAACCGGGAGCCCACCGAGCAGGATATGCGCCAGCGGTGGTTCCCCGCGTCGGAAGTGGAGGCCATGCTGCGCGCCGGGGTGCTCACCGACGGCCCGTCCATGGCCGCCTACCTGCTGCTGAAACTTCGCGAGTAGCCACTGCGCGGTCCGGCACCGGCCGGACGACCCACCAGGCGACCGTGGTCCAGATCGATGCCAGCAGAGCCGCGCCGAGGAGGTCGGTGGGGTGGTGGGCGCCGGAATACAGTCGCTGCGCCGCCACCAGGGCGGGGATCACCATGAGTGCGGCCGCGAGGAGCCGGTACGGCGTCCTGTGCGTGGAACACCACAGCAGTGCGGCACTGCCGGCGTAAAGAGTCAGGGACGCGGCGAAGTGTCCGGAGGGAAAACTCGAGGTCGGTGGCAGTGCGGGGTCGAGCGGGGCGACCTCGGGGCGTGGGCGGCCGACGATCGTGGAGGTGGTGAGAAACAGCGTGATCTCACCCAGCAGGGCGACGCCGAGGAACAGCACCGGTCGCCGGCTGCGCAGGACGGCCACCGCGAGTACGGCGATGATCAGCGCGACGGTGACGACCGCGGTGGTGTTGCCCAGTTCGCCGAACACGTCGAGCACGGCGGTGAGAGCGGGACCGCGGTGCGCGGCCAGCGCGGCCACGACACTGTGATCCCACCGGGCGACCGGGCTGCCGGCTCCGGCGCCGCGTATCAGCGTGCCCGTGCCGATGAGCAGTCCCACCAGCAGAACCCAGGCGACCGCGAGTTCGCCGAGCCCGCGCCCGGGGTGGGGCATCGTGGGGGCGTGCCGATCCGGGACCGGCCGCAGGTCGTCTCGCTCGTCCGGCCCTACATCGCCGGGCAGCGGACCGGTCTCGCCGAGTCCGGCGTCACCACGCCAGCGGTGGAACGCGACGGTGATCGCCGCGAGCCACAGCGACCCGAGCAGCCAGCCCGCGAGGACATCGGTGAGGTAGTGCACGCCCAGCGCGATCCGGCTGAGCCCGACAGCCGCCACGAGCAGGACCGCGCAGACCGCGGCCACGTGCCGGGCCCGAGTGTGCAGGACGGGTGCGAAAACCAGGAGGAGAATGCCGTAACACACCAGGGAACTCATCGCGTGCCCGCTGGGAAAGCTCCACCCGTCGGTGCGGTGGACGGGCGTCTCCACCACCGGCCGTAACCGCGCGACCAGCTCTTTGACGACGGGGTTGAGGATCAATCCGCCCGCACCGGTGACCACCACGAGAACGGCCAGTCGCGGGAGACGACGTAGGAGCAGCCACAGCACACCCACGGCGAGGACTCCCACCAGGGTGATTGTCGCGCCGAGATCGGTGACGCCGAAGAGGATATCGCGCAGGACCGGGTGCCGGGCGACGACGGCGGTCACTCGGTCGGCGACCGCTTGGTCCGCGGTCTGCAGCGGTTGCCAGCGCAGGCGGACCAGCGCGGTGAGCACTCCGAATCCGAGACCGGCGCCCACCGTCGCCACCAACGCCGCGGCGCTCCGGACGGCGAACCGTTCGGCGGCGACCCGGGAGCGAGCCGGGTCACCGGTCCGCTCCACGCCTGTCACCGCATTTCCGTCGTGCCGGTCGACAGACAAGGCAACACCTCCTGCTGTGCGAGTGATATCCCGGTCGTGCGGCGGCATCGTAGGCCACACTGTGCGGATGTAGTCGGTTGTCCGAGAATGCCCCGAACCCGGCGCGGCAATCCGTTCACCGCGGCGTCGCGGGCGAGCCCGGGCGGATTCGTCCGGCGGCTCCCGCCGCGTATTCGGAAGACGCGTCCGAAACATCCGGCGTCCGGCCGGCCGATTTCGCCGGCGTGGAACGTCGCCGATATCGGCCGCCGGCGCAACAGGGTCACGCCCTTCGGCTCTGCGCACCGCGGGCCGCCCCCTTTCTCGGTGCCGGTGATTTCCGGGGCTGTCGGGAGGTCGCGTGCGGCGCTACGTTCTCCCGCAGGACCGGCGGCCGAACCGCCGGCCGGGAAGGAACATCATGCGCAACATCGTTCGCGGCGGAATTCTCGCCGTGGCCCTGCTGGCGGCGCCCGTCGCCACCGCGACCGCAGCTCCGGCGGGCGTACCGCTCGAGCTGCCCCGGGCGGCCGAGCGGGCGGGCGCCGACGATACCGGGCTGGTGTGCACCATGCAGTATCCGCCGACGCTGCCGTGCCTGCTCGCCTCGTTGTCGGCCGGATGACTCGGCGGACCGGCGGTTCGGCGGGTCGGCGGGGACGAGTCCGTCCCGGGCGACCGCCCGCTCAGGAGATGTCGATATCGGCATAGGTCGCCGCGATTCGAGTCGCAGGGGGCGCAGGCCATACGGCGATGGGTGCGACCTCATCGGTCCGGCGTCGCGCACCGGGTGTCACCGGCGCGTTGCGGCGCGGGCCGGTGGCGGCCGTACGGGCCGGCAAGCCCGGTGATGGTGGTCGAATCGGTATCCGGAGTCGTGAGCGCTGTGATGGGCCGGTGACGGGCGCGAATTATTCTCTTCTGCTATCACTAACGGACAGTGAGCTGAGGCCATGGACACTCTGAGCCGGCGGAGTGGCCCGGAAAGCGTCGCTTCGTACCTGCATTTGTTCGGCGGACCGTATGTCACGGTCGGCGGGGAACATCGTCAGATCGCCGAGGGCAGCAAACGACTCTTGGCGTTGCCGGCCTTGCGTCCGGGTCGGGTGGGGCGCTGCTACGCGGCCGGCTTGCTGTGGCCCGGGGTTCGCGAGCGGCGGGCCTCGGGAAACCTGCGGTCGGCGCTGTGGCGGTTGCGCGCGGCGGAGCTGGACCTGGTGGCCGCCGACCAGGTCTCGGTGATGCTGCGCGCCGAGGTCGGGGTCGATGTGGACGAGGTGAGTGCGTGGGCGCGCCGGCTGATCCAGGGCTCGGCAGTCGCCGCGGACCTGATAGTCGACCCGTGTATCGATGCCGCGCTCGATCTGCTCCCGGGCTGGTACGACGATTGGGCGCTCTTCGAACGCGAGCGTTTGCGGCACCGGGTGCTGCACGCCCTGGAGCAGCTCAGCAGGCAACTGTGCGCCCGGGGCCGGTGCGCCGAGGGCGTCGAGGCGGCACTACTCGCGGTCGGGGCCGACCCGATCCGCGAGAGCGCCCAGCGGGCGCTGATCGAGGCACACCTGTCCGAGGGCAATATCGGGGAGGCCCGGCACGCCTACAGCGTCTTCCGGCGGTTGATCCTGCGTGAGCTCGGCGTCCCGCCGTCACCCCAGCTGACCGGGCTGCTCACCCGGCCGCCGGTACCATCCGGCGCGGACCGCGCGCCCGGCCGCCGCGAGGCCGCCCCGGTATCGGGACGCTTCGCCGCCGGACCGGTCGAGACGAGACCGGACGCGGCCCCGCGTCGGCCGCGGTGACGGCAGCGTGACGCCCTCCTGCGCAGACTGCGGTGACAGCGGGTGCGACCGACTCCTCGGGCGGGTGGACGAGTCGCGCGAGATCCCGGTCGACAATCCCCGGAACGGGCACACAGCATCGCCGAACACCTCGCCCGTCCGGCCGTCGCGCAGGCCGTCCACAGCGGTATCGCGGCGACGTGGGCGGGCCGGAGCGGGCACGGGAGAGGAGGTGAGTCCGGCCGGCCGCATCGGTGGTCCGCATGCCCGGGCGGGCCGCTTCGCGTGAGACAACATCTTCGGAACATCTCTGGGAGGACCGATGAAATACGTGGTTTCGTGGACGTATCGTTGGAACGGCTCCGCAGCGGAGAACGAGGCGAGTATCCAGCGTGCCCTGCAAGTGTTCGGAAGCTGGAAACCGGCTGCCGGCGTGACCTACCACCAGATGGTCGGCAGGCTCGACGGCACCGGTGGATTCGCGGTGGTGGAGACCGACAACCCGATGGATCTTCTCGATGCTCCCGAGAAATTCGGCATGGTCGCCGAATATCAGATCCACCCGGTCGCCGAACTCGCCGAAGTCGCGCAGGCGTTCCAGGAAGGCGCGACCTTCCGGGAGTCGATCGGGTAGCGCCACGCCGCCCGCTGCCCGGGTGTGCTGATCGAACCACAGGCGACGACCTCGAAACCAGGAGGAAGTATGACCACAGTGCGTGACATCATGCATCCGGCGGTGGTGTGTATCGGCGTGCGGGACACCATGGCCACCGCTGCCGAGCAGATGCGGCAGCGCGATGTGGGCGCCCTGCCGATCTGTGACGGCGAGGGGCGGCCGGTCGGGATCGTCACCGACCGGGACATCGTGGTGAACTGCGTGGCGCTCGGTCACAACCCGGCGACCTCCACCGCCGGAGAATTCGCCCAGGCCGACGAACTGCATACGGCGGCCGCCGATATCGACGTGGCCGACGCGCTGTCGATGATGGAGCGGTACCAGTTGCGGCGGCTCCCGGTGACCGAGGAAGGCCGCCTGGTCGGGATTGTCACCGAGGCCGATATCGCGCGGCATCTGCCCGCGGCGACGACCGGCGAATTCGTCGGGCAGGTCTGCGAGCAGCAGCTGCCGATACCGGCACAGCCCCCGGCGAGCTGATCGGGCGCGTCCGCGCGCCGGGCCCGGCCGGGTTCAGTCCGCCGGGGCGACGGCATACAGGCGATAGGTGCCGCGGAATCCTTTGAGTTCGGCTTCGCGCGCGGCGGCGACGGCGATATCCGGGGTGGCGGCCACGGCATCGCGGACTTCCTCGCTGACCAGGATCTCGCCGCCGTGCGCCTGACCGGCCACCCGGGCGGCCATGGCCACGTTGCGTCCGAAGAGGTCGTCGCCGCGACGCACCGATCTGCCCATGTGGATACCGATTCGTACGCGCACCCCGCCCGTGGCCTTGGCGATGGTGCCGATCGACGCCTGGACTTCCAGACCGCACCGCACCGCCTGCTCGGCATCGCCGAAGGCGATCATGAAACCGTCACCCTGGCTCTTCACGATATGACCGCCGCGCGCGGCGACGGATCGGCGGATCAGCCGATCGTGCCGGCCGAGCAGCGCGACCCAGGCCCGGTCGCCCAGCCGCTCGTTGAGCGCGGTCGACCCCTCGATATCGGAGAAGGCGATCACGACATTGCCCTCCGCGGTCAGCCGCGCCAGATCGGGCCGTTCGACCTGCGCCCAGCCGGCCAGGTCCTCGATCGAGCTCAGGACCGCGGCGCGGAAACCTTTCGCCCGGACGAGGCTCGCGGTCTGCCAGACGGTCTTCACCGCTTCCCGCCCGCCGTTCATCAGCAGTTGGCGTGTATCCGGTTTGCGCTGCATTTCGGCCACTTCGTGGCGGCTGCGTACCAGCAGCCGCCATAGCACGATCAGGCCGGCGGTCTCCGCGACGACGGCCGCGGCGAGGAAGTATTCGATCACGGGCGGGGTCCGTCCGACGGGAGGCCGGCGCCGGCGGCCCGGCTCAGCTGCTGGGAGACCTCGGGCAGGTCCGCGTGGATGCGGCGGTCCATGGCGCGGGCCGGCAGTTCGTCCGCCACCAGGCGAACCGGCGGGCGGAGCCGGGTGAGGGCTTCGGCGAGTTGGTCGACCCGTTCCGGGGAGGGGTCTTCCAGCACCCGGCCGAGCAGGTGGGTCCGGAATTCCCGGACGAACGCGAAGGCCATGCGGTCGAAGGCCGCCTCCAGTTCCCAGCTCGGCGCGAGGATCGAGCGCAGTGGGGTACCCGTGGGCTGAGTCGTCATCGTCCTCCTGCGCACCGATCCGTCGGCCGAATCACGGCCAACTCAACCACACTGTCTCGGTAGATGCTGATTCGAATCGGCAGTGGGCCCGGAATTGCGCTCGTCCATCGCGGGACCACCGGCCTCGTCGTGGTGTAGCTCACCGTTGGTTACAGTTTTTACTGATATGAACGTGCGCTCGATCTCGCCCAGCGGCTGTGCCGGGCCGCCCGTTGTACCGGCCGGCCGACCTGGCCGTGGAATACCAGATCGTCCGGCCCGGACCCGCGCGTAGGCGTCTGGCGGCTGCGCTGGAACCGCTACTACCGCACGCCGACCTGCTGCACACCTCGACCACGCATCCGGCCGGCGATCGCAATCGCCGGCGCACCGCCCGCGCGCTCGGTATCCACGCCAACGCCCCGGACTACCGGTTACGGCGGATCGCCCGGTACACCGGCCTGGACCCGGCCGGCGCCGATGACCTCTGGCACCTACAGGCCGCGCTGGTCGCCAGTGCCTACGAAACGGTTCCCGCCGGCGCCGCGGTGCCGGGTGCGGACCACGAACGCCCGCAGCGCGCCGGCGACATCCCCGATATCCGGCGTGTGCCCGAGTGGCGGAGTCCGGGCATCGATCTCCGTCCCCGTCCCCGTGCCCGCGTCGGCCCGAGGCCGGTGACCGGCCCGATCGCGCGCAGATCCGGCGTGCCGCGCCTCCGGTAGGGGAGCGTCCGGGCTAGCGGCCCGCGAGTACCGGGACCAGACGGGCGAGCCCATCGGCCCCGTGGCCCGCCGCCAGCGCCCGCCGGAAGACCTCGCCCGTCGCGTCGAGCACCCCGGTGTCGATCCCGTGGCGCGCGATCACCCCGCGGAGTGCGGTGAAGGCGGTATAGGCCGACGCGATGGAGGTGTCGTCGCCGGGATAGTGCCCGGCCTCGACCTGGGCGGCGGTCTGCGCCGCCATATCGGGCAGCAGCGAGACCACCGCGGGGGTGAACGGGACCAGTTCGCTGCCCTTGATCCCCTCGGCCTCGGCGAGCGCGATGCCCAGGGACACCCCGAAGAGCGAGAGCCAGAACACCGACACCAGCGAGGCGTCGAAGGCGGCGGCGCGCCCGTGGTCCGCGCCCAGATAGGTGCCCTGTCCGGCGAGCGCCCGCAAGGCCGGTTCCGCTGTGCGGTAACCGCTTTCGGAACCCGAGTACAGCAGTAGCGCGTCCGGTGTGCCGATACCCTGTGGCACCGCCATGACGGCGCCGTCCACGTACTCGGCCCCGTGGCGGGTGACCCACTCGGCCCGCCTTCGCGACTGCTCGGGGGCCGAGGAGGTGAGGTTCACCAGCACCCGCCCGCGCAGCTGCGGGCCGGCGTCGCGTAACGCCGCGCTCACCGCCTCGTCGTCCAGCAACGACACGACGACCAGGGGGGACGCCGCGACCGCCGTGGCCGGCGAGATCGCGTGCGTCGCGCCCAGTTCGACCAGTGGCCCGGCTTTTGCTCCGGTGCGGTTCCACACGACCGTCGGATGCCCCGCCGCCAGGAACGTCTTCGCGATCGCCGAACCCATGAGCCCCAGCCCCAGGACTGTGACGGGTGTACGTGAGTCATCGAGCATGCTGCGCCCTCCGTATTGTTTGAAGATTGTCCAACAATAATTGTTGTATGATCATCAAACTGTCAAGAGCCGGAAGGAGGCGCGTCCGTGCCCGCCGAGTTGTCGCATCCGGATACCGCCGACCTCGAACTGGCAGCGGTCATGCACGCGCTGTCCGACCCCGTCCGGCTCCAATTGGTGGCCTGCCTGGCCGCCGACGAGGGCGAGAACTGCGGCGAACTCGGCCGCCACATCGAACTGCACAAGTCCACGCTCTCGCACCACTACCGGGTACTCCGCGAGGCGGGCATCACCCGCACGACGGTCACCGGGCGCACCCGGGTGATGCGCCTGCGCTACGAGGACCTGCAGGCCCGGTTCCCGGGGCTGCTCGACGTGGTGTTCCGCGCGCTGGCCGAAATCGTCGAAGACGACGCGAAGTGGACCGGTTCGGCCGAGGACCGCGCGAAATTGCTCTCGGTGCTGAAACGGCCGATGAGCGCGCACTGAGCGGGGCCGGCGCGCCACGGGGTGTCCAGTGCGTCGACTCAGGCGACCACGGCAAGCAGTGTTGTCGCCGACGCTGTCAGTTCCGGGTCGCCAACCAGTTCGGCGCGTCGACGCGCCTCCGCCACGGTGATTCCGCGACTGGCCAGCCGCCAGAACGCGTCCTGGTCGATACGTACGACCGCGGCCGGTTCCCCGGTCTGCGCCGCCGTCAGGTCCCAGCTCGTACCATCGGACACCACCGACCAGCAGCCGCCCGACGGTCCGGTGATCTCGAATCGCACCGCGGTCCCGCCGGGCCGGGCCCGATCGCGTAGCGCCCATGGCACCGCGTGCAGGAATGTGACGAGCACGGGCCGCATCAGCGCCACGTCGTCGGCGCCACGACGGGACACCGCATCACGGATCTGCTGCTGATGGACCCAGAACTCTGTGTACTCACGGGCGATATCGAGCCATGCCGGGCTGCCCCCCGGCCCCACCCACGACACGTTCAACTGTGCCGGTTCCGCGAGATCCGCCGTCGCGGCCCAGATCCGGTCCAACTCCGGACCCAGGTGGGCGAGCAGATCGATGAGCACCCGAGGACTGCACTGACGCATCGCGCGGACGAACTCCCCGTTCACGCGCTCCAGGTAGGTCGGCAGGGTCTCGTCATCGGCGAACACCGCCCCGCTGTGCTCGTCTCGGTCGCCGGATATCCGCCGCATGTAGTCGTTGAGGATATGCGCGGTCACGTCGGCCACATTCCAGCCCGGACACACCGTCGGCTTCGCCCAGTCGGCCGGGTCCAACGATTGGAGCATCTCGAGCAGCGCTTGCCTGTCGTGCCGGAACAGCGGCCGGGTGTCGAGTGGGATCATGGGTGCGCAGTCAACCGTTGTCGGCCGCCCCGGGCCACCGATTTTTCGAGCTACCGGGCCGGACCACTGTGACCGGGCCTCGATTCCCTTCCGATCGACCTCACCTGTGCCTCTTCGGTAGCAGGGCCCGCCGAGGCGCCGAAGCGGGGCACGCCCCTGCTCACTCGGTGGACAGCTGTTGCGCCAGATGCTCCAGACCACCCCTGATGAGCTGCCCGTACTCATCGTCGCCGAGTGCGCCGATCGTGTCCCGCGCCCGCTGGAGATGCTCGCGGGCGCGGTCGAGATCACCCAGCTTGCGGTAGCACTCGCCCACATTGAGGTGCAACGACGGATACAAGCCGGCCACCGAGAGCGTCACCCCCGCTTCGGCAACCCGCTCGTCGGTGATCAGATCGGCGGCCGCGAGCGCGCGGAGGTCCCAGGTGAGCTCCTGGCGCGCATCGTCCTGGACATCGGCCATCGCGTGGGCCAGGACGCACACATGCAAGGGGTCGCCCTCGTCACCGCCGATGTCGTCCCAGATCCGCGTGAAGATCTCGTGCGCGGCCGCGGGCTGCCCCTGGTGGTGATGCAGCGCCACTCCTTCGCCGATGCGGGTCATCGTCGGATCGGTGTTCATCGGCGGGTTCCTTCACCGGCTCGGCTCCTGACGGTCATCCCGGATCGTAGCGGTGCGGACCGTACCCGGCGACCGTCTCGCGATCACCGGACATATTCCGGCACAGCCGGATACGCGTCGGCGAAGCGCGAAGGGATACGGTCGGCGTCTCCGCGACGGCGCATCCCGACCCGGACGCCCCGGCCGCGCGAACCGGTCGCCGGTGGCGCGACCGCGGCGTGCCCTCCGGCGACCCGTCCGCCGCGTTCAGTGGGCCGCGGTGCGACGGAGCTTCGCGTTGACGAATTCGCCCATTCCCCAGCGGCCCAGCTCCCGCCCGTAACCGGAACGGTGCACACCGCCGAACGGCAGACCGGGAAGTGTCGTCCCGTGTTCGTTGATATAGGCCATCCCGACCTCGAGCCGATCGGCGACCTCCGCGGCCCGCGCGGGGTCGGTGCTCCACACCGAGCCGCTCAGGCCGAATTCGACATCGTTGGCCAGGCGCACCGCGTCGTCGGCCGAGGACGCCCGGTAGACCATCGCGGCCGGGCCGAAGATCTCCTCCGAGTACGCGTCCATCTCCGGGGTGATACCGGTGAGAACGGCGGGTGCGAGGAACGCGCCGTCGCCGTCCAACGGCTTGCCCCCGGTATGCAGGGTCGCGCCCTGGCGCACGGCGGTACTGATCTGATCGGCGACGGTGTCGCGCGCGGTGACCGAGGACAACGGCCCCACCTCTGTCCCGGGGTCCGCCGGATCGCCGACGACCGCGCGCTCGAACTCGGCCACCAGCCCGTGGACGAAATCGTCGTAGAGGTCGTCGAGGACGATGAAGCGTTTCGGCGAATTGCAGGCCTGGCCGGCATTGGACAGGCGCGCGCGGGCGGCGACGCGGACCGTTTCCGCCATATCGTCGGTGTCGAGCAGGATGAACGGGTCGGATCCACCGAGCTCGAGCACCGATTTCTTGAGGTTCTTCGCGGCCTCGGTCGCGACCGCGGCCCCTGCCCGTTCGCTGCCGGTCAGCGATACTCCGCGGATCGCCGGATGCGCCAGGAGTTCGGCGATCTGCCCGGAACTCGCGTACACGTTGATATACGCGTTCTCGGGCACCGATGCCTCGTGCAGCAGGTCGGCCATGAGTTTCGACGAGGCCGCGCAGATCGAGGCGTGTTTGAGAATGATCGAATTGCCCAGTAGCAGGTTCGGGGCGGCGAACCGCGCCACCTGGTAGTAGGGATAGTTCCACGGCATCACGCCGACGAGCGGCCCGATCGGCAGTGTCTGGACCACCGATTCCGCGGCGCCCTGGGGATCGAGTTGTTCGGTGGTCAGCAGATCGGGGCCGTGCTCGGCGTACCAGCGGTAGATATCGGCGGCGAGCTGTACTTCCGCGACCGCCTCCTGTGCCGGTTTACCCATTTCCTTCGTAATTGCCGCGGCCAGCTCGGTCGCGCGTTCCTCGTACAGATCAGCGGTGCGTGCCAGTGCCCGGGCGCGTTCGGCCACGGGGGTGTGGCGCCATTCGTCGAATCCCGCGGCCGCGCGCTCGGCGACGACGGAGATCTGGTCGTCGGGCAGGCCCGGGAATTCTCGTTCGGTAGTACCTGTGGTCGGGTTCGTCGTCACATAAGTACTCATGTCACGATGCTACGGATCTGTGGCGGTGGAGACAGGCCGGCCGAATTCGTTATATCGACCCTTTTCGTGCGACCTGAGTACGCGATATTTCCCCCGGGTCTTTACCGGGCACAGCCGGCCGGGGGTGCTCGACCCGCACCACCGGCGCCGGACGATCACCGCATGGGCACCGTCGCGACCGCGGTGCCGGTACCGGTCGCGCCGACTACGACCGGTACGCCGGCGGCCCCGGTGTGTTCCGTTCCCGCCGCCGATCCAGGGGGGGAAGAGTGTAGAAATCGCCACGATTCCGTCCATTGATTTCCCGGCGGCGATTTCTCCGCGCAGGTGAGAAGGTCGACGGACCTTTTTCGTCGCAATATGTAAGTTCTGTTCAGCAATTCTGTAGCCGAACTGTGTTGGTTGTCGTAGTCCGGCCGGGCAGGCTGGTGTGCGTGACCCCGGAACCACCGACGACCGCCGGCGCGCATCCGCGCGAGTGTCGTCGTGCGCGCCGTCGCTGTAGCGCCTGATTCTTCCGCCGGCGCGGCGCAATTCGTTTGTCACACCATTTCACGGGTTTCGGCGTGTTCTGTGCGCCGGAGACTGTACTTCGCCGACGCGCGTACCGAGTTCGGGTTGACGATCCGGCGAGGAGTGACATTCTCCAACGGCGAGCGGCTCGACGCGGCGGCGGTGGCCGCCAACCTGAATCTTCTGGGTAAGGGTGACAAAGGCCGAGGCATCCCGCGCGCTTCGTATCTCCCCACGAGTTACGGCGAGGCCGTGGCGGTCGGCGAGTACGAGGTGCGGGTCCGGCTCACCGCACCCTTCGGCGATTTCATCCAGAAACTGGGAGCCTGGACGACCGTCGGCATCCTGGCTCCGGCGACCATCGAGGCGGACCTGGACGCGCAGTCCGACCTCGGCAGGATCTACGGCACCGGCCCGTTCGTGGTCGAGTCGTGGCTGCCCGGCAAAGAGGTGGTGCTCCGGCGGCGCGAGGACTACGCGTGGCCGCGCGACGACGCGTCGCACGAGGGCCCGGCCTATCTCGAACGGGTGACCGTGCAGGGGCGCGCCCGCGACGACAGGCCCACCTGGATGTGCCGCGGGTGGCGTTACTTCGCCGGCCTGGGATTCTTGCGCTCGTTGGCCTTGAAGCGGGCCTTCTTCTGCCGATTCCCGCACGTGTTCATGTCACACCATTTGCGGGTGCGGCTCTGGCTGGTGTCGAAAAAGGCGGCTCGGCAGGTCGGTGACGCGCACAGGGCCAGTTTTCCGTCTCGTTCGCCGGCGAGGATGCCGATGGCGTCCGCGGCGATCACACCCAGGGCGTCTTCGACGCGGGAAGCCGAACCGAGTTGCCATCGCCGACTGCCGTCGGGCGTCAGGACCGCCGCGGCCCGGCCCTGGATGCTGCGGTCGTTGATGACCCGGACGGCGGCCGCGGGGAGCGGGTCCCCGGTCGCGGCCGCTGTCGCCGCGGCGTGGATGGATTCCCTCAGTTCCCGGGCGAGTTCCAGCTGGGCGGGCGTGCAGGACTGGACGGCGAGGCCGCTCACCGCCAGCCAGTCGACGAGTCGCTGCGGTGTGGGAATGCGCTCCACAGCGTCGCCACAACGTTCGGTCAGAGTGGCCGTGAAACTGGTCGCCAGCACGTTGCCGAGACGGAAGTCGGGAAACCGGGCAGGCATGGAACCACCTTAGACGGTTGCCCGGCGGCGCCGGAACATGTTAGAACCGTCTTAGCCGGTTCCAAGCAGGTCTCCGCCGGTTTCCCGATGTCCAGGAGGTTTCATGTCCACCCATCGGTTCGTCACCGGCGTCGCGCGCGGCGTCGATCGTGGCGTTGTCGCCACGGCAGCTCACGTCGGGGGCCTCGCATGAACCGCGCCACCGGCGATGTGCACGCGTTCGAAGCCCGCGCCACCGACGCCGACCTCGCCGATCTGCGCGCGCGATTGGCCGCGGCGCGGCTGCCGGAAGCCGAGACGGTCCATCCCGCCCCACCTGGCCCGCGCCGCTGGGACCAGGGCGTTCCGCTCGCCGACCTCATCGACGTGGTGAACTACTGGCGCACCGGGTACGACTGGCGGTCGTTCGAAGCCCGTCTCGATCGGATCGGCCAGTACCGCACGACCATCGACGGTCTGGGAATCCACTTCCTGCACCGTCGCTCCGCGCGGGCGGATGCCACTCCGCTGATTGTGACGCACGGCTGGCCGGGCAGTATCGCCGAGTTCATCGATGTCGTGGACGAGCTGGCAGACCCGGAAGAGACAGACGCGCCGGCGTTCCACGTCGTGGTTCCGTCGTTGCCGGGTTTCGGCTACAGCGACAAGCCGGCCACCACCGGATGGGGGACCGAAAAGATTGCGGCCGCATGGGTGGAACTGATGGGCAGGCTGGGCTACCGCAGGTTCGCCGCCCACGGCGGCGACTGGGGAGGCAATATCACCACAGTTCTCGGCGGCCGGTTCCCGGCGCACGTTCTGGGCATCCACACGACATTCGCGGAGGCCCCGCCCGGGGTGACAACCGACGGGCTGACAGCTGTCGAACGTGCCTGGACCGAGGAAACCCGCCATTTCTGGCGCCATCGCGCGGCGTACGCGAAGCAGCAGGCGACCCGGCCGCAGACCATCGGCTACTCGCTCGTCGACTCACCGGTCGGGCTTCTCGCCTGGATCCTCGACAAATTCGCCGAGTGGACCGATACCCGGGACAGCCCGTTCGAGACGATCTCCAGAGACCGCATTCTCGACGACGTCACCCTGTACTGGCTGACGCGGACCGGTGCCTCGGCCGCCCGCATCTACTACGAAAGCCACAACTCGCTCGACCCCGAACTCCGGGTCGACGTCCCGTCGGCGATCACCATGTATCCCCGCGATATCGAGAGGTGCCCGCGGCCCTGGGCCGAGAAGCGATACCGGCAGATCGTCCGATGGAGGTCGGCCGAAACCGGGGGCCATTTCCCCTCCCTGGAGGTTCCCGGGTATTTCGTCGAGGATCTGCGCGAAGGCCTCGCGGCAGTGCTGGCCGCCGGTCGGTGAACCCCGCCGCCGGCGGATATCGGCTCACCGGCCGCTCGCCCTGTTCAGGCGCTTTCGCGGGCGACGATGCGGTATCCGACATCCACCGTGGCCGACTCGACGGTGGTGCCGGCGAGCCGGGCGAGCAACAGGTCCGCGGCCCGGGTGCCGATGGCATCGATATCCACGCTGACAGTGGTCAGCGCTGGATTGAGATGCCGGGACATCTCGAAATCGCCGAATCCGGTGATGGCCAGTCGATCCGGAACCGCGATACCGCGACGCTGCGCGGCGAGTACGGCGGCAACGGCGAAGACGTCGGTGGCGAACATGACCGCGGACGCCTCCGGAAAGCGTTCGAGGGTGGTATCGAGCAGGGCGACACCGGTGTCCATGGAGATATCGCGATCGGGGAGTTCGACGATCCGGACCGGTTCCCCGGGGAGGAGTTCGCCGACGGCGCGGGTGAATCCGTCGCGCCGGCGCAGCGCGCGGGCGTCTCCGGAGCCGATCGTGCCCGCGAAGACCAGCTTGCGGTGGCCACGGGCGACGAGGTGGCGCACCAGGTCACCGGTGGCCGATTCGTTGGAGAAACCGACGAGGGTATCCATGGGGTCGTCGATCCAATCCCAGGTCTCCACGACGGGCGCGCCGTAATTGCGCAGCAGCCGCAACGTTTCCGGGGTGTGCAGCGTACCGACGATGAAGAACCCGTCGGGGCGGCGCTGGATGAACCCGCGCACCAGGTCTTCTTCGCGTTCGGGGTGATAGTCGGTGTAGCCGACGATCAATTGGTAGCCGGCGGGGGTGAGCCGGGTGGCGGCGGCGCGCAGGGTGTCGGAGAAGATCGAGGTGGAGATTACCGGCAGGATCGCGGCAATGGTGCGGCTGCGGTTGGAGGCCAGGCTGCTCGCGGCCAGATTCGGTAGGTAGCCGGTCTCGGCGATGGCGCGTTCGACCCGGTGGCGCGTCTCCTCGGAGACCTGATCCGGGAAACTCAGTGCCCGGGACACGGTCTGCGCCGAGACACCGGCGGCACGGCCGACATCCTGCATGGTGACCGACTTCGTGGACGATTTGGCGCGTACGCGCCGGCGCCGCTCCACTCCGGCCACGCCACCTCCCGAAACCCTGTCCCTCGCCGTGTGCGGAGCATACCTGTCCGGCCGGGCGCCGACCGGTCCGGCGCATTCACCGAATCGTAGCCACCGTGTCCGGAAGCTCGTCAGGCTCTTGCGTTACCGCTAACGTTACCGCTAACATTCGTGGCGCAGGACACTATGTGACCACCCGTACAGTGGTCCCGAGGCAGGGAGAAGCAGGATGAATGTGCTGGACGGTATCCGGGTACTGGATCTGTCGATCGCCATGGCCGGACCGTTCGCTGCGCAGAAACTGGCTGATCTCGGAGCCGATGTGATCAAGGTCGAGCCGGTGAGCGGCGAATGGCAGCGTCACGTCTCGGCCGGCGGTGCGCGGGGCAACGAGGTCAATGCCTCATTTCTCTCGCTCAACCGCAATAAGCGTTCGCTATCGATGAACCTGAAGGACCCGAAAGGCCGCGAACTGCTGTACGAGCTGGTGCGCGGCGCGGACGTCTTTCTGCAGAACTACCGTCCGGGCGTGGCGGACCGGCTCGGCGTGGACTACGAGACCCTGCGGTCGATCAAACCGGACCTGGTCTACGTCTCGATGTCGGGCTACGGGGCGACCGGCCCCTACGCCGACCGGCCCGGCCAGGATGTCCTGCTCCAGGCGATGAGTGGCGGACTGGCGAGCGGACGGCGCACCGGCGAAGCACCGCGTCCGGCGCCGTTCTTCCTGGCGGACGCCATCACCGCCTACTCGGCGTTCGAGGGCGCGCTGGCGGCATTGTTCCACCGGGAACGCACCGGCGAGGGCCAGCTCGTGGAGATCAATATGCTCGATTCGATCATCGCGGCCCAGATGCAGGAGATCAGCGTGGCCACGGTCGGCGGGATCCGGCAGGAGCCTGCCGATCAGATCCACGCGCATTCCTACATCCGGGCGCCCTACGGTGTCTTTCCCACCTCCGACGGCCATATCGCGCTGTCCTTCGCGGAGATGGACGCCTTGGCCGAGGTGTTCGACGACGACCGGTTCCGGCGCTACGACGCCGAACGCGACGGCTTCACCCATCGCGACGAGATCTCCGCTCTCGTCACCGAGAACCTGGCGGCGAACACCACCGCGCACTGGCTGGACGCGCTCGGCCGCGCCGGCGTCTGGGTGGGCCCCGTCTACGACTACACGCAGCTGCGCACGGACCCGCAGGTGCGCCACAACCAGTCCTTCGTCGAATACGACCATCCCACCGAGGGCACCGTGGTGACCCCCGGATTCGCGTTCCGGCTGAGCAACCAGACCCAGAAGGTCTACCGGCCGGCGCCGCTCAACGGCCAGCACACCCAGGAAGTCCTGCTGGAACTCGGCGTGAGCACCGAGCGGATCGACGAGCTCGAATCCGCCGGCACCGTCCATCGCTACCGGTCTCCGGCCGTCTCCCGGATCTCCTGACCACGCATCACCGAAAGATCTCTCCATGACTACAACCGCCCCACCGGTTCAGCAGGCGCGGCGCGCGGCCGCGGCCTCCGCCGTCGGCAGCCTCGTCGAATGGTACGACTTCGCGCTCTACGGCGCGGCCGCCGCTCTGGTCTTCAACACCTACTTCTTCGTCGACGCCAGCCCCACCACCGGCCTGCTGGCCTCGTTCGCCACCTTCGCGGTGGGCTATTTCGCCCGTCCGTTCGGTGGTGTGGTGTTCGGGCATCTCGGCGACAAGATCGGCCGCAAACCGGTCATGATCGTCACGCTCGGCATCATGGGCGTTTCCACCGCGCTCATCGGACTGTTGCCGAGTTATCACTCGATCGGCCTCGCCGCGCCGATCCTGCTGGTCCTGCTGCGAATCGTGCAGGGGCTCGGGGCGGGCGCGGAATACGCCGGTGCGGTCGTGCTGTCGTCGGAGGCAGCGCCGCGCGGTCACCGCGGGTTCTATGCCTCGTGGTCGGGTGGGGGCGTCTGGCTCGGTTCGGCGCTGGGCCTGGGCACTTTTCAGGTCGTACTGTGGCTGACCGGGGACAGTTTCGACCAGTGGGGCTGGCGGATCCCGTTCCTGCTGAGCCTGGTCATGCTGGTGATCAGCCTCTACATCCGGCGCCGGGTCACCGAGACCGAGAGCTTCGAACAGGCGAAGACCGACGGGACGAAGATCCCGCTGCTGGAACTGTTCCGCACGGCCAAGGGCCGGCTGGCCCTGAGTCTCGGCTCGAACTTCATGCTCTCCGGGTTCTCCTATATCCCGCAGGTCTGGGCGCTGAGCTACCTGACCAACGATATCGGTCTGGCGGCCATGGCCGGACTCGGTATCAATGCCGTGGTACTGGTGGCGGGGGCGGCGTTCATGCCGGTCTTCGGCCGGGTGGGGGACCGGTTCGGCCGGCGCAGGCTGTTCCTGTTCGGCGCCGGATTCGGCATCGTCTGGGCGTTCCCCATGTTCGCCCTGATCGACACCCGGGTCCCCGCGCTGATCATCCTCGCGCTGGTAGTGTGCTTCGTCGGCGCGGTGGCCACCTGTTATGCGGCCCAGGCCGCGTTCCTGGCCGAGATGTTCCCGCCGGCCATGCGCTATTCGGGGGTGGCCTTCGCCCGTGAGGTGAGCGGCGCCCTGCTCGGGGGCACCACTCCGCTCATCGCCACCGCCATGTTCGCCGGCTTCGGGCACTGGTGGCCGGTGGCGGTGTGGATGGTGTGCATGGCGACCGTCGCGTTCGTCTCCGTCTACCTGTCGAAGCGCTATCGCAGCGATGCCGACCAGAGCAGCGACGACCACTTCAACCATGTGACCGACCGCCCGAGCGGCACGGTGTTCCAAGGAGCGAACGTATGACCACCCCCGAATTCCGGGACCGGTATTTCGAGGAGTACGTACTGGGTGAAACGGCGAACGGGGGCACCCGCGTCATCGAAACCGCCGATATCGCCCGGTTCGCCGACCTCACCGGTGACCACCACCCGGCCCATACCGATCCCGGCTACGCCGAGCCGAAGTTCGGCAGCGTGATCGCCCACGGTGTACTCACCTTCGGGGTGGTCGTCGGGCTCACCGTCGAATACAACGGCCGCGCCGTCGCCTACGGCTACGACCGGATCCGATTTCCCCGGCCGGTCCTGCCCGGCGACACCGTGCGGGCGACCGCCGAGGTCGTCGACCTCGCCGAACACCGCAACCCGGGGATCGGCCTGGTCACCAAGCAGTACACCGGCGTCAACCAGCGCGGTGACACGGTGCTGGTCTGCAAACACGTACTCGCCGTCGACCGTATGCCGCACACCGAGGAGCCCAACGAATGACCGATATCGCGGAGGTCGAGAAGATCCTCGCCGCAGCGCATCTGGCCCGCCGTCCGGCCCGGCGCGCGGCGGCGGGCGAGCGCGCGGCCTGGCTGCGTTCGATCGCCCGGGGGCTCGACGCCGAGGCCGGCAACCTCGCCGACCTCGCCCACCGGGAGACCGCGCTGCCGCTGCCGCGACTGCGCAACGAACTGGTGCGCACCGCCTTCCAGGCCCGCCTCTTCGCCGACCGTCTCGAGCAGGGCACCCTGTTCGAGACGCGGGTCGATCCGGCCGACCCGGACTGGCCCATGGGCGCACGCCCCGATATCCGGCGCGGCTATGTGCCGATCGGCCCGGTGCTGGTCTTCGCGGCCAGTAACTTCCCGTTCGCCTTCTCCGTCGCCGGTGGCGATACCGTGAGTGCGCTGGCGGCGGGCTGCCCGGTCGTGGTCAAGGCCCATGAGGGTCATCCGGAACTGTCCCGGGTGACGGCCCGGCTGGTCACCGACCGGCTGCGCGACGCCGGCGCGCCCGAGGGACTCTTCGGCCTGATCGAAGGAAAACAGGCCGGGGTCGAGGCCGTCGGGGACCGGCGGATCCGCGCGGTCGGTTTCACCGGTTCCGAGGCCGGGGGACGCGCGCTCTTCGATCTGGCGGTCTCGCGTCCGGATCCCATTCCGTTCTACGGCGAACTCGGCAGCACCAACCCGGTCCTGGTGACCCGCGCGGGGTGGGCCGCCCGCGCCGACGAGATCGTCACCGGATTCGCCGATTCCGCCACCCTCGGCTCCGGACAGTTCTGTACCAAACCCGGCGTCGTACTGGTGCCTGACCTGGGCGGTTTCCTCGACCGGCTGACCCTGCCCGCCGTGGGCCCCATGCTCAACGCGCGGATCGCCGACGGATTCGGCGCGGCGCTCGCGGCGGTGGCGCGGCATCCGGAGGTCGAGACCGCGCGTACCGGGCCGCACACGCCCGATGCGCCCAGCGCCGAGATACTCACCACCACCGCGCCCGCCGTGCTGGCCGATCCGGCGCTCGTCACCACCGAGATCTTCGGGCCGGCCGCGGTGCTCGTCGAATACGCCGACGCGGCGCAGGCATTGGCGGTACTGGAACTGGTGGCGGGCACCCTCACCGCGACCGTGCAGGGCGCCGAGGAATCCGACGAGCAGGCCGCCGACGCCATCGATGTGCTCGCCGAACGCGCGGGCCGGATCATCTGGAACCAGTGGCCCACGGGGGTGACGGTGAGCGACGCCCAGCAACACGGCGGCCCGTGGCCCGCCACCACCGCGCCCGTCTCGACCTCGGTCGGCACCGCGGCCGCGCTGCGGTTCGCGCGGCCGGTCGCCTACCAGAACCTGCCCGCCGCGACGCTGCCCGCGGAGTTGCGCCGATGACGGAGTGGGCGGGTCTCACCTGGGATCATCCGCGCGGTTATCGGGCGCTGCGGGCGGCGACCGGGCATCCGGACGCCCCGGGCTGCGCGATCCGCTGGGACATCCAGCCGCTCGAAGGGTTCGAATCGGCGCCCATCGCGGAGACGGCGCAACGTTACGACCTGGTGGTCCTGGACCATCCGCACGTCGGCGAGGCGATCGAGACCGGCGCGCTGCAACCGCTCGACGGGCTCTTCACACCCGCCGAACTGGCCACCTGGCGAGCCGCGAGCGTCGGGCCGTCGCTGCGGTCCTACGAGATGGCGGGCCGGCTGTGGGCGGTGCCGCTGGACGCCGCCACCCAGGTCTGCGTGCGCCGGGACGGCGGGATCCCGGTACCCGACACCTGGTCGCAGGCCGTGGAACTGGCCGGGCAGGTGGAGGCCGCGGTCCCGACCTCCGGGCCGCATCTGTTCCTCACCCTGTGCGGCATAGCCGTGGCGCACGGCGCCCACCCCGGCGACAACGACATATTCCTCGACGAGTCCGAATTCGACGAGGCGATCGATACGCTGCGGCATTTCGTCGCGGACCGGCCCACCACGGGTAACGACAACCCCATCGCCCTGCTGGAGCGTATGGCCGCCGGCGACGGACCGGACTTCTGCCCACACGTCTACGGCTATGTGAACTACAGCCGTCGCCCGCGCCCCTTGCTTTTCGGAGACGCACCGCGCGGCCGGGCCGGGCGGCGCGGATCGGTCCTGGGCGGCACGGGTATCGCCTTCAGCAGCCGCTGCACCCCGGACGGCGCCCTGCTCGACCACGTGCGCTGGCTCATGTCCGCCGACGCCCAGCGCCGGTTCGTTCCCGCCGAAGAGGGACAGCCGGGGCTCGCCGCCGCCTGGGACGACGACGCCGTCAACGCCGGCAGCCGCGACTTCTACCGGGCGACCCGGGCGACCATCGAGGACGCCTGGGTCCGGCCCCGGCACGCGGGCGCCATCGCCTTCCAGGACGCGGGCGCCGCGGCAGTGCGGGCCTGCCTGTTCGACCACCGCGACATCGGCCGGCTCACCCGTGAGGTGAACGAGAGTTTCGAGCGCAGTCTCGGGCCGGCCCCGACCCCGAGGACCGTATCGTGACCATCGCCTGGCCGCCGGCCGCCGACACCCTGCTCCCGGCCGACCACGACCGCGCCGTTCTCGTCGGGCGGGTGATGTGCGCCGACGGACCCTGCGTGGTCACGGTGCGCGACGGCCGCCTGATCGACATCACGGCGCGGGTCGCCACCGTGCGCGATCTGGCCGAGCACGACGATCCCGCCGCGTTCGTCCGCGGCTGCGATGGACCGGACCTCGGATCGCTCGCCGAGATCGTCGCCCACACCCCGCCGGAATTCCGGCGGTCCGGGATTCCGCGACTGCTCTGCCCGATCGACCTGCAACCGATCAAAGCCGCGGGTGTCACCTTCGTGGTCTCCCTGATGGAACGTGTCATCGAGGAACGCTGCCGCGGTGACGCCACCCTGGCCGACCGGGTGCGCGAGCAGATCACCGAACATATCGGCACCGACCTGTCCGCGCTGACCCCCGGCTCCGCCGAAACCGCCCGGCTCAAAGAGCTTCTGGTCGCCGAGGGCTGGTGGAGTCAGTACCTCGAGGTCGGGCTCGGGCCCGACGCCGAGATCTTCACCAAATCCGCGCCGATGGCCGGTGTCGGGACGGCCACCGATATCGGTGTCCATCCGCGTTCCACCTGGAACAACCCGGAACCCGAAGTGGTGCTGCTGGTCTCCTCCGCCGGACGGGCCGTCGGCGCCTGCCTCGGCAACGATGTCAACCTGCGCGATTTCGAGGGCCGGTCGGCGCTGTTGCTCACCGCGGCCAAGGACAACAATGCCTCCGCCGCCGTCGGGCCGTTCGTCCGGTTGTTCGACGAGACCTTCGATCTCGACGCCGTGCGCAAGCTGACGGTGACGCTGCGGGTGCGGGGTGCCGACGGATTCACCCTGCGAGCCGAATCGTCCATGGCCGAGATCAGCCGCGACCCGCAGGACCTCATCCACCAGCTCATGGGCCGCCACCACCAGTACCCGGACGGCGTGGTCCTCTTCCTCGGCACCATGTTCGCCCCCGTGCAGGACCGTGCCGAACCGGGGCTCGGATTCACCCATCACCTCGACGATCTGGTCGCCATCAGTGCCCCGGCCCTGGGGAGCCTGATCAACCGGGTCCGCACCAGCGACGACTGCGAACCGTGGCAGTTCGGCACCGCCGACCTCTTCCGCAGTCTGGCCGCCCGGGGGCTGCTGTAGTCCGTGGATGGTGCGCGCCCCGGAACGGATCCCGGCACCGGAGACCTCGTGGTCGCGCCGGCCTTCAGCGGCGGCTGCGTTTTCGGGAGATGAGTGTTTGCGCCACCAGGTGGCCGGATCCAGCGCCCAGTCCGGGCCCCGGGTGCGTCGAGGCGCCGATATGCCAGAGATTCCGCACGCTGGTCCGGTGCGCTGCCGCGCCGGGAATCGGTCGCCAGAGGAGATTCTGATCGAGTTCGGCCGATCCACCGTAGGGATCGCCGGCAAGAGCCCGGCTTCTGCCTGAGCGCAGGCCATACCGGTACCGTTCGCGCCGGTTCCCACATGAACCAGCGGTACGGCGTCCAGGCGGGAGTCACTCCACCGCACCGGGCCATCGAGCGCCACGAACTGTTCCGCGGTGCGCACCGGATCGCGATAGGCGATGACGACCCGGCCGTCCGCCGCGGTCGCCGCGGTCACCATCTCGTCGGAGTTGCGGTAAACCAGTCCTCTGTCGTGCAGCGCACGACCGAGCGCCGAGTAAGCGCCCGACGCCACGAAGAGGGTGTGCCATGAGGAAAAGGTGTCGTGCACATACCCGGGCAGTGTCCGCTCCCCGGAGTCGATGAACCCTCCGATCCGCGCGGCAGCGTCCACGACCAGAACCGAGTGACCTGATTCAGCGAGTTCGGCGGCCGCGACAAGGCCATTGATGCCTGCCCCGACAACGACGACATCGACGGTTGTGGTCATTGTTCCCTCTCTGCTTCGAGCACGATGGAAACCGCAGGCCAACCGTAACGCCGGTAGGGCCGGGCGATCCGCCGAACGGCCGACGGCGAAGCAACCCGGACCACCTCGGCAGGCGCGCGTGTGGAGGCGCCGGGGCCGGACCAGCGCACGAATAACGGTGAGCGACATTGCCGCGATCCCCGAGCCGACCGGCGTGCCGGGGCACAGCACGAGAGTGGATCGGCTATCTCCCGGAGTCCGCCGGATGTGTAGGTGGCGATGACGCAGTGCCTCGGTGGTCTCCGTCCAGCAGGTCCTGGACGATATCGCCGAAGCGCAGCACCACCTGCTCGGAATGTGCGGCCGAGTTCGGGGCTTCGAAGATTCGCAGCGCGGCGGCGAGGCCCATCAGCGCACCGACTGCCAACTCGGACCTCAGCTCGGCGTCCGCACCGCCCCCGAGCCGTTCGGCCAGTGCATCGAAGTAGCCCCTGGTGAACTTTTCTTGAATCGTGTCGGGATCGGGCGCGGTGAGTCGCAACATGATCGCGCGTCCCAGCGGTTCCACCGCGTCGGCCCGCATGCGGTCGACGATATTTCCGACCAGGGCTCGGCCGAGTTCTTCATCGGGTATTCCGTCGAGTTCGAGTGGCCGCACCTCGGCCACCTCGTGGAAGAGTTTCTCCTTGCTTCCCACGGCTTTCATCACCATGGCCGGTGACAGTCCCGCGGCCAGCGCTATATCGCGGATGGTCACCTGTCGGTATCCGCGCTCCGCGAACAACTTCGATGCCGCGGCCAGCGCGGCATCCCTGGCTCGGGTCACCGCGCCGATACCGTGTCGGTGCGCACGTGTGCGGAGGGTTCGAGAAGTGAGATCGAACCGGCGAGCCGAGCCCCAGATCGTGATCGCGCGCGGTGGACGAGGAACGTGTGAACGCGGTGCGGCGCGACCGCACATTGTCGGCCACAGTATGGGCGGCGGAGTGACCGCCGCCGTGGGCGCGCGACACCGGGATTCCGTCGCGGGCCTGGTGATCATCGACTCACCGATGTTCCGGGAGCCGCCGGAAGAGGTCATTATCCGCCAGCTCGCCCGTAAGCCGAAGGCCTACCGGACCGAGGAAGAGATCTGTGGCCGGTTTCGTACCGAGCCGGCCCAGGCTACGGTGCTGCCTTACGTGGCCCGGCATGTGGCGGAACAATCGGTACGCCGCACCGACGACGGATGGGTCTGGAAATTCGATCCCGAGATGTTCCGGAAGCGACTCCGCGAGCAGAGCGTCGATCGCACCGGCATCGGTGCCACCACGCCCCGGCCCGGCGCAGGACCTAGTCGAACGGCGATCTGTCGACCGCGCAGCGGGTGTCCTCCGGCGGGAGGTCACCGGTGAACAGATACTCCCGTTTGACCTGTTCGGTGCAGGTGCTGGGCACGTACATACTGCTGTGGCCCGCGCCCTCGGTGACCAGCACGCGGGCCCGGGCCAGCTGTGCGGCGCCGTCGTAGGCGCCGGCCAGTGGCGTGGCCGGATCGAACCTGTTGTTGAGCACCAGAATCGGCGCGGCGGTGTGCCGGTTCCACGGGCCGGTGTACCGGTCGGCGGCGTGTCCGTGCCAGAACGCGCAGGCGATACTGCTGAACACCGCGACCCGCCCGAAATACGGCACCCGCTGGTCCTCCGATACCGCGGCGCGACTGTAGACGGCCGGATCGGTCGGCACGGTGCTGTCGGTGCACTGGATCGCGTGGTATGCCTCGGTGCGGTTGCCCATGGACGACGCACTGGCCGGCAGCAGACCCGGAAGGGCGGTGGCCGCGTCGAACAACCGCTGCAGCAGTGCGGCGAGGTCGGGGTAGGTGGACGGCTGCGACAGCCCGGCGGCCGCGTTGACGATCGTCGAATACGTCCACGCGCGGCCGTCCAGCTCGATGGGGGCCGCCCGGGCCCGCTCGATGAGTGCGATCCACTTCGGTTTCGGGTCGCCGGCGGAGAACGCGCAGCGCGGACCGGCCTGCGAACACTGGCGCAGGAAGGCGTCGAAGGTCGCGGAGATGCCGTCGGCCACACCCTGCCGGGTGTCCAGCGGCACCCTGCTGCCCTGCCCGTCGTGACCGTTGACATTGCCCTCGAAGTCCAGCGATCCATCGAACACCATGGCCCGGATCCGGCCGGGGAACATGTTCGCGTACACGGCGCCGACCTGGGTGCCGTAGGAGATGCCGTGATAGGTGAGTGCGGGGTCGCCGACCGCGCGGCGCAACAATTCGAGATCACGCGCGGTGTCGGCGGTCGAGGCGTGGTTCAGGATCGGCCCCGCCCGCTGAGCGCAGCGCTCGGCGAACCGGGCGGACCAGTCGTAGAACGGCGGCTCCTCGGCCGGGTTGGCCGGCATCGCCGGCATGGCGGCGAGGAAGGCCGTCTGTTCGTCCTCCGTCGGGAAGCAGTGCACCGGGGCGCTGCGTGATACCGCGCGGCTGTCCCACGAGACCACGTCGAATCGGGCCCGCAGCTCCTCGGAGAAGAGCCACGGCCACCGGGCCCGTTCGCGCAGCCGGTCGACCCCGGATGCTCCGGGCCCGCCGAAGTGCACGAACAGGGTGCCGATACGCCGGCCCGGATCGGTGGCGGGCAGTTTTATGACCGCCAGATCGATCCGCTCGTCCCGGGGGCGGTTGTAGTCGAGCGGTACCTGGGCCGTGGCGCACTGGAATCCGTCCTGGCACTCCGACCATTGCAGCGACGGGGTGTCCGCCGCTTCGGCGGGACGGTCGATATAGGGGTCGATACCCTCGTCGGCCCCGGCCGGTGCCGGTGCACCGAGAACGCCGGCACCGATTACGAGCGCCAGCACCGCACGCCGGAACCGGTGCGCCGGGTCGGCTCCGAAACGCAGATCCACTCCAGGGCCCTTTCCGGTACAGCGTCGGCGAACCGAACGATCCTGTCACACCGGCGAATTCCGTGCCGGGCGGCGCCTCATGGCCTCCCGCGCCCTCGGGCCGTGCACCGCTGCCCGGCCCGGCGATCGGCGGCGCGTCGCGGGCCCGTCATTCGTCCGTGTCACCGTGTTCCGCGGGCCGGTCGGCTTTATCGCGTCGTCCGGCGATGCCGTACAGCAACAGGTCTTCGAGCGAGGCGGCGAAGCCGTCCAGATCGTCGATATCGCGGATACACATGGCGAACAGGGCCGCGCCCGCGATGGTGTCCAGCAGGGTGTTCGCATCCGGTGCCGGGCCGGCGGTGGTGCCACCCGCCGACAGATAGTCCGCCAGTTCCTGCCGGGTAGGGGTGTCCAGCCGGGCCGAGAGCTTGTCGTAGAGGTTCGGATCCGCGCGCATATCCGACATGAGGCCGGGCATGGCCGCCCGGGCTTCGGCCGAGCCGAACAATTGGATCGTCCCGCGGATCACCTTGCGTACCTCGGTGACGAGATCTGGTGCGACCTCCGCCGTGCCGACGTCCGGGAACACGGCCTTGGCGATCAGGTGCGCCTTGGAAGGCCAGCGCCGGTAGATCGCCGGCCGGCTGACGCCCGCCCGCGTGGCGATCGCATCGATGGATGTCGCGGGGTAGCCCCGCTCGACCAAGAGCTCGCGGGCCGCCTCGAGTACCGCCCGGTCCACGGCGGGGTCGCGGTGCGGGCCCAGACGATGGCGTGCGGTCACAGAATCGGTCCTTGTTCACGGGAGCGGGAGTCGTTACAGTCTGTCACAACAAAGCCGTTACACGGTGTAACCGCTATGTACTGGGAGGAGCAGGCGTGTCCGCTGACCCCGCCATCGCCGATCGGACCTATCGGCCGGTGCCCCTGCTACCGGACAGAGTCGTCGTGATCTCCGGCGTCGGACCCGGTCTGGGCACCGCGCTCGCCGTGGAAGCCGCCGCCATGGGCGCCCATCTCGTGCTGGTGCGCCGCACCGAACGCAAGCTCGAGCGGCTGGCCGAGAAACTCCGGGCGGACGGCGCGACGGTGCTGCCGGTCCCGGCCGATATCACCGACGAGGAGCAGCGGGCCGGTCTGGTCGAGCGGGTGCAGGCCGAATTCGGCCGAGTCGACTGCCTGATCAACAATGCCTTCGCCATACCACCCATGGATCCGATCACCGCGATCGATCTCGCCGCGCTGCGCACCGCCAACGAGACGAGCGTCTTCGCGCCGCTGCGTCTCTCGGCGCTGTTCGCGGACGCGCTCGCGGCGACCCGGGGTTCGATCATCATGCTCAATTCGTGCGTGTCCTACAGTTCGCAGCCCGAATACTCCGGGTACAAACTGTCGAAAGGCGCACTGGCGCATCTGGCGTCGTCGCTGGCCACGGAACTGGGGCCGCGCGGCATCAGGGTCAACAGCGTCGCACCGTCGTATGTGTACGAGGACATCAACAAGGCATATTTCGACTGGCTGGCCGCGCAGGCCGGGGTGACCCACGACGACATCTACCGGGAGAAGGCCGCGCCCACGGACCTGTTGCGTCTCGCCGGGCCGGAAGAAGTCGCGCGCGCGACGCTTTTCCTCGCCAGCGATCTGGCCAGTGCGGTCACCGGGCAGATGCTGACGGTCGACTGCGGCGAATTCCATCGGTGAGCGGGTGAGGAGCAACTGTGACAGAGGACAGGAAGCGGATCGTGCTGTGGGGGACCGGGACCGTCGGATCGATGGTGCTGGCCGAGATCCTGCGCCACCCGCGCTTCGAACTGGCCGGGGTCGGGGTGAGCAATCCGGCCAAGGTCGGCCTCGACGCCGGCGACCTGTGCGGCGCGCCGAAAACCGGAGTGACGGCCACGGATTCGATCGCCGAACTCATCGCGCTGCGTCCCGACGCGGTGGTGCACTACGGACCCACCGCTCAGTTCGCCGACGAGAACATCCGGGTGATCGAGGCATTCCTGCGCGCCGGTATCGATGTGTGCTCCACCGCCATGACACCCTGGGTCTGGCCCGCGATGGACAAAACACCACGCGCCTGGCGGGACCCGATCACCGAAGCCTGCATGGCCGGCGGGGCATCCTGTTTTACCACGGGAATCGATCCCGGGTTCGCCAATGACCTGTTCCCGATGACCCTCATGGGTCTGTGCGGTGAGGTGCGGTCGGTGCGGGCCTCGGAATTGCTGGACTACACCGATTACGAGGGCGACTACGAAATCGAGATGGGTATCGGGAAACCGCCGGAATTCACCGCCCTGCTCGAACATCCCGATCTGCTGATCATGGCATGGGGACCGACCGTGCCGATGATCGCCGAGGCCGCGGGGATCCGGCTGGACAGCATCACCACCACGTGGGACAAATGGGTCACCCCGGTGGACCGCCCGTCGGCGAAGGGCACCGTCCGGGCGGGGACGGTCGCGGCTATCCGGTTCACCATCAACGGTATCCACCGCGGCCGCGAGGTGATCACCCTCGAACACGTCAACCGGATCGGTCACGATGCCGCGCCGGACTGGCCGGCGGGCACCCGCGACGACGTCTACCGCGTGGATATCGCCGGCAGCCCGTCGATTTCGCAGGAGACCTCGTTCCGCTTCACCGACGGTTCGGGCCGCACCCCGGCGATCGCGGGCTGCCTGGCCACCGGTATGCGCGCGCTCAACGCCGTCCCGGCCGTCAACAACCTGCCGCCCGGCTGGATCACTCCTCTCGATCTACCGCTTATCGCGGGGGCGGGCACGATCCGCTGAACCGGTCGGAACGTCGTCGGCGGCGACAATGCCCGCGGTCACGGGTGCTGCTGGTTCAGGAACCCGGTGACCACGCTGTAGTAGTCGTACGGGCGTTCCTCCTGCAAATGGTGCGAGGCCCGGTCCATGACATAGAGATGGCCGTGCGGGATCATCCGTGCCAGCATCAGCGGATAATCCGGGGTCAGGAACGCGTCGTGCATACCCCAGGCGAAGAGTACGGGCGCCTGGATCGATCCGAGCTCGGCCGTCAGGTCCTGCCAGTCACCGCGCGGGTTGTCCGAACGCGCCGCCAGCGCGATCTCCTCGGGGTCGAGACTCTGCCGATAGCGCATATCGAGTGTCTCCTCGGGCAGTTGCGCGCCGTCGAACCATTCCAGGCGGGTGATGAGCTCGCGCATCTTCTCCCGGGTGGGGCCTTCCCCGCCGTAATAGACATCGCGGGCGTTGCGTCCGCGGCGGCCACCTTCCGGTAGTGGCGCGAGCGGTCCGTAGAAGACCGGCATACTGCCGGTGATCACCAGCGAGCGCACCCGCTCGGGGTATTTGGCGGCGAGGTTCAGCGCGATCGTCCCGCCCCAGGAGTTGCAGACGAAATCCGCTCGGCCGATCGCCAGCTCGTCCAGCAGGGCCACCGTTTTCGCGGCGTGGAAATCCCACATCGGGCCGGTGATGGTGCATTTGTCCGAGCGTCCGTACTGCAACAGGTCGACCAGGATCGCGCGGCGATCGCGGGCGAACAGCGGGGCCACCGGGCCGAAGTCCGACCACGCGGTGCAGCCGGGGCCGCCACCGTGCAGGAAGAGGGTCGGGGATCCCGCGCCCAGATCGTGGTAGTGGAAGGTGACGCCGGACGCCGTGGCGTACAAGCTGTTCGGTGCAGATGCCATACGCCCACCTGACCGGAAACCGGCGCGGGGGCAAAGTACCGCGGTCCGCTGGCCGGTCCCGGCCTGTTGCCGGGTGGTGCCGGGCTTCCTAGCGTCGGCCCATGACAGACGAACTGGAGACGGTCCATGCCCGGGCCACGGCGCTGCTCGGCACCGTGGAACGCCGGGAACTGGGCCGGGTGCGCGCCGCGGAGACCATCGCCTTCGCGCGCGCCTGCGCGGAGGACGATCCGCGCTACCTCGACAGCGATCACCCCGCGTTCGCGATTCACCCGCTCTATCTGCCGAGTCTGCTGCGCGGGCCGTGGGGTGCGCGGGACGACGAATACCGCCCCGACGGCATGTTCGCCGGCGAAGTACCGGGCACGGCCGGCCTGGAGGTGCGTCTCCTGGCGGGTGGGCAGAGCATCGACTTCCACCGGCCGCCGCCGCTCGGGGAAGAGATCGAGGTCCGGCGGACGGTTGACCGGGTCGAGTGGAAGGGCCGGGCGGACGGCCGGTTCGTCGTGATCACGATCCGGAAAACCTACCGGGCGGACAGCGCCTGGCCGCTGGCCTCGGTGACCGAAGGGTTCATCGTCCGATGACGGGCGCACGCGTGGTGCGTACCGGGGACGCCGTCGCACCGGTCGCACTGCGCACCGACCCGGTGCGCGTCCAGCGTTTCGGCGCCGCCACCCACAACGCGCACCGTATCCACTACGACACCCTGGCCGCCCGTGCCGAAGGGCTCGACGGCGCCGTGGTCATGGCACAACTGCACGGCACGCTGTTCTTCCGCGCGGCCGCTCGCTTCGCGGGTGATCCCGCGGCGGTGCGGTCGGTGGAATGGCGGAACCGGGCGCCCGCCGGCGTGGGCGCCACGCTCACCGTCACCGGTGTGGTCGGCGACGTCTCCGGTGACACGGTGACCCTGCACCTCGAGGAACACGACGATACGGGGACCCTCTGCGCGGCGGGGCGGGCCGTGGTCCGGCTCGGCGCGGATCCGGTCTGCTGAGCGAACCCGATCCATTGGGCGGCGGCGCGCTCCGGCCGAAGATCGGTGCACCGGACGATCTCGCTTCGAGAGGAACGCATATGACTGGTGTGGAGGCACCGGAAACCCGGCCCACGCTCCCGGAGCGGGCGCGGGCGGCCGGGCGGCAGGATTGGACGGCCTGGCCGTACTACGACAAGGCGGGCAGCGGCTACCGCGGCTACTGGTATCCGGTGACGTGGTCGAACCACATCACCGGAAAGCCCCGCAGCTACACGATCTGCGGCGAGAAGCTGGCCCTGATCCGCGACGCGGGTACCGCCTATGCCCTGCACGACCGGTGCCCCCACCGCGGGGTACCACTGTCGGAGGGCGATCAGCAGTTCCCGGGCACGGTCAGCTGCCCGTACCACGGCTGGACCTTCCGGCTGACCGACGGAAAGCTCGCCGCGGTCATCACCGACGGGCCCGATTCGAAGGTGTGCGGCAAGCTGTCGGTGCAGACCTACCCGGTGGCCGAACGGCTGGGACTGGTGTGGGTGTACATCCCGATCGGTAACGAGCCGGCCCCGCCGATCGACGAACAGTTGCCCCGCGAACTGGTGGAGAACGCGGGCATCGTGGGCGGCCGGATCCAGCCGCGCCGCGGGAACTGGCGCTTCGCGTGCGAGAACGGTTTCGATGAGGGGCACGCGAAGTACCTGCACCGCACAGCGCTGTGGCGGTTGTTCAAGCCCATGCCCACCTGGAACATCACCCGGATAGTGCCCGAGGGCCGCTGGATCTTCCGGGTCCAGGACGAGGTGCACTGGGAAGCCGATTTCCCCGGCGTCGGGACGTGGACCAACAAACGCTGGTGGAAGAAGAACCCCGACGAGAGCCGTATCTCCCAGATCGGCAATGTCGGGGCCGGGCTGCGAACGAACCCGGTGATCGAGGCGCAGAACTTCCCGGGCTTCGCATCGCTGTCCATGCCCGGCGTGCTGCGCATCGCTTATCCGAATTTCATCCACTACGAGTTCTACGTTCCGGTGGATGACGAGCGGCACAACTATGTGGGGCTCATGGTCAACTTCGTGACCGGTGTCCGCAAGCTGGGTTTCTACGCGAAATACCTGGGGGCTGTCCGCTGGCTTTTCCACGGCCAGTTCTCCGGCCAGGACGAGTGGATGGTGAGCGTCACCGACGCGCCGCCGGAGAAGCTCTACCGGCCCGATATCTCGCTCACCGCGTGGCGCAATCTCGCCGAAGAGGAATACGCCGGCCGGATCGCCGAGGCCGTGACCCACGAGCCGGCGAAACCGGCCCGGCCGGTCCGGGAACGTCGTCCCCGGGCTTCGGCCGCGGAGAAACCCGCATCGACCACGTCGAACGGTGCCTCGGGTAACGGGACCGCCGGCTCCGCCGCGGCGGAATAGCGAAGGAGGACATCATGGGCAAGATCTGTGGCGGTGTGCTGGCCGGGGTACTGCTGGCCGTCGGCGCGCCGATCGGCTGGCGTTATCTCGCCGCGCGCAACAACACCCAGATCCACTCGGTCACCCCGAGATGACGGCCGACCCCCTGGCCGGGCTCGACGGGCAGCGCCGCGAATGGGTCGAAAAAGCCTGGGCGGCGGTTGATTACGACCGGTTGCGCGAGGTGACCACGGGCCTGGTCGATATCGCCGCACCGACCGGCGACGAGGCGCCGCTGGCCCGGCACATCACCGAAGTGTTCACCGGCGCCGGTATCGAAGCCCACACAATGGAACTCGACGACCGGCAGGCGAACTCGTGGGCCCGGCTGCCCGGCGCAGGAACCGGCCCCGACCTCATGCTCTATGCCCCGATCGACACTGTGACCAGTGGGAACGAAGCGGAGGATCTTCCGTGGGCCGGCGCCGGCCTGCGCCCGGATATGCGGCCGCACGCGGTACTGGACGGCGACTACGTGACGGGTCTCGGGGCCTCGAATCCCAAGGGACACGCCGCCTGTGTGATGGCGGCGGTCGAGGCCGTCCATACCGCCGGTATCCCGCTGACCGGTGATCTGATCGCCGCCTTCGGGGCGGGCGGTATGCCGACCGATGCCCGCCCGGGTGTGGGCAATCCGCGGCACAACACCGGCCAGGGCGTGGGCTGCTCGTTCCTCCTGGAACAGGGGGTGTGGGCGGATTTCGCGCTCATCGCCAAACCCGGATGGACAGTGTCGTGGGAAGAAGTGGGGCTGACGTGGTTCGAGATCACCGTCCACGGCACCCACACCTACGTGGGATCGCGGCACCGGCTGCCCTACCGGAATCCGGTGGCGCTCGCCGGGGTGGTGGCGGTGCGCCTCGAGGAGTGGTTTCCCGAATATTCCCGGGCGCACCGGGACGGGCTGGTGTTCCCGCAGGGGATGGTCGCCAATATCCGTGGTGGCTGGCAGCGCACCGCCTCGTTCACCCCGGAACAGGTCCGCATGATGGTGGATCTGCGGCTGAGCCCGCGCACCACCCCGACCGCCGCGAAACGGGAATTGCTCGCCGCGGTACGCGAGATCGCCGCCGACCTCGACGCGCGTATCGACGTGGCGCAGATCCTGGCGATACCCGGTGAATCGTCGGACCCCGGCATGTGGTTGTGCCGCAGTGCGATCGCGGCCTGGGAGGCGGCGGAAGGGCAACCGCACCGCGATATCCGCGACGCCAGTGGCGCGACCGACGCGAACATCCTGCGCGGTAGGGGAATCCCGACCGTGCGGGTGGGAATGCCGAAGGTCGCCGACGCGCCGTTCGAGGTGGATTTCGCCAGAGGAATGAACACGGTGGATCTGCGGGCCGCGCAGCGGTTCACCCGGTATCTCGTGCGGGTCGCGGTGGATACCGCGACCCGCACACTCGAGGAAGTAGGAATCGACTGATGGCGAAGATCGTGCTGGGGGTGGGCGCGTCGCACAGCACCCTGATGAACACCCACTGGGAGCAGACGACGCACAAGGCGGAGGCGGAGCGCTTCCGCGACGCCCTGTACACCGCGCGCGACCGGATCGCCGCCGCGCGCCCGGATGTGGTGATCCTGCTCGGCTCCAATCATTTCCGCGGATTCTGGCTGGATCTGATCCCGTCCTTCACCCTCGGTGTCGGCGAATGCCACGCCAGCGGCGAGTCGGGTACTCCCGCGGGCCCGCAACACGTCGATATCGGCTTCGCCCGGTATCTGGCCGACACGCTGGTCGAGGGCGGCCGGTTCGATCCGGCCTTCTCGGCGCGGTTGCAGATCGACCACGGGCAATCGCACGCCATCCAGTACCTGCTCGCCGGCCTCGAGGTACCCATCGTGCCCTTGGTGGTGAACGTTTTCGCGCCGCCACTGCCGACATTCGCCCGCTGCGCGGAACTCGCGGCGGCATTGCGTGACGCCGTCGCTGCCTATCCGGACGATCGGCGGGTGGTGGTGATCGCCTCCGGTGGTCTCTCGCATCGGCTGCCCTGGCCGGACTGGCGTGACCCGCACGGCGACGACGAGGACTTCATGGTGCGGGCCTGGCTCGACGGCCGGGAGAACTGGTCGGACTACGACGTCCGCCGGCGGCAGATCATCCGGGCCGCCGAGGCCGCGATCTCCCCGGAGTTCGACAACCGGGTCCTCGAATTGTTCACCCTCGGTAAAGCCGCCGAACTGGCCGGATACACAACCGGCGAGCTCGAGGACGCGGCGGGCAACGGCGCCCAGGAACTGCGCACCTGGCTGATGATGGCCGCAATGCTGGAGTACATCCCGGGGGAGCGGCTGGCCTACGAAGTGGTCCCGGAATGGCTCACCGGGATGGGCGTCGCCGTACTGGATCCGGCACGGCAACCGGCCGCCCGCTGACCGTCGCGCAGCACGGTGACCCCGCTCGACCCCCGACTTCACGAAAAGGATTGACAATGACGATCTGGCACGAATTGACCGGTGTGGACTTCGCCCTGAAAACCGTCGACGCCGCCGGTATCCCGACCCGGGCGCTACAGGCCGGCAGCGGTGCGGAGGCGGTGGTCTTCCTGCACGGCACCAGCGGTCACCTCGAGGCGTTCGCCCGCAATATCGTCGCGCACGCGGACCGGTACGAATGCCACGCCATCGATATGCTCGGCCACGGCTACACCGGCAAACCCGACTATCCGTACGAGATCCCCCGCTATGTGACCCATCTGCTCGACTACCTCGATGCCGCGGGCCTGGAGAAGGTGCATCTGGTCGGTGAATCGCTGGGCGGCTGGGTCGCGGCGTACCTGGCCAGTGACCATCCCGAGCGGGTGCTCTCGCTGCAGTTGCTCGCCGCGGGCGGCACGGTGGCCAACCCGGAGGTGATGGAGCGGATCCGCACCTCGACGATCAAAGCCGTGGAAACCGACGATATCGAGCTGACCCGGGCCCGCCTGCGCCTGCTGATGCACGATGCCGACGACGCCACCGAAGAGCTGGTGCGGGTCCGGCACCGGATCTACCATCAGCCCGATTTCGTGGCCAATATCGGCAACCTGCTGTCCCTGCAGGATATGGAGACGCGGCAGCGCAACCTGCTCCGGCCGGATCGGCTGGCGCGGATCTCGGCGCCCACCCTGGTGGTGTGGGGTCATGAGAACCCGTTCGGCGACGTCCCCGAGGCGGAGAAACTGGCCGCCGATATCCCGGGCGCCCGCTTGCAGCTCTACCCCGCGTGCGGGCACTGGCCGCAGCACGAGAAGGCCGCCGAGTACAACCCGCTCAGTCTCGAATTCCTGGCCGAGGCCTCGGCGCGGGCGAAGTCGGCCGCCTGATCGCTCGCCCCGGAACCGCCGGAAGCCGGTCGCGCCTCGTGCGCGGCCGGCTTCCGGCGGTCCCGGGGTACGGCTCGGCGGGTACCGCCCCGCGGCTCTCCGGCACCCACCGGCAGCGTCCGGGGCAGTTTCGGCTATTGAGCAACCGCGTGGCAAAGATCAGGAAACATGCTGGTCACACGCATGGAATAGATCCGTAGTGGGCTGCCGATTCCGGCGGGTTTGCGGGTTACCGCACCGCCGAAGTCCCGGTCCGTACGGCGGACCGCGTTCGTTCGTGTGCTCCCGGATAGCGGATAGGTTCCCTGTCCATGGCACCGCGAATGCGGTCCAGATCACAGAGCGAGGTACAGATATGGCGTGGCGATCCAGACCGGGCAAGGTGGTCCTGGCGGTACTCGCGGTGGCACTCGCGATCGCGCTCGGAGCCTGCACCAGGCCGGCGACCCGGGATACGGCGACGAACGGGAGCGGGCCGATCCGGGTCGCGGTGGGTATCGACGCCTCGTTCGCGGCGTTCTTCCTCGCGGACCGGGAGGGCATGTTCCAGGACGCGGGGCTGGACGTCGAACTCGTGCAGTTCGGCCGGGGCGGGGAAGCGGTCGACGCCCTGGCCAGTGGCCAGGTCCAGCTGGCGGGCAGTTCCGACACCACCACGATCTCCCAGCTCCGGCAGAACCCGTCACTACGGGCCATGTTCGCCTACGAGGCATCCGGTGACTACATCAAGGTGGTCCTGCGCAACGGTATCGCCGGCCCCGCCGATCTCCGGAAGGTCGGCGTGGTGCCCGGGCTGGGCCAGATCTCGACCGACAAGTACCTGCGGGCCAATGGGGTACCCGCCGGCTCGGTCGAAATGATCTCGGCCACGCCCAGTGATATGCCGGCGTTGCTCGCCCGCGGTGATATCGACGGCTATGTGCTGTGGGAGCCGTGGCCGAGCACCGCGGTGGCCCAGGGCACCGGGCGCGTGGTCGCGGTCACCGGCGATTACGACTGGTTCTATCACCACTGGGCGCTCTCGACGCAACCCTGGCTGACCGCCAACCCGGAGCAGGCCCAGCAGTTCGCGCAGGTGCTCGCGGCGGCCAGCGCGCGGGTGGAACAGGATCCCGCGCTCGCCGCGGCGGCCACCAAGGCGGCGGTCAATGTGGACGAGAAACAGACCGTGGCCGCAGTCGGTGAAATCGATTTCGAGGTCACGAACCTCGGCGCGGACGATATCGCCTCGGCGCAGACGATCGTCGATTTCTATCAGGACATCGGCGTCCTCTCCGAGCAGCCCGACCTGCGGTCGGCCATGCTGCTCGATTGGTACAAGGAGGAGAAGAAATGACCGTGACCACCTCTGCCGCCGAGCCCGCCACCGGCGCCCCGGACAAGGGTGTACCGGTGCGGATCCGGGACCTGGACATCAATTTCGGGTCCGCCGAGATCGTCGCCGGAATCGATCTCGCGGTGCGGCCCGGTGAATTCGTCTGCCTGCTCGGTCCGAGCGGATGCGGGAAATCGACGCTGCTGTCGGCCATGGCCGGGTTCGTCCGGCCGACCGCGGGCGGCATCGTCTGCGACGGCGACGAGGTGGGGGGAAGCAATCCGCACGCCGGGATGGTCTTCCAGAGTTCCGAGGCGCTGTTCGAATGGATGACCGTCGCGCAGAACGTCGCCTACGGGCCCCGGATGCACGGCGCGAAGAAGGCGGAGCAGGCGCGGATCGCGGCCGAATACCTCGGCATGGTCGGTCTCCCGCACGCGGGCTCGAAATTCCCCGCCCAGCTCTCCGGTGGTATGCGCCAGCGGGTACAGATCGCGCGCGTGCTGGCCAACCAGCCCTCGCTCGTCCTGATGGACGAACCGTTCGGCGCGCTGGACGCGCAGACCCGCCAGGTATTGCAGACCGAACTGGACAGGATCTGGCGGCACACCGGATGCACCGTCGTGTTCGTCACCCACGATATCGACGAGGCGCTCACCCTGGCCGATCGCGTGGTGGTGATGACGGCGGGCCCGCGGGCCCGTATCAAGAGCGTCTACGAGGTGGACGCGCCGCGGCCACGGGACCGGGCCAACCCCGAGGTCATCGCACTGTACGAGCGGTTGCGCGACGATATCCGCGCCGAGGTGGTGGCGTCGCTACGCAATCAAGGTCTGGAAGAAGAAGAGGACCTCGGCGGCGTCCGGGGTGTCGAGGAGGAGAAGGCATGACCGCGGTGGCGGAGATCCGGGCGCCGCGCGGCGCCCGCGCGGTACCGGCGCGGCGCGCCGGCGCCCGCAACGGCATCCTGCGCACCGGCGCGCTGTGGATCGCCTCGGCACTCATCGGGCTGGCCGTCTGGTCGTTCCTGGCCTGGTGGTACGGCCCGACCACGATCGCCTCCCCGGGCGAAGTATGGAAGGCCGCGGGGGAACTCGCCGACAGCGGTGTCCTGTGGACCTCGGTTGTCGCCTCGGGCCAGCGCATCCTGCTCGGCTGGAGCCTGGGTGTCGTGGTCGGTGCCCCGATCGGCATCCTGATGGGCCGGTTCAACCTGGTCCGGCAGTTGCTCGACCCCTATATCGAATTCTTCCGGTTCATTCCGCCCATCGCGTTCGTGACGCTGGCGGTGGTGTGGTTCGGGATCGGCGAGACCTCCAAGGTGGTGCTGATCTTCTACACCTCGGTCTTCATCGTCACCGTGAGCACGATCGCCGCCACCGTCTCCATCAGCGAGAACAAACTGCAGGCGGCGACAAATCTCGGCGCCGGGCGGTTGCAGATCATGCAGACCGTGGTGCTGCCGTCGTCGGTGCCGGGGATCGTCACCGGCGCCCGGCTGGCCATGGGCAACAGCTTCCTGACCATCGTGTCCGCCGAGATCGTGGCCTCCGAGCACGGCCTCGGCTCGATGATCTGGCAGGCCCGCAACTACGGGCGGATCGACTGGACGTTCGTGGGCATCATCGTGCTCGGCATCATGGGTTTCGCTTTCGATCGAGTGCTGCGCCTGGTCTCGGCCAGGTTCCTCGGGCGCTACGGCGTCAAGTAGCGGCGGGCGGCCGATATCGGTACGTGCCGTCCGGTTGCCGGTGGCACCGGAACCGATCGGCCGGGCCCGGCCCGGGTTCGACGAGGGTGCCCGGGTCGGCTGAACACCGGCCGCGCGCGGCGGGTTCTTCGGTAGTCACTACCGAAGAACCCGCCATTCGTCGTGCCCGAGGACGCCTCGCCCGCCCGGTGAACCGGGTCTGTTCACCGGACCGTTTTCATTCCTCCTGTGTCGCAACGCTCTTAGCGTGCACGGTATGAACGAATCGCCCCACGCGTCGACCGGCACCGCCCGCGAGGTCGACATCCTCGTCGTCGGTGCCGGACCGGCCGGACTGTTCGCCGCCTATTACGCGGGCTTCCGCGGACTGCGGGTCGCGGTGATGGACGCGCTGTCCGAACCCGGCGGACAGGTGAGCGCGATGTACCCGGAGAAGGAGATTCTCGATATCGCGGGGTTCCCGGCGGTGAAGGGCCGGGAGCTGATCGACCGGCTGCTGGCCCAGGCCGCGCCGTACGACCCGGTGTATCTGCTGGGGGAGCAGGCACAGACCCTGGTTCACGCGGCCGACAGCCGGGTGGTGGTCGGAACGAGTACCGGGCGCACCGTCACCGCCGGCGCTGTCGTCGTCACCGGGGGTATCGGGACGTTCACCCCGCGCCCGCTCGTCAAGGGGCTCGATTTCCTGGACCGTGGCCTCAGCTACTTCGTCCCCGACCTGTCCGTGCATGCCGGCCGCGATGTCGTCATCGTCGGCGGCGGCGACAGCGCCTTCGACTGGGCGGTCCACCTCGAACCCATCGCGGCTTCGGTGACCCTGGTGCACCGGCGCGACAAGTTCCGCGCCCACGCCGCCACGGTGGCCCGCGTCCGGGACAGCGGCGTGCGCATGCTGGTGAATGCCGATGTGGCCGCGGTGCGGGGCAACGGCTGGATCTCCGAGGTCGAGATCCACCACCGGGTCGACAAGACCACCACCACCGTGCCGGCCCAGTCCGTCATCGCCGCGCTCGGTTTCACCGCCGACCTCGGGCCCATGACCGAGTGGGGTATGCGCATCGAGTCCCGGCACATCATCGTCGACACCCGCATGCGGACCACCGTCCCGCGCGTCTACGCGGCCGGTGACATCACCGACTATCCGGGCAAGGTCCGGCTGATCGCGGTGGGTTTCGGTGAGGCGGCCACCGCCGTCAACAACGCCGCCGCCGCACTCGATCCCGACGCCGATATCTTCCCCGGCCACTCCACCGAACAGGAGAACTGATATGCCATTCGTCATCGGTGAAGCGTGCATCGACACCATGGACCGCTCCTGTATGGAGGAGTGCCCGGTCGACTGCATCTACGAAGGCGGCCGCAAGCTGTACATCAATCCGGTCGAATGCATCGACTGCGGGGCCTGTGAACTGGCCTGCCCGGTGGAGGCGATCACCGTGGACCGTAAGGCCGACCCCGAATTCAAACAGGACGCGCTGCGATTCTTCGCCGAGGTCCTGCCCGGTCGTGACGAGCCGGTCGGCAATCCCGGGGGCGCGGCGAAGATCGATGTGATCGGCGTGGACACCCCCATGATCGCGGAGTACTGATGGGCCTTCGCTTCGGGTACGCCGACACCGCGTTCGGGCAGCTGCACTATGCCGAGCAGGGCACCGGGCCCGCCCTGTTGCTGCTGCATCAGACGCCGCGCTCCTGGGACGAGTTCCGCGAACTGCTGCCCCTGCTCGCCACCGACCACCGGGTGATCGCGATGGATATGGTCGGGTTCGGGGCGAGCGCGGCACTGCCGGCGCCGCAGACCATCGAGGCGTTCGCCGCCGGCGCCCGGGCGCTGCTGGACGCGTTGGAGATCCCCGTGGCCGCGGTCCTGGGGCATCACACCGGCGCCGCCGTGGCACTGGAGATGGCCGTCGCCTACCGCGAGCGGGTCGCGGCGGCGATCCTGTCGTCCTGCCCGTGGGCGGATGCCGCATACCGTGCCGCGCATGGTGACGGCCCCGCGGTCGACCGGGCCGAGCGGACCCCGGACGGTGGACATCTGCGGGCACTGTGGGAGCTGCGCCGCCCCTACTATCCACAGCCCGGAACAGACCTGCTGGACCGCTTCCTGCACGATGCGCTCACCTTCGGGCTGGACCCGGCCGAGGGGCATCGGGCGTGCGCCCGCTACCGGATGGAGGACCGGATCGCCGCCGTCCGCGCGCCGGTACTGCTGCTGGGCGCGGGGGCCGACCCCTTCTCCATCCGCAATCTGCCGGTCCTGCGCGCCCGGCTGACCGGTGCCGCCGTGGTGGACGAGGTGGTCTTCGCGGACGGCACGGTGGCGCTGATCGAGCGCGAGGCGATCCCGGTCGCCGCCGCGGTGCGCCGCTTCCTCCGCGAGAACGTGACGATGAACCGGGTCCGCTGAGCGGACCCGGTGTGATGCAGGTCGCTGGTGTGCTGCGCTAGCGTTACGAGTCCGGCGAGTTTTCGCCGTCCGGGCCCTCGGCGGAGGGCGCCGGTAAGGCGCCAGGAGGTCAGCATGACGGCAGCCGCACCCCGACCGGCCGAGTTCGGCCCGGATCTATCCCTCCAACCGGCCGCGGCCCAGGGCACCGAGATGCCGTCGGTACTCAGCAAGGCGCGGATGATCCTGGACGCTTTCGACAACGAGCATCGTGACCTCGCGCTCACCGAATTGGCGCGGCGCAGCGGCGTGGCGAAGGCTTCCGTGCACCGGCTCGCCGGTGAGCTGGTCGAATGGGGGTTGCTGGAGCGGTCCGGTACCAAGTACCGGCTCGGCCTGCGCCTGTTCGAACTCGGTCAGCTGGTGCCCCGGCAGCGGATCCTGCGGGACGCGGCCCTGCCCTATATGGAGGATCTGCTGATCGCGACGCAGGAGACCGTGCATTTCGCGGTACGCGACGGGATCGACGTGCTCTACATCGAGAAGATCGTCGGACACCGCGGTCTGCAACAGCAGTCGCGGGTCGCGGGCCGGTTGCCGCTGTACTGCACGGCCACCGGCAAGATCATCCTGGCCTTCTCGCCGCAATCGGTGTTCGCCGAGGTGGTCGAACAGGGTTTCACCGCACTCACCTCGCGCACCACCATGTCGGTGTCGGTGCTGCGGCAGCAACTCGAGCGGATGCGCCGGGAACAGGTCGCGGTGGAGGTGGAGGAGACCCGGCTCGGCTACATGAGCGTCGCGGTGCCCGTGTTCACCGGTCCCCAGACCATCGCGGGCGCGCTGTCGGTCACCGGTCCCACCGCCCGGCTCAATGTCAGCCGGGTGACCGGTGCGTTGCGCACCGCGGGAGTGGGCATCAGCCGGGCCCTGCAGGCGATGCGATGTCACCACAGTTCACCGGACAGTGCGGCGATGTGTACCCCGGCGCTGTGCTCCCTCAACGGGTGCGGTAGGTGATCCCGCGGCACCGCACGGGACCGGACCGATCGGTGACCGATGCGTCGGTCAGTGGATGTTCGGTTCGGCCGTCCAGGTGTTCGCGCCCACTCCGCGGGTGCGCAGTTCGGCCTTGCGGACCTTGCCGGTCTCGGTGAGCGGTAGCTCGGCGACCACATCGATATAGCGCGGCAGGGCGAAGCCGGCCAGATGGGCCGAGGCGAACCGGCGCAGCGCCGCCGGGTCGACCGATTCTCCCGGCCGGGGGACCACGGCGGCCATGACCTCGTCCTCGGCCAGCTCCGACGGTACCGGGAACACGGCGACCTGAGCGATCCCCGGATGCCGTGCCAACACCTGCTCGACCTGCACCGACGAGATGTTCTCCCCGCGCCGGCGAATGACATCCTTGATGCGGTCGACGAAGCGGAACCACCCGTCGGGTTCCCGCACCACCCGGTCGCCCGTGCGCCGCCACGCCGCGGGCCCGGGAACGGGCTCCCCGAGATACCCCAGCGCGAAGGCGCCGGGGTGCTCGGTGCGTACGACGAGCTCGCCCGCGATTCCGTCGGCCACCGGTGTGCCCGCCTCGTCGACGACCGCCGCCTCGTAGCCGGGCATGACCGTGCCCAGGTAACCGGCCCGGCGCGCGCCGGGCAGACTGCCGAGTACGAGATTGGTCTCGGTGCTGCCGAATCCGTCGATGAGCTCGATCCCGAACCGTTCCCGGAACGGCTCGCAGAGGTGTGCCGGGGTGGCGGGGGCGAGTGCGCGGGTGGCCCGGTGCGCGCGATCGAGTTCACTCGGCGGCCGTCCGGCGAGCATGGCGACCATCGCGCCGAGCAGATAGATCACCGTCGCGTCGGCGTCGGCCACCCGCCGCCAGTGTTCCCGCACCGAGAAGTGCTCGCCGAGGACGAAGGTGGCCCCGGCGACGAATGCCTGGAAGACGGCGCCGATCGCATTGGTGTGGAAGAGGGGCAGACCGTTGTAGAGCACATCGTCGGGGCCGAGGTCCAGGGAGGCGCCGACGCCGTGACCCCACCACAGGAATTGCGCGTGCGGGCAGCGCACACCTTTGGGCAGGCCGGTGGTGCCGGAGGTGAACAGGACCGCCGCCGGGTCGAGCGCCGACACCGCGGCGGCCGGGCGGGGTCGGCCGTGCGGGCCGGGCGCCGTAGCGGTGCCGATCACGCGGGTGGTGCCGTCGTATCCGGTTTCGGCGACCCGGCCGGCGAATTCGGCCTCGAGCAGCAGATATCGGGCGCCGGAGGAGGTCAGCACATGGGCCAGGGAGTCACCGCGCAGCGCGATGTTCAGCGGTACGGCCACCGCACCCAGCCAGGCGCAGCCCAGCAGGAGATCGACGAGTTCGATGCGGTTGCGCGACAGCACGGCCACCGGGTCCCCAGCCCGGACACCCTGCTCTGCCAGCGACCCCGCCACGGCCGCGACCCGGCCCGCGAGCTCCCGGTAGGTCAGCGTGATCGGACCCGCCCGCAGCGCGAGGTGATCGCCGCGGCGATCGGCCCGGTCGCGTAGCAGCGCGGGGATGGTCGGGTCCGTCGGCAACGAACCGGGTGCGGAAGCTGTCATGGCACACACTCAGGGAGTAACGACCGCGCGCCCGGTGACCTTTCCTTCCCGCATGGCCCGCAGCGCGCCGGCGATCTCGTCGAGCGGGAAGGGCTGGACGGCCAGCCGGACCTCGCCGGCCACCAGCATGGCGATCAGCTCCGGGGCCAGCTCGACCTGCCGGGCGGCTTTGCGGATCATATTGACCGGCAGCAGCGCCACATCGGCGAGCAGCCAGTTCGGCAGGTCGATCGCGAGTTCGGTCCCCAGCGTGTAGCCGATGAGGGCGGCCCGGCCGCCGGGCGCGATACGCCGCAGCAGGACGGGCAGCAGATCGCCGCCGAGGGTATCGATGAGCACCTCGGCCACGGGCTCGGTGCCCAGCGCCGCCGCGACCTCCGCGCCCCGCCCGACCACCGGACGCACCCCGGGCGGAAGCAGCTCGGCCTGATCCGGCCGCGGCACCACTCCGATCACCTCGGCCGCCCCCGCCGCCAGCGCGAACTGCGCCGCCATCGCACCGACGGCTCCGGAGGCGCCGGAGACGATCACCCGCTCGCCCGCGGCCACCCGGGCGATATCGTGCACCGCGACGTATCCCGTGGTGCTCGGCAGGAAGAACGTGGCCGCCACCGTGGGGTCGAGCGCGGAGTCGTACGGGGTGAAGACCTTGTCGGCCGCGGCCAGATACTCGGCCCAGCAGCCGTTCTTGAACAATCCGATACCGCCGCCGCGGATCAGCACCCGGGTCCCGGGCGCGAAGGTATCCGATTCGACCACGGTGCCCGCCCCATCGGTGCCACCGATATGTGGCAGGTCCGGGCGGACGTCGAAGGTGCCGCTCGCGACGGTCAGATCGAGATGGCCGAGTGCGGCGGCATCGACACGGACCAGGGTCTGCCCGGGTTCCCGTACGGGTACGTCGAGATCGTCGATGACCGGGTCTGCGCCGAATTCGTGGAGTCGGGCGGCACGCATGGTCTCTCCTCTGTAACGGGTGGTGTGGGTATCGGCGCGCGGTCAGCTCAGGACACCGCGGGCGCGCAGCCGCTCGATGGTGTCGGACGAGTACCCCGCGATATCGCGGAGCACGGTATCGGTATCGGCGCCCAGCAGCGGCGCGGCGCGGCGTACCGCCGCCGGGCCGCCCACGCGGACGGGTGCGCCCTCGTGGAGTACGGGACCGACCTTCGGATGGACGCCGCGCACATAATATTCGCGGGCGCGCAGTTGCGGATCGTCCTCCACCAGGTCGCGCCCGGTCCGCACCGGCCCCGCCGGCACACCCGCGCGCTGCAATCGTTCGGCGACCACTTCCACCGGCAGCACCGCCGTCCACGCGGTGATCGCCGCGTCGATGGTGGCCGCCGCCGCCCGGCGCGCCGCGGCGGTGCCGAACCGGGGGTCGCCGGCCCACTCCGGGCGATCGATCACCGCGCACAGCCGCCGCCAGTCGGCGTCGTCACGCACCGCGATCGCGCACCAGCGGTCGGGGCCCAGGCAGCGGTACACACCGTGCGGTGCCATGGTGGGGTGGGCATTGCCGATCGGTACACAGGGGCGCCCGGAGGCGGTCGAGCGCAGCACGCTGGTGCCCATATGTGACGCCATCGCCTCGAGCTGGGACAGATCGATGTGCTGGCCGCGGCCGGTGCGGTCGCGGTATTCGAGGGCCGCCAGCACCGCGGTCGCGGCCTGCAATCCGGCGACGATATCGCCGTGACCGTAGATGACGCCGACCACCTCGTCGGCATTCCACCCGGTCAGCGCGGTCAGACCGGTGGCCGCCGAGACGATGTCGGCGTAGGACACCCATCCGCTGCGCGGACCGGTGTGCCCGGTACCGGACATGGAGACGTAGACGATATCGGGCCGTAGCTCGCGCAGCCGGTCGTAGCCGAAACCCATCCGCGTCATCACGGTGGAGCTGAAGTTCTCGACCACCACATCGCTGTGTGCGAGCAGGTCGGCGAGCACCTCGAGCCCCTCGGGGGAGCGGGTGTCCAGGGTGATGCTGCGTTTGTTGCGGTTGACGTCGTTGAAATAGCCGCTGGTGTCCGGATCGTCGTGCCCACCCCGGGACAGGTGCATGAACGGTGCGAAGCGGGTCGGGTCCGGCCGGCCCAGCGATTCCACCTTCACCACATCTGCGCCGTGATCGGCCAGGATGCGGGTGCAGTAGGGCCCGGCCAGCACCCAGGTGAGGTCGAGTACGCGCAGGCCGGCCAAGGGCAACTGCCCGATCGCGACATCGGATGCAGTGGCGCCGGTCGGCACGGCACCGGAGTCGGTGGCCGCGGCCGTCGACGCCCTGGCGGGCACGAGGTGCTGGTGTTCGCCGGGCCGTGCGACCGCGAGTTCGCGGATCCGGGCGCCCTCCGGGAAGGCGAAACCGAAACCGAGGTCCCGGGACGCGGCACCATCATCGACCACGTCGAGGAAGAAGTCACGGTCGTTGAGTTGCGGGTTGAACAGCAGTTCGTCCGGTCGATCGACCGCCGACCAGGGTAGTTTCCGGTCCTGCGCGGCCACCGCGAATTCCTGCTTGGGCCATTTCGCGAGAAATCGCCGGAGCACCTCGAAGATGTGGTCCTGATGAAGTGTGCGTTCCACCGGATCTGCCCAGCGTGGGTCGGTCAGATCGTCCGCGGCGTTCTCCTGCACCAGCCATTCGAGCAGGGCGTCCCACATCCGGGGACTCCCGCCGAGCCCGCCGCCCACATAACCGTCGGCGGCCTGGAAGAGGCCGTGCGGGACCAGCGGATGGACTCGGCCCGGGCGCGGCGGTACCCGGTCCTCGTGCAGGTAGGCGAGCGTACCGGCCTCGAGGCTCGCGGCGACACACTCCTGGGCGGAGATATCGACGACCGGGACCGGGCCGTGGCGCCGGGCCCGCAACCCCAGCAGTGCGCCGATCGCCGCGTTCACGCCGGTGAGCTGTTCGGCCTGGTTCTCCGGCAGCGCGAGCGGTGGGCCGCCGGGATCGCCGACCTGGGCCAGCATGCCGCCCAGCGCGGCGACGGTGAGATCGGTGGCCGCCCAGTCGGCGCGGGGGCCGTCCAGCCCGAACGGGGTCACCCGGATGTGGACGAGTGGGCCGGGTTCCGGGCTGACGGGTTCGGCTCCCGGTGGGCTGCCGTCGAGCAGGATATCCGCGGTGTTCACCAGGCGCGCGAGCGCGTCGCGGCCGGTATCGGTGTCCAGGTCCAGCACGACCGATTTCTTCCCGGCGTGCCAGTGCGCGAACGAACGGCCGTCGGTATCGGCGCGGGCGGGGTCCCCGGCGACCGGTTCGACCAGGATCACCTCGTAGCCGAGCCCGACGAGAACCCGGCCCGCGAAGCGGGTGAAAGGGGTGGACAACTCCACGACCCGGACGGCGGACTCGACCATGATTGCTCCGTTCTTCGGCGATCTCGTAATGCGTGCCGGTTCACCCGGTGCGCCCGCGCATCGGGTGAACCGGGTCGGCGATATCAGGCGGGCGCGCCCAGGACGTGCTCGGTCAGCCAGCCCCGGCGCAATACCAGGCCGGTATCCACGGCGCCGCCGATCTTGCCCTGCGCACGGAAGAACGTGACCAGATCCTCGGCCCGGGCGATATCCTCGTCGGTGAAATCGCGCGCGCCGAAATCGATCTGGTCCACGGTGCGCCGGGCCTCGGTCGGATCCAGCCGGATCGACGCGGACACCGCCCGCGCGGCACGGTCCGGATCGGCGTCGACGATGGCCGCGGCATCGGCCAGCACATCGAACACCTCGACCGCGACCTTCTCGTTGGCGGCCAGCCACCCTTCGGACGCCACCAGCCATTGCGTGTACTTGGCGCCGAAATCGCCACTGGTGGCCACCACGCGGCCGCCGCCTGCGACCGCCTGCCCGACCCAGGGGTCGAACGAGACGAACGCGTCGATATCGCCGCGGCCCAGCAGCGCGGGCTGTTCGGGCGGGCCGGTGGTGATGTGTTCGACAGTGGCCGGATCCAGCCCGAGGCTCATCAGGTAGAGATCGGTGAAGTACAGGCCGATCCCGGGAAACACGCCGATCTTCCGGATGGACTTCGGATCGATCCCCTCGCGCACCACCACCTGGAAGTACCGCGTCGACTCCTCGTACACCCCGAGGGCGCGCAGACTGGGGTTGGCGGCCATCACGGTCAGCGCGGTGGAGTCGGCGTTGCCGGACATCTCCGAGGTTCCCGCGACCACATTCTGGGCCGAGGCCGCGCCGCCCTCGGTCTGGACGATCCGGACATCGAGACCGGCCGCCTCGAACATGCCCTCTTGCTCGGCGAGGAAGAACGGCGCGTAGGACGGATCCACCCCGACCGAGATCCGGATCGCCCCGGAGGCGCCGGCCTGCTGGGTCGCGGGCCGGGTACAGGCAGTTCCCGCCAGGGCCACCGTGGCGAGCGCGGCAACAGCGACGATCCCGCGCCGCAGGTTCCGGAAATTCATCATGACTCCTTCGGGCCGGTTCAGCGTCCGCTGAACGACGGGGCACGTTTGTCGAGGAACGCCTGCAGCCCTTCGGCCGCGTCGTCGGTGCGGACGAGTTCGAGGACGGCGTCGAATTCGAGGTTCAGCGCGTCGTCGAGGGGCAGGTCGCGGCCCTGTTCGACAACGCGTTTGAGCAGTCCGACGGTCCGGGTCGGTTTGGCGGCGAAGGCGGCGGCGAGCTCGCCGATCCGGTCGTCGAAGCGCGCGTCCGCGACGACTTCGTCCACCAGCCCGATGCGCAGTGCTTCCGCGGCGGGCAGCCGGGTGCCCTCGAGCATGAGCAATTTCGCCCGGTGCGTGCCGAGCAGCCGGGGCAGGCGCTGACTGCCGCCCGCGCCGGGGAACAGGCCGAGGTCGATCTCCGGGAAGCCGATGGTCGCCGATTCGGTCATCACCCGCATATCGCAGGCCAGGGTCAGTTCCGCGCCGCCGCCGAGCGCATGACCGTTGATCGCCGCCAGCACCGGCTTCGGCGCGGTTTCCAGCAACCGCGCGATATCGATCCACGGCCGCATCGCCCGCTGTGTTTCCTCGGTCAGGTCACGCATCACGCGGATATCAGCGCCCGCGACGAAGAACCGGCCGGTACCGCGCACGACCAGGCACCGCACCTCGGGGTCCACCGCGAGCGGCTCCAGGGCGGTGCGCAGTTCGGCGATGAGCCCGGGATCGAAGGCATTCGCGGGCGGGCGGTCCAGGACGACGGTGGCCACTGCGTCCCGGACGGACACACGGACGTGTTGCGGGCTGCTGACAGGGGTCATACCGGCTCCGATGCGAGGGTCTGGCTGGTTCGTCGAACCGCGGGAGGGTTCGAGTATCGACGATCAGCGTTTTCCCGGGCACGGTCGCGGGTCCGGTGAGCGAACCGGGGCAGCGCCGGCGGCCTCCGTGGAGCCGCGTGCTCAGAGGTTCCAGTGGTAGCGGCTGGTGGGTACCAGGTCGAGTCCGGTGTCCGCGCCGAAGCGGGCGACGCTGGCCATCAGTTCGGTGATCCGGCGGTCGAGTTCGGCTTGGTCGCCACCGCTGCCGTAGAACGCGTGCGGGTCGGTCATCGCGGCCATGGGGAAATGTTCCTCGACAACGGCCGCGATCTCCGGTGCCGCCGGGGTGAGCGTTTCCTCGACGACGTTCTGGATATAGGCCACGGTGTTCTGGGTGCGGATCGCGATCGGGGTGTGGTGGACCAGCCAGTACCGCAGGTATTCCGCCCGGGGCATCGACTCGGGGCGGCGGAGCAGCGCGATATCGGCCAGGGCGTCGCTGCGGGTGCCGTCGGGTACCGGCAGCGGGTCCAGCCGGACGTGCTCGCGGACCCGGTAGGCGTGCGGTGCGGGTTCCTCCGCCGCGTCGGCCACTGTGCCGACAGCGGCGGCGGGGTCGCCCTCGGTCCATACCGAGACGAGCGCGGTGATCCGCGCGGCCGGGCCGAAGCGCATCATCGCCGGTGCCACATCGGCGTCGTCGAGATTCAGCGCGACGGCGGTCGCGCCCGCGGCGGCCAGGGCGTTCCGCAGTTCCGGCGCGGCGAGCCGGGCGTCGAGGCCGGTGCCGTGCAGAGCGATGATCAGTTTTGTCATCGCGAAAAACTAGCACGTGTTCTACTTCAGTCGACCGATCAGCAGAAAGGCCGATTATGCGGTTCACCTACGCCGAGACCATGACCGATCCGTCCTATTACGTCCCCTTGGCGCAGGCCGCCGAGGCGGCCGGGTACACCTCGATGGTGCTGGCCGACAGCATCGCCTATCCGCGCGATTCCGACGCCACCTATCCCTATACTCTCGACGGCAGCCGGGAGTTCCTGGAGGACAAGCCGTTCATCGAAACCTTCGTGCTCGCCGCCGCCCTGGCAGCGGCCACCACCACCCTGCGGTTCACCCCGTTCGTCCTGAAGCTGCCGATCCGCCCGCCGGTACTGGTGGCCAAGCAGGCGGCCTCGGTGGCCGCACTCAGCGGCAACCGGCTCGGACTGGGTGTCGGGATCAGCCCGTGGCCCGACGATTTCGAGATCTTCGATGTGCCCTTCGACAAGCGCGGCAAGCGGATGGACGAATGTCTCGACATCGTCCGCGGCCTCACCGCCGGTGGGTATTTCGAATACCACGGAGAGTTCTTCGACCTGCCAGCGATCAAGATCGCGCCGGTACCCACCGAACCGATTCCGCTGCTCATCGGCGGGCACAGCCGTCCCGCGTTGCGCCGGGCCGCGCGGCTCGGTGACGGCTGGATGCACGCCGGAGGCGATCCGGCCGAACTGGACCGGCTGCTCGCCGAACTCGACGTGTTGCGCGCGGAATACGGCACGCGCGACGATTTCGAAGTGCACGTCATCTCGGTCGACGGGTTCACCGTCGACGGCGTGAAGCGCTTGGAGGACAAGGGCGTCACCGATGTGATCGTGGGATTCCGTAATCCCTACACCCGTGAGCAGGACACCGAGAGCCTGGACACCAAGATCGCGAACCTGTCGCGGTTCGCCGAGCGGGTCATCGCCCGCACCTGAGCGCGTCCGCATCCGGGCGTACCGAGCGATCCGACCGGCCGGGCACGACGGGGCCGGTGCCGTGCCGTCGGCGGGTCGTCGCTCGGTTGCCCGGCGCCCGGTCGTCGCTGGACACCCGATCGCGCTCGCCGTCGGTGTGTCCGGTCGCGTCCGGAAACCGGGCCGCGCGGCCGGCGCCGGCCCCGTCCGGTCGTCCCCGCCGGGTACGGCACCTTCTCCCGCGCGCCGTTGCCCGGGGTTCGGTATCGCCGCCGCCGACACCCCGCCGGACCTACGGGTACCGCATCCTTCGATCCCTCCGCCGAATTCGCCTCCACGGCGCACAACGGTTCAGGCGGATACGGCGGCGAGCGGTCCGGGGCCGGTTACGACGCGAGCCCGGAATCCCGGATGGCCTCGGCCAACGGCTCCAGGACTGCCGGATCATGCGGCGGCGGCAGATAGATGATCGCGAGATCCAGCCCTTCGGCGCCCAGCGCGGCCGCCCACTCGATCAGCTCCGGGTAGCCGAGCCGGGGATCGAGCCGCCGCTGTGCCGAGAGCAGGATCTCCTCGGGATCGCGGCCGATATCGGCGCAGTGCGCGGCCAGTACCTCGCGCTTGCGCGCGAATTCCGCGGTGGTGCCGTTGACGAAATTCCAGTGCTGGGCATAGCGGGCGGTGATCCGGAGGGTGCGTTTCTCCCCGTTGCCGCCGATACAGATGGGCGGATGCGGGCGTTGCGGGCCCTTGGGCTCGTTGCGGGCGCCGGTCAGCTGATAGAACTTGCCGTCGAAATCGGTGGTTTCCCGGCTCAAGAGCCCGATGAGTACCTGGCAGGCCTCCTCGAACCGGTCCATGCGCTCGCTGACGGTGCCGAGCGGGATCCCGTAGGCGCCGGACTCCTCCTCGTTCCAGCCGGCGCCGATCCCGAGTTCGAGCCGGCCGCCGGAGATGATGTCGAGCGAGGCGGCCATATTGGCCAGCACTGCGGGATGCCGGTAGTGCACGCCGGTCACCATGGTGCCGAGCCGCAAACGTTCGGTGGCCTGCGCCAGGGCGGTCAGGGTCGTCCAGCCCTCCAGGCACGGCCCGGTGGAATCGGAGAAGATCGGATAGAAATGGTCGAAGGTCCATCCGGATTCGTAGATCTCGATATCGTCGGCGGCCCGCCAGACGGCCAGCATATCGGCCCAGGTCGTGTCCTGCGGTGAGGTCTTGAACGCGAATCGCATGAGCACAGGCTAGAAGTTGGAGTGCACTCCAGGTCAAGCCGAATCGCGGTGCTGTGCCCCGGCGAATCGGGGCGGGGAACCGCGGGCGCCGCCCCTCGGCCACGCGGGTGGATCCACCGGCGTCGGCGAGTCGTCGTTCGCACACCCGGCCCGGCCCTCGCCCGCCGGGGCTCCGGTGTAGCCCTGCGTCGGAGCGCGGTCTCGCCGCGACGCGAAAGTGCCGAACGCGGCCGGAGGCGCTGGGCGAGTGGGGGTGGTGGCCGCTGGTCGGGAACGTGCCCGGACCGCGGTCGCCCTTCTCCAAGGCGACCGCGGCAGCGCCGAATTCTGCGGCCCGCGGGCCGATCCGACCGTCCGGGCAATGGACCAGCGCGCTGCCGGACCGGATCAGTGGGAGGCCAGGACCCGTTCCGCGGCGGAATCTCCGGCGCCACCGTCGAGGCGTTCGGTGAGCTTCTCGCCTTCGATATCGAAGGTGGGCACCAGCGGTGCCAGCCACCTCGGCATCCACCAGATCCGCTCGCCCACGATCAACATGAACGCGGGGACGATGAGCATTCGCACCAGGAAAGCGTCGGCGAGCACACCGACCGCGAGCGCGAAACCGATGGTCTTCAGGATGACGTCGTCGGTGAGCGCGAATCCGGCGAAGACCCCGACCATGATGATCGCGGCGGCGACCACCACGCGGGCGCTGTGGGTGAAGCCTTCGAGCACGGCGCGGCGGGCGGGCGCCCCGTGCACGTAGGCCTCGCGCATCCGGCTGACCAGGAACACCTCGTAGTCCATGGCGAGACCGAACAGGATGCCGGTCAGCAGGATCGGCAGGATGAACAGCACCGGGCCGGTGCTGTCGAGGCCGATGAGCTGATTCAGCCAACCCCACTGGAACACCGCGACGGTGGCGCCGAGCGAGACACCGACCGAGAGCAGGAAGCCCAGCGCCGCCTTGATCGGGACCCAGATCGAGCGGAATACCGCGATCAGCAGGAAGATCGCGAGCCCCACCACCACGGCGAGGTAGATCGGGAACACCTTGGTCAATTTGTCGGCGATATCGACCCCGACCGCCGTCTGACCGGTGACCAGCGCGCGGGCTCCGGTCTCGGCGGGCAGCCCGGCGAGGGCGCTGCGGATTTCGGCCACGAGATCCTTGGTGGCCTGATCCGAGGGGCCGGATCCGGGGACCACTGTGAGAGTGGCGAATCGGACCGTCGCGAGTTGCCGGGTGAAGGCCTGCTGGGCCTGCGGACCGGCACGGGTGACCGCCGGGACGACGGCGGCGATATCGGAGCCCGCCCGCGCGGCCAGTGCCTGCAGGTGGTCGGTGGCCGTCTGTACGGCCCCGGCCGGGTCGGGAGAGTTCGCGGTGTCGACGACCACGACCAGCGGGCCGTTGGCGCCCGCGCCGAAATTGTCGGCGATCAGATCGTAGGCCACCCGGGCATCGCTGCCCGCGGGCTTGCTGGAGTCGTCGGGCAGCGCCAGTTGCATGGACGCCATCGGCACGGCGGCCAGGACGGCCAGGGCGATACCAGCGGCCAGCGCGCTCCATTTGCGCCGGGAGATGCCCTCCACCCAGCGGCGGCCGTGGGTGCGGAATTCCGCGCCACCGGTTTCCTTCGCCAGGTAGCGGGGACGGCCACGCATGACCTTGTCGCCGGCGAAGCCGAGTATGGCCGGCAGCAGAGTGAGCGAGATGAGCACGGCGATCGCGACGGTGAACGCGCCGCCCAGACCCATCTGGGTGAGGAACCCGATATTGCACACGGCCAGGCCGACCAGGGCGATGACGACGGTCAGCCCGGCGAAGACCACCGCGGACCCGGCGGTGCCGACCGCGCGACCGGCGGCCTCCTCGAGTGAGCGGCCCGCGCGGACCTCGCTCTGGTACCGGGACATGATGAACAGCGCGTAGTCGATGCCGACCGCCAGCCCGAGCATGGTGCCCAGCGCCGGGGTCACCGAGCCGAGTTCGACGAACCCGGTCAGCGTGGTGATGGCGAGCATTCCGATGCCGACCCCGACGAGCGCGGTCAGCAGCGGCATCCCGGCGGCCACCAGCGATCCGAAGGTGATCGCGAGCACCACCAGCGCGACCGCGATGCCGATCACCTCGGCCAGGGGCATCTCGAATTCGGTGAGCGCGTCACCGCCGACGGCGACGTGCAGGCCCGCGTCCTGCGCGGCGTGCGCGGCATCCTCCAGCGCGGCGCGGTCGGAATCGAGGAGTTCATTGGATGTCTTGCTGTAGCCGACCGCGGCATAGCCGACCCGGCCGTCTTCGGAAATGGTGCCCCCGGTGACCGGATCCGTCACCGATTGCACGTTCTCGGTGGTCAGCCCGCGCAGTGCCGCGGTGATCGCCGCGCTGTAGGAGGGTTCGGTCAGCGTCCGGCCCGGGGGCGCCTCGAACACCACCCGGGCGGTCGCGCCGTCGGGCTTCGCCTGCGGGCTGCGTTCCTCGATCAACTCGAACGCCTGCGTGGATTCGATCCCGGGTAGCTCGAACTTCTCGCTTGTCTTCCCCGACAATGTCGCCGCCCCGACCGCGAGGACGGCCAGCAACGCCACCCAGACGGCCGCCACCACCCTGCGGTGGACGAACGACCACCGGCCGAGCCGGAACAACTGCCACGCCATGCGTGCTCCTCCACGTGATTATGTGGACCATATGGTCCGGTTATGCTCGAGGGTAAGAGCAACCGGACTCGAGGGTCCACTTCAGGGAGGTAGATGTGGAGCAACTCACCTCGACCCCCGTGATGAGACGTGGGTCGCATTTCGAATGCGCGGGTCCGGCCGGCACGCACGGGGCACGATGACCACCATGCCGACTTCCGAGCGGAATGCGACGAACACCGACACCGAGAGTTGGGCCGGGCGCCGGGCCGATGCCCGGCAGAACCACGAACGCGTGCTGAACGCGGCGATCGAGGTGTTCACCGAGCACGGTATCGGGGCCACCATCCCACAGGTCGCCGCCCGGGCCGGCGTGGGCAAAGCGACCGTCTACCGCAGCTACCCCACCAAATCCGACCTGGTGCGCGCGCTGGCGCGGATGCACCTCGACTGGTTCCACCAGCTCGCCACCGACGCCGGCGAGGCGGCGCGTACCGACGCCTACCGCGCGCTCGAGGCGCTGCTGGAACAGGTCACCACCCGGCTGGCCGAGGACCGGCTGATGATCGAGGTCCTCAGTGGGGTCGAAGGCTTCGGTGACGAACGCCTCGAACAGCAGCTGGAACAGATTCTGGCGCTGGGTCGGGCGCAGGGCAGCCTGCGCGCGGATGCCACGGGAATGGATATCCAGGTCTTGGTCTCCGGTGCGGCGCGCGCCCTGATCGATCTCGATATCCGGGATCCCGTTATCTGGCGCCGCTACGCCCGGCTCGCGCTGGCCGCATTACGTGCCGAGCCCCCCGCGACCGAGTCTCACGGACCCCGACCGTGAACCTCGCCCTGTCGCGCGGCCGGGCCGCCGGCGCGCCCTTCGGCGCGCTGTGCCCCTCACCGGATCGGCAGTCGTCGCGCCAGCGCGCACAGCAGTGCCACCTCCAGGGCGAGGGTTACCGCGCCGGTGACCACGGCGACCGGCGACGCGGGCATCATGAACGCGGTGTGACCGGTGAGGATCCCCCCGACCACCCACAGACGATGCCGATCGCCCCACCCGGGCGTGCCGTGCCACCGCATCATCGCCCACCCGGCCCCGAGTGCCAGGGCACCGGCGAGGACCCACGGGACGAACAGCGGCACGCTCGCGCCGAAGACCGGTTCCGCCCCCAGCCCGGGCGGTAGCAGCAGGGCCAGGAACGCGAC
>NZ_BAGJ01000267.1 GCF_000308775.1 Nocardia testacea NBRC 100365
TTCCGCTGACCGGTCCGGATACGAGGGCACGTCAGCCGCGTGGGGCGATCGTGGCCACCGCCGCGCGCAGCCGCTCCGAACGCGGCAGCTGCGCGGTCATCTCGCTCCAGACCAGGGCGAAGGTGCAGGGTGACAGGTCGGTGACCGGGATATACGCGAGGTCGGGCCGGGGATACAGCCGGGCTGCCGTCGCGGGGACGAAGGCGACCGCCCGGGTGAGCGCCACCGTGCTCAGCAGGGATTCGACTGTGCGGCCGTGGCTTCCGGCGAGCCGGACGCGGGCACCGTCCGGCCGGGGATCCGCGGTCCAGAACCCGCGGCCCTCGGGGAAGGTGGACGGTGACATCTCCGCGACCGGGTGCTCCGCGAGGTCCGCGAGGCAGAGGGTGGCGCGGGTGGCGAGCGGGTCGGTGGCCGAAAGGCACGCCAGGCGGGGTTCCACCACGAGCGGTTGGGCGTGGAGACCCGCGGGGACCGGGAGATGGACGAAGGCGGCATCGATTTCGCCGCGTTCGAGGGCGGTCAGCTGCGCGGTGAAGGTATCCAGCACCCGCACCTGCGGCTGCGGGTTCGCGAAGGCGTCCAGCACAGCACGGATCTCCGGTAGCGAGCCGAAACTCTCGCACACCCCGATCCGCAGTGTGTCGTCGCCGGTGGTCAGGTGATATGCCGCGCGGCGCAGGTCGTCGGCGGCGGTCACCACGCGGCGGGCGTACGGGAGCAGTTCCCGTCCGGCCTCGGTGAGTTCGACGTGTCTGCTCGTGCGCTGGAACACCCGGACTCGTAAGCGGTCCTCCAGCGCGCGGATCTGCTGGCTCAGCGCCGGCTGGGTGAGATAGAGGCGGCGCGCGGCGCGCCCGAAATGCAATTCCTCGGCCAGTGTCAGCAGCAATCGGAGCTGGTGCGGGGTGGGATCGTCGCCGTTCGTCACCGTTGTATCCGAAGAATCGATAACCGGCATGTTATCAATCTACGCCGATGCGAATCGCCGGGTCGTTGCCGCCGGGTGAAGGCGCGGGGCAAGCTGGGAAGCGGATCCACACCGCGCCGGAATCGACCGGCGCGGTGTTCAGCTGAGCAATCCCCTGTCAACTGCTGTCGTTTCCGCGCGTGCGGAAACGCAAGAACGGATCGATGGTTCGCTGTGCAGCCGAATCTGTTTTCCCTCGTACTCTGTGTTTTCGGAATCACCACCGGTGAATTCGTGGTCGCCGGAATCCTGCCCGATATCGCGGATGATCTGGCGGTGTCCGTACCCGCCGCCGGGTTGCTCGTCACCGCCTACGCCGTCGGCATGATCGTCGGCGGTCCGCTGCTCACCGCGCTCACCGCGCGATTCCGGAGAAAACCGCTGTTGCTGGCACTACTCGCGGTGGCCGTCGCGGGAAACGTGGCGTCGGCACTGGCGCCGCTGTATGGACTGCTCTTCGTCGCGCGGGTGGTCACCGCCTTCGTGACCGCCACCTTCTTCGCCACCGCGATCGTGGCCGCGACCTCGGCGCAGCCACCGGAGAAGCAGGGTTCGACGGTCGCGAAACTGGTCCTCGGCATGAACCTGGCGATGGTGCTGGGCGCGCCGCTGGGCACCGTCGTGGGTACCACCTACGGCTGGCGGGCCACCTTCGCCGCGATAGCCGCCGTCTGCTTCGCCGGCCTGCTGCTGGTGGCGCGCTGGGTCGCCGATGTGCCCGGCTCGCGGTCCCCGGTCGCGACCGAGTTGCGGGTGTTCACCGATCGCCGAGTGCAACTCGCCATCGCCGTCACCGCGGTGGGCAATACGGGGGCGCTCATGGTGTTCACCTATTTCGCACCGCTGCTCACCGATATCGCCGGGTTCGCGGCCGGAGCCGTACCCGTCCTGCTACTCGTCTACGGGGTCGGCGCCATCACCGGAAATCTGCTCGGCGGCCGGATCGCCGATCGGGCGCTGTTGTCCTCGCAGCCCGCCATGCTCATGCTGTCGGTGGCGACACTGCTGCTCACCTGGGTGGTCGGTGGGATCACCGGCGCTGTCGCGGTGCTGGTTTTCGTCCTGGGGGCCATGGCGTTCGCCGTGGTGCCCGGTATGCAAGCGCGCATCCTGCAGACCGCCACCGGCGCACCCACGCTCGCGATCGCGGTGAACGCTTCGGCCTACCAGCTCGCGGCGGCCGCGGCGGGTTGGCTCGGCGGCCGCACCATGGACGCCGCCGGACTGCGGCACATCTATCCGGTCGCCGCGGCGGTGACGGCTGCCGGGGCGGTGCTGAGCGGGATGATCTGGTATCGGGAGCGCGGGGTGCCCGCCACGCCCGGCGAGGTCGCCGTTCGTGGATGAGGCGGTCCGTTCCGGCTCCACGCGATCACCCGGCGTTGCCGGGCCCGCCCGCCGGCGCCGCGCGCGCCGGAGCCCCTCAGACGACATCGAGGGCGGGAGCTGCGGTGGCGCGGCCGCGTCACCTGTCGGCCAGTACCAGCGCGAACCGTTGGGCGGGGTCGGTCCAGGCATGGCGCATGCGGAACCCGGCGGCAGCCAGCTCGGCGCGGAGGCCGGGCACCCGGAACTGCGCCGAGATCTCCGTGCGCAACTGCTCGCCGGCGGCGAAATCGACCACGAGACCCAGATCGGGGATCGTCACCCGCATCGCCTCGGTGGCCGCCAGGCGCATTTCGATCCATTCCAGATCCGGGTCCCATACCGCGAGATGAGCGAATGCGAGCGGATCGAAATCGGCGCCGAGCCGGTCGTTCAGGACGTGCAACATATTGCGGTTGAACTCCGCGGTCACCCCGGCGGCGTCGTCGTAGGCCGAAATCATCACGGCGGGGTCGGTGACCAGCCCCACCCCGACGAGCAACTGTTCGCCGGGAGCGAGCACCCGGTGCAGCTCGCCGAGGAATGCGGTGCGTTCGAACGGCGGCAGATTTCCCAGGGTGCCGCCGAGCAGCGCGACCAGCCGGCGGCCGCCGTGTGGAAGTGCGGCGAGCATGGTGGTGAAATCGCTGACGACGCCGTGTACGGCCAGATGCGGGAATTGGCCGCTGGTCCAATCGGCCGCGGCCCGTAACGCGGTTTCGGAGACATCCTGTGGCACGTAGGAGCACAACGAGCCGTGGGCGGTGAGAGCGTTCAGCAACAGCCGGGACTTCTCGGAGGAACCCGAACCCAATTCGACCAGTTCGGTCGCGCCCGAGGCGTACCGGGCGATCTCATCGGCCGCGGTACGCAACAATTCGCGTTCGGTGCGGGCGGGGTAGTACTCCGGCAGCCCGGTGATGAGGTCGAACAGAGCGTTTCCGCGGGCGTCGTAGAACCATTTCGGCGGAAGCCATTTCCGCGGGCCGGACAGACCCCAGAGCACATCGGTGCGCAACTGCTCGCGCAGATCGGCGTCGGTGAGCTGGATATCGAAGGTAGGTGCGAAAGCCATGGGATCCCTCTCTGTTCCGCGGCCGTCGTCGTGAAAGTTAGGGCAATGGCGGCGGCGGGACATCCGCCATTTCCGGCGGAATATCCGCACTCGCGCGGACCGGGCCGGCCGAGGCACCGCGGGAGGCGTGGCCGGTAGCCGTCATGATGTGATCTGCATCACTGCACATCACGCTCTCGGTGCCCGCCGGGTCTTTGGTGGAAACCCCTGAGGAGTCCAGTGATGATCCAGATACCGAAGCCCGGCATACCGGGCCACCACGACCGCCCTGGCTCTGTCGGGCGAACTCACGCGGTACGTAGGCCGGCGCATACGGCTCCGGTGGGCCGTGCCGGCCGCGTCGTCGCAGAGGTGCCGGAACTGGATGTCGCGCGTTGAGCGGGATCGACCGGCGGCGGTTCATCGGCAACACCCTCGCTTTCGCCGCGGCCACGGCTGCGGTGAGCTGTGGGTCCACGTCCGGGGCCCCGGCCGCCCCGCGGCACCGCACCCTCGTGCGCGGTGCCCAGGTCTTCGATGGCGACCGGGTGCGGTCCGGAACCGATGTGCTGATCGTCGGGGACACCCTCGCCGAACCGGACGGCGCGCCCGTCGACACGGTGGTCGACGGTACCGGCAAGACTTTGCTTCCGGGCCTGATCGATGCCCACACCCATGTCTTCGAAGGCGGTCTCGCGCAAGCGCTCACCTTCGGGGTCACCACCGAACTGGATATGTTCTGTCCGCCGACCGTGTTGCCCGCACAGCGGCATCTGGCCGCCACCCGCGACGATGTGGCCGATCTGCGCAGCGCCGGCACCCTCGCGACCGCCACCGGTGGACATCCGACCCAGCTGATCGCGCTCATGGGCGCGGCCGGCATTCCGGGTATCACCGCGGATACGAAGGTCGACACCATCGATTCGCCGGCGCGAGCGGTGGATTTCGTGTCCGCCCGGGTCCGTGAGGGGGCGGATTACTTCAAAATCGTCATCGACGACGGAACAGTCCACAACACACGGCTGCCGGTGCCGGATATCGCGACTCTCACCGCGCTGGCCGACGCGGCACACCGGGCGGGGCTGCTGGTCATCGCTCACGCGATCACCGCCCGGGAAACCGAGATCGCGCTCGATATAGGAGCCGATGGGCTGGCGCACGTCTGGTCCGATCTGTGCCCGGGTGACCGGGCCGCCGATCGGCTGGCCGAGAAAGTCCGCGCCGCGGACGTCTTCGTGGTGAGCACCCTGGCGTACTTCGAGGCCGGCACCGAGGGGCGGGCGGCGGGCAGTGGCTGCGCGCCGCCGGGATCGGTGACCGCTGCGCTGGCCGCGGCGCGGGCACTGCACACGGCCGGGGTGCCGTTGCTCGCCGGGACCGACGCCACCCCCTTCGACCCGCCGCACGGGTCCGCGCTGCATCGGGAACTGGTGCTGCTCACCGAGGCCGGGCTCGACAACCGGGCGGCACTCGCCGCGGCGACCAGCGGGCCGGCCCGTTGTTTCGGGCTGACCGATCGGGGCCGGATCGCCCCGGGGCTGCGCGCGGACCTGTTGCTGGTCGACGGAGATCCGCTCGGCGATATCTCCGTCACCCGCGATATCGCCGATGTCTGGCGGCGCGGTGTCCGGCAGGAGCGGCGCGGATGAGCGCCGGGCCGGTCGGCCGAAACCGTGACCCACGACCGAACGAACAGGAGAAACGAATGAACCCGAGCGATCGGGAGCCGGCGCTACTGGTTCGCGCCGCCGAGGCCGAACGGCTGGACACGATGGGTGTGTGGCTCTACGCCGACCACGAGACGACCCGGGGGCGGTTCAGCGCCAACAGAACATTTCTTCCAGCCGGGGCCGAAGGGCCGCCGCCGCATTTCCACACCGGGTCGGCGGAACTGTTCTTCGTCCTGGCCGGAACGTTGCGGGTGCTGGCCGGAGACGAGATCGTCGACTTGGCGGCGCGCGATTTCCTGCTGATCCCTCCGTATATGCCGCACGCGTGGGCGGCGACCGCGGACGGCCCCGCGCACGTGCTGGTGACCTTCACCCCGGGGATCGAGCGATTCGAGTACTTTCGGCTCGGCGACCGGATACGCCAGGGTGCGGCCGATCCCCGCGAAATCCTCGACACGCAGGACAGGTTCGACAACCATTTCGTGGACAGCGTTGTCTGGCACCGGGATCGCACCGGTGATGACCGCCCGGCCCTGGGCACGCGAGAACACCGGGCCGAATTCCTGTCGAGCGAGGTGCTGCGGCACCGGGACCCGCATTCCGGTACGACCGCGGCGGAAAGTGGTGGAGGCGAGTGAGATGCACGGCGTCGCAACACGCTTCGCCCGCGGGATGGGACCCGGGCAGCGCACGGCCGAGAGGGCGCGACCGTGACCGGGTCCGCGCGGGATCGGGACACCGATATGGACGTGGCGGCCGATATGTTTCTGGGCTACCGCGAACTGTTGTTCTCGGTGGTCTACACGATGCTCGGTACGGTGGCCGACACCGAGGACGTGTTGCAGGAGGTGTGGTTGGCCTGGATCCGGCGGGCCGGCGGGTCCGGCGCTGCTCCGATCGACAACCCGCGGGCCTATCTGACCAGGATGGCGGTGAACCACGCACTGGTGCGCCGAGAGGCGCTGAGCAGACGGCGCGAAGAGTACATCGGTCAGTGGCTGCCCGAACCGCTGGTCGCCGCATCCGGTGACGAGGGGCCCGACGCAGTGCTGCGCGCCGAGGCTTTCTCGATGGCCGTCATGGTGGTCCTGGAATCGCTGACTCCGCTGGAACGGGCGGTTTTCGTGCTCAACGAGGTGTTCGGGTACCGGCACACCGAGATCGCCGAGATGCTCGATCGCGCCCCGGCCGCGGTGCGCCAGATCGCCCACCGGGCCCGCGAACACGTGCAGGCGCGCCGACCGCGTACCCGGGCCCATCCGCGCGAGTGCCGCGAGGTGACCGAACGGTTCGTCGTCGCGGCGATGGGCGGTGATATCGAGGAGTTGCTGGCGGTGCTCGCGCCGGATGTCACTCTGTGGACCGACGGTGGTGACAAGGGGCCGCGCACCAGTCTGCGGCCGGTGCGCGGCGCACCGGCGGTGGCCGAGCTTTTCGCGAATATCGCCCGGCGGGGACTGGCCGATGTCCAGGTGCGCCGGCGTACGGTCAGCGGCGACCCGGGGGCGGTCGTATTCAGCGGTGGATCGCCCCTGGCGGTGATCGTGCTGGACATCGCCGCCGATCGAACCGTCGCCGGGATCTACTCGGTCACCAACCCGGACAAACTCGGCTACATTGCGTGAGCTAACAATAGGCAATCTACTGTCGCGGGCCGGTGGTGCGGGCTTCGACTTTGCTTATTGGCCGTTCAAATGGCATTTGGTCGACCCGTGGCCGTTCCGCAACCTCTCCTTCGCTTGACACCCGTAAGCCGGGAGGAGATATTGGCTACTGGTCGGACAATGATCGGATATCGCCGCAGAACGCACGCACCGCTCCTGGACAGGAGAGAGGGATGCCGCTTTTCTCGCCGGATTCTCCGCCCGTATCCGCGATATATCCGCCCGGGCAGCATGTCCCGGAGCGGACGAGCCGGTCGTGCATCGAGTGCCGGGCGGTGAGTCCCATCGCCGGATCCGGCGGACGGCCCTTCGGCGGGCGCGGTACCGCGACGAGCGGTACTGCCCGGAACTGAACCCATCGGCGGCTCGCAGGCCCGGGTGGACTTCGCGTACGCCCGGTGCGCGTCCGCCGACTGCCCGCGACCGGCGGGGCGGCTCACCCGGGCCGGCCCGCCGGTCCACCACTTGACCCCGGGTTCCGGGATTGCTGCCGTGACCGCGGTCCACAGGAGTGGTCGCGCACGCCGGCGGCTGCCGGATATCCGATGCCATGTGCACCGCGCCTTTCGGGCCGATCGGCGGATCACCGGGCTGCGCCCGGATCGCCCATGGGCAGGAGTGGCGAGCCGAGCGGCTCCTCACCTGCGCAGGCCCCGCTAGCCTGGTGGTGTGCAGGTGAGTTCGTCCGACAGCGATACGGGTGTCGAGTGGGAGATCGGGCCACCGTCGCGTGTCGTGCCGGGGCGCCGGGCGGCGATGATCGGCTTCCGTGACCACAGCGCGTCCGGTCTGGACCTGCGGGTCGCCGATATCCCGGCGGTCACCGTGGTGGTCGAATTCGGAGGTGGTGGGCTCGGCGTCGAAGGCCCGGGCGGCCGGCGGCGACTCACCGCCTTCGTCGCGGGCTGCGCCAGTGGTGTCATGCGGGTCAGTGGTGACCGGCCCGCCTGTGTCGAGGTGCGGCTGTCGCCGGTCCAGGCGTACTCGCTGCTGGGGGCGGCGCCCGCCGAGTTGGACGGGACCGTTGTCGAGCTGACCGATCTGTGGGGAGCGCGGGCGCGGCAGTTGCGGGAACGGCTCGCCGCCGCCGCGACCTGGGAACAGCGGTTCGCGCTCATGGAGGCGGCTCTGGCCGGACGCGACGATCCGGCCCGGGCGGTGGACCCGGAGGTGGCAGTCAGCTGGCAGCGCATCGTCACGAGTCGCGGGCAGGTCCGGGTCGGTGAACTCGCCGAAGCGTGTGGGTGGAGCCGGAAACGGTTGTGGGCGCGATTCGACGCCCAGATCGGGCTGACTCCCAAACGGGCCGCGATGCTGGTCCGGTTCCGGCACGCGGTCGACGGGCTGGTGGCCGGCGGGTCCGCCGCCGATATCGCCGCGTCCTGTGGGTATACCGATCAGTCCCATCTCGGCCGGGATATGTCGAGCTTTGTCGGTGTCACGCCCGCGACGCTGACGCGCAAGGTACTGAACCCGTTCTCGATGCGCCGCCACCAGGCGTGGGGAACATTCTTCCTAGATCGCCCCGACCCCGCCGTTCAATAGTGGGTCCGCGCCGGCCGGATCCTCCGGCGCGATTCGCCGGAAGGAAGAGTCGATGGCGGCCGAGATCCTGCTGTGGGCGGCGAACGCCGCGGGCCTGATCGCGCCGGCGGTAGCGCGGCGCGGCGGGCCGCGCCGCCTGTCGCGGCATATCGCCCTGCTCGCGCCGCTCGCGGCCGTCGCCCAGGCGGCCGCCGACGGCTATCGCTGGCCGATGGTTCCCGCCTACGCCCTGTCGGTTGCCCTGGCGGTGGTGTGGGCGCTGGGGGTCGCCCGTACCGGAAGTCCCGCCCGCCGGCTGCGCGTACTCGGAACAGGCTCGGGTGTAGCCCTTTTCGCGGTCTCGGTGGCGACACCTGTCGCGGTCCCGGTGTTCGGACTGCCGGAGCCCGGCGGTCCGTACGTGATCGGCACCGTGACCTACCACTGGCGTGACGATGCTCGCCGGGAGATCTTCGACCCCGACCCGGCCGCCCGCCGCGAGCTGATGGCGCAGGTCTGGTATCCGGCCGAGGCCGGAACCGCCGCACCCACCGCGCCCTATGTGGAGGACGCGCGGGAACTCTCGGCCGCGGCGGGCCCGCTGCTCGGTGCCCCGGGTTTCGTCTTCGACTTCTGGGACGAGGTCCCCACCCACGCCACCCGGCGTCCTCCGGTGGCGGCGGCGCACCCTGCCTATCCGGTACTGGTGTTCGTATCCGGCCTCAACGCATTCCGGCAATCCAATATGTTCCAGGTGGAGCGGCTGGTCTCGCACGGCTTCGTCGTAGTGGGCCTCGACCAGCCGTACACGTCGGCCGCCACCGTGTTCCCCGACGGACGTACGGTCGCCGGCCTGGTGAAGGACCGGGTGTATCCGGCGGTCCAGCAGAGCCTCACCCCGGCCGCTCCCGCTCCCGCGCTCGGTTACGCCGAACTGCCCGGCGGTCTCGTTCCGTATCTCGCGCAGGACATCGGGTTCGCGCTCGATCAGCTGACCCGGTTGAACGCCGCCGATCCGGAGGGCGTGCTGACCGGCCGCCTCGACCTGGACAGGGCCGGGGCGTTCGGGGTCTCCCTCGGCGCGATGACGGTCGGCCAGGCCTGCCACGCCGATCGGCGGCTGCGCGCCTGCTCGATGATGGACGCCGCGATGACCGCCGATGTCGTACGTGACGGTCTGCGGCAGCCGAGTATGTGGCTGACCCGTGACGCCGAATCCATTCTCCTCGAACGCGACCGCAGTGGCGGCTGGCCCGACCGCGAGATCACCGAAACGATCACCACCCAGCGTGAGGTGTTCGCCGCGAGCCCCCCCGGACACGGATACCACGTGGAGATCCCGGGGATGTTCCATGTGAACTTCACCGACGCGCCCGCGTGGACACCGTTGGCGGAGCGACTCGGTCTGTCGGGGCCCATCGGGGGTACGCGCGGCCACGAGATCGTCGCCGCGTACACCCTGGCCTTCTTCGACCGGTTCCTGTCCGGGGGACGCCCGGAGCTGCTGGGCAGTGCGCCTCCGTGGCGCGAGGTCCGCCTGGAGCGCCGATGATCCACCGGCGGACCCGTCCGGGACGCGACCGGGCGGGCGCTGTCGGCCGCCGGCGATATGAGCATCGGTACCCTCGGGCGTGCGGCCCTCGTTTCCGGTGCGGCTCCGGCGAATACGCGGAGACCTCGTCCGGTGAACCGTAGAATCCCCAGGGTGCGCGGGTCTTTCGAGGCGTACTCGGGAATCGGCGATGCGGCACCGCTGTCGACGGCCTAGACTCGTACCCAGAACTTCTCGTGGTTAAACCAGCCTTCCGGCTGGGACCGGGCCCGCGGGCAGGTAGGAGAGCGTCAGTGGACCTCGAAGAAGCACGCCGTTTCGCGGCGGGGGTGTGGGGTAGAGCGGATCTGACACGTACAGAGCGCTTGGCAGCCGTCCGCGCGGACGCGCACGCCCGCGGTAAGGAGCCGTTCGATCTGGGCCGGCTCGAAGCGCTGTGCGATACCAGCCATGAAGGCCGGATGGACCCGACGTCCTGGCGGCAGCGCCGTTTCGAACTGATCTACTACAGCCATCCCGAGATGATGTGCATCGAGGATCTCGCCGCCTACGTCACGATGACCCAGGGGTGCAGTCCGTCGATCCGCCCGGTCGATTAGGGCGGCCGCCCCGCCGATCATCCGCCCGCCCTGTCGGAGACCGCCCAGAAGTCGGCATAGCGACCGCCCCGTCGCAGCAGTTCCTCGTGGCTCCCCGCTTCCACGATCCGCCCCTTGTCCAGGAACACGATCCGATCCGCCCGCCGGACCGTGCTCAGCCGATGCGCCACCATCACCACTGTCCGTCCGGCCACGAGTCGTTCGATACCGGCGTGCACGGCCGCCTCGTTCACCGGATCCAGCGCCGAGGTCACTTCGTCGAGCAGGACGATCGGCGCGTCCTTCAGCAGGGCTCGGGCGATCGACACCCGTTGCCGTTCGCCGCCGGAGAGCAGCCCGCCGCCTTCGCCCACGGCGGCCGCCCAGCCACCGGGCAGCCGCTCGATCACCTCGTCCAGCCGGGCCGCCTCGGCGGCCGCCCGGACTTCGGCCGCGGTGGCGTCGGGCCGGCCGAGCCGGACGTTGTCCTCGATGGTGCCGTCGAAGAGGCGGACATCCTGGAAGACGATGGCGAACTGGGTTCTGGCGACAGCGCTGTCGAGGTCGCGGACGTCCACACCCCCGACCCGCACCGCTCCGGAATCGACATCGTGGAACCGTGCGATGAGCTGCAATAGCGTGCTCTTGCCCGCGCCCGAGGGGCCGACGACAGCGAGCCGCTGCCCCTCCGGCACCGACAGCGACAGCTCGTCGATCACCCTCCGCTGCCCGTGTCCGAAGACGACGGAATCGAACTCCAGGCCGTGACCGGCCGGCGGGACCGGTTCGGTGGCTTCCGGCAGCGGTTCGGTGCGCAGTAGCTCATCCAACCTCGCCAGCACCGAACGGGCACTGCGCAACCGGCCGCCGATCTCGGAGAGCGAGAGCAGGGGCTCGGCGCAGCGCGCGGCCAGCACCAGAATCGTCAGCAGTTCGGCCGCCCCGATCTCGCCGCCCAGAGCCAGGTAGGCGCCGAGTGCCAGAAGTGCGGTGAAGACCGTCTGCACGGTGAGCGAGGCGCCCACCGCGCCGGACAGCGCCGCCAGGGTGGAACGCCGGCTTGCCCGCTCGATCCCGCGCAGTGAATCGTCGAGCAGCCCGAAGCGTTCCCCGCTGCGTCCGCCCGCCCGTAGCACCGGCTGGGCCCGGAGATATTCGACCACTCGCGCGGTGGCCTCCTGGTCGCGACTGTGGCGCTCCGCGTCGGTGGCCGCCGCGGAACGTCCCGTCCGCAGCTGGACCGCCGCCACCACCGGTGCGGCCGCCAGCGCGGCGAGGCCCATGCGCCAGTCGAAAGCGAGCATCACCGCCACGATGGTCAGCGGTGTCACACAGGCGGAGACGAACGGTGCGAGTAGATGCGCGATCACTCCCATCGCGTCCAGTACGCCGCGCCCGGCCAGCACCGAAACCTGACCGACCCGGCCCGTGCTGTACCAGCCGAGCGGTAACCGGGCCAGATGGTCGCCGAGCCGGTGGTACAGGCCCAGCAGCAGGGCGGTGCCGACCCGGAAACCGCGGAGATCGCTGAGATAGCGCAGCGCACCGTAGCAGGCGACGGCGCCGGCGAACGCGATCAGCCAGGGCCACGCAGTCGCGGGAGTCCTCCCGAACAGGGCCCGGAGCACGGGGACCAGCAGGGCGTAGGACAGTCCCTCGGCGAACGCGGTCACCGTCATCAGGGCCACGGTGCGGCGCACCGGCCGGGCGTATTCGGGGCCCAGCACCCGTAACAGCATCCGGATCATCGGGATCGATCTCCTCGCGCCAGGTCACCGACGGTGACGCTCTCAGCGGACAGGGTGTGCCGGGACCGCTGGTACGCGGCGAACTTCCCGCCCCGGGCCAGTAGTTCGGCGGGACTGCCGTACTCCACGATCGCCCCGTTCTCCAGCAGGGCGACGGCGTCGGCGTCGGCGATGGTCTCCGCGCGATGGGCGATGACCAGGATCGTCCGCTCGCCGGGCCGGGCCGCCAGCGCTGTGCGCACCGCCTGTTCGGTGCGCGGGTCGGCGAAGGCGGTCGCTTCGTCGAGCACGAGTACCGGGGTGTCCGCGAGCAGTGCGCGGGCCAGCGCGATCCGCTGTGCCTCACCACCGGACAGCCCCGCCTCGGCGCCGATGACGGTCTCGTATCCGTGTGGCAGTTCGAGAATGCGATCGTGAATGTTCGCCAGCCGCGCGGCCCGGACCACGGCGTCGAGATCGGCGTGCGGCACCGCCACCGCGATATTGTCCGCGACCGACGCGCGCAGCAGCCGGACATCCTGGAACACGAAGGAGATCGACCGGTACAGGTCCGCGGCGTCCATCTCGCGCAGATCGACCCCGCCCAGCGTGATCGCGCCGTGGGTGGGATCGAAGAAGCGCGGTAGCAGCTGTACCAGCGTGGATTTCCCGCTGCCCGAGGGCCCGGCCAGCGCGGTGACCGTGCCCGGTTCGAGTACCAGATCGATACCGCGCAGTACTTCCCGGCCGGGTTCGTAGCCGAAGCGGACTCCGTGCAGCTCCACCCGGTGACCGGCCGGTGGGCGGGGCCGCGCGGGCTGCGGTAGCGCCGGCTGCGCGAGCACCTCCCGGATCCGGGTGACCGCGCGCCGGGCGGCCTGGAGCTCGTCGAAACCGTGCCCCAGCGCCGCGACCGGGGCGGTGAGCCCCAGTCCCAGCAGCAGGAACGGCACCAGGTCCGCCGGTGCGAGGCCGCCGGAAGTGATCAGCGCGGCACCGCCGGTGAGGACGACGGCCAGCACGAACGGCGGGGACAGGGCCAGCTGCATGGCCGCGGCGAGCACCGACATCCCGCGCACCCAGCGCCGGAAGACCGCGACGAACGCATCGGCCGCCACCAGGAATTCGCGGTGCGCGCGTTCGGTCCCGCTGAACGCCTTCACCACCGCGATGCCCTGGACGAATTCGATCACGGAGTTCGAGATCCGGCCCATGGCCGCGTCGAACTCTTCGTGTTCGCGCTGCCGCGCCGGGGTCATCATGAACGGCACCACCGCCACTGCGAGCAGCACCGGGATCAGCGTGATGAGGGTGAGCCGCCAATCGACGGTGAACAGATAGACCAGCGATACCAGCGGCACCACGAACGCGGTGACGAGTTCACCGGGAGTGTGGGCGATGAACGGATGGACGGTGGCCACATCCTCGCCCACCACCTTCGCGAGTTCGCCGGTGCGGCGGCGGGAGAACCAGCCGATCGGCACCCGGCCCAGGCGCAGGGCCAGCTGCCGCCGCAGGGCCAGCTGTACCCGGCCGTCCAGTAGATGCCCGATCCCGGAAGCGGTTGCCTCGCACAGCAGCCGCACGAAAAGACCGCCCGCGCCCGCGATCACCACGAACCGCACATGCGCGTGATCGAGCGGACCGGCCGCCAGCACGGCCCGGCCCAGTTCCACAACCGCCAACAGTGGCGCCAGACCGGCTATCGCGCCGACGATGTGGAGCACTACCACGGTCGCGAAACTTCCCAGATAGGGACCGAGCAGCGGTCCCGCGGCGCGGTCCGGACTCGGAACGGGCGGCGCCGGATGTTCGCCGACCACTGCGACTGTGGCGGTGGTCATCGCCGATCCGTCCCGGACGGCCGCACCACCATCGGGCCGGCGTGGCAACGGTGACCGGGTCCTGCCGCCCGGTCCCACGGGGGTCGAACGCGGGCGCTGAAGTCGTTCATAGCTCTCCTGCTGTGCAGTCCGGTGGCGGTGGTCGCGACCGGTCCCGGTCCGGGAACGGCTCGTTCCCGGACACCGATGCCAGCATCGCCGCGGCGGAAGGGGATGTATTGGACGAATGTTCCGCCGGGGTGAGGTGATACACAGCAGTGCGGCGGGCCTTCCCCTGGGGAAGGCCCGCCGCACCGGTCCTACCGAATGTTCAGACGACGCTCGCGTGCCCGACGATGATGTTGCCGTAGGAATTACGTGCGTACACGTGCACGGTGTCCCCGGTGCTCACGGCCGAGTCGACCGGTTGTATCCGGTTCTGGACTGTCCCGTGCAGGGCGCCCGCCTCCAACCGGGCCGCGCTGCCCGGGCTGATACCCACCTCGAGCTCGCCCATGGACGTTTCCAATCGCAGTTCTCCGCGTACGGCCTCGCCGATACGGATATCGCCCTTGGCGGTTTTCGCGGTCACCGAACCGGTCGGGCGCTCGACGACGATATCGCCGGCGGCCACCTCCAGGTCACACCGGCCGAGTTCGCCGGTGCCCACCAGCCGGCCCACCGCGGCGGTGCCCTTCAGCCGGGAGCCGGCGGGTACCTCGATGGTCACCACGATCGACGGATTGCCGCCGAACGGGGTGTAGGTCCGCCAATCGCGCGGGGTGATCACGCTCAGGGCGCCGGCGGTGAAATCCACCCGCGTCTGTTCGGCGGCGCGAATATCGCCCTTCTTGGTCTGGTCGGCCGGCCGGACCGTAACCACGGTGTCGGTGCGCTCGGTGGCGACGACCGTGACTTCGCCGGACAGTACTTCGACGGTGACGGCGATCGGTTCCGGTGTTTCGAATGTGGGCATGGCGGTGCTCCTCGGTGTGCGAAAGGGTTCGGTGGGCGGGCCGATCACGCGATCGGCGGAGGGTCTACCGGGCTGCTCAGACCCAGGTGACCGGCAGTTCGTGGACGCCGTAGATGTTCATATCGGTGCGCAGCGGGACCTCCCCGGCGGGCACGGCGAGCCGCAGGGCCGGGAAGCGGCGCAGCAGTCCGGCGAAACCGGCGCGCATCTCCACCCGGGCCAGTTGCTGGCCCAGGCATTGGTGCACACCGTGCCCGAAGGACACGTGACCGCGGGCGCTGCGACGGAGGTCGAGGGTGTCGGGGTCGTCGAAACGCCGGGGATCGTGATTCGCGGCCAGCAGTGAGACCACGACGGTGGACCCGGCGGGGATGGTCTCTCCGCCGAGTTCGAGATCCTCGGTGGCGTAGCGGTAGAAGATATCGGCGACCGACAGGTACCGCATGAGTTCTTCGACCGCGTCCGGCATCAGGGCCGGGTCCGCGCGCAGTTCGGCCAGCTGCTCCGGGTTCTCCAGCAACGCGAACGTACCCAGCGCCAGCATGTTCGCGGTGGTCTCGTGGCCGGCGAGCAGCAACAGGAAGGAGATGCCGGTCAGTTCCTCGATGGAGAGGTCCGCGTCGCGGGCGAGGTCGGACAGGATGTCCTCGCCGGGTTCGGCGCGTTTGGCCGTCACCAGTTCGGCCAGGTAGCCCATCATCGCGCCGTAGGCACCCATCTTCTCCTCCAGCGGCTGGTCCCGCAGCAGGAACTTGGCGGAGTTGGTCTGGAAGGTCTCGCGGTCGGCGTAGGGGACGCCGAGCAGTTCGCAGATCACCAGCGAGGGCACCGGCAGCGCGAAGGCACGCACCAGATCGACCGGCGGGGTCAGGGCCGCCATCTCATCGAGTTGCCGCTCCACGACCTCGGCGATGTGCTCTTCCAGTTGTTTCATGCGCCGGACGGTGAAAGCGCCGATGAGCTTGCGCCGCAGCCGGGTGTGGTCCGGCGGGTCCATGGCGACGAACAGTCCCGGGATCTGCGGCGAGGGTTCGGTCTGAGCGGGCATATCGGGATTCGCGTCCAGCGCGTGCACAATGCCGATGTCCTGGCGGGAGCTGAAGCGGGTATCGGCCAGGAGCGCGCGGACCTCCTCGTATCCGGTGACCAGCCAGCCGGCGTGCCCGTCGGGGAAGATCAGTGGACTCACCGGGCGCGCCTCGCGCAGCCGGGTGATCTCCCGGGGCGGAACGAAGGGGCCGGCATCACGTGCGGTGGGGAGACCATGCGGGACGGAGGCGGTGTCGCTCATCGTATTTCCTGTCGTTCGAGGTCCCGGGGCTGCGCGGGACAAGGGTGATCGGTGGGGTGGGTGTTCGGGGCGGGAGCTCCGGTGAGCCGGGACGTGCCGCCGCCGTCAGTCGCCGGTGTGCCGGTCCGGTGCCGGTGCGGACGCCCGGCCGAGCAGAGTGATCGCCGCCGCCGGGCAGTTGTGGGCGGCTTCGTGGGCGGCGGAGTGGTGTGCGGCCGGGGGCACGGGGTCGCGGAGCAGAACCCGGCCGTCGGCGTCGTCCTGGTCGAACAACTCCGGAGCGAGCAGTGCGCACATACCGGCGCCGATGCAGCGTTCCCGGTCGACCGCGAGTTCCATGGTTACTCCCTCCCGCCGGGCCACGGGGCTGTCCGGGCCCGTGGTCGCTTTTGCCGATCTGGTCATGGGAGAACTGTCGCCGGGCCCGCTGATACCGGCCTGATACCGCGCTGACATACCCACTGACGTGGTATCCGCGCTGCTCAGAGCGGTGATATTCACTCGCGGAGAGACCGCGTGACCCGCTGCGGCAGAATGGTCCGGTGCAGATCGCGTTGCTTGGACCGCTCGACATCCGAGCAGACGACGGGGGATCCATCGAGGTACCGGGCGTCCGGTTACGGGCGCTGCTGATCGCCCTCGCCCTGGAAACCGGCCGCCCGGTCCCGCGGACCACCCTGGTCGACTGGATCTGGGGTGAGCAGCCGCCCGCCGATGCCGCGAACGCCCTGCAAGCGCTGGTCTCCCGGCTGCGCCGGCTGCTCCCGGACGGATCGCTCGAGGGACAGGCGGGCGGATACCGGCTCACCGTGCGCCCCGGCGCGGTCGACGCGGTGCGGTTCGAGCAGCTCCTCGACGAGGCCCGCGGCCGTGACGACGCGCAGCGGGCCCGGCTGCTGCGCGAGGCACTCGGCCTGTGGCGCGGTGCGCCGATGCAGGACGTGGAAGTACGCGACAACGAGGCCGTGGAGGCGGTGCTCACCCGGCTCGAGGGGCTGCGTCTGGCCGCGACCGAGGACCTCTACGAATCGGAGATCCGCCTCGGCCGGGCCGCGGAGCAGGTGAGCGAGCTGACCGAGCTGGTGACCCGGTATCCGGTGCGGGAACGGCTCGTCGCGGCGCTGATGCGCGCGCTCGGCGCCGCGGGCCGTGGATCCGAGGCGCTGGTGGTGTACCAGGAGGCGCGGGAAGCGCTCGCCGACACACTGGGCGTGGATCCTTCCCCGGAACTGTCCGAGCTGCACGTCGCCCTCTTGCGCGGCGAGGTGGGCCCGGAGAACACCGAGCGCCGGACCAATCTGCGTGCCGAACTCACCGGATACATCGGCAAATACGCCGATATCGCCGCCGTACGCGACCTCATCGCCAATCATCGGCTCACCACTCTGACCGGTCCCGGGGGTTCGGGAAAGACCAGGCTCGCGGTGGAAACCGCACAGACCCTGCTCGACGATCTCCCCGACGGCGCCTGGCTGGTCGAACTGGCGTCCGTGGAGGCGAACGGTGACGTGGCGCAATCGGCGATCGCCGCGCTCGGCCTGCGCGACGCGCTGCTCGGCGGCGCCCCGAACGCCGAACCGATCGAACGGTTCGTCGCGGCGGTGCGTGACCGCGAGACGCTGGTGATCCTGGACAACTGTGAGCACGTCATCGACGCGGTGGCGGTATTCGCCCACCGGGTCCTGGGGGAGTGCCGGCGGCTGCGGATCCTCGCCACCAGCCGGGAACCGCTCGGTATCACCGGCGAGGCACTGTGGCAGGTCGAGCCGCTGGCGCTACCCGCCGCGCATGCGGACCCCGGCGAGATCGCCGCGTCCCCGGCGGTGCAACTGCTGCGGGACCGCGCCGGAGCGGTGCGCAAGGAACTCGCCGACGACCCTCGCGCCCTGGCGACCATGGGCCGCGTCTGCCGTGCGCTCGACGGGATACCGCTGGCGATCGAACTGGCCGCGGCCAGATTGCGCACCATGTCCCTCGACCAGCTCGCCGACCGCCTCGACGACCGGTTCCGGCTGCTCACCGGCGGCAGCCGCACCGCGATCCGGCAACACCGGACATTGCGCGCGGTGGTCGACTGGAGCTGGGAGCTGCTCACCGACGCGGAACGGACGGTATTGCGCCGGCTCGCGGTATTCGCCGGCGGCGCGAGTCTGGCGGCGGCGGAACAGGTGTGCGCGGACCCCGGCGCCGGCCCGGACACGGGGGTCGAGCAGTGGGAGGTGCTCGAACTGCTCACCGCGCTCACCGAGAAATCGCTCCTGCTCACCGCGGCGGAGACCGAGCCGCGCTACCGGATGCTCGATACGATCCGGCAGTACGCCCGCGACCGGCTGGAGGAGTCCGGGGAGACGGACGCGGCGCGCCGAGCGCATCTGGCCTATTTCACCGATCTCGCCGCGACCGCGGAACCGCACCTGCGCCGCGCCGAACAGCTGGAGTGGCTCGCCGTGCTGGGGGCCGAGCACGACAATATCGCTGTCGCGATGCGCGGCGCGCTCGCGGCCGGCGATACGACCGGGGCGCTGCGGCTCGCCGCGGCTGCCGGCTGGTACTGGTGGCTCGGCGGGTACAAGGCCGAAGGTCTGGAGTTCCTCTCCGCGGTCGCGGACGCGCCCGCCGACGTGGACGACGAGACCCGCGCCATGGTGTACGCGCTGGTCGTGCATTTCCTGAGTTCGGGGCGCAACGACGCGAACCAGGTGGGGGAATGGATCCGCAAGGCCCACCGCGTCGGCCGCGATGTGCGGGCCGGGCATCCGGCGGTGGCGTTCATCGCCGCGCTGGAACGGATGCTGCACGGCCCGGAAGCGTTGCCGGCCGCGTTCGAACCGCTGCTCACCGCCGCCGACCCCTGGGTGCGTGCGCTGGCCCGGTTGCAGATGGGCAAGATGCGCATCGTGCTGGGCCGGGACGGACCGGAAGTGGACCGCTATCTCGAGGGCGCGCTGGCCGAGTTCCGCGCCCTCGGTGAGCGGTGGGGGATGTCGTTCGCGCTGACCGAGGCGGCGAACCGACACGCCACCCGCGGCGAATTCGCGGTGGCCTGTGAACTTTTCGAACAGGCGAATGCCGTGGTCACCGAGATCGGCTCGACCGAGGACATCGTCGGGCTGCTGTCGCGGCAGGCCCAGTTGTATTGGCTGGCGGGTGATACCGAGGCGAGTGCGGCCGCGCTGGCCGAGGCGCAGCGGTGCGCGGCCCGGGTCGCCTGGCCGGTGGCGCTGGCCGAACTGGCGCTGGCGAAGGCGGAGCTGGCCCGCTGGCGCGGTGCGGCCGAGGAGGCGTACGAGCAGATCCGGGTCGCGACGACCATATTGGGCAGCGAAGCCGAGACGCCCCATCTGGCCGCCATGATCCACACCATGCTGGGTTACCTCGCCACCGATCCGGAACAGGCCCGGTCCCACCATGGCACCGCCTTCCGGGCGGCGGCCGAGGCCGGGCATTCGGTGCTGGTCGCCCAGGTGATTGTCGGGGTCGCGGATCTGGCGCTGCGCGCGGACCGCGCTCTCGACGCCGCGCGGCTGCTCGCGGCAAGCAGCGCCGTGCACGGTATGCCCGATCGCTCCCAGCCGGACGCGGCCCGGATCGAGCGGACAGTACGAGATCGCCTCGGTGAAGCGGACTTCACCGAGGCGATGCGGGAGGGCGCGGAAGCGGACTGGCGGGAACTGGCCGCCGTCACGCTCGCTTGTTGAACGTGGCCCGGGACCACACGTATCCGACGAGGGCGAACCCGGCGCACCAGGCGAGCGCCGCGGCCGTGTAACCGCCGGAGGGGTGACCGGCCAGGAATCCGCGCAGTGCTTCGATGATCGGCGTGAACGGCTGGTACTGGGCGAACTGCCGCACCCCCTGGCCCATCTTCTCGGCCGGCACGATCGCGGTGCTCACGAACGGCAGCATGATCAGCGGCACCACGCCCATACCGGCGGACTCGGGGGTTTTCGCCGCCATACCGAGCGCGACCGTGAGCCAGGCGGCGGCGAACGAGGTCGCCGCCAGGATGCCGAGGGCACCCAGCCAGTGCAGCCCGGTGGCCGGTGGCCGGAAGCCCAGCGCGAACGCCACCGCGAGGATTGCCACGACGGCGACCGCATTGGTCAGGATGGTGGCCACGACATGGCCGGTGAGGACGGCGCTGCGGGACACATCCATCACCTTGAACCGGTTGATGATGCCCTTCGACATATCCGAGCTCACCGCCACCGCGGTGCCCGACAATCCGTAGCTGATGGCCAGCAGCAGCATGCCCGGCGTCGCGTAGTCGATGTACTCGCCGCCGACGTCGAAGGCGCTGCCGAACACGTACACGAAGATCAACATCATCACCACCGGCATGAAGGCCGCGTTGAAGATGGTGACCGGATTCCGGGTGGAATGTTTGAAATTGCGCCGCAGCATGATCGACGAATCGGCCAGCGGTGCGGTGATGGTGCTCATGATGCGGTGACCTCCGTGGTCGCGTGGCCGGTGAGGGAAAGGAACACATCGTCGAGATCGGGTGTGTGGACAGAAACCTCGGCCGCCTCGAGCGCGGCATCGTCGAGCCGATCGAGCACCTGCCGCAATGATTTCGAGCCACCGTCACCGGGCACCCGCAGCGTCAGTGCCTCGTCGTCCCGGGTGGAACCCGGCAGGACCCGCTGCGCCGCGTCCAGTTCGCCGAGGTGGGTGAACCGGAGCCGGATATAGCTGCCGGGGACCTGGCGTTTGAGTTCGCCGGGCGTGCCCTCGGCGACGATGCGCCCCTGATCGAGCACCGCGATCCGGTCGGCCAGCTGATCGGCTTCCTCCAGATACTGGGTGGTGAGGAAGATCGTCACGCCCTGATCCGTCAGACCCCGCACATGGTGCGCCGGCTGCGCGGATCCAGCCCGGTGGTCGGCTCGTCCAGGAAAACGATCTCCGGCTTGGTGACCAGCGTCATCGCCAGATCCAGCTTCCGCCGCATACCGCCGGAATAGGTCGCCGCCCGTTTCCGCGCCGACTCCGTCAAGTCGAACCGGTCCAGTAGCTCGGTGACCACCCGCTTGCGCCCCTCACCTCGGAGCCGATGGATATCGGCCATCAGCTCCAGGTTCTCTTCCCCCGTGAGTAGATCGTCCACCGCGGCGAACTGCCCGGTGACCCCGATCGCCGCCCGTACCGCCTTGGTCTCGGTCGCGATATCGTGCCCGGCGACCCGCGCGGTGCCGCCGTCGGCCTTCAACAGTGTGGTCAGCACGTTCACCGTGGTCGTCTTGCCGGCCCCGTTGGGACCGAGCAGGGAGAAGATCGTGCCGGCGCCGATGTTCAGATCGATACCGTCGAGGACCGTTCTGTCCCCGTACGCCTTCCGCAGCCCCGAGGCCGCGATTGCCGAATTGCTCATGGGAAGTACTGTCGGCGCGGCGGCTGATATCGCCCTGATGCCGAGCTGATACGGCCATGACACGGGGTCCCGGGTGACGGGCCGGGTCGTCCACTACGCCGGGGCGTATCCGGTGAACTCCTGGGCGGTCACCGTGACCATATGTCCGCCCATCGCCCGCACCGCCGTGTGGAAGGCGGGCCTGCCACTGGGCGGCAACGGCATCGACCAGGAAACCGCACCGTCGCCGGCGACGATCGCGTGCACAGTGGTGCCGTCGGACAGGATGAGGTGGCTCGCGTCGGTAATGCCGTCGTAGCGCAGCGTGTTCGAGAACGGCGTCGGCAGCGCCCAGACCCGGTGCCCGTCGGTGAGGTCGAGGCCGATCAACTCCGCTCCACCGGGCGACCGGACGATCACGGTATCGGCCACCACTCCTTCCACCGCGCTCGAACGACCGGTGGGCTCGTCGATGCCGATCTGCGCGTTCGTCCACAGAACCCGGCCCGAGCTCCGCTCGTAGGCCCTCTCGCCGGTGAGGATCGGCGGCGGTGTCGCGGTCGCGGTCGGATACCACTCGAGGATGGAACTCGCATTGCCGACCTCGATGATCGGCCGGCCGCTGCGCTCGAGCAGCGCGAGCCGCCCCGCGCTCCCGCCGCGCTCGATCACCTGCGACGCGATGAGGCCGCCGTCGAAGGTGTAGGCGACGGGACCGGTGAACAGCGGCTCGCCGGAGTGCAGATCGTAGACGCGAACGTTGTGGTCGTGCCCGTCGAGGAAGTAGTTCTGGGCGGTCCCGTCGATCCGCGGGGTCACCGGGTCGCCGGCGACAGGCGTCGGATAGGTCCGCCGCCAGATCGCGTCGATATCGGATACCGTGCCGCGCGTCACGACCGCCGTCATCCAGTCCTCGGTCCGGCCGGTCACCGCTACGACACCATCGCGGACCGCGACATCCGTGACCTCGAAGTCGGTCGGATGGTCCCCGAGTATCGCGCCCGTGGCCGCGTCGACTATCACCACTCGGTGCGTGCCGTGACACGCGAGCCTTCCGCCGGACACCCGCTCCCGGCAGCCGTCGAGTTCGCCCACATCGGTCGTCCACAGCACGTGACCGGTATCCGGATCGATGCCGTGCATCCGAACCGGACCGACAGTCGCCCCGGAATTCTCGCCCGCTCCCGGCCCGCCGGGCACCGCGGTCGCCGCGACGATCACCGTCCCGGCATCCATCGGCGCCCCGTAGCCGTAATAGCTGTCCAGATTCTGCGGCGCCGCCAACAGCACCGCGCCGGGCTCGTCGGACAGGTCGGCAGCGCGCAGAGTCCACTGCGGCACCGGAGCGGAGTCGAGCCGTGCGGATATCAGGAAACGCCCGGCGAGCACGGAGGCCTGCCGCGGCTCGTCCGGTGACCGCCCCACCCATACGACCACCGCGATGCCCATCGCCACCACGAGCAGCACCGAGATCCAGATCTTGCGTGTTCCCCGGTCGATCGGCCACTTCGCAGCCTTGTTCATCGGGCGGTCTCCTTCATACAGCCGAACAGAACGGGCTGTGCGAACAGGTAACGTATCAGCGGCTTCGGCGGGGTAGGAACAGCGACTCGATGCCTTTGATCCGTTCCGGGCCTTCGCAACACGCGACAGGTTCGCCGAACCCCGCCCCTCCCCGGGCAGCGCGAACCACTGTTCGACTATTTCGCCCGCGCCGCCGACGCCTACCGCCGGGTCGCGGCGGAGATCGGGGGACCGGCCGGAGACCGACGCGGCGGGCTGTGGAACCGGTGGCCCGATTCAGCGCGCGGCGGCTATCACCGCGGCGAGGCCGTTCGGGCTCATGAGAGTGGCCGCGTCGGTGACCTGCTCGCCGTTCACGGTGACGGTCGGGGTGGAGTTCACGCCGCTGTTCAGCACCTCGTCGGTCTTCGTGCGCAGATAGGTGTCGTACTCGCGGTCGGTGATGCACTGGGCCACCGCGGGATCGGTGTAGCCGGCGGATTCCGCGATATCGATCAACGCGCTGTCGGGCAGGCCGGCACCGCCCTCTTCGGGCTGCCGGGTGAACATATCGGAAAGCCAGGCCTGATAGTCGTCCACGCCGGAATTCGCGACGCAGAATGCCGCATTGCCCGCCCGGGAGGAGTACTCGGTTGTGCTGGCGCGGTCCAGGAAGGTGATGACGCTGTATTCGACCGCCGCGGTGCCGTCGCGCACGGCGTCCTCCAGCACCTTGCCGTTGGCCTCCTCGAATGCCTTGCAGGCGGGGCACTGCAGGTCCATGACGACGCGGACGGTCACCTGCGCGCCGGGTTCGCCGATCCGGACCGCGCCGTCGGCCAGCACATGCGCCGGAGCCGAATCGCCGGCCGTCGCTGTCGGGGTGCCGGGAACATCCTCTGCCGCAGCACTTCGCGCCAGCAGTCCGATACCGATCGCGGCGGCGGCCACCAGCAACACCACGAAGGGGGTCGCGATCACGAGAAGCCGGCGATTCGATCCCTGGTTCTGCGGGGGCGGCCACCCGCCGGGGTAGGTGCTCAATTCGTGCGCTCCCGTTCGCCGGACATTGCTCCGTCAGCCTAGTCGGCGCCGGCCGGGTCGGATGAGATGCTTCCGTGGAGCGGCTCGGTTCCGAGTCGTGGTCCGGCGAACCGGTGGGGTCACCGAGGACGGAGAGACGGATGACGAAACGGATACTGGTCACCGGCGGTACCGGTCGGCTCGGGCGCGTATTCGTGCCCCGGTTGCTCGCCGCCGGCCATGATGTGCGGGTTCTGACCCGTTCCGAACGCGCACCGGCGGCCCATCGGTGGGCGGTGGGGGACCTGAGCACCGGAGCCGGGCTGAGCGAGGCGCTCACCGGTATCGAGGTGATCGTCCACCTGGCCACCACCAACGGCCGCGGTGACATCACCACGACCCGTGCGCTGGTCGAGGCCGCGCAGGCCGTCGGCCGCCCACATCTGGTGTACCTGTCGATCGTCGGTATCGACCACCACGCACTCGGCTATTACCGCGCGAAAGTGGAGTGCGAAGGTCTGATCGAGCGGTCGGAGCTGCCGTGGACGATTCTGCGCGCCACCCAATTCCACGACCTGATCGCCGAGATATGCGACTACCAGCGGTTGTTGCCGCTGCTCGCGATGCCGTCCAAGGTGAGTTTCCAGCCGGTCGATGTCACCGAGGTGGCCGATCGCCTCGCCACATTGGCGGCGGGTACCGCGAGCGGCCGGGTACCCGACCTGGGCGGACCGGAGATACGCGCCGCGACCGACCTGGCCCGGGCGTATCTGCGAGCCGCCGGGCGCCGCAGACCGGTACTGGCGGTTCCGTTGCCCGGTAAAGCGATGCGCGACTTCCGCGCCGGGCTCCAGCTCGCTCCGGACCACAAGGACGGACGGATCACTTTCGAAGAGTTCCTCGCCGCGCGCCGCGAACAGGATCCGGGCCGCTGAGGTCCTCGCTGTTGTCCGGCCGGCGGACTGTTTCTGCTCGCCCTGCGGACGGCGTCGAGGCCCCGAGCCCGCGGGGGAGCTGCGGTCAGGCCCCGCGGTTTCACCGGTGCTACCGACGGCCAGGGCGCGAACCCGTACCGGCATCCGGCAGTGCCTCACGTTCGGCAGCGGTCGTGTCGGTTTCGTCCAAGACAACGGCGGCCGCTGTTCCTACGCTGACCTCAGGCCGAATCCGAGGCCCGTACTCAGGAGGAACAGATGACACGCGAACTCGTCTACACGGGCTTCATGTCGCTGGACGGCGTCGTGGACTCGCCCGGCGGCACCGTCGAGGGACACCGCAGCGGCGGCTGGGTGATGGACACCGAGTTCGTGCCCGAAGCATTCGCGCTCAAAGGCGAAGAACTCGCCGATACGACCGCGCTGATGTTCGGCCGCCGCAGCTACGAGGCCTTCGCTCCGACCTGGCGCGATTCCGATGATCACGCCGCGTACAAGGACCTGCCCAAATATGTCGTCTCGTCCGGTCTGGGCGAGGACGCCCTGATCGACGGCTGGGGCCCGATCACGATCCTGCGCACGGCCGACGATATCGCGAAGCTGAAGCAGACCGACGGCGGCGCGATCTACATCCACGGCAGCGCCGAACTGGCCCGCAGCCTCGCGGACGCCGATCTCATCGATCGATACAACCTGCTCGTGTTCCCGGTGCTGCTGGGCGCGGGCAAGAGCCTGTTCAGCCGCGCCGACCGGGACAAGCAGACCCTTCGGGTGCGGGATTCGGCCACCTACTCCAACGGTGTGACCAAGCTCGTCTACGACGTGGTGCGCTGACCGGGATCGAGCGCGATCGCGCCACCGTCCCCGGCCCGCAGCTGCCGGGCCGTCCGCCCGACGTACCGGCGCAGCGCCCGGGCGAGATGGGGTTCGTCGTAGTACCCGAGCTTGTCGACGACATCGCCGGGGGTCTCACCCGTGGTCAGTAGCAGGGCGGCGCTCCGTGCGCGGCCGATCTGCCGGACCGCGCCCTGGGTGAGCCCGGTCGCCGCTCGGAACCGACGCTCGAGGGTCCGTTCGGTCACCTCCGGCGGCGACCCGCGCAGCGTCGCCGAAACCAGCGGATCGCGGATCACGACTCCTTCGCGGACGAGCCGGTCGACCAGCGCCTCGGCGTCGTCGGGTCGCGGGGTCTCCCGGTGGGCGCCGTCCAGCCAGAAGGTCCGGCCGGTCACATCGGGCAGTACGATACCGCCATCCACCAGGTTCGATGTCGCCGTCGCCCGCAGCGACGTCCCGACCGCGAACTGGATACCGACGAACCCCGCACCCTCGGGTACGGGCGCGGTCCCGCTGCGGCTCTCCGGACCGGTGACGGCCGCGTACGGTCGCCCCTGCTGCTCCCAGAACACCAGTCCCCACGTCTCGGACGCGACCGAGGTCATCTCCGAGACGTGCTCGCTGCGACAGGTCCATACGGACTCGACCCACGGCGAATCCGACGCCCGCGTCCCGAACAGCAGTCCCACGGTCGGATAGTAGGCCTGACCGGGCATCTAGAGAACAGTGACCGCGACCTCGGGTATCGCCTGTAGCGCTCCCTTGGCCAGCCGCGCATCGAAGGTGACCAGCGGTGCGTCGTGCACTGCGGCGACTGCGAGGTACGCGGCGTCGTAGATGGAGACGTTGTGGCGCAGTTTCCACACAGTGTGCAGTAGCAGCGAGTCTGTTTCGACGTACATGATCTGCATGGCGGTGAGCGCCCGGAAAGCGGCGTCGGCATCGGTGCCGGCCAATTGATTCGTCGAGACCGCTTTGTGCAGGGTGCGTACGACTTCCAATGGCATATGGGCGGGTGCGGCCCATTCGTCGTCCGCGAAAAGCGCTGCGCGCGCCGCCTCTCCTCGGTCGGAGGGACCGGCGAGCGCCATCACCATGACATTGGCGTCTACGACGATCACTCGTCGTCCTCGCGGCCGGTACGGATTTCCGCGACCACCGCATCGGCGTCCATGCTCAGGGAACGTCGTCCCACCAGGCTCTCGATCAGCTGCCGGTTGCGTTCGGCGCGGAACTCCCTTTCCAGCAGGGCCCGAAGATAGGTCTGGGTGGATTGTCCCCGGGCGGCCGCCCGGCGCGCTATGGCGTCACGAACTTCCTCGGGGACATCCTTGATCTGGATTGCGACACTCATGTAGCCAGGTTACATGCGCATGGCATGTGCATGTAACGTCTCGGCGCGGTGCCGGGACTCTGCTCAGCGTTGCCACCGCCGTCGGCACCGGAGGACACTGGGGGTATGGCCGACAGGGAGCAACGCACACCTTTCTACGGGATAGTGCTGATCCTCGCTGCGCTCGGTGCGTCGTTGGCGGTCAGTTACTACGGACCGATGTGGTTCCGTGTCACGGTCTACATCCTCACCGTGCTGCTGGTACTTGTCGGCGGTGTCATGACGTTCCGGGACTACCCGTACTGACTTGGCGAATGCGTGAGCACGTCTTCTCGATCCGTCGAGGCGGCGCGCAACCACTTGTCGATGCACCCTGCGGGCGGACCGCCGTCACGGTTGTGCCGGTCTGAGCCGGGCCCGAGGCTGCTCGGGCGGGTGAAGAGGGCAAGGCTCTCACCCGAGAAGTGCCGATCGGTCGTCTTCGCTCGGCGGCCGGGCCGGAGCCGTTGCCGGCGGTATCCGGGCGCGAGCCCGCAGCCGTGCCGAGACGCCCGGCCCAGGCGTGTCGCAGCGCACCGTTGCGACCTGGTGCATTACCTGTAGGTGAGCAACCGGCGGGAAAAGTGCGTACTTGTCGGCCGCCGCACCGCGCGCCGACACTCGGAGCGCCGCGGCGTTCACCCGGATCGCCGCGCAGTGATCGGAGCCGCAGATGACCTCAGAGCAACGCGCATCGGTGACCGTGCTCGGCACCGGATCCATGGGCAGCGCGCTCGCCCGCGCGTTCCTCGCCGCCGGGTACCGGACACACGTGTGGAACCGTAGTGCGGCGCGAACCACGGAACTGGTCGCCGCCGGCGCGACCGCGCACCGCGATATCACCGATGCCGTCGAGGCGAGTCCGGTGATCATCGCGTGCCTGAGCACCTTCGCCGCCACGCATGCGAGTCTGTCGCCGTCCACCGGGATTCTCGCGGGCCGCGATATCATCACCCTCAACAGCGGAACGCCGGCACAGGCCAGAGAGTTCGCGCAGTGGGTGCGCTGCGCCGGCGCGCGTTTCCTCGGCGGCGCGATCAAGAATGTGCCCGCGGCCGTCGGCGACCGGAACACACTGCTGTACTTCGGCGGCGACCGCGACGTCTTCGACGCGCATACCGGCACCCTGCGTGTCCTCGGCGGCGAGCTCGACTTCCTCGGCGTGGAAACCGACCTAGCCGCACTCTACGAATCCGCGGTCGGCGCGACGCTGCTACCCGCCCTGCTCGGCTTCCTCGAGGGCGCCGCGATGCTGGCCTCCCGCGGTCTGCCCGCGCATACGATGGTCCCGTACTCGGTGAAATGGCTGCGGATGATCGAGTCGCTGCTGCCGGTCCTGGCCGAGGAGATCGACACCGGGAACTACACCCTTCTCGGCTCCAGCGTCGAGCTGTTCCACAACGCACTCGCCGACGACAGGCAGCTCGCCGCCGAATCGGGTGTCGACTTGTCCTGGCACGCCCCCATGCACGACCTGCTGCGCCGCGCCGTCGCCGAGGGCCGCGGCGATCAGAGCATCACCGCGCTGATCGAATTACTCACCGCCCGACCGTGATTCCTTCCTTGACCCGACGCCGGGGACCGGAACTCACAAGCGCCCTGACTCTCGGGTATTCCGCTCGAGTGCTTCCGCGGTGTAAGAATCCGCGGGCAGAAAAGTTTCCAGCCGTAGCTCGGAAATCGTCACGTGCACGGCGGTGGCGAATGTGGTGATCGCGGTGATGAGACTCAGCTCGCCGCGACTGGATCGAAGGCGTAGCGGGACGGCGAAACCGAAATGATCCGTGGCGACCGGCGGCGGATGCGGTAGATAACCCTCCAGTTCGGCCAGCATCGCCAAATGCCGCTCGTGTGGGGCACGGGCGTTGTCCTGCCTGGGCCGTTCAAGCACGTGCTGTGCCCAGTCGTCGAAGTTCAGGATGCGCGGCGCCATACCGCGTGGATGTAATGCCAGACGTAGCACGTTCACCGGTGGTTCCAGCAGTTCCGGCGCTACGCCCTCGGTGAGGATACCGAGACCGTCGTTGGCCGCTACCAGCTCGCCGAACCGGTCCACCACGATCGCCGGGTACGGACTGTGCCCGTCGAGCAGCCGCCGCAGACTGTCCATCACCGGTCGCAGCGCGGGATCGTCCAAGTCGGTTTCGGGGTAGCTCGGTGCGTAGCCGGCCGTCAGCAGCAATGCGTTCCGTTCGCGCAGCGGCAGTTGCAGTGATTCCGCGACCCGCACCACCATCCCGCGCCCCGGCATGGAACGGCCGCTTTCCATGAAGCTCACATGCCGTTGCGTGGTGCCGGCCCGCAGCGCCAGTTCGAGCTGCGACAGCCGCCGCCGCGTCCGCCATTCCTTCAATGCCGCGCCGAAACCGCTCATGAGGCGAGCGAAGCATATTCCCTGCAGGGAATTGAGTGCATACCCCCGTTCGGCGACGGTTGACCACATGAAATACGGACTTCTCCTACCCGCGGGTCAGGCCCAGCTCGACGCGGGCGGCTCGGCGCAGGCCCTGGTCGAGATCGCTGTGGAAGCCGAGCGGCTCGGATTCGATTCCGTCTGGGCCGGCGACTCGCTCGTCCGCGCCCGGATCGAACCGCTCACTGTGCTGACCGCCGTCGCGCAGGCGACCGAACGCATCACGCTCGGCACGGCGGTGCTCATGCCCGCCTACCGGCATCCGGTGCACGCCGCGGTGACGCTCAGCTCACTGGATCTGCTGTCGGAAGGGCGCCTCGTGGTCGGCGTCGGCGCCGGTTTCCCCGGCTTCAGTGAGCAAGAACTGGAGCTCGTCGGGGTGGATTTCCGTACACGCTTCTCCCGGCTCGACGATACGGTCGCGCTGTGGCGTGAGCTGTGGACCGGGAAGCCGCAGTCGTTCCACGGCAAGGTACTGCACTACGACTGGTTGCCCGAGGTGCCTGCGCCCGCACGTCCGGGCGGCCCGCCGATCTGGCTCGGCGGGATCACCCCGGCCGCGCTGCGGCGCACCGCCCGACTCTACGACGGTTGGCTGCCCTACCCGCCCGACCCCGCGGACTACGCGACCGCATCGGCCACGATCCGTGACACCGCGACGCGGCCGGTCACCCCGGCCCTTTTCGCGACCGTCTTCGTGGACGACGACGCGCAGCGGGGCGCGAAGGCGCTGGACGACTACTGCCGGGCCACCTATCGCATGCCGCTGGAATCCGTCGCGCAGATCCAGGTGATGATGTCCGGTCCGGATATCGCCGCTCGGCTCGGGCGGTTCGTCGAGGCAGGTGCGCGGCATATCCTGCTGCGGATCGGCGCGGTCGACTCCACTGCATTCACCGAGCAATTGGCCAGGGTCGCGAACATCCTTCCGACGCTCCCACACGGGTCGGTTCGCCTGGCCGCCGTGGATTGAACAACAGCAAGGTATAGCGACCACGCCTGTACACGACCGACTTCGGTCCGGGCAATGTCGCGGTGCACGCGGGTGCGATCGAACTAGAGGCAGGCGACTCGGGCGAGGCAGCTCACGACGGCGCAGCCGTCCGCCTGCCTTCGGATATGGCTGTGCCCCGGGCGGGCCACCACTGGCAGGACAATGCCCGCGCCTGGTTGATGGCCGGGAAACCGGACAGGGCGCTGGTCGCCCTGAACAAGGCCCGGGCAACCGCGCCACGGCAGACCAGACTGCACCCGGCGGTGCGGGAGACCGTCCACGGGATAGCGGCTGCCCAGCATCGGCAGAGCCGAACCAGGGCCTTCCGCAGCCGCAGGAATGGACGTGTCCGACGTGGAAACGGTCCCCGGCGCGGCCGGCGGGCATACAGCGGGCGTGGGCAGCGTGGTGCCGTTCATGACGGTTTCGGTGGCGAGTTCTGGCGGTGCGTTCGCGGCCTGCCCGGACACGCATAACCCAGCAGGCCGATTTATCGAACATATGTTCTATGCGTGAGGTAGGGTCGGCGGGGTGAACACACATTCGACTGCACCGGCACCGCATGCGCCGGCGCGGAGATGGTCGGAACTGGCCGATGTCGACCTGCTTCGCACTCTCGTCGAAACCGAGCGCCACCGGCGGCGACTGGGTGCGGCCATGGTCGCCGCGGTCGCCGAGGCCGAGCGCCGTGGTCTCGCCGCCGACACCGGCTACCGCGACACGGCGGAGCTGTTGAGTGATCTGCTGCGGATCAGTACCTCCGAGGCGCGCCGGCGAATCGAATGCGCCGCTCCGCGGGCCCGATCGCGTTCCAGAAAACCATGGAGGGCGTTGGCGGCGGTCGGCTGAGCCCTGAGTCCGGGCCGTGGGCTGCCGGCCGAGACGACGACGGCGCTCATCGGGGCTCGGCCGATTCGTGTGCCACTGCGGGAGTCCTGTCGGGTACGGTCGGCCGAATTCGGCGGCAACCGTAGATGTTGTGCCCTCGGCGGGGCACATCGAAGACGGGAACACGGGTGACCTGCGAACTACTATGGCCGACTGGTAGTCGAAGCGAATCTCGCCCTGGGCTGAGCTGCGATGCGGGTGTTCGGAGTATGGCCGTCGCCGGTGGATACTCCGGTTTGTGTTCGATCAGAAATTCGGGCGGTTCTGTACCCAGCGGAACGGTGTGCTCCGCTGCGGGAAGCTGTCCGGGTCGATCCGGTCGAGCGTGAGGGTGACCTGGTGGCCGTCCAGTTCGCCGGTCAGCACGACTGTTTCTGTACCGGTTTGCTGGAAGTTCAGGGTGCCCAGGGGGTTTCGGGTGTGCTCGGATTTCGCCATCGGTCTGGATTTCGGTCTTCCCTCGAGCAGCCGGATCCGCCGGGACGCGGCATCCACGTCGGCGGGAACCGTCGAAAAGGTGTCGTCCATTCGCTGAAAGCTGACGGTACCCGGATAGTCGAACACCACGGTTTTCCATCGAGTTGTGTCGGTGGTCAGCGGTGGCACCGGCTGTCCGTCGCGGGTGTACTGCGACACCGTCCAGATGCCGTACAGCGGCGGTTTGGGACGGTCGGGCCCACTGGAATGCCAGGCGTGCAGGCCGCCCTGCACGAGTGCCACCGTCATCCAGATGCCGAGTGTGACCTGCATCAGTGCCGCGATCCGGCGAGATCTCCCGGCATGGAACGGATACGGTGCGTCGGACGGGCCGGTGGCGCGGTTGAGCAGCAGCACTCGTGTCAGCCGCCGCGCTTCGGGCGCCAGCAGTATCAACGACATGAGCAGAAGATGGGTGGACGAGATCTTCTCCGGCACATCGAAGGTCATGTTCAGCACGACGATCAGCAGGGTGTCGATCAGCGCCAGCGTCGCGCCGAGCAGCGCGGTCCGTGGGATCAACAGCAGGATCGCCGCGGTGATTTCTGCCGCGCCGAGCAGCATTTCGTATGGTCTCGACACACCTACCTGCGACCACAGCACGGCCATCGGCGTGAGGTCGCCGTACTTGGTCAGCAGCGTGGTGAGCGACGGCTCGGGCATCTGCGTCGGAATCGTCTTGGCGAAGCCGAAGCTCAACATCTGACCGGCCAACGATATCCGGATGACGAGGAGGAACCAGCCCGCGAGTGCGCGATATTGCCCACGGTGCCGGTCCAGTACCGACCACACCGCTGATCCGGCCACCGCCACGACCAGGATGCAGAACAACAGCACCCAGAAAATCGTCTGATCCCCGACTCCGGTCGGATACAGCTGTACGTCGGTACCGAACAGCTCCCGGCCCACCCAGTTCAGGACAGGCTGCAGTTTCCGGATGTGCCAGAACTGTGCGTCGTGGCCCAGCCGGCGGCCGAGCGGACCGGTCAGCACGAAGGCGATCGGCGGAGTCAATAAAGAGAACAAGCCGAAGTAGAGGAAACAGAACCGGAACGCGATACGGGTGAGTGGTTTCCACCGCGCTCGCCGAGCCGGCTGCGGTCGTTCGGTGGTGAGGGTTCCGTCCGTCTTCACGACCGCATCCTGGGATCGTGTGCCGGGTCGGGATACACGGCAGGGCAGCCATGCTCGATCGCCTCCGGGCGCAGTTCGTAGTGCCAGGGCTCGTTGCGATAGACCTGGCACAGTCCGTATGCGGCGCCGTGTGCGGACAGCCACGCCGCGGCATCGGAACCGAGGTCGACCGCGTTACCGGACACATGCGCGGAAGTGTCCGCGGTGGCGACCCACCGGGCGGCTCTCTCCGTCGAGCCGTACTTCGCGACCGCCGCGCGAAGTAGCCGGTCCTGGTATGTCCGGGAACGCCAGCCACTGTTGACGTGGAACTCGATGCCATCGTCGCCGGCGTCGGCCGCCGCGGCGCGCAGGGCGCCGATCAGACCGGGTGCGAGGTTGGCTACGCCGGGATATCCCTCAGCGAACACTGTGACGCCGTTCGGGAGACCACCATCGTCCGGGACAGCCCGGGCGCCGTGGAGTAGGTCACCGACCGAACGAACCGACGATGGTGCCGACTGATAGACCAGAGCGCCGATGATCGCGGCAATGGCGACGAGCAGGCCGGTCACAGCCGGCCTGCGGGTCATTGGTGGTAATCCGGTTCTTCGACTCATACCGTCAGTCAAGGCACAGCGGTGTTGCCGGCCCGTATGCCGTTTTCGATATGCCGGCGATATGTTGCGCCTCGTAGCATCGAGAGCATGCGTGTGCTGGTCGTAGAGGACGAGCCCTACCTGGCAGAGGCCATCCGTGATGGGCTGCGATTGGAAGCGATCGCGGCCGATATCGCCGGTGACGGCGACACGGCCATGGAGTTGCTGAGCATCAACACGTACGACATAGCGGTCCTCGACCGCGATATCCCGGGGCCCTCGGGGGACGAGATCGCCGAGCACATCGTCGCGTCCGGCAGCGGCATGCCGATACTGATGCTCACCGCTGCCGATCGGCTCGATGACAAGGCCTCCGGCTTCGAGCTCGGCGCCGACGACTATCTCACCAAGCCGTTCGCGCTCCGTGAACTCGCCCTCCGGCTCCGGGCGCTCGACCGCAGGCGCGTCCACAACAGGCCACCGGTGCGGGATGTCGCGGGTCTGCGGGTGGACCCGTTCCGCCGCGAGGTCTACCGAGACGGTCGCTATGTGGCGCTCACCCGCAAGCAGTTCGCCGTGCTCGAAGTCCTCGTCGCTGCCGAAGGTGGCGTCATCAGCGCCGAAGAGTTACTGGAACGGGCGTGGGACGGGAATGCCGATCCCTTCACCAACGCCGTACGTATCACCGTTTCGGCCCTGCGTAAACGGCTCGGCGAACCGTGGCTCATCGCCACCGTGCCCGGCGTCGGCTACCGCATCGACACCGGACCGGACGCCGGCGGCCGGGGAGCGGAGCGTGGATAGGCGTCAAGGGTTGAGCGTCCGCATGAAGCTCACCCTCAGCTATGTCGGGTTTCTCATGCTCGCCGGCACCCCTGCTGCTCGCTGCTGTGTGGATGTTCCTTCTACGAGGAAGGTCGAATGCCCTATTCGTTCCCGATCTGTCCGACTTCCGGCGCGCCTTCGATCCAGGCAACTTCGGCGCAGCTGTCTTCGTCCCGGCGGCAGTGCTCGTGCTGCGGTTCCTGCTGGTGTTCGGCCTCGTAGGCGGGTGGATTCTCGCCGGGCGCGTGCTGGCCCCACCGACTCGAATCACCGAGGCCACCCGGACGGCCGCGAGCGGATCGCTTTCCCAGCGGATCCGGTTGCCGGGCCCCCGCGACGAGTTCCGCGAACTCGCCGACAGCTTCGACACCATGCTCGCCCAATTGGAAGCCCATGTAGCCGAACAGCGGAGATTCGCAGCCAACGCCTCCCACGAACTACGCACCCCGCTGGCGATCACACAGGCATTTCTCGACGTGGCCGGCAACGATGCCGACAGCAACACCGCTGAACTCATCGAACGACTTCGCAACGTCAACACCCGAGCAATCGGCCTCGCCGAAGCATTACTGCGACCTGAGCATGGCCGCCACTCAGGAAGGTCTGGCCGCGACGATGTCCGCGATCGCGCACTCCGGGGCTCGGCCAGTTCGTCTACCGGATGGCCGCACCAGAACAGCTCTGACTTTCACCATCGAACGTTCAACCATCTCGCAGAAAGACAGATCGTGACGCAACACCTGCAGGATCTGAAACTGTGAGCCCTCGGCCCCGATTGACTGCTGCCGCGGAGCAGTACGGGAAGCGCCCATACCGTCGCCGGGGCGGCTATTCTCCGAACAAGCCGTTGGTCGCGGCGTCATCTACCCTCAGACCAGTTCGGGGACGCGCAGATGGGCGAGCGCGATCTCGAAATCGCCGACCTCGAGCACATTGACACCAGCTTGGCGGGTACCTTCGCGGCGTAGGGTCTCGAGTTGTTCGCGGTTTCGTTCGATCGCGTCGGAGCTGTCGAACGTCTCGCATGCGACGCCGCGTCCAGTTGCCCGGTCGATCAGTAGGCTCGTGCTGCAGAATCCCGGCATCTGTTCCAGTTGCGACGCCACCATGGACTTGTAGGTCTCGACCGCTGCGCCGAACCGGCCCGGATCGTCGGCCTTGGCCCACGTGAGCTGGGCGCACGCGCCCTCGCGTATGCGATGGTCACGGTGCATGGCCCCGACCTCCCACTGCTCGACCTGCGCCGAATCGGCACCGAACAGTTGGACGGCGCGGTCACGCAGCGATTGCACCTGATCGGCGCTCTCGCGCATCGCCTCCTCGGACTCCCACGATGTCGTCGCGATACAGCGACCTGACGCCCGGTCGATCAGCAGCGACATCCCGATACAGCCGGATATGGCCTCCAGGGCCGGCATCAACCGGTCACGGGTATGCGCGATGCCGGCGTCTATCGCGGAGGGCTTCGCTTGAAATGTTGTAGAACGTGCGTACACGACCCACTCCCTCTGTGCTCAGGGCAGCGCCCCGGTGGCACCACCGATGCCCCCACACTCCTCCGGCACGACGGCCATAGCAATAGCCAGGAAATAACCGATATCGATTCCGTCGGAAGCGCCCCTGATGCGCTCGAGGGCCGCTCCGGCCGACCGGCTTCCAGCCCGGCAAGTTTCGATGGACCTTGCTCGACATTCTCATCACGTCCAGCCCGGAAAGCTGTCAGGAAATCGCGGTTACCTGCAACGATAAAGCATTGAGTTCAGTCAACTGGGAAAACCGGTCGCTGCCGAACGAGCCGCCGCACGCTGTCCATGGCACTGCTCATCCGGCGCGGCTCCAACGCAGCCTGCGCCTACGCCGCCGAGACTCGACACGTCGACCCAATGGCGGATTGCCACCGGACTGGAAGGTATGGGCTGGTGCCGGTAGTCGCCTCACTTCGTGTGTCGACCAGTACGCTGGTCATTGGTCCCGGTGATTGCCGAGCCCCTCGAGGCCTCTCCGCGGTCCTGTTTTCTCGAATCGCGATGTCGCCCGAATCACTCGGAGAGGCGAATGTGGCAACTACAGCAGGCAAAACAAATGGCCGAGATTCCACCGGCACCTCGGCGGAGCAAGATGACATTGCGGACGACATCTGGGACGAGGACGAGTCTCCGGCGCTGCGTCGGGCGCGCAAGGAAGCCGAGTTCGCCGCCGGTGGGGACTCGACACGGGCGTATCTGAAGCAGATCGGGCGAGTTCCGCTACTCTCCGCGGCCGAGGAGGTCGATCTCGCGGTCCGGATCGAAGTCGGCCTGTATGCGGTGCAGAAACTGCAGGCCGAATGCGAGGGGCCCGCGGGTGTCACCTTCGCGCGTCACCGAGATCTGACCTGGATCGTACAGGACGGCATCGCGGCCAAAGATCATCTGCTCGAGGCAAACCTGCGGCTGGTGGTGTCGATCGCAAAACGGTACACCGGGCGGGGCACGGCCTTCCTCGACCTGATCCAGGAGGGCAATCTGGGTCTGGTGCGGGCGGTCGAAAAGTTCGACTACAGCAGAGGTTTCAAGTTCTCGACTTATGCCACATGGTGGATTCGCCAGGCGATTTCTCGCGCTATGGCCGACCAGGCACGCACCATACGAATCCCCGTGCACGTGGTGGAGATCATCAACAAGCTCGGCCGTGTGGAGCGCGAACTGCTTCAGCAGCTGGGCCGCGAGGCAACAGACCGAGAGCTTGCGGCAGAATTGGGTATCGCCCCCGAGAAGGTTCTCGAGGTTCGGCAAATCGCACGGGAGCCGATCTCGTTGGACCAGACGTTCGGTGACGAGGGCACGACCCAGTTCGGCGATTTCATCGAAGACTCCGAGGCTGTCGTAGCCGTCGAGAAGGTAGCGTTCACCCTGCTGCAGGAGCAGTTGCGGTCGGTACTCGACACGCTCAGCGAGCGCGAAGCCGGTGTCGTGCGCCTGCGTTACGGCCTGGGTGATGGGCAGCCTCGAACGCTCGACGACATCGGGAAGGTCTACGGCGTCACCCGTGAGCGGATCCGGCAGATCGAGGCGAAAACGATGTCTAAGCTACGTCACCCGTCGCGCGCACAGTTGCTTCGGGATTATCTCGAATAGAGGCAATGGTTCTGCGGACGGTTGAAGGCCGGCAGCGGGCCCAGCCGCAATTGTCCAGCGTTATGGGGAACACCGCGAGTTCAGCGTCGGCCCGGTCTCCGGTGTTCAGCGGCGGTGGTGCGGGTATTGCGGTAGGCGCTGTTGTAAAGACAGGATCGCGGGGTTCTGGATCGTGCCGTTGCGGATCTCGATCGCGCGTCGGACGGTTTCGTGATCGTCCCAGGTGGAGTGTTCGGAAAGGACCGACCGCAGGTGCGGCAGCAGCGCTTCGCTGATCTCCCAGGTCGCCGAGTTCCACAGGTAGGACGGGCTGTGATCGACAGCGTAGTAGGTGATCCCGTCGCCGACCGGGAAGGTCGGCCGGGTGAAGGTCGTGGGCTGCGCCCAGCTGAAGCCCATGGCTTCGTCGCAGGAGACGTCGACGATGAGGCTACCCGGAGCAAAAGCGGCGAGGTCGTCTTCGATGAGGAAGGTCAGCGGCGCGTCGGTGTCCTGTAGCACGCAATTGACGACGATGTCGTGCTCGGCGAGGAACCCGGCCAACGGCACCCGGCCGGGTTCGGTGTGTGCGTAGCTGCGACGCGGGTCGCCCGGGTTGTTCGCGTCGTGGTCGAAATGCACCATGGTGGCCGAATGGATCGGCGAACCGACGGTGCTGAGGCCACGGGCGGTGAGAACCCTGACGTCGTGGATCCCGTGGGCGTTCAGCGCGGTCACCGCGCCGCGCGCGGTTGCCCCGAACCCGATCACCGCCGCTCGCAGTCGGCGGCCGTAGTCCCCGGTCGACCCGGTCAACTGCAAGGCGTGCAGCACCGAGCAGTAGCCGGCCAGCTCGTTGTTCTTGTGGAAGACGTGCAGTCCGAACGAGCCGTCGCGTCGCCAGTGGTTCATCGCCTCGAACGCGATCACGGTCAGTCGACGGTCGATGGCAAGTTGGGTGAGCTCGGCGTCCTGCACACAGTGGGGCCAGCCCCACAGCACCTGGCCGGTCCGCAGTTCGGCGACGTCGTCCCGCAGCGGCTTGGCCAGCAGGATGACCTCGCACTCGGCGATGAGCTGCTCGCGTGTGCGCATCCCTGCAATCGTGCCCGCCAATTGTTCGTCGGGCACGCCGAAGGGTTCACCGTAGCCGTGTTCGAGGTAGATGGATTTCCGGAGATCCGCGTCGATCCGGTCGAGGTGGTGTGGGTGGATCGGCAACCGCTGTTCGTTCTCTTTTCGTGAACGCGCGATGACGCCGAGACTGAGCTGGTGCAGCGGAGGCCCCTTTGATAGGAACCAGTTCTAGCACACCCGCGGCAATCGTCTTGTACTCGGGTGGTGTCCGGTCCAGGTCTCGCGCAGCACGCCCGCACCTCCGCCGGCACGCACCAGAACAACAACGACAGCACGCAGCCCGCTGCATTGTCGTCGAGGCGGCGATCAAGGTCGGTGGCGTGATTGTGGAGAGATCCACTCCCGGAAGGCTGCCAGGATTTCCTGGCAGCCGATAAGCTGTCACGAAATTCAGGCACTATTTTTTCAACAATGGTCCCGGATCAGCCGAGGACTCGGGCACATTCGGAGATCCTGTCAGGCAAGGCCGGCATGCCCGTTCCAAGCGCTCCAGCAGATCGAGGTAATCACCGACGAAATCGTCGAAGCCGAACACCAGCGCATCGAAGCTGTGTGCCAGACCCGTGCAGACGGAGCTTCCTGGAGCGATGCCGCCGCGCCGCGCACACTACCCGGCAGTCCGCACATGAGCGCTGGCCGAAACCGTGAGAACAATTCGCGTCGACGCGACCGAGATCGAAGCACTGACCACTCCGGCAATCGAGGCGATTTCTGCGCCACGACTTCTCGCTCGGGCGTCCACGTCTTCGTGGCGAGTGGACAACGCCCCCCGGTACCGCTGCCTCCTCCATTGTCGCCGGCGCGTACCCGTGGGCTTGATCCGGGCCGTGACGACCCCGGGAAGGATTCGTTCGTCGACCCGGCACGACATCGATCTTCCCGCGTCGGAGCCGAGCCGGGAGGGCTGAGCTCCGACGACGGAGAGGGGTATGTCTATTTGCGCTTCTTGCCCCTGTTCTCCAGGGCTTCGACACCGGATTCGGTCGCGGCTGACTTGGCCTTCTTCTCCGCTCGTTTCTCCTTGAGCGATTTCCCCTGCTTTTTGGACATCGTGCTACGCGGAGATTTATCGGACAACTGGGCATCCTTTGTTTGCGAGACCTCGGCGGTCTCGTTCCCTCGACAGTACGCTTCCGGAAGGTTCCAGCCCGGGCAGAGCGAGGCGAGCCGGCACTCGAGGGTTTCCTCGACGAGCGCGGATTGTTTGCCCGACAACGCATCCGGCCTCAGCCGAACAGACCGTCGCTAAGGGCGGTCGGCAGCGCCGCTGCCCTTTGCTGCCGCAACCGCATGGCCGTATCGCTCCCGCCGTGCGGCGACGGGCGGTGCGCTTACCTGACGGTCCCTCGGGCACGCTGTGAGCGATATTGGAAAGTGTCGCACCGAGGTGGCGGCGTTACACGGCTGTCAGCGGGTCGAACACAAGTCGGTGCACGTGCGCGACATGTCCCGGCGCGCTGTCCACCAGCTTCTGTCGGCCTTGGGGGCAGGCAGGGAAGCCAGGCCCTGTATGCGCAGACCGCCACCGTTTGACCTGCACATATTCGTTTCTGTCGACGGTTCACAGCCGTTCGCGGATCGGGAAATCTAGTTGACCTGCGGAAACGCGGTAGCAGGTTGTGCCCTCGGCGGGATTCGCAAAACATGGGCAAGTGGGAAACGCCTGGTCATAGTGGGCACCTACCGGATGTGACGACACCGGCTGGTCAGGGCATGTATCGATCAGGTTGTCACGGAAGGCTGTAATCATGGGGCGCCTCGGCGACGGTGGGCCAGTGCAGGCAACGCGAACAGAAAAGGCTATGGACCGTCGAATCAATCGGCGGCGATCGGGTGGTCGTGGCGCATGATTTCGTCCCACCAGCCGGCCAGTGGGCTGGGCTCGGGCCAGCGCACTACGGCCGGCTCAGCACCTGTCACAACGCTGGATGTGCCGCCTCGAACGGTATCGGCCTTGTCGCGTATCACTGCGTTCTCCTGTCATGCCCGCCAGACGCGGGACTTGCGGTGCGACCCCTTGCGGGGGACTACCTCGAACCGAACCCGACGTCGAACTGAACCGGAGCGGGCCGGTCCGGATGCTCCGCCGGTTCGCGTCACGCCGGCGCTCGGCCGGGCGAGTGCGGCGAACGGAGGAAACCGCTCGAAACAGTGCGGGTCTCGCCGATGCGCGCGGTATGAGATCACTGACCATGCCGCCGGTACCCCAGCGGATATCGGCTCCTGTATCAGCCGTGTAGAAGATGGCGGGCCGATAGTCCTCGAGTCGATATCAATCCAAGTAAACCCTGCGCAGAACCCGGCGTCAACTATGTAGGCCTACAATGGCTGATGGCAATGATTTTTCACAAGGCGAGGCGGCTGTCGACTCAGGGCTATACGACCCGTTCAGGGCTGTCCGACGGGGCTCCCGCCCCGTTTACGACGGCGACGGCATCGGCACTCCCGGCGCCTTCACATGATCGTGCCGAAAACTCGTCACCGAGCGCGAAGGTGTTGGCTCATGAGCATCACCGCGCACGGCACCGGCCGGATCGGATACGCGCCGATCGCACTCGGGCCGTCACGGACCGTTCCTCGTCCCCCGGTGCCGGGGAATGGGTTTCGCCATCTCGCGGCGGGATTTGCGTGGACCCTGTATTCGGGTACCTGCTCGCCGAACTTGTCACCGCCACGCAGCTGATGCCGGGGCTCGGCGCCGACGGTCGGCGGTTACCGGCGCTGGACGCGGCGCCCATCCTGTGCCTACGTTGTAGATCTACATTTCGGATATCAACCCGGAGAATGGAGCGCCTTCGTGATTGCCGACCCCTCGGGCAGCCGCAGGAAAGCCGGTGCCGGCCGCCGGGACAGTCCGGTGACCCGGGCGGCTGTACTTGATGCGGCGCTCGTGATCGTCGACCGCGACGGGATCGACGGGTTGTCGATGCGGCGCCTGGCCGAGGCGGTGGGTCGTGATCCGATGGTGATCTACCGGCATGTGCCGAACAAGGCGGCGGTGCTCGACGGTGTCGCGGAGGTGGTGTTCGCCGAATTGTCGGTCGATGCCACGGCCTCCGATTGGGTCGCCGAAGTGCGCCGCGTTGCCCGGGAGTTCCGGCGAGTGGCGTTGGCGCATCCGCGGGTGGTGCCGCTGCTGGTGACCCGGCCGCTGGCGACCCCCCTGGGGCAGCGCCCGCCGGCGGTGGTGCGGCCGCTGGAGGACATGCTCGCGCTGCTCACCCGAGCCGGGTACACCGTGGTCGACGCGTTGCACATCTATCGCGCGCTGTTCGGGTTCCTCTACGGGCACGTCCTCAACGAGTTGCAGGAGATCGTGGAGCGCCCGGAGGAGACCGATGACCTGCTTCGGCTGGGTTTGTATCGGCTGCCGATCGGTGAATTCCCGCTCGTCCGGGGTTTGGCGCCGGTGCTCGCGGCCTATGACGGCGCGGTGGAACTCGAACGTGGGCTGGACATCCTGCTGGCCGGCCTCGCGGCGACGATGCCCGGGCCGCATCCCGCGGCACTGCGGCCGGGTGACGCAGTCCTGCCGGGTCCGGGCGATGCGCCCGCGGCCGGGTGACGACGGGTCACCCCGGGTACTTCTGGCGTGGTGTAGCCGGGCGGATGGTGGTGGCGAGGCCGGCCAGCAGGGCGTCCAGGCCGCGTTCCAGTTCGGTGACACCGTCGTAGGCGGTCAACTGTGATGCGAGTCCGCGCAGGAGTGGGAACTCGCCGATCGGTAAATGGTGCAGGCCGAGTCGTAGCAGGTCCGTGGTTTCCTCGGGCCGGTCGACGATCTCCTGTACTTCGTTCAGGATGTGCCCGTAGAGGAACCCGAACAGCGCCCGATAGATGTGCAGGGCGTCGCTTCCGCTGCAATCGGCTCGGGTGAGCAGCGCGAGCATGTCCTCCAGCGGCCGCACCACCGTCGGCGGCCGCTGCCCCAGGGGGGTCGCCAGCGGCCGGGTCACCAGCAGCGGCACCACCCGCGGATGCGCCACCGCGAGTCTGCGGAAATCCCGGGCGACCAGGCGGAGCTGGTGGCGCCAGTCGGGGTCGGTGGAGTCGACAGTCAGTTGCTCGAGCACGAACTCGGTGACGCCGTCGAGGAGTGCGGCCTTGTTGGCGGCGTGCCGGTAGAGCGCGGTCGGGTGGTGGCCGAGGCGGTTGCTCAGGCGTCGCATCGACAACCGGTCGATGCTGTCACGGTCGATGATGTCGAGTGCGGCGGCCAGGATGGCCGGGCGGGTCAGCGGATGTGCACCGCGATTCTCCGTATGATCGTTCGGCCGGTCCCGCCCGTCGGACGGCCCGGCTCTCGTCTCGTTCATCGCACACGCCGCCTGTCCACCTTCTGTTGATAACAACGTAATTCTACATCGTAGACAGACGATGTATTTCCAGACTAGTCTGTGGACATAGCCGGGTTCATGCGTCGACCGGTCGGACGATCCGGACGGCCGCGGCCCGATACGCATCCGGAGACGGGACCATTTCGATGGCCACGACAAGCAAGATCACCCACCGAGTTCGGGCAGCGAAGGCGAACATGTGCGAGCGCTGACCCGCTTCTTGCGCGCGGGCAATGGGTGCAGGCGCCCGGCGTCGGCTCGGCCACGGCGCAACTCCCGGCGATTCGAGGGGATGAACAATGGCAATCACCGAAGTCGCTGTCTACGCGCACCTCCGCCCCGCTGATGTCGAAGCGCTCGGCCTCGAGCTCGACGCGATCCGACGGGACATCGTGGCGCAACGAGGCGCGCGGGACGCGGCCTATATCCGCCGCACCATCGCCCTACAGCGCGGGCTGGACGGGACCTCTCGTGTGGTCATCGCCCTCGGCCGGGGCGCAGTGTGCTGGGCGCTGGGAACCGCCGGACTGGCGGTGGCCAAGATCATCGAGAACATGGAACTCGGCCACAATATCTGCCACGGCCAATGGGATTGGATGAACGATCCCGAAATTCATTCCGGCACCTGGGAATGGGATATGGCGGGGTTGTCCTCGCAATGGCGCTACGCCCACAACTTCCGCCACCACGTGTACACGAACGTGCTGGGTATGGACGACGATATCGGTTTCGGTGTGATGCGGGTGACCCGAGACCAGCCGTGGCGGCCCCGGTTACTGTTGCAGCCGTTCCAGAATCTTCTGCTGGCGGCGGTGTTCGAATGGGGTATCGCTCTGCACGACCTGTATTCCGAACGTGATCGCGTCGCCACCCCCAGGGGAAAGGCTGCGGAGACCAGGGCGTTCGTGAAGAAGATCGGCAGACAGGTCGGCAAGGATTATGTGCTGTTCCCGGCGCTGAGCGGGCGGCGGTGGCGGCGGACCCTCGCTGCGAACGCGGCAGCCAACACCGCGCGCAATCTGTGGGCGTATGTCGTGATCTTCTGCGGCCACTTTCCCGACGGTGCGGAGAAATTCGATCCCGCCGTGGTCGAGGCGGAGTCGAAGGCGGAGTGGTATCTGCGACAGATGCTGGGTACCGCCAACTTCGACGCCGGGCCGATGCTCGCGTTCCTGAGCGGAAACCTCTGCTATCAGATCGAACACCATCTCTTCCCGGACCTGCCCAGCAATCGCTACGCCGAGATGAGTCACCGGGTGCGGGCGCTGTGCGATGAGTACGACCTCCCGTACACCACCGGCCCCCTGCTGCGCCAATATCTACTCACCCTGCGCACCATCCTCAAACTCGCTTTGCCGGACAGCTTCCTGACCGCAACGAGCGACGATGCGCCCGAAACGGCCTCGGAGAAGAAGTTCCACGGTCACGACGCCCGGGGGGACGGCCGATCCGGCAGCAGCGAACTCGGTGCGACCGGCCGACGTGGCCTGCGCTCGGCACTGCGCGCGTTGGCGGCGCAGTCGAGGCCCGGCAGACGAAGAAAGGCGGAAAGGCGCAGCTTCGAACAGGTGGACCTCCCGGTACCTACCCGGAAACCTGCGGTGGCCCGTGGTGTTCATCGCGCGACGGGGTGAGGAAGTACGCATGAATACGATCACCGTTTCCTACGCCCATCTGTTCCGGCTCAGTGACGAATGCGGGGTCTTCGAGCACGCGAGGCTCATCGAGCCCCTCGTCGAATACGGCTACTGTGTCGACGATGTCGCCCGCGGTCTCGTCGTCGCCGTTCGCGAAACCGAACCCACCCAACAGTTGCTCGACCTCACCAAGGTGTACTTCGACTTCGTAGTCGATGCGCTCACTCCGGACGGGCGTTGTCACAATCGGCGCGGATCGGACCGGCACTGGCAGGACGAACCGAGCCTTGACGACCACTGGGGCCGCGCATTGTGGGCCCTGGGAACGGTCGTCGCGAACCGGCCCGATCTGGCGCGGACCGCGCTGGCGCGTTTCACGGCCGCTGCCCGGCAGCGGCCCGCGTCTGCTCGTGCGATGGCGTTCGGCGCATTGGGTGCGGCCGAGGTTTTGCGTGTTGATCCGGTGAACCACTGTGCCCGTGACTATTTGGACGATACGGCGATGTTGATCGGTGCGCCGACTCGCAGGTTCGACTGGCGGTGGCCCGAGCCGCGGCTGGAGTACGCCAACGCCGTACTGGCAGAGGCGTTGCTCGCGGTCGGCTCGGTACCCGGCAGAGAACGTATACAGGCGGATGGATTGGCGATGTTGCGCTGGTTGCTCGAGACCGAGACGGCCGGCGATCACCTCTCCGTGACTCCGGTCGACGGCTGGGCGACCAGGGAGCCCCGGCCCGGCTTCGATCAGCAGCCCGTCGAGGTCGCGTGCCTGGCCGATGCCTGCGCCCGGGCCTACGACGCCACGGGCGACCAACGCTGGAAGGCCGCCGTCATGCTGTGTGAGGCGTGGTTTCGTGGCGCGAACGATATCGGTATCTCGTTGCTCGATCCGGAGAGCAACGGCTGCTCCGACGGGCTGGAGCGCACGGGACGCAACGAAAACCAGGGCGCCGAGGCGACACTCGCGCTGCTCTCTACTCAGCAGCAAGCTCGGCGGTTGGCGCCAGAGCCGTCGTAACCGATGCGCGGACCGGCAATCCCTCGCCTGTCGATCAGACGCCTCGGACGCGCGCCGGTCCCGAACCGAATCACCATGACAGGCCGCAGCACGGCCGCGACAGGAGTGTCGATCATGACGTCACAACCGAACGCGTTCGACGCTCGTCGGCAGGAGTGGTCGACCCGCCGCGTACGGCTGGAGTTGGGTGCCGCCGACGAGAGAGCCGATGGTGTCTGGTGGCCGCACAGCCGCGACCTCGTCGCCGAACTCGCGGGTCTGTTCGCGGCGCTGCAGCCCGGATTCGGGCCGGTCCGGCGCGTGCTCTATCACATCGACGAGTGGTCCACCGCACCAGGTGAACTGGAAAGCGGCGGCCGGTGTGTTCGACTCGACGGCTACCGGCGCCGGCAGGCGCGCACTCTCGATATCGTCGGGGACGGCGCTACGCTGACCCTTCGGCTCATCACTCCGGTCGCCGCCACGAGCGCGGGGCGGCCGCTTAGGGATTCCGGAAGCGGGGCAGGGCCCGAAATCGAGGGATGGCTGAGGGCGCGGCGGAAAGCTGCGCCGCAAAGTGGCCCGTGAGCTGGCCGGACCCTGCGGCGGCCCGACTTCCGGGCGTCGGCGCCGGTATGCGGCAGTGTCCGGCGCTGTCGAGATCGGCCGGGCCCGCCGCGTCGCGCCGGCCGGCGGACGACGGCGTGAGCCGCGTTCTGTCCACAGGACCCCATACGGGCGGTGGGGTCGGCTGCGCACCGTAGACCTACACTGTTGACACCAGGGTCGGAGCGGAGTCTACTGGAAGTACCCAACAGATCCGAGGGATCGCCATGATCGTCATCATCGGACTCCTCATCCTTGTCGCCGCTGTACTCGTCGGTGTCGCGGGAGTGTTCGCCAACAGCGGCTCTGCGCACACACTGACCGACAACTTCGCGGTGTTCGGCTACCACGTCACCGGCTCCACCGGGGTGCTGTTCCTCTATGGCATCGTGGTCGGCGGTGTCGGAATCGCCGGGCTGGCATTGCTGCTGGCCGGGGCTCGCCGTAGCGCCCGCCGTGGACGTGCCGCCCGCCGCGAACTCGAAGCAGCGCGTCGCGACAACTCTGCCGGCCAGGCGCGCCCACCGATCGGCGCGGAGCGGGGAGCCCCCACCTACTACACCCACACCGGTACCACCGATATCGCTGGTGAGGGGCCCGGTTACGCCGCCGCACCGTACTCCGGTCCTCAGCCCGCACACCGCCGCCGCGGTTTGAGCCAGATCTTCGGTCGAGCAGGCACTCGATAGCCGGGGCGCTCCGCGCGGCGCGGAAGCCCGGCCACCGAGGCCCGTCGGCCACCCGTCGTACCGAGATCTCATCCGAGGCCGGGCACTTCGCGTGATCTTCCTCGGAGCTTCACCCACCCTTCAATGAGCAGGGGCCCCTCGGTCCCGGTCAGGAGCGTCGCGATGACGCTGCAACACGAGCAGATCCGTCTGGATCGCTCTACCCGCTTCTCCCTCTGCACCGGCCCGCAGCCGGCATCGCGGCGGCGACCGACACCGCGACGCGGGACAGTGCACGGTGCCTGGTGGCCGCACACCGACGATCTGGTCGCCGAACTGGCCGCTCTCGATGTCGAGGCGCTACAGCGCGGGCGAGTTCGCCCGGTCGATCGCATCATGTACAACACCGACGATTGGCAACCCGCGCCGAAGCGGACGACGCTCAGCGGACGTTCGGTTCGTCTGGCCGGCTATCGGCATCTACCCGCGCATACCGTCTGTGTCCTCGGTGTGGACCGGACCCGCCTCGTGCTGCTGGTGATACCCCCGCTCACCGGGCCCGCGACCGCGCAGGCGCTGCTGTCCGCCGCGTCCCGGCCCGGCAACGAACTCACCGCCCGCGAACTGGTGGCGGACACCGGTCGGCAGATGCTCGAGCACACGCAGAACGCGGACGCGTTGCTCCGCTGGGACGACGAAGGTGGCCGAGTCCTGGTCCCGGCGGGCAGCACCTTCACTCAGGTGACTCCGAGGAGGTCGGTATGAAATATGACCCGCAGACCACAGGTTCCGGTCGATTCCAGGCCACGACAGGCGGCGGACAACCGTTCGCCACACCCACCCGCACACCGCGTCTACTGCTCGGCGCGCCCGCGCAACGTCCCGAAGGCGTCGACGGTGCATGGTGGCCCAGAACCGACAACCTCACCACCGAACTGCACGATCTGATCAGCGCCCTCACCACACGACTGGGGGTCACCACACGGATCGCCTTCGACTGGAATGCACTGAGCCTGTCCCAGCGGGGCATCGATGCGCCCGACGGGATCGAGGTCACCGGACCTCTGCCGGACCAACCGGCCACGGTGATGTACGTATTCGGCCTGCACGATCGGTGCTTACGATTGCTGGTGATCGATCCCGCCACAACTGCGGCCCGCGCCGAAGCGCAGATGCGCGCCGCCGTCCGCCCCGTCGCGGACCATTCGGAACAATGAACGGGCTTTTTCCGGAGCGGCGGTGAACTCCCCGGTTGCCCATGTTCTGCGTTTCCTGGACGGCTCGTACTGGGAGGTCACTCGACCTGCGCGACGGCCAGGGCGTGCACGGAACCACTGATCCGGGAACACATCCGGGAGACCCCTGCTACACGAGTTCGCCCCACGCGGCAGCCCGTCCGAATGCTGCTTCGGGAGCGGGCGTGTGGCCGGGCGCGCGGGAAGTGGACGCCGACCGGGGGACGTTTATCCGGTGCTCGAATGGCTATACCGGCGGTGCCGGAGGTGGGTTGAACAGTCAGCTTCTCTCTGGACCTGCCGTTGGTGGCCGGTGCCGTGCTCGAGCAGCCCGAGGCTGCCGGCGGCGGGGTTGATGACCACCACCAAGCAGATCGGCGCGGCGCTGGGGTTGGCGGTGCTGATCACGGTGGGCCCCAGGTGGTCTGGAGGGCTACAACCGGGCGTTCCCGTGATCGCGGTGGCGATGGTGGCGGCGGCCGCCACGGTGCTGCTTCCCCGCCCACCGCGATATCGCCGACCCCGGCCGGTAGGTGACTTCCGGGCCGGGCCCGGGTCAGGGGTGGGGGCGTGCGTGCGTCGAGGAGTTCGCCGAATTCGTTGGTGTTTATTCACAAGCCTGCTGAGGATCGGAAAATCCTGTTGACCTGCGGAAACGCTGTCGCAGGTTTGTGCCCTCGGCAGGATTCGAACCTGCGACACCCGCTTTAGGAGAGCGGTCCACCTGGATTCGGGAGCTGCGGACCCGGTGTCAAAACCCTCTCTACCAGGGCGAATATGTGAACAGGTGTGAGCCGGTGTTAGCCAGTGTGAGGCTAGTTTGTAGTCACGTTGTAGTCAGCGAATATGGCGCTGAACTGGTAGTACGCAGGTCTCTGTAGCTACAGCGCTACCGGCCCGCAGGGCTCGGCTCTCCGAAATCGAACACAGGGGCGAAGGCCCGGGACGCCACGATGGGTTCCGGGCCTTCGTTCGTCCGCCATCGCACCCCCGCCGCCTAGACTCAGGATTGCTCCGAGTTCAGATATGTATCGGTAGCGCTGCCGGATAGCCCGAACGGCCTCCAGTCCTTCACGGACCGGAGGCCGTTTGCGTGCCCGGGGTCTCTGCGCAGCCCGGCCGTACCGTCCGGTGCAGGGCGCGGCCTACCATCCCTCTCCTTCTGTCTCGGGGGCCGCGCCCGTTCTCGTCCTCCGGCGGCTGCGGTATCCGCTCATACCCTCCAGGCAAGAGACCAGGAGGCCATCACCATGACGAACCCGTTGCCCGCCGTGAGATTCGAGGCACCGCCGCTCGCACCCGCCGGGCACGGGCTGTACGCCGCAGCCACCGTGTTCGACCTGAACGAACCCGCGCGGCTACTGGGCGGCGTGCGCGTAGAGCCGTACAACTGCGACACCGGGGCCGGGACGTACAGCGCCGACCTGTGTGACGACGATCCGGCGGTGAAGGCTGCCGGGGAGCGCGGCGAACCGCTGGTGTTCAACCCGATGGTGGTCTACGCCGCGTCCGAGTGCTCTCCGGATCAGACGGAGCAGGAAGTCATGGACCGGGCCGCGCATACCCGCCGCCTCCATGAGCCCTTGCTCGTCGAATCCGCCTTCGCCGCCCGGCTGTTGACCGACGCCGGAGCGCCCACCGTGGTGCCCGATCTGGCGACCGCTGTCGGCGTGCTCGAGGAGTTCTTGGGCGAGCAGGGATACACCGGGTACATCCACGCGGCACGGCGCTGGGCAGCGGCAGCGGGCGACCTGAAGGCGACCGGTAGCGGCGCGCTGATGCGCACGAACCTTCAGAACACCTGGGTGTTCGGCGGCGGCTACGCGGACGCGCTCGGGGACACCCTCATTGCCACCGGTCAGCTGTTCGTCTGGCGGTATCCGCCGTTCGAGCACGTGGTGACGGTAGGCAGCAGCGGTACCCCGGAGTTCAACAACAGCGTCTACGCGCTCTCGGAGCGCATCATCACCGTGGCCTACGAATGCGCAGTAATGGCCGTGCAGATCGATCCGACTCCGTAGGTCCGGGCGATTGCCGGCCGAATTCGGTGAAGGTTATCGGCCGTCCGCGACGGTCACCGTGACCGTCATGCCCTCGCTCAGCAGTGTGCGCGGGTCGACGTCCAACGTCTCCGCCAGCCGCTCCAGGGCGTCAAGCGAGAGGTTCGTCAGGCCGCGCTCCATTCGGCTCGCATATGTCCGATTGACCCGTAAAACCTCATCGGCGAATCGCTCCTGGCTGAAGCCGCGCGCTACCCGGATGCGGCGCACGTTGCGCCCGACGATGACGCGCAGGGGATCAGACATGGTGCATCTGACTGTGCCCATTCGGTCGCTTGAGGTCTACGCATCTATACGTGCGTCGCCTGATATGTAACGGATTCCGTGCGTATTCGTATCCGCCGGTGAATACTCATACGTGTTCGATATGCGATCGAGACAGGAGTTTCACCGATGACCGACAAAGACATGGGCGGAGTCCATCCGCTGGACACGCGCCCCGCCGCGCTGGGCTGGATCAACGCAGACGTGAGCGCCGCACCGGACCGGGACAAGGCGGCGGTACAGCAGCTGGCCGACCGGCTCGGGTACCGGCTGGTGTGGCCGGATGAAATCTCCGTGCTGCCGGTGTCCGCGCAGCTCCACAGCCTCGGGGCAGACACGGTGCTGATGCCCGCGCCGGATCACCTCGGGCCACTGGAGCTGAGCCGGGTCATGGAGATTGCCGACGTGGAGACGGTGCACCCGCGCCTGTCCTTCGCCCGCTGGTCGATTGCCGGTGCCGTCGCGGAGGCCGGATCGTGCTGAGCCTGATTGCCGCACTGGCCACCGCTGCTGCGCTCCCTGTCGCGGTCCTGGCGTGGTCCGCCGTCATGCCGTACCACGGGACCGGCAGCGCGGCGCGGCGAGCGCCGGACGTACCCCGCCGGACCACGGCCGGGAACTGGCTCATCGCGGAGCGGCCCATCACGGCACGCCGCGCGCCAGGGAGGTAGTGCAGCCCGTGCAGGAAACAGAGCGGAGGCACGGCCGGGAGCTATCCGGCCGTGTCTCCGCCACCAGAGATTAACCAGACAACAGAGGAGACACACGCCATGAACGACAAGCAGGCCGCGAAGCTGGCCCGGCGCAGGCGGACCAACCGCAACATCCTGATCGTGCTCGGCGTACTGCTCGCCGCCCTCCTGCTCTGCGCCGGATTCGGCGCGCTGGTCAGCCCGACCGATGCGGCCGAGCAGCCGCCCGCACCGGCCACGGAGGTATCCGCCGCCCCGGAGGCACCGCTCGAGGCGAAGGCGCCGCCGGTCACCGCCGCCCCGGTGCCCGGGACGTACTCCGATCCCCGGTGCGCTCCGGCGAGTGATGCCGTGGTGGCCCTGGTCGCGGACGGGCTCACCGAGGCCGGGCACAGCCTGACCAACGGAACCGTGGTGGAGGGCAGCGGCGTGACCTTCTTCGGCGCGACGACCGTCGAGGCCTCCGGCCGGATGGTGAACCGGTCCGATGTATGGGTAATCCGCGACGGAGCGGTATACGCCTCCACCGGCGGCGCGCGGCACGGCTCGATCTTCCCGAAGGTGTCCGCCGTGCTGGATATCCTCCCGAATGACGAGCTGGTCCAGCTCGCGGATACCTGCGTGATCGACCTGACCCGCTGACCCACCGCCCTCCAAGCGCCCCGGCCCTGATGATCAGGGCCGGGGCGTTCTGCTGTTACCCGGCCGCGATCGGAATCGAATCCGAGAATTGAGCGCGGAGAGAAAGCGCTACCGCGTCGTGGTCCGGCGGAACGGGGGCGGCGATTTCGACCCCCATACCCGGAAAGGACGCCGGGCTGTTCAGGGTCGGTCGCCAGGCTGTGCCCATGACGGGAACAGCCAAAGTGAAGCCGCCCAAGAACAACGCGGAGTGGGCGCGGAACACCGAGAAGCGGCTGAACTCGGCGGAGCACCCGACCTCCATGCGGGTGGGTGCATGGACCATCTCTACCCATCCGGACACCGGAGCACTGATCGCGAGCAATGTGAACGGCGGAAGCCTGATCTTGGCCGAGCCGCCCGCGCCGAGTGATACCGCAGACCCGGATGCCATCACTACCGACGTGGCGCAGGTGACGATGACCCGCACTGCACTGCAAGCCATCCCGGCCGGGGGCGCACTGGTGCAGTGGGACGGCAGCCTGTCCGAGATCGGGCAATGGACCTCCGGCGGCAGCGGGACTCAGGTCGTGGAAGCCATCACGGTGCCGATCTCCGGGGTCTACCAGCTCTCCTCCACCGTGCACTGGGAAGTAGGCAGTATCGCCGCCACCATCGGCATCCGGGTCGATGGCGTCACCGTGATCGCGGGCCGGTATGTGGAGAGTTCCGGCATCGTGTGGCCGTCCTCGATCGCCGTGGGGGAACTGCCCCTTGAGGCCGGGTCCAGCATCTCCGTTATCGCGCTGCCCGGGGCTGCCCGCAATATCGGAGCGTCCACCCTAGGCACTCCGGCTATCCCCTCGACGCTCTCCCTGCACCTCATCGCCCGGGGCTGACCCCGGGGGCCGAAAACGGCCAACCCTCAACCACAGGTCTAGCCTCCGGAGAAGCCGCACGCCGGGCAGCGCAAGGGCAGGGATATACCGCCCGGCCGGAGGTCCAGGCGCAGCCGTACCGGCCCCGGCATCCGGCGGCCTAAAGCACGGATTCCTAGCCTCCGGTAAGTGAACCTTACCGGTTGTTAGACGATGGTTGAGGTTTTGGATCGGCCCTGGTCAACAGCAGAACACCCCGGCCCGATGATGATGGGCCGGGGTGTTCTGCGGCTTCAGGTGTTCGCCCACGGTTCGGCCGGGTCGTCCGGCTGCGGCGGTGCGGCGAACGCCCGGTCTAGGCCGAGTTCGCGCATATCCGCCTGCACGCGCGTGGTGAGCTCCAGCTGAGTCACGCCCTCGGCCTGGACCTGAACCCGTTGCGGGGCGGACAGGCCGTGCAGACGGGCCCTGCGGTCGTGCAGCCGGGCGGCGACCTCAATGGACTTCACGTCTCCGGCCATCACGCCGGGGAACGCCTTCAGCCACAGCAGATCGAGCCGCGCATCCTCGATCTTCCGCAACTCCTCCGCCGCATGGGACTCTTGCCGGTCGAGGACGGCTTGCACCGCCCGGAATGCGCCGCTCCTGTCGGAGTACCCCAGACGCTCCGCGATCTGGTCATACGCAAGCCCGGCGAGACGCAGCCTCAGCGCTTCGGTCTGCCGGGTCCGCTCCTCCGGCTGCGCGATATCCGGTTTGGCCATGGTCAGACCTCCTCGTCCTCCGGCTGCGCGGACCTCACGCCGCAGGCCCGTCCGCCGATTGCCGGCCGAATCGTGGCCGGGTCGATCCGCTGCCGGTGAGCCCAGCGCACCAAGTCGAGATCGACGCCGGGCCGGACTCCGAGAGCCAGGTGGATATCCAGGTTCCGCGCGGAGCCGTTGCGGTACAGGTGCGCGGCCAGCCGCCGGATCGCAGGCATAGCGAACCGGACAGCGCTCTCGATCTCCCTCGGCCTCCGGCCGCCCATCAGGGCCTTGTCCTCCGTGCTCAGGTCCGCCAGCGTGGCCGTGACCGCGTCCTGCGGCGGCTCGCCACTGTGCACGAACAGCAGTTCGGCATACGGTCCGGCCCAGCCGATACCGACATGGTGCTGCGGCTCGGCGTCGGTGAAGGCCACGCGGCCCTCGTCGGCCGATGCCAGGCACTCGGTGATCCGGGCACCGGCCAGCACCGCCATGACCGCGTGCCCTGCCTCATGCACACAGTTCGCCACCCGTGCGTACTGGGCATCACTCAGATCGGACAGCCTGCGAGGGCCAGCAGGCTTCACGGAGCGCGGGGCGGCGGGAGGCTTCACCGGTCCGGCAGCGGCGGTCATGGACATGGTGCTCTTGCCCCTTCCGAGGTTCTGCTGGAACCGCTGAAGTGCGGCCCCGATCTCGGCAGCGCTCTGCGCCGGACGGCCGGGGCGTCGGGTCGGATTCATCGGGAAACCTCCATCGTGTTGCCGCCGATCTTCCGGGCCTGCCGTGCATCGGCGAACGCTGCGAGTTCCGCGCGGTGCCGCTCCCGCAGCTCCGCCAGCTCGGCGGAGTGCCGGTCCCGCAGCGCCTCGAACGCGCGGCCCTCATCGCTCGGCGGTTCCGGCCGGTCGGTGGTGTGCGCAGCCTTCAGCGCATTACGCAGGGCCCGCGCCTCCCGGTCGATATCCCGCAGCCGGTCCACCAGCCACACGCCGATGGGGTCACCGGCCACCACTCGGTTCGGCCGTGCCAGCTCGCCGCTCAGCGCCTCATCCAGCGTCCGGGCAGCATCTACCAGTGCCACGGCCCACGCGCCGCTCAGGACCGAATCGGGGCCGGACTCCGGTACATCCGGTGCGGAGCGGCGGACTTCCCGCGCGACGGCGGCCAGAATCTCAGCAATGGCGTGCCCGGCCTCCCGTACGCGCCCGGCCCAGCGCGCCGGGCTCGGGTCGGCGGTGATCTGCGCGGGGATTCCGGAGAGGGCCGCTGCCACTTCCGCGCTCAGGCTGAGCCGTTCGTCATAGACGACGCTCAGGCCCCGGCGGCGGCGGTCGCGCTGGGTCTTGAGGGAATCCGCGGAATGGTCGTGGGGCCGGATATCCACCGCGCGGCGGCGGATCGGGAATCCGGCCCGGTCGGTGGTCGGCACTCCGCGCTCATCGACGTTCGTGAACATGTTGTGTCCCTTCGTGCAATTGGTTGACAGATGTGATTGACGTCTCGGCTAGGAAATTTCGGCCGGGAAAGCGCAGGTAGACGGCCAGCGGTCGGTCCACGTGTGGCCGCAGCGCGGGCATTCGTAGTCGCAGATCACCTGCTTCGCGCCCGGCCGCCAGGTGATGGCGGACTCGGAGGTCGCCGCCTCCCTGTACCCGCAGCCGTACAGCAAGCAGTCGGGGCAGTAGGACGGCAGCCAGCAGATTCCGAAGTCGATCGGCTCGGTGACCGGCGGGGCGTAGGTAGAGGGCATCATGGTCAGGGTTCCTTTTCTGGTGTGGGTTCCGGCCCCGGGCGATTCGCAGCGCCCGGGGCCACTCGCGTTACGGGGTGGGGTGCTCGGTCTCCGGGTCGCTCTCCGACGGGGTCCCGGGGCTCAGCAGCGGCCAGAGCCCGCGCTCTTTCGCGACGGCCCGCGTGCGTTCCTCCGGGGTCCCGGGAATCCGGATACGGCGCTGCCCCGGAGGCCGGTGCTCGCTCACCATGTGCGATCACCGGCGACTACCCAGCCGTCCGTGCGCAGCCGCTCCGCCAACCGGCCGGAGAGGTAGGAGGCGATCCGCCAGCACTGATCGCGGGACGACCACCGGGCCTCCGTGGGGTCGCTCGTGAGTCCCCGGATCACCCGGCTCAGCGCCTGTGTCTCAGCGGTCCGCACGGCGTACTCCACAGCCAGGGAATCCCGGACGAAGACTGCGATCCGGGGCGTAGCGGCGAACGGGTCGCGTACGGGCTGGACGGCAGGCACAGAGCCGGGGACGGGCGCCGCCGCCCGGGGCCGGTGAAGCTGCGCCGCCAGCGCGCTCAGCCGGTTCCGCAGCTCCTCCTCGATCAGACTCGGGCCGGACAGCAGAGCATCACTCTCCGCTGCCAGCCGGGCACGTACGGCCGTGGTCCCGGTGAGGGTCATTGCGCAGCTCCGATCAGTCGTATGTGACATGCCACTGTGAGTTGGTTGAGGGGTCTGGGTGAGTGCGCAGCCGTCCGCCCGTCCCGCAGCACAAGGCACGCAGCCCGTGGGTGGGGAACGGGGAACCGGGGGAACTCTGCCCGCGTGTGATTCTGAGAATTCGGACAACACACGGAAGGCGTGTAATCGCTCTACCTGCATAAATAGATAGATTTCTTTCATGTCCCTATAGAGCGCATGCAGGGGGTCGGGGGAACTGTTCCCCCAGTTCCCCCAGTTCCCCCGCAGGTCAGTGGGGGAACTGGGGAAAGCTTTCGGGCTGTGCAGTCCTGAAATCATGCGAGGCCGATCCGCGTACGCCCCGGGTCGGAAACGACCTGTCCGGCGGTGATCAGGTTTTCGAGTGCCTGCTGTGCCAGTCCTCGCTCCGCCCCCTTGAAGGCTTTGCGGTGAAGTCCGTCCACTCCGGACTTCTTGGACCACTGCACCGGAGCCTTGTTCTTCGGCAGACGCGAGAGAATGCGATCCCCGATGCGTTGCAAGGTGTCATCGGCCTTCGCCACAGCGGCGGCGGTAGCAACAGCCCGGAGCTGCGACGTGTGCGCCTTCCGCTCCTCCTCTTCGGCCTTCTGCTCCCGCGCCCATTCCGCCGCGTCCTCCTGTACGGCTACGGAGGCCGCGAACAGTGCTTCGGCAAGGTCCCAGTCGTCCGGCAGCACGAGCCCGTTCCACTCCCGGTCCGAGTCCGGAGTGAGGCAATCCAGAATGACGAGTAGGGCGGCGGTGCGGGCGACCATCGCCGGTTTCTGACCTTCATATCGGCCGACCTCCAGCAGTCCGCGCCGCCGCGCGATAGCGGCTACCCGGACGGCGCGGCGCAGCTCCGGGCACAGCTCCATCCCGCCCGTGGGCAGCGGGCCGACCTTCAGGACGCCGGGGTCATCCGGCACGTCATCGATATCCGGCGCGTACGGGTCCGTCACCGAGCCGAACAGGAATCGCTGAGGCGTACCGGCCTCGACCTCGGCGTCCGACAGAAGACGGGACAGAACCTCGCGCTGGAAGCCGACCGCCACCCCGAGCACGCAGTCCTTGACGTTGCGGAACGCCTCCTTGCCCGCGTTCGCCTGCCCCTCCAGCTCACCGGACCAGGCCGAACGCAGAGCCGGGGCCAGCGAGGACCCGGAATAGACCATCTGGGCCAGCATCTCGCCGCCCTCGTCCTTGTGCAGGAACAGCTTGTTCCGGACCTGCTCCTGCCGTGCACCCTTCGCCGCCCCCGCCGGAACTCCCATGTACGCCTGCGCGATCCCGGGGCCGGAGCCCATGCCGAGCATGCGCGGCACCTCGGCAGCGTCATGCGGATCTACGGACAGGGTGACATGCAGGAGCCGCTTCGCGGCCTTGTAGTCCGAGGACTTGCCCGACCCGGAGGTAGCGACGAGGCCCACGAACATGTTCAGCGGCAGCGGGCTCTTGATTCCGGTGTTCAACGTCACGGACGGCTCCATATGTGCGCTGAGCAGCGCCAGCACCGACAGCAGGACACCGTGCGGTGATTCGTCCCGCGCGTGCGCGGCCTGCCGGATATGCCGCAGGAATCCGCGCCGCTCCCAGAACTCCCGGGGAAGGATCATGCCCACCGGTGGAGTTGACGAACGGTGCACGGCCTTGGCCGCTTCCAGCTCCGCTACCTTCGCCCGGTACGTGTTCGGGTCGTCATGGCCGTTCTCCGCACACCAGGCGGCCTCCGCCTCCGGGGTGGTGGAGAAGTCCGGCAGAGCCTTGTTCAGGGCCGCAAGAGGGACCCACGGAAGGTCGTAGAGCGGCGTGTCCTCTTCCAGGGTGTCCGCCCAGCCCACGGACTCGTAATCCGCGCGCAGCACGCCCAGACCATCGGCACCGAGGATGCCTTCCAGTCCACCATCCAGCCCGGCATGGTCGCACAGCTCCTGTACGTGCTCTCCGTGCACATAGATGGTCGGAGGCTTCGCGGAGCTGGAACCGGTATTACTGCCAGCGATGGCGAATGGATCGGTAAGATCGGGCTCAGAGTTCATGGGATTGCCTCTCCCTTTCCGGCCCCCCGGTATCGATCACCGGGGGGCCGATTCATTTGTCCAGACCCGTTGCCATGCAACGGGTTACGTGCGTTGTGGGCAGATTCAGGCGGCAGCGGAGTTCAGCAGCGTGGTGATACGCGCGACCTGCTCGGAGGTGAGCGGCGGGGCCTCCGCCACTACCCGCTCGATGTAGTCGGCGTACTCGGTACGTGGGTCCGGGGTAGCGACGGGCGGCGGCACCAGAGGCGGCGCGGTGGGCCGGGCTTGATATTCCGTGCGCCTTCGTTCCCGCGCCGCGTCGTAGCAGGCCCGGCACTGGAAGTGGCCGGCCGAGGTCGGCCGGGCGTTCTCTCCCTCGATCCGGTGCCCGCGCTGGCACGCACCGGTGCGCCACGTGATCTGAGCCGGGCTCATGCCGCGCCGCGCGTTCTCGGTCCGGGTCACAGGCTCCAGGTGGGCCGGATTCACGCAGTGCCGGTGACGACACCCTCGCTCGTGAACATGGTCGATGACCAGGCCGTCCGGAATGGGGCCGACCCAGGTCTCATATGCGGCCCGGTGAGCTCGCAGAATCCTGCCCCCGAAGGAGATTTGGCCGTATCCGCTGGGGTCCGTGCTCAGTTGCCACAGCCAGCATCCCGTTTCCGGATCGACCTGGATATTGGCCGTGAGCTTTTCCTCGATCGAGGAGTGCCGGGCCATGATCACGCCCCCGGCCGGACGGTGTGCGCGTCCAAGTACGCCTCGATGTCGTCGGCCCGGTAGCGGATGCGGCGGCCGATCCGGACGTAGGGCAGGCCCCGGTCTGCCGACCGGTCCTGCCGCAGCGTGCCGGGACTGGTGCCGACCAATTCGGCGACCTCGCGTTCGGTGAGAAGTTCCGGCAACTTGTGTGCAGCAGCAGTCATTTCGTGCTCTCCGTAGGTATCTCGTGGTGCCTTCCGGTCTCAGAATGCCGGAGATTGTGATACGAGAGCTATGGCTTGTAGTATCAATTTCATGGATCACACCCTGATACCAAATGGCGGGGAACGCGGCACCGTGAAGGCGGTTCGGCTACCCGAGCCCGGACGAGGGGAGGGCGACCCGGTGAGAGACAAGAGCCTTCCCGCGCTGAACAGCCCCGTCGTCGTAGAACTCCACGGTCACCCGCACCGGTATGTAGTGCGGGCGGTGCCGACCGACGACGGCCCCGTGCTGGCAGAGCTGCGCGTACTCGGAGACGGGCCGACGCTCGATCACGACGCGCTCGCATCCGTCTCACCGCGCCGCCTCGCCTACGCGGCCATGCAATGGCTGAGTTCCGGCGGCGGACTGTGGGGCACCCCCGGTGATACGCCGGACGTTTATGCGCAGCCGGAGAATGCCGATGCCTTCCGGCATTACAACAAGCTCTCCGAGGAACTTCTCGAAGAAGTGGCGGCGCACGTCATCACGGCAAAACAGCACGGAAAGCCCGTACGGAAATACGTCGCGGACAAAATGCACAAGAGCATTCCCACCGTCGCTCGGTATATCCGCGATGCGAAAGCGGCGGGATATCTCTCCGATGCTCCGTTGCCCAAGGTACGGGAGCAGCCGGAGTACGACCCCGCGACGCAGCTCCGCCCGGATCAATCATCTTGATATGCCACGGAACCCGTGTTGCGGATCTATCAAAATGATAGTTCCCGCAGCTCAGGAGCTACATAGAACACCACCACGAGAGAGATAGGCCAATGGCTTCCTTCGAGCAGTACACCAACAAGGCCGGACAGAAATTCTGGCGCGTCCAGTACCGGAATCCAGCAGGAAAACTCACCGGCAAGCGTGGATTCAAAACGAAGCGCGACGCGAAAAATTGGGCAGATGAGAACGAACACGCGATGAAGACGGGCGGCTACGTCGCGCCATCCGCGTCCCGCGTGAAGTTCTCCGAGTTCGCGGAAAACTGGTTCGCGGGCAAGGTGAACCTCGCACAGTCCACGCGCAGCCGGTACCGGGGCGTCCTCGACACTCATCTCATCCCGGAGTTCGGCACCGCCGCCCTCGGGGATATCTCCCATGAGTGGATTCAGGGATGGATTGCGCGCAGCGTTGCACAGCCGGACACGCAGCCCACGGGCAAGAAAGCGGCGAAGCCCGCCGGTAAGACGGTCAAGCCCGCCACCGTGCGGAAGAACATCACCGTGCTGAACCAGATTCTCACCGAGGCGGTGAAGCGGCGGCGTATCGCCGTCAACCCGGCCGCCGACGTGGAATTGCCGAAGGCCGAACATATCGAGAAGCGATATCTGGCCGCCGCTCAGGTGCCCGCACTGGCGCGGGCTGCGAGCGTGCTCACGGCCGACCCGAAGAAGGTGGGCCAGGGCCGGTACACCTCGCTGGCGCGAGCTGCGGAGGGTAGGGGAGTGCTGGTCTACGTTCTGGCCTATTGCGGGCTCCGGTTCGGTGAGGCGGCGGCGCTGCGCGTTACCGACGTGAACGTGCTCCGCTCCCGGCTCCGTATCCATCGGTCCGTCACTCAGGTGAACGGGCACATGGTGTTCAGTGCGCCGAAGAACGGCAAGGCGCGTGATGTGGTGATGCCCAAGTTCGTTGCGGAGATGGTCAAGAAACAGATTGACGGGCGCGGCCCGGATGAGTTGGTGTTCCCGGCCGCCAACGGTGAGCCATTGCGGCTGCGTAACGTCCGGCGCGACTGGTGGAACCGTGCGGTGAAGGATTCCGGTGTACCTGCCGGGTTCACGCCGCACGAACTCCGGCACACCGCCGCATCACTCGCGATCCGGGCCGGAGCGTCCATCAAGGTGCTTCAGCGGATGCTCGGACACGCCTCCGCCGCCCTCACGCTGGACCGATACGGGCATCTGTTCGAAGACGAACTCGATGGTGTTGCCGACCGGCTGGACGCGCATCACTCGGCGGAATGTAGTCAGGATGTAGTCACGGGCCTGAAGTTGGTCAAGTGAGTGTGGCGGATCAGGTCTCTGACCTGCGTGTTCTCTGTGCCCTCGGCAGGATTCGAACCTGCGACACCCGCTTTAGGAGAGCGGTGCTCTATCCCCTGAGCTACGAGGGCCCGGGCCGTGGCCGGTGGGCAGAGTCTACCGGGTCACCCGCTCCGGGGCCGCATCGTGGGGAGCGGCCCCGGTCAGGTCAGGCCGCACGGCTGGTCTCGTAGTCGGTGGGGTCGAAGCGGCGGGTCTTCCAGCGGTAGAGGACCGTGGCGCCCGGCCAGTTGTTGGTGATGCGGCCGGAGGCGTTGCGGTACCAGCTGGAGCAGAAGTTCCAGGGGGTGTCCTTCAGGCGCTTCTGTAGCCAGTCGTCCCAGCGCTGCTCGGTTTCCGGGCGGGCGGCCAGGCCGCGGCCGGGGTTGTCGCGCAGGTATTCGACGGCCTGGCGGATGTAGCGGGCCTGCGCTTCCAGCATGTAGACGATGGAGCCGGAGCCGACGTTGGTGTTGGGGCCGTACATCATGAACAGGTTGGGGAAGTGCGGCACCGAGACGCCGAGGTAGGCGCGGGCGCCTTCGGCGGCCCAGGTGTCGGCGAGTTTGCGGCCGCCGGTGCCGTAGATGTTCATAGGGGCCAGGAATTCGGTGCCTTTGAAGCCGGTGCCGTAGATGATGACGTCGACTTCGTGGTGGATACCGTCGGCGGTACGCACACCGGTGGGGGTGATCTCGGTGATGGGGTTGGTCTCCACAGTGACGTTCGGCCGGCTCAGGGCGGGGAAGTAGTCGTTGGAGAAGAGAGCGCGTTTGCAGCCGGGGGCGTAGTCGGGGGTGAGTTTCTCGCGCAGGATCGGGTCGGGGACCTGGCGGGTGCGGTGGGCTTCGGCGACCTTCACAACGGGTGCCTGGATGCCTTGGAGGTCGGTGAGGGCCAGGGCCATGACCTCGAAGAACATCCACCAGCCGAAGCGTTCGGCCCAGCGGACCGGGGGCAGGTACTTGAAGACGGCGTGGTGGCGGGGGGCGTAGGCGGCGTCGGCCTTGGGCAGGACCCAGGCGGCGGAACGCTGGAAGAGGGTGAGGTGTTCGGTGATCGGCTGGATGCGCGGGATGTACTGGATGGCGCTGGCACCGGTGCCGATGCAGGCGACGCGTTTACCGGTGAGGTCGACGGAGTGGTCCCATTCGGCGGAGTGGAAGGCGGGGCCGGTGAATGTGTCGATCCCGGGGATGTTCGGCATGGCGGGCCGGGAGAGCTGGCCGACGGCGGAGATGAGGACGTCGGCGGTGAGCCGGTCGCCGTCGGTGGTGCGGATCTGCCACTTCGCGGCGGACTCGTCGTATTCGGCGTCGCTGATCTCGGTGGAGAAGCGGATGTGGCGTTCGAGATCGTATTTGCCGACCACGCGACGCATATAGGCGTGGATATCGGCCTGCTCGGAGAAGCGGCGGGGCCAATCGGAGCGGGGCTCGAAGGACCACGAATACAGCGGGGACGGCACATCGCAGGCCGCGCCGGGGTAGGTGTTCTCGCGCCAGACGCCGCCGAAGTCCTGGGCGCGTTCGAGGATGGCGAAATCTTTCACGCCGGAACGCAGGAGCTCCAGTCCCATACCGAGCCCACCGAAACCGGCTCCGATGATGATGATCGACGGCGATGTCATGCTCTCAGAGTAGGCCGGGCGGCGGTGCCACCGAAGAGAACGACGGTCAGTGGATCGAGATTTTCGGCCACGGAAATCGGGCTCCGGGTGTCGTGCGCGTGCATATGTAAGCGAGCGCTCGCAAGGGTTGGCGTTAGTGGCGTGAGTGGGTGAATCCGGTGGTCCACGGGCTTTTGAGCTGCGGATATTCGTCCCATCAATGGGTCATGAACCCGGCTCGTGTCTCGTTTGGATGTCATTTCGTTATCTGACTTGGCAGCGGGCCGGAATCCCCGTTATCACAGTGAGGTGCTCGGCGGCGATGGCGCAGTGCCGGTGGCCCGCAGGGGGCGTCGCGGGCATTGCGTTCCATCCCGCCGTCCGGCGTCGACGATCCCTTCCGCTCACTGCCGCGCTGACCAGTGCAACCGGTGAATCCGCCCGGTTTCCTTCTACCTTCACCGCGCTCGGCTACTCCACGGTAGTGTTCGGCGGTGTGATGTGAGTCATGTCCGTTCCTGTGTCTCACAGGGGCGTGACCGTGGCCCACCGCGCAACCGTCCGCCGCCCAGATGAGTTAGGGGTATTTCCGATGTTGAGCACCATGATGGACGACCAGCTGTCATTGGCCACGCTGCTGCGCTACGCGTCCACCTTCGTCGGCGATTCCACGGTGTCCACCTGGACGGGGGACGGAGTGCGCACCATGACCTACCGCGAGGTCGGGGCCGACTCCGCCCGGTTGGCCAACGCGCTCACCGATCTGGGCATCGGTGAGGGCGACCGGGTCGGCACGTTCATGTGGAACAACAACGAGCATTTCCTGGCCTATATCGCGATCCCGGCGATGGGTGCGGTGCTGCACGCGCTGAACATCCGGCTCTCGGCCGAGCAGTTGATCTTCGTGGCCAACCATGCCGAGGACCAGGTGGTACTGGTGGACGCCAGCCTGTTGCCGATGTTCGCCCAGTACCTGCCGCATCTGAAAACGGTCCGGCATGTGATCGTGGTGAACGGTGACGTCGCGGCGCTGACCGCGCCCGAAGGCGTGACGGTGCACGATTACGCCGAGCTGCTGGCGAAATACCCGGCCGAGTTCGACTTTCCGGTGCTGGACGAGCGCTCGCCGTCGTCGATGTGCTACACCTCCGGCACCACCGGCGACCCGAAGGGCGTCGTCTACTCCCATCGGTCCAACTGGCTGCACGCCATGCAGGCGACCACGCCCTCGTCGATGGGGACGCGCAACGACGACACCATGCTCGCGATCGTGCCGCTCTTCCACGCCAATGCGTGGGGGTTGCCCTACACGGCGTTGCTGACCGGGGCGAACCTGCTGATGCCGGACCGGTTCCTGCAGCCGGGGCCGCTGCTGGAGATGATGGCCGCGGTGAAACCGACCTTCGCGGCGGCGGTGCCGACCATCTGGGGCGGGGTGCTGGCCGCGCTGGAAGCGCATCCGCAGGACATCACGCATCTGCGTTCGGTGGTGGTGGGCGGGGCGGCCGCGCCGCCGTCGATGATGAAGGCGTTCGAGCAGAAGCACGGGGTGCGGGTGGTCCACGCCTGGGGGATGACCGAGACCTCGCCGCTGGGCAGCGTGGCGCAGCCGCCGCAGGGCGTGACCGAAGAGGAGGCCTGGGCCTACCGGGTCACCCAGGGCCGGTTCCCGGCCGCAGTGCAGGCCCGGCTGGTCGGCGACGACGGGAACGTGGTGCCCAACGACGGCAACTCGCTGGGCGAGGTCGAGGTCCGCGGGCCGTGGATCACCGGCTCCTACTACTCGCCGGACGGGGCGGCGGTGGATCCGGGCAAGTTCGACGACGGGTGGCTGCGCACCGGGGATGTGGGCAAGATCAGCCCGGACGGCTACCTGACGCTGGTCGACCGGTCCAAGGATGTGATCAAGTCCGGCGGTGAGTGGATCTCCTCGGTGGATCTGGAGAACGCGGTGATGGGGCATCCCGCCGTGGCCGAGGCGGCGGTGATCGGTATCCCCGACGAGAAGTGGGACGAGCGCCCGCTGGTGGCGATCGTGCCGGCCGAGGGCGCGTCGGTGGAACCCGCGGAACTGCGCGAATTCCTCGCGGATCGTTTCGCGAAATGGCAGCTGCCGGAGTACTGGACCTTCATCACCGAGGTGCCCAAGACCAGCGTCGGCAAGTTCGACAAGAAGCGGCTGCGGGCCCAGCACGCGGACGGTGAGCTGATCGTCACGACCGTGCACTGAGAGCGCGCGGGCCGGGTTGCCGGCCGGATGCGCGGTCCCCGGCGCGGATTCGCGCCGGGGACCTGCCGGATCAGCAGTTACGCAGTTCCGGGCTCTGGTTGAGCAGCTGGTTGCGGGGGCTGATGAAGCGGCTGTAGGTCTCGCCGCCGACGGCCGACAACGGGAACGCCGCCACCCGGTGGCAGTTCTGGAACGCCAGTTTGACGCCGAAGTGCCGTTCCAGGCCGCCCCGGATGGCGTCCGAGGCCAGGGCGCGCAGCAGCTGGCCGCGCGCCGTCTCGTCCGGCGGGGCCACTTCGTTGTCGGCGAATTCCGCGGTGCCGGAACCGAGTTCGCCGGCCACGCGACTGACGACCTCCCACGCGTAGGGCAGCGAGTTGCGGACGCATTCGACGAATTCGGCGTCGGTCACATCACCGCGTTCGGCACGTTCCAGTAGAGCGGTGGGGACATCTAGGGACACGGCGACCTCCTGGGTCAACTGGTCTTGCGGCTGAAGGTGCGGAAACCCGCGTGCAGATCTGCCGGGTCGAGTCTAATCGAAATTGGTTGTCAATAGCAGTGAATTGGTAGTGAAAGTCGTTCGGCGGGCGGGGCTTTGGTGGTAGCCGGTTCATTGCTGTCTTCGTCACCTTGCCGGTCGGCCGCGATCGGCGGGCGTTTTCGCGGGCGGAGGTGGGGGGTTTGCCGTGGGGTGACCGCGTCCGGTGGAGGCTGCCGTGAGAAGCTCGCAAATATTACGAAAAAGACAGTGTTCACAACTGGGTCTGCGGACTGTATTACCCAACTGAACTGCGCTTTTACCGGAAAGGTTGCGATATGGTCACGGGCCGGTAGAGTTACCGTCACAACGGATGCCGAAACGTTACGTTTACCCGGCTCGAGTAGCTGGATCCGTGCACGGCGTTCGACCCTGATGACCGGATAGCGAGGACGGACCTTTGGCGCACCATCGATTAGGCCCCAGCTCCATCACCGTTATGAGCCTTGTCGGTGACGATGTGCAGATCCGCCCCGCCGTCACCGCGCCGCCGCCACCGCGGCCGAAAAAGGTCCGCGCCGCTGCCGGAGCCGCTGTCGCGGCCGGCGCACTGATCGGCACCGCTTCCCAGATCGCTCCCCGCCATCG
>NZ_BAGJ01000266.1 GCF_000308775.1 Nocardia testacea NBRC 100365
ACGAGGCCGATGTCACCAAGATCGCCGCGCTGCGCAAGCAGGCCAAGGCCGAATTCGCCAAGCGCGAGGGCGTGAACCTGACCTTCCTGCCGTTCTTCGCCAAGGCCGTGGTGGAGGCGCTCGGGGTGCACCCGAACGTCAATGCCAGCTACGACGCGAACAGCAAGGAGATCACCTACCACGCGTCGGTGCATCTCGGTATCGCGGTGGACACCGAGCAGGGTCTGCTGTCCCCGGTGATCCACAATGCCAGCGATCTGTCGCTGGCCGGCCTGGCCCGCGCCATCGCCGATATCGCCAACCGGGCCCGCACCGGCGGCCTGAAGCCGGACGAGCTGGCCGGTGGCACCTTCACCATCACCAATATCGGCAGCCAGGGTGCCCTGTTCGACACCCCGATCCTGGTCCCGCCGCAGGCGGCGATGCTGGGCACGGGTGCCATCGTGAAGCGCCCGACCGTGGTCACCGACGAGTCCGGGAGCGAGTTCATCGGTGTCCGCTCGATGTGCTACCTGCCGCTGACCTACGATCACCGCCTCATCGACGGCGCGGATGCCGGCCGGTTCCTCACGACCATCCGGCACCGCCTCGAAGAGGCGGCGTTCGAGGCCGACCTCGGCCTGTAAAGGACGACGACCATGTCGGTTGTGGTGGCCGGTTCGTCCGGACTGATCGGAACCGCGCTCGTCGCGGCGTTGCGCCGCGACGGAGAGCAGGTGATCCGGCTGGTGCGGCGACCGGCCGCCGCGCCCGACGAACGTCGCTGGGATCCCGCCCAGGGTGAACTCGACCCGCGGATCCTCGACGGTGTCGACGCGGTGGTGAATCTGTGCGGAGCCGGTATCGGCGACAAACGCTGGACCGGCGCGTACAAACAACTGCTCCGGGACAGCCGGATCACCCCCACCGATGTCCTCGCGACAGCGGTGGCCCGGGCCGGGGTCCCGACGCTGATCAATGCCAGCGGTGTCCACTACTACGGTGACACCGGTGCGCGCGCGGTGGACGAGAGCGGCCCCCTGGGAACCGGTTTCCTGCCCACGCTGTGTCGCGACTGGGAGGCCGCGACCCACGCCGCCACCGCGGCCGGGACCCGCACGGTGCTGCTGCGCAGCGCGGTCGTACTCACCGGCGCCGGTGGCATGCTTCCGCAATTGCGGACGCTGTTCTCGCTGGGTCTGGGCGGCCGGCTGGGCAGCGGACGCCAGTATCAGCCGTGGATCTCCCTCGACGACGAGATCGGCGCGATCCGGCACGCGCTCACCGAGGAATCGGTCCGGGGGCCGCTCAATGCCGTCGGACCCGCCCCGGTCACCAATGCCGCGTTCACCCGCGCGCTCGGCAAGGCCCTGAATCGGCCGACACCACTGTTCGTCCCGGGGATCGCGCTGCGCCTGGTGGTCGGCGAGTTCGCGGAGGCAGCGATCCTGCACAGTCCGCGGGCGCTGCCGCGGGTGCTCGAGGACACCGGTTACGAGTTCCGGCATGCCACCGTCGGCGCGGCACTGGCCGCCGCGGTGGGCCGATGACCGCCGGCGTGACCTCGGTCCGGGAGGCGCGGACCGAGGATCTGCCCGCGATCCTGGAGATCCACAACCGCGCCATCGCCGAGACCACCGCCATCTGGGACGACGAACCCGTAGCCCTCGACGAGCGCATCGCCTGGTTCCGCAATCGCACCGAGCACGGCCGTCCGGTACTGGTCGCCGAAGTCGGCGGAGAGCTCGCCGGCTACGCCAGCTACGGGCCGTTCCGACCCAAATCCGGTTATCGCCACACGGTGGAGAACTCGGTCTATATCGCCGACCGATTCCAGCGCCGCGGTATCGGCGCCATCCTGTTGGGAGAGCTGATCGCCCGCGCCGAGAAAGCCGGTGATATCCGCGCCATGGTCGCGGCCATCGAGTCGAGCAATACCGGTTCGATCGCTCTGCACGAACGATTCGGTTTCCGCACGGTGGGCGTGCTGCCGGAGGTGGGCCGCAAGTTCGGCCGCTGGATGGATCTGACGCTGATGCAGCTCACCCTGGAGATGAGCGTAACGTCATGAAGGTGAACAACACCCGCACCGCAACCCGGTCGGCGCGTTACGACAGCACCCCCGTCGACGTGCGTGAACTGGGTCTCATCGACTATCAGCAGGCGTGGGATCTGCAGCGTGAACTCGCCGCCCTCCGGGCGGACGGCGCCGGTACCGACACCTTGCTCCTCCTGGAACACCCCTCCGTCTACACCGCGGGCCGCCGTACCGAGGAGGCCGATCGGCCCACCGACGGCAGTCCCGTGATCGACGTGGACCGGGGTGGCAAGATCACCTGGCACGGCCCGGGGCAGCTCGTCGGCTACCCCATCATCCGGCTCGCCGAACCGATCGATGTGGTCGACTACGTCCGGCGCCTCGAACAGGCCCTGATCCGGACCGTCACCGAGCTCGGTGTCGAATGCGGCCGGGTGCCCGGACGCTCCGGCGTCTGGCTGCCCGCCTCCGGGCTGCTGCCCGAGCGCAAGATCGCCTCGATCGGGATCCGGGTACAGCGCGGGGTCACCCTGCACGGCATCTCGCTGAACTGCAATGCCGATCTCGGCGCGTTCGGCGCCATCGTCGCCTGCGGTATCCGCGATGTGGGTTCGACCAGCCTGAGCCAGGAACTCGGCCGCGAGGTCACCGTCGCCGAGGTCACGCCGCGTATCGCCGAGAACATTCCGGCCGCGCTCGACGGTGGGATACCGGTCACCGAGCACGATATTCCGCGGGCCGCCACCCCGGCCGACGCGGACCACGCCGCCGCCACCGCGGCACGCGATCCGAAAGGTGCAACAGCATGAGCGAGTCAGGCCCGGAGCCGGCAGCGCAGCGTAACCACGGAGGGCCCTCGCTCATGTCCAATGGACGTAGCATGTCCTCCGCCCAAGCCCCCGCCGGCCGAAAACTGCTGCGCATCGAGGCCCGCAACGCCGAGACCCCGATCGAACGCAAACCCGGCTGGATCCGCACCCGCGCCACCATGGGCCCGGAATACACCGAGCTCAAGGGCCTGGTGAAACGCGAGGGCCTGCACACGGTCTGCGAGGAAGCGGGCTGCCCCAATATCTTCGAATGCTGGGAAGATCGCGAGGCCACCTTCCTCATCGGCGGCGAGCAGTGCACCCGGCGCTGCGATTTCTGCCAGATCGACACCGGTAAGCCCTCCCCGCTGGACCGCGACGAGCCCCGCCGGGTCGCCGAGAGCGTGCAGGCCATGGGCCTGCGCTATTCCACCATCACCGGCGTCGCCCGCGACGACCTGGAGGACGGCGGCGCCTGGCTCTACGCCGAAACCGTGCGCGCCATCAAGAAACTCAACCCGGCCACCGGCGTCGAGCTGCTCATTCCCGATTTCAACGCGAAACCGGATCAGCTCGCCGAGGTCTTCTCCTCCCGTCCCGAGGTGCTGGCGCACAACCTGGAGACCGTGCCCCGGGTCTTCAAGCGGATCCGCCCCGCGTTCCGCTACGAACGGTCCCTGGAGGTCCTCACCGCGGCCCGAGCCGACGGCCTGGTCACCAAGTCCAACCTGATCCTCGGGATGGGCGAGACCCCCGACGAGGTCACCCAGGCCATGCGCGACCTGCACGAGGCGGGCTGCGACATCCTCACCATCACCCAGTACCTGCGCCCCTCGCCGCGCCACCATCCGGTGGACCGCTGGGTGAAACCCGAGGAGTTCGTGGAACATTCGAAGGTCGCCGAGGAAATCGGATTCGCCGGCGTGATGGCGGGCCCGCTGGTCCGTTCCTCCTACCGCGCGGGCCGGTTGTACGCGCAGGCCATGGCCCACCACGGCCGCCCCATCCCGGACGCCATGGCGCACCTGGCCGCCGAAGGCACCGCCACCCAGGAGGCCAGTGCCGTCCTGGAACGGTTCGGGTCGCGGGTCTGAGGATCCCGCTCCGGTTCACCCGATTGCCATCGACGAACCGGAGCACCCGCCGCGGGATTGCCCGAAGCCGACCTGACCAGAAGATCGGTCTCACCGGGATGGCCGGCTTGTCCCGGCCCGTTCGGCAGGCCCACAAGTCACTCCAGCGGGAAACAGGACGGCCGACAGCGATGAGTCCGGCACTGCCGACTCGTCCTCAACGGTGACACCACCGGAAACCCAGGGAGACCCGCATGCTCATCGTCGCCGGACATCTCATTGTCGATCCGCCCGCCCGCGCCGCCTACCTCGACGGGTGTATCGGGGTGGTCGACCGGGCCCGCTCGGCGCCCGGCTGCCTGGATTTCGCGTTGAGCCCCGATCTCACCGATCCGGCGCGCATCAATATCTTCGAGCGCTGGACGGACCGGCAGTCGGTGGAGGCGTTCCGCGGCTCGGGGACCGGCGACGAACAGAATGCGGCGATTCGCGGCGCTGCGGTGGCCGAGTACGAGATCGGCGAGATCCGTTCGCTGACCTGACCGCCCGCTAGAACTTGACGCGCCGCAGTAGCGCCGGGATCTTCGACGCCGACATGAGCGCCTTGAACTGCCAGCTGTCGTCGCGCGGGAGGATGCCGCCGCGCTGGGTGACATCGAAGGCGTCGTAGAGGGTTTCGCCCTCCTCCATCAGCCCTTGGGCGTTGAAATGGTAGCGGTCGACGGCGGGGCACTGGATGAAGCGACCGTTGCCGTAGAGCACGGGAGCGCTGCTGTCGTAGGGATAGAGACGCAGGGGTCCGTCCCAGTGGCCGCTGCCGATGTAGCGGATCACGACCCGCACCCGCCCCTCCGGGGTCACATCGAGGTAGACCTGGCCGGGCAGCGGGTCGTAGCGCCAGTCCGGGATGGCGTCGAAGAAGGCGAAATTGTATTTCACGAATTCGTCGATGCCGACGATGGTGCGGCCGAAAGTGGTGACGTCGGTGTAGCGGACATCGGGTGCGTACAGCTCGTGGTTGAGGCTCATATCGCGCACCAGGAAACTCCACCAGTACTTCTTCGCCCATTCCATCAGCCAGGACAGATCCTGCCCGAGCCGGCCGTAGAGCTCCAGTTTCCGGTCGAATTCGACGAACCACTCCTCGGTGGTGGCCTGCAGTTCCGGTTCCGGGATCACCCGGACGGGCACCGCCCGGTTGGCGTCGAGGTATTCGGGTGCCGGCCGGGCCAGGCGGGGACGGCGCAGGGCTTGCTGGAACTGTTCGTCACTGAACACGGCACGAGCCTTTCGACGAGCGCGATCCGGGGTCGCGGTCGAGCATCAACTTGAATCGTATGATTCTTGTTGAATCAGGTGATGTCAATGGTCTCTCCGGTCCGATGCGAGGATGAATCGGTGAACGCACCCAAGCTGTGGCGCGGGCGGACCCTGGACGCCAGGTCCGCGGAGCGGCGCGAGCAACTCGTGGACGTCGGCGTCGATCTGCTCGGCACCGGCGGCTCGTCGGCGGTCACCATGCGCGCGGTGACCAGGTCGGCGAATCTCAGTCCCCGATACTTCTACGAGAGCTTCGACGACCGGTCGGCGCTGATCGTCGCCGTCTACGACCGGATCGAAGCCGAACTGCTCACCCGGTTGCGCGCGGCCGGTACCGGCGGTGATCTACCCACCACGATCCGCACCGCGCTCCGAATCTGTGCTGCCTTCTTCGAGGAGGATCCACGCCGGGCCCGGATCCTGTTGCGCGAGCCCCTCACCGACGACACCTTGCGCCGCCACAGCGCCGATCGGCTACCGGCGTTCCTGCGCAGCGTGGTGCCGGCCCTCGGCACCGCGGCCGGTGCCCTGATACCCGACAGCGAGGAAGCGCTCGCGGTCGCCGGTACGGCGCTCGGCGGCGCTCTGGTTGCCTTGTACCTGGATTGGATCGACGGACGCCTCCCGGTGGCACGCGATCGACTGGTCGACAATGCCGCGGCTGTTGTGCTCGCGCTCGCCGGGATCGACCTGTAGCCGGAAGTCGACGGCTCCGGCGTGCCGGACCCCGTTCATCGTTCGTGATCGCGCATGAGCTCCACTTTCGCCTGCGCCAGCAGCTCGGCCTGCAGCGACTCGCAATGCGCCCACCAGTCGGGGTGGTTCGCGGGGTCCCGGACGACGGTGTGCAGCCCCTCGGCATGGGCGACAATCCTGGCCCGCAATTCGTCCGAGCAGATGATCTCGACCCGCTTCTCGGCCAGCCACACACTCTCGATCAGCCGCTTCAGATCCTCCGGCACGCCATCGCGCTCGCGGACATCGAGCTCCGATTGCAGCCGCTGCGCCGTCTCCAGGTAGGCGAGAATCGCCGATTTCAATTCCTCCCGGTGGGCGAGCCGACTCTCGGCCAATGACTCGACTCTCGACTGCCGCGCGGAACTTCGTTGTACCAGCAGCGTTGCCGAGGCACCGAGCGCGGCGCCCAGTAAGGGCGTCAGGCTCGCCAGCAACGTCGAAACCACACTCGGCGTCATGGCCACATCCTCCCCCATCGACGGCCCGTTACCCCGGCCCGATATCGATCACCGGCGGACTACGACGATGTCGTAGTCGGTATCCGGGGTCGGAGGCGTGGTGAAGCGAGCATTGGGCAGGTAGAGGCGCCCCTCGAAAGCCGCCACTGTCGTGGGGATATCGAAGCGCGGGTCACGCAGGCGGCGCTCCACGGTGCCGCGAGCACCCGAATGGTCGAGCCGCACCTCGGCGATCGCGCCGACTCGATTCTGCACAACCAGCAGAACGCCGTCGTGCCACAGCAGTCCGTCGCCGTAGGGCACCGACTCGCCACCGAGGTCGACCACTCTCGCCGCACCCGTCACCGGGTCGACGCGGTAGAGCCGCCCGGTCGCCGACTGCACCACGATCAGCCCGGCACCGTCCGGTGCGGCGACGATACCGTTGGCGTTGATCGCGTCCCGCGAGAACTCGATATCCCCGGTCAGCCGTAGCGTCATCGCCTCCTCGGGCCGCGGCAGCGCGCCCGCGGGACCGAAGGGCAGGTGGTACAGCACCGGCGTATGCGAATCGGTGAACCACGCGCCCGCGGGCGTGAGCACCACATCGTTGACGTACGAATCCGCGGAGCCCAGACGATAGCTCGCCAGCACGGCACCGGTTCCGGTATCGATGACGCGCGCGTCCGCCCCCGCACCGCCCGCGACGAAGAGCCGATCGCCGTCGACCGCGAGGCCGAGCGACGGGGTGCCCGGGCCCGGGCCGAGCACCGAACCCGCGCCGGTCGCCAGATCCACCCGGTAGATGGTCCCGTCCAAGCGTGAGCCGAGGTAGGCGACGGGACGGGATCCGATCGCGATACCCTCCGGCGCGAATCCGGCCGGAAGCCCGATGACGTCCGGAAACCGGATACCCGCGGCCGGTCCGGCCCCGGCGCACGCGGCACAGAGGATCACCAGAGCTGTCATAAGACCGAACACCTGCCGCATTCCCATACCCCCGTCCCGTCAATAGCCGACAGTGAAATGCCGTTCACCACCGGTATTTTCGAGCTCGTCCAGCACGGCCACCGCGAGGTCTTCGGCGGAGATCCGCGAGCATCCGGCCGCGTCGGCGACGAGGGTCGTGGTGCCGCGCCGGTAGCTTCCCGTGCGCTGTCCGGGTCGGAGCAGGGCGGGCGGACTGAGATAGACCCAGTCGGCCGGATGCGCGCGGCACACCTCCAACTGCGCGGCACTCGCGCCCGCGACATCCCGGATCGACTCGGGCACGTACTCCGGACTGTCGAGGACGAGCCTGCCGGGGTCGCGCGGATGCCACAGCGGCGCGGCCCCACCCACCAGGAGAATGCGTACTCCGCTCGCCGCCGCCGCGTCGAGCAGCGCGGTCGTACTCGCGGCTACGGTGTGTTCCCGCCCGGCGGCGGCCCGCGTCGCGCCCACCACGGCATCGACACCACCGAACAGCTCACTCATCCGCCTGCGGTCGTCGGCGTCGCCCCGCACTGCGACCACGCCGGACGGCAGACCGGCGGGCCTCCCGGTGCGGCACACGGCCAGCGGTTCGTGCCCCCGGTGCGCGGCTTCGGCGACGACCCGCGAGCCGACCATCCCGGCGGCTCCTACGACAGCGATCTTCATCGAGCGATCTCCTTCTTCGCGAGGATGACAAGGGGGCCGCGCCGCCGGGCGGGCGCGGGTAGCTGGCCCGCCACGATCGCCGCCAGCGAGAGCCCGAAGCCCACCAGCTGGACCGGGCCGAGTGTCTGACCGAGCAGAACAGCGCCGAGGACCGCGGCGACCAGCGGCGAGAGCAGCGTGAGGATCGCAACGGAGTTCACCGGCAATGTGGTGACACCCCGGAACCACAGCACATAGGCGATGAGGCCGCCGAACAGGCCGAGCCAGAGGTATCCCAGGGCAGCGGACAGGCCGATCGCCGGCGGTGGCCCCTCGACCAGGGCCGTGAGCGGCAGGAGGAACAGTCCGCCCGCCGTGAGCTGCCAGCCGGCGAAGGCGGTCGGCCCCACCCCGGCGGGCCGGCCCCAGCGTTTGGTGAGCGTCAGGCCCAGTGCCATCGAGGCCGCGCCGCCCAGTCCGGCGGCGACCCCGCCGGGATCGAAGGCCGCGGCCGGTCCGAGCACCACCAGGCCGACCCCCGCCAATCCGATCGCACCCCAGGCCATCCGCCACCCCGAAGGGCTCTCATGCAGTAGGGCCACCGCCAGCACCGCGACGACCAGCGGTTGCGCGGCCGTCAGGGTGGCGGCGACCCCGCCGGGTAGCCGTTCGGCCGCAATGAACAGCAGCGGGAACAGCAGCCCGATATTGAGCACCCCGAGGACCGCGGCCCGGCCCCACCACACGCCGCGCGGCAGGGTGCGGGTGATCGCGAGCGCGATCAGTCCGGCCGGCAGCGCGCGCAGCAGCCCCGCGAACAGCGGATGCCCCGGCGGCAGCAGTTCGGTCGTGACGAGATAGGTCGTCCCCCAGGCGACCGGCGCGAACGCGGTGAGCGCCGCACGGGGGAGATCACCCCGGCGGGACCCTCCGGGTTTCTGCTGTGCAACTGGTGTTTTCACTCTCGAAGTTTCACGCCGCGCCCATTGATGAGTCCAACACATGTTTGTCACTGCACCGATCTCGATACAAGATTGATCCATGGAGCTGCAACAGCTGCGTTATGTGCTGGCCGTCGCCGAGACGAACAACTTCACCCGGGCCGCCCAGCGCTGCCTGGTCGTCCAGTCCGCGCTCAGTCACCAGATCGCCCGGCTGGAACACGAACTCGGCGCGAAACTGTTCGAACGCACCAGCCGCCGAGTCCGGCTGACCCCCGCGGGCGTCGCGTTCCTACCGGCCGCGCGCCAATGTCTGGACGCCGCCGAACGTGCCGCGGCGGCGGCCGCGGCCGCGGTGGGTGAGGTGCGCGGCCGGCTCGCCGTCGGCCTGATCCCCTCCGTCACCGCGGTCGATCTCCCGGCCGCGCTGCGCGATTTCCGCGGCCGTTACCCCCATGTCCGGATCAGCCTGCGGGTGGGCGCGAGCGACGAGCTCACCGAACAGGTCCGCGAAAACACCCTCGATATCGCCTTTCTCGGACTTCCCACCACCGCGCGCCCACATGGTGTCACCGCCCACGAACTCGGCCGGGACCGCCTCGTCGCCGTGGTCGCCCCTGAGCATCCGCTCGCCCGTGCGGCCTCGGTGGACCTGCCGCGCCTGGCCACCGAGACCTTCGTCGACCTCCCGGCCGGAACAGCCGGACGCGCGCAATCCGATCAGGCCTTCGCCGCCGCCGGGATAGACCGCGAGGTCGCCTTCGAGGTGTCCTCCGCCGATTACATCGCCCGCCTCGTCGAACAGGATCTGGGCGTGGCCATGCTGCCTTCCGCCTACGTACCGCAACTCACCGGTGTGGTCACCGTCGAGGTCTCCGACGCCCCCGCCCGGGTGGAGTATCTCGTCTGGAACAGCTTCTCCCGTACCCCCGCGGCCGCGGCGTTCCTCGCGATTCTCGGCGTACCCGGCCGCTCCGACGGCGGTAGGTGAAACTACCCGGCACTCGCCGCCGACCCACCCCGAGGCCGTCGACCGTGGTCGCCATCGGCGGCACCGGCAGCCGGCACCGCCGCGCCGGGCGCATCAGACCGACCGGCATGGGGTGGCGGCGTGCCGCCGGAATCTCCGGTCCCCGAGCTTCACACCTACCGGCCGGCGCGGTGATCGCACCGCGCGAACGCATCGAAGAAACCGGCCGATCCGTGCGTCTCGCCGTGGCCGGGGCGCGGCCGTCAGACCAGGTGTTTGCGCAGCACTTCCTGGTGGGTCGGGCGCGCGTCCTCCAGCCGGACGCGGCCCTCGGCCGTGAGCGCCAGGAAATTCGCGCGGCGATCGAAATCACAGGCCGCGCGCTCCACCAGCCCGGCCTTCTCCAGCCGGGTCACCGTGCGCGAGAGCGCGCTCTGACTCAGGTACATCTCGGCCTCGATGTCCTTCATCTTGACCTTCTCCGCCTGCTCCGCACCGCAGCGCCCGCCCAGGACCTGCAGTAACTCGAATTCACTGAGCCCGAGCCGATGCCGTGCCTGCAGCGCGTTCTCGAGTTCGCAGGAGGTGACGTGGTAGCGACGCAGCGTTTCGGACCACTTCGCGCAGACATCGTTGTCGGAGTCGTGGTACATGACCCGAGATTAGCATGTCAAGTCATTTTATGCCCACGCATTACATGCTCCGGCATTACATGCGTTGACATTCAATGCTCTCGCATCTAAGTTTTCTCGGGTGACCCTCACCGCACCAACCCCGCAGAACCTCGTCGCCGCAACGTCTGCCGCACCGGCTGCCGGCCGCTGGGGACCGAAGCTGTGGGCGATCCTGTTCGTCGCCGGACTGGCGATGTTCCTCGACGCGCTCGACGTCTCCATGGTCGGCGTGGCACTCCCCTCCATCGGCCACGACCTGGGCCTCGACACCTCCGCCCTGCAATGGATCGTCAACGGCTACATCCTCGGCTACGGCGGCCTGCTCCTCCTGGGCGGACGCGCAGCCGACCTGCTCGGCCGCCGCCAGGTGTTCCTGACCGCCCTGGTGGTCTTCGGAATCGCCTCGCTCGTCGGCGGACTCGTCGACGCCGGCTGGCTGCTGATCGCCACCCGGATCGTCAAGGGCGTGGCCGCCGCTTTCACCGCCCCGGCCGCCCTCTCCATCATCACCACGACATTCAAAGAGGGCCCGGACCGCAACCGGGCACTGTCCATCTTCACCATCTTCGGCGCCACCGGATACGCCTCCGGCCTGATCGTCTCGGGCCTGCTCACCGGTATCGACTGGCGGCTCACCTTCTACATGCCCGTGGTCGTCGTCGCCGCGGTCATCGTCGCGGCCTACTTCGTGGTGCCGCGCACCAGCGAAAAGGAGGAAGGCCGGATCGATTTCACCGGCGCCGCCCTGCTGACCGGCGGTATGCTCGCGGCGGTCTACACCATCGTCACCGCCCCGGAAACCGGTTTCACGGCCACCGTCGTCGCGACGACCGTGCTGGCGGTCGGACTGCTCAGCGCGTTCTTCGTGACGGAGAAGCGGGTGAGCCACCCGCTGGTGCGGCTCAGCATCTTCCGGGTGAAATCGATTGTGCGGGCCAACCTGGCGGCACTGGCAATCTTCGGCTCCTACCTCAGCTTCCAGACCATCGTCTCGCTGTACCTGCAGAACACTCTGCAGTGGGAGCCCCTGCAGATGGCTCTCGCCATGGCGCCCACCGGCATCATCGTGGCCATCCTTTCCCCGATGGCCGGTAAGCTCATCGACCGGTTCGGCACCGGCCCGATGATCCTGGCCGCACTCACCTCGTTCGTCGCCGGCTACCTCTGGTTCCTGACCCGCGGCGGCAGCCCCGACCCCGCCTACGCGGTCGACTACCTGCCCGCCTTCCTGCTGCTCGGCCTCGGCTTCGCACTCGGGTTCTCCGCCGTCATGTCGCAGGCCACCGAAGGTATCGCCGACCACGAGCAGGGCCTTGCCTCCGGCCTGGTGCAGACCTCGTTCCAGATCGGCGGCGCGGTGGTGCTCGCCATCGCCACGGGCCTGATCAGCGGTGCGGCCGCGGGCGGTATCGACGGCTACCGGCCCGGGCTCTACCTGGTCACCGCGGTCGCGGTGGTCGGTCTGCTGGCCTCGGCGTCGGCGCTGCTGACGCGCAAACAGCCGGTCGCCGAACTCGCGTAACGAGTTCCGGCACGAGAGCGGGGTCGCCGGTCCGGCGGCCCCGCTCTCGTGCCGGGAAGTAGTGGTGTCGTCGGCCACACTACGGACGGTTGATCATCCGGCCCGTCGAGCCGGTGAGGCCATACGGTCGGGCGTCACCGGGTGATCGCGGGCCTGCTACCGGGTAGGAGTTCGATGCGAAAGCTCTGCGCCAGGATCACCGGAGTGGTGGCGGCCGGATATCAGCCGGCAACAGCCGATAGAGTTTCGCCGCCACCCGCTGTCGCTGAATCACCGAAAACGTCACGATGCCCGCGTGCGGTGTCCATGTACTCCCGAACCCGGTGGATCAAGCCGTCGCGCAGCTCGAACACGAAGCAGTAGTCGTTGCTGTACCGATTACCGTTCGCCAGCGTGGCACTCATCGTCTCCTCCACTACTACCGAGTCGCCGTCGGCATAGAAGCCGCGGAAGTCCACCATGACATCGCTGACGAACAACAGGGGAAAATCGTGCGCGAGGAACTTCGTGATGGCCTCGCGTCCGATCATGTGGCTGGGGATGTCCAGGGCGGTCGCAGTGGCATTGCCGCTCTGCGCCAGCCACTCGGCGTCTTCGGTGAAGAATGCTGCGATCAGCTCGGCATCATGGGTGGCAAATGCTCGCCAGGCGGCTTGAACGACGGCCTTGCTGTCCGATGTCATGGTCCGGAGCCTACAGTCGCAAGACACGGCGGGCTGGCGGAAAAAGGACAACGTCATAGGCACCGGGCACAACTCGGTCGCCTCGGCGCAGTTGCAACCGTTCATCTCCCGGGCAGAGATCGGCGACGCTCGATGAGCGGGCATCGGCAGCGACGGATAGGTCGGACTTCGTGATCTCATCGCGGAACGGCGCTCGCGCCTACCACGGTTGCGCTCTCACCGAGAGTCTCGTCGCCATATTTCGCTTCAGCGCACGGTATGCGCGAATAATCAGAACGGCCGCTGGGTGCGAATGATTTCGGCCAGGTAGGCGTAGTCGTCTGCCCGGCCGCTGGACGCACGGAAAACCAGGCCCAACGTGCGCCCCGGAGCCGGATTCGCGAAACGCGCGGTATCGAGCGCCCCCCGTCCGGTCTCGGCCGTGACCGCCATCTCCGGGACGAGGGTGATCCCGAGCCCGCCGGCCACACACTGGACCACCGTGGACAGCGAAGCCGCGCGGGTGTCCCCGGCTCCGCCGGGATGGACGTCCGTGGAACGGCACAGTTCGAGGGTCTGATCCCGCAGACAGTGGCCCTCGTCGAGCAGCAGCATCGGTAGCGCGCCGAGCGCGGCGGGTTCGATATCGGTTCGACCGGCCAGCGGATGGCCGGCGGGGACAACCAAGACGAATTCCTCGGTGTAGAGCGGTATCTCGACCAGCCCCGCCGCCTCGGCGGGCAGGGCGAGCACCGCGACGTCGAGCACTCCGGCGCGCAGCTCATCGATGAGGCGAGCCGTTTTGTCCTCGATCACCTGCGGGGCCAGCGCGGGGAGTTTGCGGTGCAGGGTGGGTAGCAGGGCCGGGAGTATGTAGGGGGCCGCGGTCGGAATGATCCCGATACGAAGTACGCCGGCGAGGACGTCCCCGGTCGCCGAGGCCAGGAAACGGTCCGCGGCTTCCAGGGTGGCCGTGGCGGCGGGGAGCAGCCGCGCGCCGGCCGCGGTCACCAGGACGCGCCGGGTGCTGCGCTCGATGAGCTGCAGTCCGAGCCCGCTTTCCAGTGCGGCCAATGCCTGCGACAACGTGGGCTGGCTCACCTCGAGCCGGGCCGCGGCGGTGCCGAAGTGCCGGTATTCGGCGACCGCCACGAACGCACGCAGCTGTGACAGGGTGGGCTGATAAGACTGATCGGGCACGCCTATCAGTCTAGTGCCACTCATCACTTTTGCCTTTTGCCGGTCGTTCGGCAAGATTAGTTACGAGCTTTCGCCTTACCGGCTGGAAATCGACCAGACCGGTACCACTGATACGAGAAGGAGTTTCGGGCATGCCCCTGCTGACCATCGGCGACCAGTTCCCCGCCTACGACCTCACCGCGGTGATCGGTGGTGACTTGTCCAAGGTCGACGCTCAGCAGCCGGATGACTATTTCACCCGGGTCACCAGCGCCGATCACGCGGGCAAGTGGCGGATCGTGTTCTTCTGGCCGAAGGACTTCACCTTCGTGTGCCCGACCGAGATCGCCGCGTTCGGCAAGCTGAACGAGGAGTTCGCCGACCGTGACGCCCAGGTGCTCGGCGCATCGGTCGACAACGAGTTCGTGCACTTCCAGTGGCGGGCCCAGCACGAGGATCTGAAGACCCTGCCCTTCCCCATCCTGTCCGACCTCAAGCGCGAACTGGCCGCCGCCACCGGCGTTCTCAACGCCGACGGCGTCGCCGATCGCGCCACCTTCATCGTCGACCCGAACAACGAGATCCAGTTCGTCTCGGTGACCGCGGGTTCGGTGGGCCGCAATGTCGACGAGGTGCTGCGGGTCCTGGACGCGCTGCAGTCCGACGAACTGTGCGCCTGCAACTGGAAGAAGGGCGACCCGACCATCGACGCGCGCGAGCTGCTGGCCGCGAGCGTCTGAGAGCGGAAGGAGAACCGGTGAGCATCGACAATCTGAAGAACTCGCTCCCCGAGTACGCCAAGGACCTCAAGCTCAACCTGTCGTCCATCTCGCGGACGACGGTGCTCAACGAGCAGCAGCTGTGGGGCACCCTGCTTGCCGCGGCCGCCGCGACCCGGTCCACGGCCACCCTGCGGGAGATCGCCGAGGAAGCGGCCGATGTGCTGTCCGCCGAGGCCTACAACGCCGCGCTGGGCGCCGCCTCGATCATGGGCATGAACAATGTGTTCTACCGGGGCAAAGCGTTCCTGGACGGTAAGTACGATGATCTGCGGGCCGGTCTGCGTATGCAGATCATCGGCGCTCCCGGTGTCGACAAGGCCGATTTCGAACTCTGGTCGTTCGCGGTTTCCTCGATCAACGGCTGCCAGCACTGCCTGGAAGCCCACGAGCACACGCTGCGCGAGGCGGGTGTCTCGCGCGAGGTGATCTTCGAGGCGCTGCGCGCCGCGGCGATCGTGGCCGGGGTCGGGCAGGCCGTACAGGCCACCGAGGCGCTGGCGACGGCCGCGGTCTGACCCGTTCGCCCGGCCGGGCGGACCATGAGAACCCGAACCGGGTGGCGAGGAATTTCCGCGCCACCCGGTTCGTTCGTCGTCGGCACCGGGGCGGCCCGATCGGCCTACCAGCACGTGTTCCCACGGTTACCTGGTGCAGGTTCCGCGGACCTCCCGGTCGTTCCTGGCACAGCCGCGGTATCCGGTCCGGACCGGGCATACCGTTGATCGGTCACGCCGGCAGGACGTGAAATCGACTACGGCAGTGGCAGACACGCACTACCGGCGTCGAGCCCCGGCCCTCGCACATCGACTTCGATGTACTTCGCCGACGTGTACTGCCCCGGGGTGAACTGCTGCGCGGTGATGTTCTGACGGCCGATGTGTTTCGGCGTCCATTCGAAGGTCGCCGTTCCGTTCTCCGGGTGATAGACGGCCCGGCCCAGGCGTTCTCCGTTACCCGGAACCACACCACCACTGTTGACGATGGTGACCTCGCCCGCCTCGGACGGCGGTGCGTCGACCGTCGCGGTCACCGTATAGGCGCATCCGGTCCGCAGCCCCTCCGGACCGGCGTCCACATCCACTCCCGTCACGGCCGCTCCCGCACCCGGTGCCGCATACGCTGCCGCGACGCCCAGAGCGCTCAGCACGGCGACAAGCCGAAATGTCTGATATTGCTATGCATATCGAGCCTTTCGCGATCTTCGGCAGGATCCTCCGACCCTCCCACACCTGGCCGGTACCCGCCGACCGGGCGCTCGACACACAGTTCACGCGCCGAGATCGACGGTGACGCGGAAATCGCTCGGCCGGATACCCCGATGTCGTTTGAACGCGGCACTGAAACCGAACGCGTCCGCATAGCCCACAGCCTTCGCCACCTGCGCCACCGTGAGATTGCGATCGGCGAGCAGTTCCTCCGCCTCGTCCATCCGGCATTCGGTGAGATACGCCAGCGGCGACTGCCCCATGACCTCTGAGAATCGCCGCGCGAACAGGGCCCGCGAAACCCCCGCTTCCGAAGCCAGCGACGCGACCGTCCACCCGGCGGCAGGCTTTCCGTGCATGGCCTCCAACGCCGGCCCGACCACCGGGTCGGCCGGTCCGCGATACCAGCCCGGCGCACCCGCCTCCTGTCGGTCGAACCAATCACGCAGCGTGCACACCAGACCCCAGTCGAGCAGCCGGTCCATCAGCGCCTGCGCGCCCGCCGGGCGGCGCACCGCGTCCGTGGCCACCGACTCCATCCACGCGCACACCTCCACATCGTCGGAGACCACCAGAACCGGCGGCACCGCGCGGAGCAGGCGTTCGTGGCGCCGGCCCGACGCCCGGTAGGCGCCGACGATCAGCGCGGTCTCACCGGCCGGATCGTCGCCCCAGTGGCCGTCGTCCAGCGCGGCATCGCATTTGGCGTCCGGCGCGAAACAGGCGATCTCGTATTCTTCGTGCGGCGGGACCACCGTGTCCGCGCGGTCGGCGAAGAGGAACGGTTCGGGCCCACGCACGATCGCGGTGTCGCCGGCCACGATCCGCTGCTCGATCCCGCCGGGCAGCAGCAGCGTGCCTCCGCCGCGCAGCACGGTGATCATGGTGAGCGGTGCGCGGTCGGCGAACCGGATACTCCACGGGGCCTCCAGAACCGCGTTGGTGAGTACGGCGCCTTCGGCCCGGATGCCGCTCAGCAGAGTGCTCAATGGATCCACTCGATCAAGAGTAGACGAACTCCTATCAGATGTAGACCTTTACCCATAGATCGTCCACCGGATGCCGTATGGAATGAGAGCAGACCGTACAACCGAGCATCCGGACAGCCGGATCGAGATGGAGGACCCCGTGTCGCACACCACGATCGACGACGCCACGACCACCCGCACCGCCCTCGTCGTCGTCGCCCACCCGCGCCGCGATTCGCTCACCGCCCATATCGCCGACCTGGCCGCGCAGCGGCTCACCGCGGCCGGCTACCGCATCGATCTCCTCGACCTGCACGCCGAGAACTTCGACCCCCGGATGAACGCCGCCGACCTTCCGGAATGGGGAAACCGCGAGAAGACCTACTCCCCCGAGGTCGAGAGCCATATGCGGCGCGTCCTCGCCGCCGACGTCATCGTCGCGGTGTTCCCGGTGTACTGGGTGCAGGTTCCGGCGATCCTCAAAGGCTGGATCGACCGCGTGTGGAACTACGGATTCGCCTACGGCCGCAGCAAACCGCGGCTCGCGGGCAAGCGGGCGCTCTGGCTCGGCCTGGCCGGCGCCGCGGACGACGACAGCGTCGTCGACCTCATGCAACAGTCCCTCGGCACGCAGCTCAACGACGGTATCGCGTACTACTGCGGCCTGGCCGAATCGTCGGTGGGGCTACTGCCCGGCGCGGAGGAGAAACGGCAGCGGGTGGACGCCGACGGCAATCTGCTGCTCGACGAGGCACTCACCGGCGCGGTGCGCGCCGCCCATTACGCGGCGCTGGAGGACCGGGCCCGGCGCTTCGTCGACGATTTCCTCGTCGGCGACCGCGTCCCCGCCTGACCGGTACAGGCTCCGCCGCCCGGTGTGCGCACTTACTCGTATACCGGGCGCGGTTCCTGCGCCTCGACGCGAACCCGGACGTCCGGGTGTTCGGATCGGGATCGCCTGGGCGCGTCTGCGGCAGTTCTCAGACCACCATGCCGTCCGGATGAACGCTCAGACAGCAGGCGATGGCGGCCATATCGCCGAATCGCCGCCCGACCGACACTGCCGCCACCTACACCCGGCCATCGCGAGCCGGTGCTCTCGGCGACTACTCCGGCCCGGCCTGTCTCTTCACCGACTCGCCGGCCAGCTGCCCGTACCCCGTTCAGCCGCCCGCCGAGTCGGCCGGGCGCACCGGCGGGGAGAGTTGCAAAGAATTCTTTGCACAAAATGGTTTGCACAGAATATTCTGTAACCATGCCCGCCGATCCGCCCCCCAGAGAGATCACCGATCCGGCCGCGCTGCGCGCGCTGGCGCACCCGCTGCGCCAGCGCATCCTGCGCGCCCTCGCCGAGAACGGCCCGTCGACCTCCACCGCGCTCGCCGCCCTGCTCGGGGAGAACACCGGAGCTACCAGCTATCACCTGCGACAGCTGGCCGAACACGGATTCATCGAGGAGGCCCCGGAGCTGGCCAAGGGGAAAGAGCGGTGGTGGCGTTCGCCGCCGAAGGATCTGCGGTACCGAATGGACCGCGCACAGTCACCGGAGGTGCGCGAACTCCTGGAGGGACTGTTCGCGCAGCACCTCGCCGAGGACATCGGGATGTTCCGGCAGTACGAGGCGCAGCGGACCGAGCTGGGCGAGTGGGCCGACATCCTGCCCTTTTCGCGCGGCGCGGTCTACGCGACGCCCGCGGAAATCGAGGAATTCTTCGAGGACTACCTGGCACTGCTCAAACGTTTCCAAGCGACCCATCGGGAGGGCCGGCCCGGCACCCGCCGCGTACTGACCCGGTTCCTCGCCTTCCCCGCGCCCGGCAGCACCTCGGCAGAGTAGGCCCACCATGTTCTCGATCGTTCGACGTATCGCGGTAGTCGCCACCATGATCGCCGCTGTCTGCTGCGGGATACCGCCGGCCCACGCACAGGGCGACACCACGACAGTGGATATCACTTTTACTCGCGGCGACGGCACCACGACCACCGGCACCGTCCACGCGCCGCCCGGCGCCACGGACCGTCCGGGCGTCGTTCTCGTCCACGGTTCGGGCGACGGCCGCAGCACCCACTACGACCTCACCGCCGACGCTTTCGCCCGCGCCGGCATCGTGGCGTTGACCTACCGCAAGCGCACCGAGGGATACACGCCGGCACACCGCGACTATTCACAACTGGCCGACGACGCACTGGCAGGTCTCGCCGCATTACAGAGCCGTCCGGAAGTCGATCCCGCCCGGGTGGGTCTGTGGGGGTTGTCCGAGGGCGGCTGGGTCGCACCGCTCGCCGCTTCACGGTCGGCCGAGGCGGCATTCCTGATCACCATCGGCGCGAACTCGGGCCCACCGGCCGCCCAGCAGGCATGGGCGAACGAGACCAGGTTCGGCGCGGCGGGCGTACGCGGCTCGATGGTCGATACGCTCGCACGCAACGGGATTCGGCAGCTCGTCGGCGCCGGACTGTTCGCCCAGGCCGACTACGATCCGATTCCGGTGCTGGAACAGATCACCCAGCCGGTCCTCGCCGTCTGGGGCGACAGGGACCGGCTGACCCCGCCGGGTGACAGCCTGCGCGGTTTCCAGGCCGCGTTCGACCGCGCCGGGAAGCGGAACTACACCCTGGTCACGCTGCCCGGCACCCAGCACGGCGGGCAACCGACCACCGACGGCTTCGACAAGCTGCCCGGGCTGGCACCGGGATACGGCGAACTCATGGGCGAGTGGGTCAACGGGCTACCCCAGTCGGCCTCCGTCCCGCGAGTGGATCTACCTGCGGCGCAGGAACATCCGGTACGTGACCTCGATGCGGTGGCCTGGTGGGAATCCGCTCCCGTGAACCTGCTGCTGCCGGCCGTGATCGCGCTCGCGTTCGGCGGCTATGCCCTGACCAGCGCAGTCCCGGCATGGCGCCTGCCGGACCGGCGACCCGCGCGAATACTCATATCAATGGCCGTGACCGGCATCGTCGGCGCGGTCATCCAGCTCGGCTATATCCTCACGACCCGCGCGACCTCCTTCGGCCCACTGCTGTTCGGACGCACCCTGCCGTGGCTGGCGTTGCAGATCGTTGCCGTGTGCGCGGTGGTCGCGCTGGGCTACCTCGTGGTGCGCACACCCCGCTCGGCGGCGGGAATGTCGAAAGGTGCGTGGGCCCGATGGGCGGTATCGGTCGTCGGCGGGACAGGGTTCGTGCTCTGGGCGATCTACTGGGGCCTGCTACTCCCCTGACCGCACAGCCCTGCCCACCCCGGCCTTACCGGATCGGCTTCCCGACGATCCACTCGTGACCGAACGGATCCCGCACCCGCCCCTGACGCGCCCCGTACGGCTGATCCGCCACCTCGAACACGATCTCGCCACCCGCCTCCACCATGCGCCGGGCAAGGCGGTCGGGATCGGCCGACACCACCGAGAGAAGTAGTCCGCGACCGCCGAGCCGCAGCGGGTCCTGATCGAAAGCGTCGGCGTCCTTCACCTCGAATACGGCTCCGCACGGAAGTCCGAGCGCGGCGAAAACCACCCTGCCGTCCGCCTCGTGCCGCTGTTGCAGAGTGGCACCGAATACGTCGGTGTAGTAGCGGATCGCCGCGTCGGCGCCCTCGATGATCAGTTTCGGGGTGATCTGCTCGATACTCATCAGTGGAGTATGTGCGGAGCCGCCACGCACCGACTTGGAGATTTGTCTCCTGGGGCGCGGACGGTGGCGGACGACAGCTGTTCGCACCACGAACACCTGGTCAGGGCTCGTCGCACAGGCGCCGTACCTCCGAGAACCACGAGCACCCGGGAGGCAGGGCCGCGGCCGAGGGTGGAGCGTGCCCCACGGAGACACGCCCCTCCTGGGGTAGTCGGCTACCGCTGCGGCGGAAGGCTCAGAACGGCTGCCCCTGCAAGAGCGCGAACGCGCCCGCGATGAAGAACAAGGGGATGAAAAGTGCGGTGGCGACGGGATCGCCGTTGAGGTAGCCCTGGCGAATATTTTCCATTGCTGCTGCGGAACCCGAATTCATAAGTGTTGACCCTTTCGCTGTGTCGTGCTCGACACCGCCCACCGTACCGACGCAACCGCAACCAGGACCGGCAGTCGATGGGCGCAAGACTTTCTCATCCAAGGGTGGTGGACCGCGCCGACCACAGCGACTGCCGTACCTTATGCCGGTACCGAAATCGGTTCCGCGGCGTTGTCGGCACCGGGGCCGTGCTCACAACGAAGATCGAGCGGAGTGTGTGAGACGGACCGGCGCGTCACGAGGAGTGTGCAGGCTCTACCGCGCAGATGAGGTTACCTCCGACGCCGAAGCGCCCGGCCCGCATCGAAACCCGAGCGCTCGGTGACCGGCAAGCCCGTTCACCAGGGGCCGCGACCGAACATGATCTCGAAATTCTGATTGCGCGTATACGCGGGCTTGCCGTCCTTGTCGCGCAGGTTGTACATCGCCTCCGTCAACTCTTTCACGGTGGACTTCTGGACTGCGTCGGCGACCGCGGAGTACGACTTGGTGCTCGGGTCCCAGACCAGTGGATCTTTCGGTGCATACCAGAACGAATACACTTCGGGTGAACCATCGTGTCCGATACGTCCGGTTGCCATCGTGACATGTTCGGCATCGTTGTTCCACATAACGATATCGCCGCGCTGCGGTTGCGGACCGCCCGGTTTCCCGGTGTAGGTCCGACGGCCCTCCGGGATCAGCCATTTCCCCATGCGGGGTAGCCAGGCATCCAGGTAGTAGTCGTACTTTGCGCCTTTCGTGAGTGGACGCCGAGGGAGTTCCATCAACTCCCGCAACTGGTGTTTGTCCAGTACGCCGCTACGGACCGCGGCGTAGCCGATCATCTCCCAGCAATTCAGGCCGTAGTGCTCCGACAGCGGCCCGAGTGGCCCCTCCGTTTTCAGCCAGTTCTCGAACCCTCGATGACCCTTATCGAGCAGGCCGGGGTCGTAGTTCGCCCACCGGGCCTTATCGCCCGCGAGGTAGATGCGTTCGAGCTCGTCCGCAATCAGGGCGGGGCCGTTTTCCACTCGTCGCACCGGGGGCTGCTTCCATTTGCCCGGGAACTTCGTCACCCACACGGCGGGTTCGCCGGCCTTGACGCCCACCCGGCGGATCGCTGTCGACCGCTTGTCCAGCTTGTCCATCTTACTCAGGACCTTGGCTGTCTGGTCGCTGTTGCGCAGCTGGACCTCGCCACGACGCGCCCACCGCGCGATGGACTCGGTATCGCGGACGAGGATGCCGGTGACATCGTCGACCACGACGCTGATCCGGCGCAACGTCTGCGCGACAACAGGGTGGACGTTGGTGCCCGACATGCTGTGAGAATACCGGGAAGTTGACCGGGGACCCTCGAACCAGCTGGTAATAAGCATCTTTCGGGTTGGCGACGACGTACTGGTTCGATAGGACGCGCTGCCGCGAGGCCACGCCTGACACCGCACAAAGCAGACCGGAAGACGTGTTCGTACGAGACGTCGAGCCCGGCGTCGAAGACCTGCGGTACGCCGTGGTGACGGATGCGGGCCGTCACTCGGGCTTCGCGCCGGAAGCGATCCGCGAATTCCTCGGCCTCTTCCCCGGTGTCCACCTGGTCGACCCGGATGCGTTTGATGGCGACCGGGCGGTCCAGCACGCTGTCGTAGCCGCGCCACACCGAACCCATGCCGCCGGAGCTGATCGGCTGGGTCAGCTCGTAGCGTCCGGCGATCACTTTCCCCATATCGTCCCCTGCTTTCACCGAAGACGCGACCGGCGTGCAGATGGTCTCCCAGAAAGAAGTCGACGCCGCACGCACCGAACTGACCGAGAAACTCGGCCCACCACAGGTGAAGTCCACGCCCAAGGGCAATATCGAAGTATGGGAGGTATCGGGTGACCCGAAATCAACGGTGACGTATCGCCCATTCAGCAAGTCCGGCGGGCCGACACTGGACTTCAACGACGTTCCCGGGGTGCAGATCAAACGATGGCATATCCCGGGTCAGTAATCTGATCGTCGCCCCTATCGTCAGACAAGGATGAGTGCGTGCAGACATCGGCCGACCTGGAATACGAGGGGACTTCCTTCATCAACTTCCGGGACTTCGACTTCCCGGAGGGTGGCAATCCCTCACGACAATGGATCGACATCAAGCAGTTCACAATCACCGCGCCCCCACCGGCCGATCGCGATCTGTTGTCCGCGCTGATCGGCGATCAGCAGTTCCGTGACGACTACATCGGAGGCGGGGTCGACCCACAGGGCACCCGCCACGGCCCGTACTGGATCGACCGGATTACCCCGGACTCCTACACGCCCGCATCGGCCGATTCCGTCATCGCGCTGGTGACGCGCTGGGTCGATCAGTGCGGTATCGTCCCGGATGCGCTACGCCAGGCGATCGACCAGGAAGTGTTCGGGCCCGCGCGCACTGCCACACACATAGTCACACTGCCCCGGCTCGACGCCTCGGCGGTCAACGATTACGGTTTCATCCACAACGAATTTCACGAGATCATTAGGATCGACACGGTGGGCAGGACTCTCCGGCTCACAGTTGCCGCCGACGATTAGCCTGGTGCGGCACCCGTCGGCATCGACGTCGACCGCCCGCTCCGCGATCTCGGCACCGAACTCGAATGCGCAGGCCGGTTACATGCCATACCGATCGGTATCGAACAGGATCTGACGGGCTCGCCTCGACGCACGGCGGGCGCTCGATCGAGCCCGCGCCGTATGCAATATCACCCGCCGCCGACCGGAGTCACCGGCCGATGCCACCACAATCCTTCCCGCCGAGTCCGACACGGGATGTCTGCTGTCCCGTCGTAGGGCGCCGAGCTGTTTCCGAGCCGGGCGGCCGGCGGCCGGCCCACAAGACCGGCGAACAGTTCCTTGCCGAGCACCTGCGGGACGGAACCGGGGTGTTCGACGGTGATGACCTCACGACAGACAGACCAATCGCTCGTTCCGCGCGCAGCACGGCGGTCGCGACTGCCGAGTCGAATTCGATATAGCATGCTCGAAACGCCACTGCGATAGAGGGAATCATGCGCACGGTGCCACCGGATTGGTATCCGGATCCGGAGAACGAGGGATTCCTGCGGTACTGGAACGGCCGATCCTGGACTCCGGACCGGCGGGTCGCACCGGTTTCGGGAGATCGGCCAGGAGAGGCATCGAAGATCCCGTTGTTCGGTGCCCGGGGTTACGCCAAGCGGCAAACCGAGGAGCTGGCTGCCGCGCTCGCCGAGAATCGGCGACTCCGCGCGCAAGTGGAGCAATTCAACAGGAGCGGGATCGACGATATGCAGCAGCTGCGCGATCGCCTCGAGGCGGAAGTCGCCGAGAAGCAAACAGTACGGGACCCGGTCCTGCTCTGCCATCACTATTCCTTGTCGAGCTGTTCCATCAAGGCGCAGGCGCGCCTTGACGCCGACGCCCGAAGCCCACCGGCCCACGACCTTCCCCGGCGCGCTGCTCAGCCCGAGCGCCGATGGACGAGATATTGATGATCACGCCGCGCTGCCGGAGCCCGCTGGGCAGGGCATGGCGGGTGACCCGGACGCGACGTGCGGCCTCTCATGTTCTCGAGACATCATGAGAGCTGTGAACGAGCGGAAAGAACCGGTCCTGTACGCCATCGTCACCGGCTCGCCGCCCGCCCGCGACGTCCCCCGGCTCATCGACCTGGCGCGGGCCGATGGCTGGGATGTGTGCGTCGTCGCTTCACCGGACGGCCGGGGATTCATCGATGTCGACATGCTCGAAGAGCGGACCGGCCACCCGGTGCGCAGCCACTACAAAAAACCCGGCACACCCGATGTCCTGCCACCCGCCGACGCCATGATCGCGGCACCTCTCACGTGTAATTCCATGGCGAAATGGGCTGCCGGTATCTCGGATACGCTGCCGCTGGGCCTGCTGGTCGAAGCGGTGGGCAAGGGACTGCCGGTGGTGGCGGTGCCGTTCTCCAACCGGGCGCAGATGAGCTTTCCGGCAATCCGGGAAGCCAGACGGAAACTGTCCGAGTGGGGGGTCACCGTACTGGGCGGCGACGAGCAGCACGAACCCGGGACGGGCGAGAACCACCTGGACCTGCTCCCGTGGAAAGCCGCCTGGCAAGCAGTCCTCGACCATCCACGTCGCACTGCCGGTCGCGGCTGACCGCCGAAGCCCGTCCGCTACGGAATGCCCGCCGGTCGCAACCGGGGCGAGCGGCGAACTCCTCACCCACCCGCCCACCGCCGGGAGACGGAACCTCATGCCGGTACCGGGCCGGCAGCCGTCCACACCGCGAGCGCGTCAGCCGGCCGGGCTGGTCCCGAGCGCCTCCACCGCGGCACGGGTGGCGGCGGCCACGAGATCATTGGCCGGTTCGGCATCCTGCTCGGATTTCGTGGTGAGCACCGCGATGACGAGCGGCGCCCGTCCCGGCGGCCAGGCCACGGCCACGTCGAGGGCGGATCCGTAGGCCGGGGACCCGGTTTTGTTGCCGACCTTCCAGCCCGGGGGCAGCCCCGCTCGGATGCGATTGCCGCCGGTGGCGCTGGCGACGAGCCAGGCGGACAGTTGCGCGCGTTCGGGTTCCGCGAGGCTGTCGCCCACCACGAGTGCGCGATAATCGGCGGCCAGTGCGGCGGGGGTGGTGGTGTCGCGTTCGTCTCCGGGAATCGCGGTATTCAGCTCGGTTTCCCAGCGGTCCAGTCGCGAGGTGTCGTCACCGAGGGTGCGGAGGAACGCGGTGAAGCCCGCGGGCCCGTCGAGCAGTTTCAGGATCTGATTTCCGGCCGTGTTGTCGGACACCGTGATCGCCGCCTCGCACAGCGCGGACACCGTCATCCCGGTATCGACATGCTGCTCGGTGACCGGCGAGTTCTCGACAAGATCGGTGCGCGGATACCGGATCACCCGGTCGAAGAATCCCGAGGACAGTGGGTGCTCGTGCAGCAGGGCACCGCACGCGAGTCCCTTGAACGTGGAAGCCATCGGGAACCGCTCACCGTCGCGGTAGGCGACGCTGCGGCCGTCGGCGGTGTCGACCGCGAAGACGCCCAGCCGCGCCCCATGTGCCGCCTCCAGGTCGGCGAACCGGGTGGTCGCGACTTGGCCGGCCGTGCCCGCGGGCGCGGTCGCGACGGTGGTGGCGCCGGGGGCGGTATCGCATGCGGTAGCCGCCGAGAGCGCGGACACCGCCAGCGCGGCGGCCGCGAGTCGGCGGCGATCGAACGAGACGAACTGAACCAGTGCGGAGAATTTCACCCCCGCAGCACATCACCACACCCCGGAGCCGGGCCAATACACAACTGCCCCGCGGAAGAGTCGGACTCGATATCGCCGCAGTTCACCCGTGCCGGACATGCCGTAACAGACACTGCCGACCACACTCGGCCGGCAGCGGCGCGGTACCGGAACACCCGGCACCCGGGCCGGGTCACATCGGGACCGACGCGAAACCGTATTCCCGTAGCATCCGGCCTTCTCTCGCATCCGCCCACGCGGTGGCCACGAAATCGAGCGTGTCCCCGGGCAGAGCGTCGGGGTCGGCCCAGACGAGTTCGCTGCACTTACGTGGTTCGCGGATTTCCGGGGTGCCCTGCCACGACTCCGCGACGAAGAAGATGTCGACCCGAGGTTCACCGGCCCAGCGGAACATTGTGCCGCCCGGGCGTAGATCGGCCGGGGCGAGGTCGATTCCGAGCTCCTCGGCCACCTCACGGACCACCGACACGGTAAGGGTCTGGCCGCGCTCGACGTGGGCGGCCGGCAACCCGAGCTGTCCGTCCGCATAACCGCGCCCGGCCCTTCGTAACAACAGGATCCGGCCACGCTCGACGAGAAAGACATGGGCCGCCACCGGGTAGCGGTCGTGCTTGGTATCGAACACATATCCCGACATGGGCCTCCTTGTTCCGAAGTTCCGCAGCGGGCGGCTGCGGTCGCGTAGCAGGTCGGCGTACACCGTAGCGTCACGGCGCGCCGGTTCGGATGCGGTGATAGAGGTGTTTCGGCCGGCGATGGACCACAGATCGCGACGAGGCCATCTCCGATTCGGTGGCGACGCCACGGTGGCCGTCGCGGCTCCTGCCGTTTGCATCCGGAAGCGGGGCGCGAAAAACTGGCGGGCGAGCCCGGCCGCAGACGATCAGACGCATAGGAAAATTACTGAGCGACAGAGCTTTCCGCTATTGCCGCCGAGCCGGCTCACCTCGGAGGGCGATCCACGCCTTTCGAAAACCGTGTCGCCCAGCCCTCCGCTTCGATCTTCCCGCCCCGGCTCCGGGACACACAATGCGACGAAGAGGTATTCGATGACCGTATCGACACAGGACCGATTGAAGCAGCACGGACTGGAAGTGGATTCCCTCCCCGAAATAGCGGAGATCTTTCCCATCCGGCTCCGCGATCCCGGCGAGTTGGCCGGTCGTGCACTCGCCCTGCACGCACTGCTGGGCATCATCTTTCATCCGGACCCGAGGGAGGTTGCGGAATGGATGCGAGCGGAGAACTTCCTGCAAGTATTGACCGAGCGTGAGAAACAGGTCGTCGCGCTGACCGAACTGCCCGAAGAAGAGATGCTGTGGCAGCAGTCGGCCATGCGGTCGAACCTGCTGACCTGGCGAGCCGAATCCCTGTATGTCCTGCTCTGGGCCTCGGGAAGGATTCCTGACCTCGTCGATCCCAGCGAAAGGATGGACGGTTCGCTGGTCGCCGACCGGCTACCGGCGCTGGGCCGGCCCGTGCAGCCGTTCCTCCGCGAAGCCGGCCTGCGTCCCGGCCGGGAGATACTCACCGAACTGCACTACTACTTCTTCCTGAATCACTTCATGGAGGATGTGTACGAGCAAACCGGAGAAATAATCGGCGACCTGGATCCCATGCTCACCGCGGAACGGTTCCATGCCCTGCATTGGATCACCTGCGCCGGCCAGTCGGAATGGGATGCCGACGAAGAGTAGTCCCGCACCGGCCCGGTCGACGGCGTGACCGGTAGCCCGGCGCGGAGTCGAAGGCAGTGCGTAGGTGTCGACGGCAGCGTCCCGACGAAGGCTCAGCGACCGTTTCGGACTGCCCGTCCTGCTCGAACATGGTGCCAACGCCGCGGCGTGAGCCGAGTACCGGTGCCCTGACCGGACCCGCCCGCGACGCCCACTACATCGCGCCAGGGGCGGGCGATTCACTTCGGCGACGATTCCCTCGCCACCGACGTGGTCCCGGCCCGATCCCGCTCATGAATACCGGGCTGATCGGCGCAGGCGGTGATCTGATCGACGAGTTCGCGCAGCGGGGCCAGGAGATCGGTCAGTTCGGCACCGTTGAGCGCGTAGCACCGAAGGGTGCCACGCCGTTCGACGGTGAGCAGTCGCGCCGCCCGCAGGATTTTGAGGTGATGGGAGACCGCCGGTTGGGAGAGACCGAGCTGCCCGGCGATCTCTCCCACACTGGCCTCCCCGCCGGCTTTCAGCAGCAGGGCGATGATCGCCTGCCGCCGATCGTCGCCGAGGGCCGTGAACAGTGGCTGACATTCGGTGAATGTGCCCAATACGCTTTCCACGGTGGGGGTCACGCCGTCTCCCGAGCGGACAGACGGTTCCGCAACTCACGCAGACCGGTCACCGGCAACGCCCGGTTTTCCCCTTCGGCGATCCAACCGTCGAGCATCAGCCTGGTCTGATCGGCCACCTTGGTGAAATGAGCTTCCAGGTAACGGTTCAGGTCGAACGGGGGCAGCACACGCATCAATCGAAGCACGGACCGGGCCACCCACTTCGACGTGTGGACCCGGCGGCCTCCGGTTTGCGCGGCGACCACTCCCGAGGCTTCCACGCCTGCCTCGACCGCCGGTCCTATATCGGCGAGCAGGGCGGGCAGCGACCAGTCCACCGTCTCCAGCGCAGCGATATAGGGCACCATCAGCGCGGCGACGCGCTCACCACTACCCGCCCGGGTGGAACGGCGGGCACGCAAACCACCGGCGCCCAGCGCGCTCGCCACCGCCTCCGCCCGAGCCGGGTCACCGAGCACCTTCAACACCGAACCGGGTGGCACCCAGTACGCGACCCCCGGCGCCGGCACCTCACCGGTCAACGGCGCGGAATAGGCGAACAGGGACGGCCCCACCTGCACGATCCGCTCGGCCGGCCACACCCGCTCCAGCACGGCCCGATCGTGCAGGTCCTGCCCGATGGTGACCACGGTCGCGTCACCGACGGCGTCCCGCAAATCGGACAGCCACGACCCGCGCAGCGCGGTCGAGGACACACACAGCCACACCATGTCCCACGGCCCGTCCGGAGTCTCGGCGTGTACGCCCTCGGGGCGCAGTCGCTCGGCGACCGGTCCGCCGAACCGGCGCAGCCGATACAGCGTGCGCCCGGTGTCGCCCCACCCGGCCCGCCCGGGCTTGACCAGAAAGTTCACGTCCGCCCCACCGTGTCCCAGCCTCAGGCCGAAAACCTGCCCGAGCGCACCGTCGCCCACCACCAGGATCCGCATCCATCCTCCATCCAAACATTTAAATGAAAGAATATATGACCCCGTTTTCACGACTCTGTGGCGCCGACGAGCGTTCTTCCCGGGGGCCGATGCCAGGCATGAACGCAGGCCCACCCGAACGGGACAAGAAGGACATCGAAGTCATTGTCCAGATGGAGCTCGGGTCGGAAACCGTGGCAGGCAGACGCGGGGAGATGACAAACTACGGGTACGGCTCATGACCCACTCACTGTTTCCGACAGCAACTCGGTCCGTAGATCCTCGACCTCGCGGGTCATTGGGTAGTCGGCCCCGCGTAGTACGCACAGGTCTGCATACAGCGCCTCGAGCAGTTCCAGTGCTCCGACATGATTACCGATCCCCGCGAGGATCTCGGCGAGGTCGCGGCGCATTTCGAGGGCGAGTTCACAGCTGTCACTGTCCGCCGCGGCGACTTCGGCGAGTACCCCGCGCAGGGCGGTCAGCCCGCCGTCGATACCTCCGAGGTCGGGTTCCGGCGCACGTACGTCGAGCTCGGTCATGGCCCCTGACCACAGCTCAGGACCGTCAACTCCTCGAGACTGACAGCACAGCAAGCGCATCCGGTGATCAGGTCGGCCGCTGACGTGACCACCCGCCACCACGACGCCGGCATCGACGCGGGGCCCATCATCTCCCACATCCGATCCGGCCGATGGAGCTTCCTCATCCGCCCCGACCTGCCCGACGACACCGCCCTGTTCGCCGAAATGTTCCGGCTCAACATCTCCATCGTCCGCACCGGCGCCACCATCGCCCTCCCTCCCCCACCGACCGCAGCGAACTCTTCCGCCGCTGGATCCAACCCCCACGCTGCCCCTTCCGCCCCTCCGGCCGCCTCGTGATCGACTCCATCCGCGCCTGCGCCGCCCGTGGCGGCTGGCTGCGAACGCCCACAACGCCGACACCAGCATGATCCGGGCCACCGAAAACCTACCCATTTGTCGATCTCCGTCGCAGGCTGTTTCGGCTCGCACGGTGATCACCAGCGGTCTACGATCGGACCGCAAACCGGCAGAGAAAACCGGACGCAAGGGGGAATTGTGGTCGAGGTCGATCCGGAGAAGCTGCGGTCCGCCGCACAAACTTTGAGCCTTTTGTCCGACGAGATCAACACCGCCCCAGCGCTGGGGGCGGAGCAGGTCGAGGGCAAGTTGGCAGGATCCGAAGTCGGAATAAACCTCGTCGCGTCCACCGAGGCCGCTCGCCAGGCCAGGGACGCGCTCTGCACACGGTTCACGCAGCTCTCGCAGCTGCTCAATGACTCTGCGAGCACTTTCGGTGACAGCGATATAGAGCTGGCCGGTAAGCTCTCGACTATCTCGGCCCTGCTCCCGGATAGCGGCAGCGATGAGAACTAACTCTGCGCCGACTCCATCCGAGGTGCTGAGCTGGGACATCTCGGCACTGGCGGGCATCGGCGAACGCGCCGGCCTGATCGCGGATGCGGTATTGAAAGCCGCGGACTCGATGCAAACCGTGATCCACCACGACATCCCGTGGGAGGGCGAAGCACGCACCGCCGCCGGTGACAGAGCCGACCGCGAGCACACGGATATGCGCGCGATCGGGACTGCCTTCGATGATCTCGCCACGGCATGTGCGGGCGCTGCTCGGGACATGGACTTCCCGCTCGCGGAAATCAAGACTATTTTCCAGCTCTACGTCCACTCCCCAGTCGCCGTAGCCGAAGATTGGACCGTCAGCGGAGTAGAGGACTGGAACTCCGAAGCCGGTGTGCAGCTTTCCCGCTTGGCCGGCCTCGCGTCCGCCCTGACCACCGCCGACTCGCAGTGGGGCGCGAAGATCGCCGAGGCGAACGATGCGCTCCGGGTGTCCGCGCCTGACGACATCCTCTTCCAAACATCCAACAAGGGCCTGCCGCAGCCCCCTGGCGGGTGGAGCAGCGACCCGGCCTATCGGCTCGCACAGGAGATCGCCTACGGTCACGCCTGGGAGAAGCACTACGACGACTTCAAGGGCATGACCCAGGACGACCTCGCCGAGAAGGTCCACCAGATCATGACGGGCCCTAATCAGACCGAACGGCTCGGCAAAGACAAGAATGGCAACCCGGTGATGATGAGCTGGGACGGCTACATCGTCATCGTCGACCCGAGCACGACCGATCACGGAACCGTGTACCGCCCCAAGGACCCGCTGGGGGAATTCATACGCCTCACCAACCAGGTAGAGGATCCCTCGCTCGGGCCCCCCACTCCGCCCGGTGGCCTCGGAGGTACCTACCCTGGCAAGCCGGGCACGGGACCGGCTCGCTGACACCGCACACACCTCAGGAGAACCTTCAATGGGTTTCGACATGGCCTCGCTGAGCCCGAGGGAACACGAATTCCTGGACTCGGCGCTGGCGAGTTACACCGGAGTATCGACCAGCGCGCCGATACCCGTGCGCGCATTCGGGTTCGACGACCGGGACCTGTTCGACACCGAGGTCGGCAGGCTCCGCCACGCGGTCGCCGAGGGGCTTACCCTCAACGACCTCGACACCGCACGAGTTCTGTTTCTCAGCGAACTGGCCTTCGGGAGCGATCTGCTCGGCGCAGGAGTCGAATTCCAGCTCGTCAGCCCGATGCGAGACGACGAAGCGATCGTGATCTTGCGGCAGCTACAACGCAAGCTCTACACCCGCGACGGCGCCAAAGCCCTCTTCCGTCCCGATCTCTATCCGCCTCGATAGCACCGGCGCCGCCATCGCACTCCCCTCCCCCACCGACACGGTGTCACTGTCGGCGTCGTCCAGGCGTCGTTATCGGTGACCGCGTACGAACATCATCGCAGACCCGGCCGAACAGATCCTCGCTCTCGACAATCGGCTCGAACAGCTCGACGGCCAGATCCGGGAAGGACTCCGTGCTCGTCCGCGAGCCGCGATCGTCGAGTCCCTTCGGGGAATCGGGCCGATGGAAATGAGCCGCTTGCACGGCGGTGTCGGCAACGGTACTTCCCGTGACTATGCGGGCGGCAGATGGCCGAGGACCGCGAACATGGTGACCGACAGGTGATAGTCACCGACCGCCACACCCGCTTCGATGGCGGCGACGAGATCGTCACGTTCCTGTTCGGTGATCACCTCCCGGGTCAGCGCGGCCCCGCCGACCTCGTCGAACATCGGGCGCGCGGTGGCCGGGTCCCAGATCACCGCCTCCGAACCCATATCGTCGATCTCGAACCCGGCGGCCACCAGCCGACCGCGCAGGAAACGGCCGGATCTGGCATTGGGGGTGGCCTCGAGCATCGCGGCGATCATCCGGGCGACCACCGCGGGGTCCCCGGGGTGCAGGATGGCGGTCTGCCAGTCGCTGTCGACCAGCACCACCCGGCCGCCCGGCCGCAGGACCCGGGCGATCTCCGCGGTGGCCGCGACGGGGTCGTCGAGGTGCTGGTAGACGCGCTCGCTGCGCACCGCGTCGAAGTGGTCGTCGTCGAACGGCAGCCGGTAGGCGTCGGCTTCCACGAACCGGCACCGCACTCCCGCCGCCGCGGCCCGATCCCGGGCGACGGTGAGCATCGCCGGGTTCGGTTCGACACCGGCAGCCTCCCCACCGGGTCCGACCCGACGGGCGAACTCGAGCACTTCCGACCCGGTCCCCGAGCCGATATCGAGGACTCGCTCCCCGGCGCCGACGGCCAGCGCTTCGTGGGCCCAGCGGCGCATACGCCGGATCCCGGGGAGAGCGGCCTGCAGATCGAGGGCGGCGACGAGCAGGGCCATCGGGTCGGCATCGGACGTCGCGTCCGCGGTGCGCGCGGCCGCGATGGCATCCAGGTGGAAGGACGGCGTCCGTGCGGGTTGCTCGGGTTCGCTCGGCACGGATTCAGACAATAGCGAGGTCGGGGCGGTGTTTCGGCGCAAGCTCGGCATCGATTCGGTGGCGGTTCGGGCGCGAATACGCTGCCGAATGCCCGGCGCGGCCCGGCTCACACGCCTCGCGCCGAGTACCTACGCGATCGGCTTCATGTCTGCGACCGGACCCGCCGACCGGGACCTCGGTGTGCTTCACGCCCGAAAACGCGACACCGTTTCGGCACGCAACCGATGGTCGCCCGGCCGGTCGAGCTGTTCGCCGCGGATCGACACCGCTGAGCCCCATATCGAAGGATGGCGGTTCCGAGGTCCGAGTGGAGTCCGAAGTCCGAGTTCGGTGGAGCCGGCCACCTACCACGATTGTTCAGGTGGGGACCGAGTCGCGGTGGAGCCCGATCGGCGATGTAGAGCGGAGCCGCTACAAGTGAGGTGCCGATACTTCTAATTCTGTGAGAGAAAACATATCTCGCTGTAACACTCTCGCAGTGCGTCGACATGTGACAGCGTAATCATCCTTCGTCCCACCACGGGACACCAACGAAAGGAACCCTGTGAGATCCAGATTCAGCACCTTCGCCGCTGCTGTTTCCATCGCCGCCGCCGGAGTAGGCGTCGCGGCCGGTGCCGCGTCCGCCGCACCGCTGCCCCTGACCGAATCGGCTCCCGTGACCGGAACCGAGATCCAGGACGAGGGCACCGGTTCCGCCGAACAGCTGCTGCCGGCACTGCTGACGCTGGTGACCGGATCGGCCGGGGAAACTCCCACCAACGGCTAGTAATCGGCACCCGTACATCTCTCTCGACGCACGCGGCCCCTGTTCGCCGGGCGTGGCCGCTCCGATGAGAGACGTACAGCACCACCCCAAATCTGCGTAGGTCTCGGATGATTCATCCGTTACCGGCGGTCCCGGAAGGCTGCGGAAGCCTTCCGGGACCGTTCTTTTTCCAAGGCCCCACGTATCCGTCAGATTTCCTCGAGGCGTCCCTCGGTCGAGAACGCAACAGTCGCAGATGTTCTCGGTGACCGGACCGGGGCGACCGGCTCTGTATCGCGACGCTCGACCCGCCGCCTGGCCTGGTGCCGCCGCCGGCGGTCACCTATCGACGCGGCGGGAGATGGGCGAGGACCGCGAACATGGTCACCGACAGCAGATAGTCCCCGATGGCAATACCGGCGTCGATCGCGGCGGTGAGGTCGTCGCGTTCCTGCTGGGTGATCACCCCGTTGGCCAGAGCTCTTCTGCCGAGTTGGTCGAACATGGGACGGACGGTGACCGGGTCCCAGATCACCGCCTCCGAACCCATATCGTCGATGTCGAACCCGGCGGCCACGAGTAGTCCGCGCAGGGAGCGCCCGGCGGTGGCGTTGGGTGTGGTGTCGAGCATCGCGGCGGTCATCCGGGCCACCACCGCGGGGTCGCCCGGATGCAGAATCGCGGTCTGCCAGTCGGTGTCGACGAGCAGGGCACGCCCGCCCGGCCGTAGCACGCGGGCGATCTCGGCGGTCGCGGCGGTGGGGTCGTCGAGGTGCTGGTACACGCGCTCGCAGCGCACGACATCGAACGAATCGTCTTCGAACGGCAACCGGTAGGCATCACCCTCGACGAATCGGGCTTCCACACCGGCCGCGGCGGCCCGCTCCCGCGCGGCGGCCAGCATGGCGGGGTTCGGATCGACTCCCACCGCCTCGCCGCGATCCCCTACGCGCCGTGCGAACTCCAGCACCTCCGAACCGGTCCCCGAGCCGACGTCGAGCGCCCGCTCGCCCGGGGCGGTGTCGAGCGCTCGGTGACCCCATCGGCGCATCCGCCGGATGCCCGGCAGTGCGGCCTGCAGGTCGAGCACGCGGATCAGCACCGCCATCGGGTCGTCTTCGGAAACTGCTGTGCCCTGCTGTGTTTCACTCGTTATCGCGTTCAGATGGAAGGACGGGGACCGCGGCGGCGCGGAGTGGTCACTCGACATGAAGCCGACAGTAACCGCCGATTCGGCCCGGCATGTTTTCCGATCGCCGTATCCCGCGGACGACAGGCTCGTCGTGCGAGTTCGTTCGCGCTTGTGGCCGATCGCCTTCCGGCCTTATAGTCGGCGCAATCCGATCGGAGCTCCCCGGAAGTACAGCCGCAGAGTGGGAGCCCGCACCCGACGAACCGGGCGATGGAGTGGGCGGCGTAGTTTGCCCACCCATTTTCCGGAGGAATTCCATGCACATCGGACTCGGACTCCCCATCGCCGACCCCGTCGCCCTGCTCGAATGGGCGCGCCGGGCCGACGCGGGCCCCTTCTCAACTCTCGGCCTGCTCGACCGCCTCGTCTACGACAATCCCGAACCGCTGGTGGCGCTGGCGGTGCTCGCCGGCGCCACCAGCCGGATAAATGTACAGACCGAGGTTCTGCTGGCCCCGCTGCGCGATACCGCGCTGCTGGCCAAACAGGTCGCGACCCTCGACCGTATGTCGGGCGGCAGACTGGTGCTCGGACTCGGTGTCGGCGGCCGCGCCGACGACCACCTCGCGGCGGGGGTGGACCTGCGCACCCGCGGCCGCCGGATGGACGAGCAACTCGCGCGACTGCGCGAATTGTGGGCCGGTGAACCGTTCGGCGGCGAATGCGGGCCGATCGGGCCCGCGCCGGTTCGCCGCAGCGGACCGCCGATCCTGTTCGGCGGCTTCCGGCCCGCCGCGCTGGAACGCGTCGCCCGCTGGGGTGACGGATTCCTGTCCGCGGTACCGCCACAGTGGTGTGAAGAGCTGTTCGATTCGGTCCGCCGGTCCTGGCACGCGCACGGGCGGCAGGGGGAACCACGGATCGTGGCCCAGGTCAATGTCGCGCTCGGACCGCAATCGGTCATCGACGAGGCCCGGGCGGCCATCGGCGCCTACTACGAATTCACCGACTGGGCCGAACACACCGTGTCGGGTATGCGCACGACACCGGACGAGATCCGCACGGTGATACAGCAGTTCGCCGACCTCGGCGCCGACGAGGTGATGCTGTACTGCTACGGCACCGACCCCGGCCAGGTCGATCGCCTGGCGGACCTGATCGGCTGATCGGTTACGCGCCGATGGGGCGGACGCGGAAAGGTGCGGCGGTCCACGCGGCGCCCGGACCGCCCCATCGGCCGCTTCCTGTGGATGTGGCGCTTGTCCACCTCTCCCGGTCACATCGATCCGCGAGCGGTGCCTTCCGGGGAGACGGCTCCTCCCGTGGCGCGGCGAGCGCCCGTTTCGTGGTTAAAGGTGGATCGGACCGGCCGGCGGCGTGCGGCGATGCGGTCACACACCCCGCCGGCCGGATCGGGCGCCCCGGGGAGGTTGCCTGAACCGTCGATCTCCTCCTCTCCCCCGCGGCGTGCTTCGTCTCCGGTGCGTTCGTCGTTTCCGGTGGCGCGTGGACCACGCCCCGAGCGGGCTCACCGACGTGCCCACCGGCCGGGCTCGCCGGTGAGCCCGGCCTGTGGGCACCGCCGGAGCAGTCGGCTCGCCCATCGACCGACCGGCCGTCCCCACCGGAGCGGGTCGCGACCCCACCCTGACGGGAAGGTAGAGTTGCCGGGCCGAGTGTTCGCCGACCACAGCTGTCCGGCGACGTGGCCGGTTCCCGAGTTCGTCCCGCTCACGACTTCTCCGCGCCCGCTCGGCTTCCCCGATGATTTCGTGCCGGCCCGGCCGTGCGGCGGCGGCCGCGCTCAGTGAACGGAGACAGCCACCGTGGCGACGGCGACGCGCACCGACCATTCCGGTTCCTCGGTGATGGCGGCGCTACGCAGCCCGAAACTGTTACGCACCGAAGTGCTGGCCGGCCTCGTCGTGGCGCTGGCTCTGATCCCCGAGGCGATCGCCTTCTCCGTCATCGCGGGTGTGGATCCGCGGATGGGGTTGTTCGCGTCGTTCACCATGGCGGTCACCATCGCGTTCACCGGTGGCCGCCGCGCCATGATCTCCGCGGCGACCGGTGCCGTGGCATTCGTGGTCGCGCCGGTCGTGCGCGACCACGGTCCGGACTATCTGCCGGCCACGGTGATCCTGGCCGGTGTGCTGCAGATCTCGCTCGGCGTGGCGGGCGTCGCGAAACTGATGCGGTTCATCCCGCGCAGTGTGATGGTCGGCGTGGTCAACTCGCTGGCGATGCTGGTCTTCCTCGCCCAGCTCCCCCAGCTGATCGGGGTGCCGTGGCTGGTGTATCCGCTGGTGGCGGCGGGTGTCGCGATCATCGCACTGCTCCCCAGAGTCACCACCGCGGTACCCGCGCCCCTGGTGGCGGTCGTCGCGCTCACCGCTGTCACCGTGACGTTCGGGCTGCACGTGCCCGATGTCGGCGGCCAAGGAGATCTGCCCTCGTCCCTGCCGCTCCCCCTGCTGCCCGAGGTGCCGTGGACCCTCGAGACGCTGCGGATCATTGCCCCGTACGCGTTCGCGATGGCGGTGGTCGGGCTGCTGGAGTCGCTGATGACCGCCGAACTCGTCGACGACATCACCGACACGGTGTCGAACAAGTCGCGCGAGAGCTGGGGCCAGGGCGTCGCCAATATCGTCACAGGATTATTCGGCGGTCTGGGCGGCTGCGCGGTGATCGGCCAGACGGTGATGAATGTGAAGATCGCCGGCGCCCGCACCCGGATCTCGACCTTCCTTTCGGGGGTGTTCCTGCTGATCCTGGTGGTCGGACTCGGCGGGCTGGTCGCGCGGATCCCGATGGCGGCGCTGGTAGCGGTCATGATCATGGTGTCGATCACCGCGATGGACTGGCATTCGCTGGCTCCCGCGACGCTGCGGCGGATGCCGATCGCCGAGACCACGGTCATGCTGCTGACGGTCGCCGTCACCGTCGTCACCCACAATCTGGCCTACGGCGTGGTCACCGGTGTCCTCACCGCGATGGTCGCCTTCGCGCACCGGGTCGCGCATTTCACCGAGGTCGTACCCGTGGATTCCGCTGCCACCACCCGCGTCTACAAGGTGCGCGGCGAACTGTTCTTCGCCTCCAGCAACGATCTCGTCCATCGCTTCGACTACGACGGCGACCCGACCGAGATCATCCTCGATATGTCCGAAGCGCATATCTGGGACGCTTCCACCGTGGCCGCGCTCGACGCCGTCGCCACGAAGTACGCCGCCAAGGGCAAACGCGTGGAGATACTGGGCCTGAACCCGGCGTCCGTCGCACGGCACCGGCGGTTGTCGGGTCATCTGAGGGGCGGGCACTGATCCGGTTCTGTACACCGGGTATTCGCCGATCCGCTCGCTCACCCGGCCGGAGTCCGGCAGCGGTGTCCGGGGCCGGCTGCCGGTCGCACCATCGGAGCCGCCGCGCACCCCCGCGAGCGCGTAGCATGCTCCACCCCGGGTCGTGGCTCTCGGGTCGATTCGCCACCCACCGCTCAGGGACGCAGCAGAAAATCGACCAACTCGGCGTGCTCGGCGATCCCCGTCCGGGTCCGGCGCGAACCATCCGACAGATGCAGCGCACCGATCCCCATCGCGAACATCCATTCCGCCCGCCGGGTCGCGTTCTCCGGCTCGAACCCGTGGTCCAGGAAAGCCCGGCGAACCACGCGGCGGGCACGCCGGTCGGAGGCACGCACACTCGCCGCGGCGCGCGGATCCGAACGCGCCCATTCCCGCATGGCGCGCTCCAGCGTCCACTGCCGGGAACCGGTGAGCAATCCCATCATCTCGATCAGCCGTTCCCGCGGCGATAACCCGGCAAGCGCGTCCATCCGCTGATGATCCTGATCGCGCCAACCGCCCCACGCCGCCACGAGCGCGTCCTTGAACGCGGCGAAACCGGAGAAGTGATGGTAGAAACTGCCTTTGGTGACCCGCAGCCGCCGGCAGACCTCATCCAGTTTGAGCGCGCGGAAGCCCTCCTCCGCCAGCACGGTGTAGCCGGCCTGCAACCAGTCGTCCACCGTCAACTGAACAGCACCACGCGCCCGCGCCATCGGGTCAGCTTAACCGGGTAGTGGAGTTTCCCGCGCACCCGGCGGCCCCGCTGGGCCACGTCGACACCGAGACTTACGCGCGTTAGGAGACCGAGCGCTGCCCGGCCCCCTTGGAACGGCTCGTCGATGTGGGCCCGAAGAGGGCCGACGTCCTGGCTACCCGGTGGGCGCCAGTACTCGGCCTCCTGTTACCCGGCCCCGGGTGGGGGCCAATTCGGCATCGCGGCGGACGACTCCTGCATCGCCGAACTCGAGGTATTTGATACCGCTGGTCCACGGAATCGTTTGCACAGGAGCATTCCCGTCCAGGAAGCATCGCCTCACGGCCGGTTGGGTGGGTTACCACCGCTCTTCTCGTGCGCTGTCCCATAGGTCTCGGTCCACTCGGGACCGAACTCCTGGGTCATCCGCGCATTTCCAGTAGATATGCCGGAATGCGTACCGTGATCGCCCGGCCCGATCCGTCGGCGAGCCGTGGCACGGTCCGGTTGTCGCCCGTCACCGAGGTCTTCCTCCGCCGCCGGCAACCGGGCCGCCCGGGCCTCGATACCGGCGACCACGGTGTCGGCGACCAGGCGCGCGTGGCGGCGCACCGCCCGCGGGGAGAGGGGGTCCGCCGGGGCGATCCGGGTCGCCAGCGGCAGCTGCGCGAAGGGGGCGGTGGCGCCGCTGGTGATGAGGAAGTGCAGGGTGCGGAGGTCGTCACGATTGAGGATCCGCTGGCGGAGCAGCGGTTTGAGCGGTTCGGCGAGCAGCATCGACATCGGTTCGATGTGCCGGTCGTAGAGGTAGGTCAGTCTGGGTCCTTCGATGGCCGATTCCATACTGATCAACCGCACCACATCCGGATATTCGGCCTGGATCTCCAGGAAGCGGATGATGCCGGCGCGGAATTCCTCCAGCGGCGGCAGATCGTCGCGGTCGGGGCGGATCCGCAGCAGCGTGACGACATCGGTGAAGATCCAGTCCACCACTGCGTACCACAGTGCTTCCTTGGATCCGAACCGCTGATGGATCAGGTTGTGGCTCACCCCGAGTTCCCGGTTGATCGCGGCGACCGAGGCGCCCGCGAACCCGTCGCGCGCGAAGACCCGCAGTGCGACCGTGAGGATCTCGTCCACGGAGGCGGGGGAATCGCCGGTGGGCGGGCGCCCTCGCCCTTTGCGCGACCCCCGTGGTTCCGGTGCGACCTCTACGTCCATGGATACGGATTATATTGACAGCTATCAATTTCTCTGCGAGGGTGACACCGATCACTTCGCTGTGCGGTGTGGGGGATAGCAACGCGCCGGCCCGGGTCGGTGCCACGGCCGCTCCGCGCCCGACGAGGACGGGACACTGCTATGGAATCCTTTGTGCACCTGCGAAAAGGCACCACTCCCGACCGGATGCACGCTGATCTCGGCGGTCTCAAGGACGATGAACTGGGCCGCGGCGGATTCACCGGGCGCACCGCCCAGCTGTACCGGCGCAACGAGCCGATGGGCTATCGCGCCGAAGGGCCGCTGGCCCCCGTCGACGTGCTCGCCGACACGCTGAAGCCCACCGACTCCACCGACCCGGCCGGCTCACCGCTACTGCTGTTCTCCAATACCGACTGCCGGATCCTGCTGAGCCGGCGCGCGCGGGAGATGCCGTTCTTCGCGCGCTACGTCGACGGCGATCTGCTCTCGTTCGTCCACAAGGGCAGCGGACTGCTGGAGACCGAGTTCGGGCCACTGCGCTATCGCGAGGGCGACTGGGTGTATCTCCCGAAGGCCTGCACCTTCCGGCAGGTGCCCGACAGCGAATCCACCTGGCTGATGGTCGAGGCGACCGAGGAGTTCCGGGTTCCGCCGGCCGGTCCGCTGGGGCGGCATTTCCCTTTCGACCCGGGCAAGATGGTCGTCCCCGACCCGCAGGCCATGGATGACGACGGGCGCGACGAGTACGAAGTGCGGTTGATCCACGAGGGCGGCCCCACATCCCTGTTCTATCGGCACCATCCGCTGGACGTGGTGGGCTGGCAGGGAGACAATTTCCCGTTCACATTCAATATCGCCGACTACAACGTGATCCTTTCCGATACCGTCCACCTGCCCGCCACCGTGCATCTGTTCATGCAGGCCACCGGCGTGTACGTGATGAACTTCCTGCCGAAGCGGGCCGAATCGGCGCCGGGGACCGAAACCGTGCCGTGGTATCACCGCAACGCCGACTACGACGAGATCGCGTTCTTCCACGGCGGCGATATGTACGGCGTCCCCATGCCGCCGGGGCTGATCTCCCACGCACCGCAGGGTGTCCACCACGGCGCACCGGAGAAGATGCGCGAGCGGGCGCGGCGCAAACGCGAGGAGATCACCCGTATCGGGTGGACCACGATCGCGGTCGACACGCGGCGGCGGCTCACTCCCTCCCCCGAGGTGCGGGCCGCGAACCTCGGCGCGCACTGAGGGGCCGGACATCCGGGCGGTCACGTACCGCGGCCGCCCCCGCGGTGCGCGGGGGAAACGAAAGACGAAGGCAGGAACGATGTCGCATCATGTCGAACGCGTCCCGTATGTGGTGGCGTACGCGAACACCTCCGGCACCCGGGACGCCTACGGCGGTCTCACCGAAACTGTCACTCTCGATTCGGTTCTGGTGAAACCGAAGGACCTCCCGTCCGACACGGTGCTGGTGCTCATGCACCCCGTCTCCAGCGGCACCTATCTGCCGATCGTCACCGCGCTGGCCCGGGCCGGGCATCACATCATCGTCTGCAACAGCCGCTACCGCGGCGCCGACGCCGCGCTGCTCATGGAGAAAGTGGTGCAGGACCTCGGCGAATGTATCCGTGACGCCAAGAAGCGGCTCGGCTACACCAAGGTGGTCCTGGCCGGGTGGAGCGGCGGCGGCTCGCTGTCGGTGTACTACCAGCAGCAGGCCACGCATCCGACCGTGACCTCGAGCCCCTCGGGCGACGGACCCGACCTCACCACACTCGACCTGATCCCGGCCGACGGCATCCTGCTCATGGCCGCTCACATCAGCCGTCACCACACGCTCACCGAATGCCTGGACCCGTCGATACTCGACGAGACCGACCCGGCGCGGCGCGACCCGGAGCTGGATCTCTACAACCCCGACAACCCCAACCGGCCGCCCTATCGCGCCGAATTCGTCGCCCGCTACCGGCAGGCGCAACTCGACCGGAACCGGCGGATCACCGCCTGGGTGAAGGAGAAGCTGGCGGCGATCGAGGCCTCGGACCGGCCACAGGACGAGTTCTGTTTCGTCGTGCACGGCACCATGGCCGACCCCACCGTCCTCGACCCCGCCCTCGATCCCAACGATCGCACTCCCGGCGAGTCCTATCTGGGCGAACCGCAGGAGGTGAACATGGGTGCGTTCGGTCTGGCCCGGTTCACCACCCTGCGTAGCTGGCTGTCGCAGTGGAGCATCGACGACGCCCGCGGCGACGCGGTGGCCTGCGGGCCGGATATCGAGGTCCCCACCCTGGTCATCTACAACGCCGCCGACAATGTGTGCACACCCTCGCACGCCCATCGCATCCACGAGGCCCTGGGCAGCGCGGACAAGGAACTGCATGAGATCCCCCGCGCCAACCACTACTACCTGGGCCCCGATCAGCGGGAGCCGCTGGCGAAGGCGATCGCGCTCGTCGACGGCTGGTTGCGCGCCCGCGATCTGGGTCCCGCCGCGTGATCCCGCCGCGAACCCCGGCCCGGTGGGAGCACGGTGCGCGGGCCGCCCGCCCAACCCCTCGGACCCGCCCCCATGACCACCGGAGATAATGCCGCGATGGACTCCGCGACAAACGGTGCTCTCGACGGTATCCGGGTACTCGAGATCGGGACGCTGATCTCCGGCCCCTTCGCCGGCCGCCTCCTCGGGGATATGGGGGCCGAGGTGATCAAACTGGAACCGCCCGACGCCCCCGACCCACTACGCACCTGGGGGCAGGCCGAGCTCGACGGACATCACTTCTTCTGGACCGTGCACGCGCGCAACAAGAAAGCCGTCACCCTCAATCTGCGCGAGGACGCGGGACGGGACCTCTTCCTGGAACTCGCCGCGAAATCCGACATCATCGTGGAGAACCTGCGGCCCGGCACGCTGGAACGGTGGGGTCTCGGTTATGACATACTGCGCGAACACAATCGGGGCATCATCCTGGTCCGGGTGTCCGGGTACGGGCAGACCGGCCCGGAGGCCCGCAAGGCCGGATACGCCTCGGTCGCCGAAGCGGCCAGCGGCCTGCGCCATATGAACGGTTTTCCCGGCGGCCCACCGCCGCGTCTCGCGCTCTCCCTCGGCGACAGTCTGGCCGGGATGTTCGCCGCCCAGGGTGCGCTGGCGGCGCTGTACCGGCGCACCGTCACCGGGGAGGGGCAGATCGTCGACGCGGCGCTCACCGAGGCCTGCCTGGCGGTCCAGGAGTCCACCATTCCCGACTACGACATCGGCGGTGTGGTCCGCGGCCCGTCGGGCACCCGGCTGGAAGGTATCGCGCCGTCCAATATCTACCGCACCGCCGACGGAAGCTGGGTGGTGATCGCGGCCAACCAGGACACGGTGTTCCGCCGGCTCTGCGCGGCGATGGACCAGCCGGAGCTGGCCACCGACGAACGATTCGCCGACCACACCGCACGCGGGCGCAACCAGGACGAACTCGACGCGATCATCGGAGCCTGGGCGGCACGGCGACAGCCCGGGGAGATCATCGCGACGCTCGGCGAAGCCGGCGTGATCAGCGGGCCCATCAACACCGTCGCCGAGGTGGTCACCGATCCGCAACTGAATGCACGCGGCATGATCGCCGACCACTACGACGAGCGCATCGAACGGAATGTGAAAGGCCCGGGGGTGGTACCCGTGCTGTCGGCGACTCCGGGAACCATCCGCAATGCCGGGTCGGCGCGGCCGGGTCAGCACAACGACGAGGTGTATTCGGGTCTGCTCGGAAAATCCGCGGCCGAGCTGGCGGCGCTGCGGTCGCGAGGGATCGTCTAGGGCGCCGGATTCCGGCGCACCCGATCCGCCGCTCCACCGATCCTCCGAGACGGCCCGCTCGACGATGTCGAGCCGCTATCATCGAACGGTGGCGTGAGACACCATGCGGCACAGTGTCGTCGGCGACGAGCGGCCGGATGCGTGTCGGCCGCCTCGGGCGACCGGCGGCGAGCCGGTCGTTCTCCTGCCGGGTGACAGAAGAGTGACGCATGACCAGGTACGCGCATTTTGTAGGTAGCCTCCCCCGTGAACTGATGACAGGAGGTGATCGTGGCGTACTGGACTGGTTCGCGGCGCACACCGACGGCCGTCCCGTCACGGCCATCCCCTGCGATCTGGATCCCGACTGGATCCTGGCCTACCTGAAAGACATCGGGAACCGCACCGACGCCCTGGAGGTGCTGCGCCCGGGCGGGTTCGACGGATACTCCGATTTCCCCACCTACGGCGTCCGGGCCGGACGGACTCTCGAACCGCGGGATGTCTCGATGGACCGGGTCGAGCGGATCGGCGAAGTGGTGACGGCCTTCGAGGCGTTCCTCCGCGACCGGCCCGAACTGGCCGGAACCAGGCTCCAGCTCAGCCAGCCCCATCCGCTGGATCTGGCCATGTTCGTCCATGCCGGTGGCGCGGTGGCGAGCGGTCTGCCGGTCGGACTGGCACTGCGAAGGTCGAATCTCGCGCTCACCGCGCTACGGCAGCTACCGGTGTACACCGAGGCGGTCCTGCAGGAGATGCGTGAGGTACGCCGGCGGCACGGCGATCTGATCGTCTGGCAGGTGGAAACGCCGATCTCGCTGCTGGCCATGGTCAAGGCGCAGCAACTCGGGGCGCTGTGGGCGCTGGCGCCGGTGGTCGCGGGGCAACTGGCCGGATTCCTGGAGAAGGTGCACGGCATCGATCGCGAGCACGGTATCGAGACCGAGACCATCGTGCACCTGTGTTACGGCGACTATCAGCACGAGAGCCTGCTCAGCCCGCGGAATCTGGCACCGGCCGTCGCATTGCTGAACCGTACCGGCCGCCGTCTCGCCGAGCGGGAAGTGCCCGTCCCCCTGGTGCACATTCCGTGCGCATACGGCGCCCATCCCGCACCGGTCGACCCCGGCTTCTACGCGCCGCTGCGCACACTCGGGCCCGAATGGCGGGTGATCGCGGGCGTGGTCTCCACCGACGACCCCGAGCGGAGCGCGCAAGCGCTGTCCCTTTTCGAACAGGCCCGCGAGACGACCGCCTACGGGGTGGCGGCCGCGTGCGGTTTCGGCCGCAACAAGGCCGAGGAGGCCGAACAGGGTGCCGCGACCATCGCGTCGCTCGTGCGGGCGCCGGAGGGCAGCCGCGGCTGATCCGCCGGGCGCATGCCCCGATACCGATACTCGCCACCCGGCGGTTGCTGCGCGCCGCCGGGTGGGCGGGTGTCAGCGGTCGGACACCCGCGCCGGCAAGTGTTGCCGCAGTTGTTTGTTCGTGCAGGTACGTCGTGCAGATGCACGCACAATTGTGCGTTCGCTGATACACTTTTCGAGGCGCCACTCTGTTCTGAACCATCTGCGGCATCGCGATTCCGGGCCATGGACCCCGGTCGGTCCGGCCGCGGATGGCGGACCTCATGGTTCGTTCTGTTGATCCAGGAGTCAGCTATGGCGCACGATCCGCACGTTCTTGTCATCGGCGGAGGCCCGGCCGGGTCGACCACAGCAGCACTGCTCGCCCGGGCAGGTATCCGGGTGACCCTGCTGGAGCGGGATACGTTCCCCCGCTATCACATCGGCGAATCGCTACTGGCCTCGGTCCTGTCGACGCTTCGCCTGTCCGGCGCCTACGACAAGGTCGCGGCGCACGGATTCCAGGTGAAGCGCGGCGGCTATTTCCAATGGCAGGACGACACCTGGTTGCTCAACTGGGCGGCACTGGTGGATGCCGAGGCCTGGTCGTGGCAGGTCGACCGCGCCGAATTCGACGAGATACTCCTGCGCAACGCGGCCGACCAGGGCGCCGAGGTGGTCGAGGGTGCCACCGTGAAGCGCGTCGTCTTCGCCGACGACGACCGCCCCACCGCGGTCGAATGGGTACTCGCCGGCGAAGACGCGCTCCGGACCACCGAGTTCGACTTCCTGGTCGACGCATCGGGTCGCGCCGGGCTGCTGGCGAAACATTTCCAGATGCGACGGGTACACAACGGGTTCCGCAATATCGGGATCTGGTCGTACTGGACGGGCGCACGGTTACACCCGGACAGTCCGGAAGGCGCCATCAATGTCGTCTCCACTCCGGAGGGCGGCTGGTTCTGGAACATTCCGCTCGCGAGCGGGAAGAACAGCGTCGGCTACGTGATCTCCACCAGGATCGCCGCCGAACGGGTCCGCGAATACGGTTCGCGGGAGGCCTATTACCACGCCATCATCCGCGATACACCGGCGATGCAGAAACTGGTCGACGGCGCGGAACAGATCGCCGAGGTACGCGCCGAGCAGGACTACTCCTATGTGTCGGACCGGCTCTGGGGCCCCGGTTACGCGCTGGTCGGCGATTCCGCGCTGTTCCTCGATCCCCTGCTGTCCACGGGTGTGCACCTGGCCACCTACGGCGGACTCACCGCGGCGGCGTCCATCGCGACCTACCTGCGTGGCGAGATGAGCGAAGCCGACGCCCTGGCATTCCACGAGTACACCTATCGACGTGCCTACGAGCGGTTCCTCACGCTGGTCTCCCGTATGTACAAGGACTACATCGGGTCCGACGAGTACTTCGCGCACGCGAGCACCCTCACCGAGGAACACGACGGTGACACCAACGAGCAGTCCTTCACCCGGATCATGGCCGGCCTGACCGACGTGGAGGAGACCTCCGGCACCCAGGCCCGGACGGCGACCAGCACCATTGTCGGCGAAGCGGAAGGTTTCCGGGACGAGGACTACGCCGAGGGCGCGAATATCAAGTACATGGGCCACCTCGATATGTCCCCGGTCTGGAACATCTGGCGCGATCCGCTCGGCGCGGACACCACGATGGGCGATATCCGGATCACCACCGCACCGGTACTCGGCCTGACCTCCGGTACCCGCAGTGACGCCGAGAAGGACGCTGTCGCCCGACCGGTGCTGCCACCACTCACCGCCGAGAGCACGACCGACTGACCGAGAGTTCGGATCGATCTCATGAGTACCCGAGGACGGGGGCCGCAGTGACCGCTGCGCCCCTGCTTCCCGGGCCGTCGGGTGCGTTTCCGCCCGGCGGCGCGGGATTCCGGGACCCACTGACCCGGATGCTGCTCGCCCATGACGGCTACACCACTCCGGCCCTGGAGGCGATCGTCGATGCCGACCTCGCCGTCCGGATCGTGGACCAGCGCGAAATGGACGCCGCCGGTCTACCGGGCACGGTGCGCGAGGCGCTCTGTGTCCGGATGCGAGACCGGGTCCTGATCCGCAGGTCCCGGCTGATGCACGCGGAGCTGACCGTCTCGGTCAACTATGTCGTCGCCGCGCGGGGGCGGGCGCGGGTCCACGGGGTGGACGACACCGGCAATCCCATCGGCCGCAGCCTGATGTCACGGGGCCTTGCCCAGCGGCGGCAGATCCTGCGGGCCGGCCTGGCGCGCTGGCCGGATGGGCGCCTGTGCGCGGCGCGGGCCTACGTCCTGCTCCTCGACCAGCCGCTCTGCTATATCCGCGAAATGTTCAACCCCGGAATCATTTCCGCCGAACACGGCCCCGGCGTCGCGGAGGGACCGGATTGGAACGACGAACCCGATTCCGTACGCGCCGACGCACGGTGATCCCGCGCCGCCCAGCATTCACCCAGCGATTGCGATATCGCCCGCGCGGACTATAGTTCTGCACCGAACTGATGAGAGGCACGCATGAAACAGGCTGTCGCTGTGACAATTCCATGGACCCGACCGTGCCCGACGGCCGCCGGCCATGACGAATTGTCCCCCGCAGCGATATCCACCCGCCGATCGACCGGTGCATGAACGGGATGGCGACCGACTCGACCTCACCGAAAACCGCCGTGTCCGTGAGACACGTTTGCCCGTGCTGTAGTCAGTGAAATTCGTGGGGGAACAAACAGCCAGGGCGCACGAGTCCGCACGACGAGTTCGCGCCGAATCCCACCTCGTTCGAGCCTCGTAACTGGAGTCATGTCCTTGACCACACCACGCCATATCCCACTGTCGCAGTCGATGACGGCGGGGGCATATCCCGCAGCTCCCGGACCGGTCGCCGAACCGCCGAGCCCGCGGTACCCGATGTACACCCAGGAGTTCGCCACCGACCCCCATCGGGCCTATCGCGAGATGCGGGAACAGTTCGGGCCGCTGGTCCCGGTGGACCTGGCGCCCGGCGTTCCGGCCACCCTGGTGATCAACCACAAGATCGCCGTGCGCATTCTCAACGACCCCGATCACTTCCCGGCCGACCCCCGCTATTGGCAGGAAACCGTGCCGCAGGATTCTCCGGTGCTGCCGATGATGAAATGGTTCCCGGCCGCCCGGTACAACGTCGGCGACGTGCACGCCCGCTATCGGCAGGCATCCGCCGACAGCATCGACGGCGTGGACCTCAACGCGTTGCCGGCCACGGTCGAGCGTATCGCCACGCCGCTGATCAACGACTTCTGTGAGCGCGGCACCGCCGATCTGATGAGCCAGTACGCCTTCCCGCTGGCGCTGGAGATCATCAACCACATCTGCGGCTGCCCCGACGATATCGGCCGGCGCATCGCGGCGGGCATGGCCGCGCGCTTCGACACGGTACGGGCCGAAGAGGGGATGGGGATCCTCAAATCCGCGCTGATGGAACTGATCCACCTCAAGCGTGACCGGCCGGGCGACGACGCGACCTCGCGGCTGGCCGAACACACCACCGCGCTCGACGACGTCGAGGTCTTCGCGCAACTGATGAGCTTCTACGGCGCCGGTTTCGAGGCCCAGCGCAATCTCATCACCAACGCGCTGTTGCTGATGATCACCGAACCGCAGTACGGGCCCGGGGACACCTTCGGCGGAAATCTGTCGACCGACGACGCCATCGACAACGTCCTGTTCAACGACCCGCCGATGGCCAACTTCTGCACCACCTACCCGCGCCAGCCCATCCCGGTCGCCGACACCTGGCTGCCCGCCCACCAACCGGTGGTCATCAGTCTTTCGGCCTGCAACAACGATCCCGAGATCCGCAACGACTACGACACCCCCGGTGGCAGTTTCGTCGGTAACCGCTCCCACCTCGCCTGGAGTGTGGGACCGCATGCCTGCCCCGCGCAATCGCTGGCCCGCACCGCCGTACGCAGCGCGATCGATGTCGTGCTCAATGCCATCCCCGACCTGCGGCCGGATACCCGGCAGGAATTGGTATGGCGGCCGGGCCCGTTCCACCGGGCATTGGCGGGGTTGCCCGTCGTCTTCGAACCCGCTCCCCCGCTGCCCGTGATGTAGACCGTCCAGGATTGCCGAGCCACCCATGAACGCCCTGCTGACCGATCTCGTCCTCATCATCGTGGCCGCCCGGCTGCTAGGCGGGTTGGCCCGCAGGCTCGGCCAGCCCGCCGTCATCGGCGAGATCGCGGCCGGCATCCTGGCCGGGCCGACCGTCCTCGGCGCCGGACTGTCGGAAGCGATCTTTCCGGTGGAGGTGCGGCCGCAGCTCACCGCGCTGGCCGATATCGGCGTCGTGATCTTCATGTTTCTGGCCGGGCTGGAGATCGACCGTGACCGGTCGGCCGGTCACGGCCGGTCGATCCTGGCGATTGCCGTTGCCGCGTTCGCCACACCGTTCGTGCTCGGATGTGCCGTCGCGCTCGGACCGCTCGCCCGCCACCACGACGGCAACCGCCTCGCCTTCCCCCTCTTCCTCGGGTGCGCGCTGGCGGTCACCGCGTTTCCGGTATTGGCGCGGATACTGCAGGACCGCGGCCTGTTCACCACTCGGCTCGGCCAGCTCGGCCTGGCCGGCGCCGCGGCGGTGGATATTTTCGCGTGGTGCGCGCTCGCGCTGGTCATCGCCTCCGCCCGTCCCGATTTCGACGATCACTGGCGACTGGTGCTGATCGTTCCCTTGGTGGCGGTGCTGTGGTGGGTCGTGCGCCCGGTCCTGGCGCGCGGCCTCACCGCCGAACGCGGCGAGACGGCGACGGTCCTGGTCGGGGTCTGCGGGGCCATGGCCACCGCTGCCGTCACCGAATGGATGGGGCTGCATCTGATCTTCGGGGCCTTCCTCTTCGGCGTGATCTTCCCCCGTACCCGGCGCCCCCGGGTCGAACCGGGCGCACAGCTGGTGAGCAGCCTGTTCCTACCGGCCTTCTTCGTGGTCGCGGGGCTGCGCGTCGATCTGAGCGGTATGGACCGGGCCGCGGTCGTCGAGGCCGTGGTGATCGTGGCCGCCGCCGTCGCGGGCAAAATGGGCGGAACGTATCTCGCGGCCCGGCTGTGCCGTCTGGACCGCCGCACCGCGGGCGCGCTGGCGGCCCTGATGAATACGCGCGGCCTGACCGAACTCGTCATCCTCACTGTCGGTCTGACCTTGGGTGTCATCGACACCCAGCTGTATTCCGTCCTGGTGCTGATGGCCCTGATCACCACGGCGATGACGGGGCCGTTGCTGACCGTGTTCGGCGTGCGGCGGCCACCGGCGCCGGCAATCGGCGGGGAGCGGCCCGCCACGCCACCGAGCGAAGGCCGGACGACTCCGGCGGCACCCGCCTGAACAGAGAGCAGGGTCGCTACCCGGCGTCCAGGGCGATTGCGCAGCCCGATATCCGCCGGGATCGGCAGCTCGTCGGGCAGCTCGAACGTGCGGCAGCCGAAGCCCGGCCCGGAACCTCCGGGCGGGAACCGGGCCGGTCCTCCGGCGAACTCCTCGAGCCGCTCGGGGTTCCGGTAGTAACCGCCGAAAAATCAACAAATAGGGGGTAGCCGCAGCTGGGCACGGGAGCGGTGCGTGAGTAGGCGATCAGGCGTGTACGACGCAGGCAGCAACAGAACCGGCAGGAAGGGGTCCTGTTGTTGATGAGGGCCATATGGCTGTCGTTCGTATGCCTCGTCTGACCGATCCGGCCCGGAAAAGCAAGAAACCCGCGCGTATCGCGCGGGTTTCTGTGACGGTCGGCTCCTAGATGGCGCGGACGTCCTGGGCCTGGGGGCCCTTCTGGCCCTGGCCGATCTCGAACTCGACTCGCTGGCCCTCGTCGAGGGACTTGAAGCCGGAGCCGGAAATCTGGGAGTAGTGGACGAACACGTCAGGGCCGCCCGCGTCCTGCGCGATGAAACCGAAGCCCTTTTCGCCGTTGAACCACTTCACACTGCCTTGCGACATACTTTTTATTTACTTCCTGTTGCGAGCCGGGCGATCACTGCAACAACCCGTGCTCGACATCCAGCATGCCACACATCCCGAGGACGCAACGGCCGCGCTGCGCAACGGCTCCGTCGCTGCTCGAGGCCTCGCGCTACGCCCTGCCCCAGGCACACAAATAAATCTGTAGCGACAACGGTAGACATTCACGAGAGGGTGCGGTAGCTTCTGTGGCGTTGAAAGAGAAAGAAGTATCCAGACGGCACGGGAGATGACGAAACTACCCGTGACAGGTACGACCGCGGGCGCGGCCAAGGGACCAGCACGAATGAAGGTTCTGCCGCCCGCTGGGAAGCAAGTGAAGTTGCACGGAAAGAAGATGGAGTAACACCGTGAGGAGAAGGGAGGCGTTGCCCGTCGGGTCACCCGCGAAGTTATGCAGTTGGGGTGATCGCCGACGTTTCGGTTACATGTCGGAAGACGAAGTAATTCCCCCTTTCAGTGCCCCGGCGCCAGCGGCGCCGGGGCACTTCGGCGTCTGGAGACCCCCTGATTTCTGAACCCACGACCGCGAACGAGAAGTTCGACGATGACGACTACCCCGCCTACACCATGGGCCGCGCCGCCGACCTGCTCGGCACCACCCCAGCGTTCCTGCGCACCCTCGACGACGCGCAACTGATCACCCCGCAACGCTCGCCCGGCGGGCACCGCCGCTACTCCCGATACCAGCTGCGTATCGCCGCCCGCGCCCGCGAACTCATCGACCGCGGCACGCCCGTGGAAGCCGCGTGCCGGATCATCATCCTCGAAGACCAACTCGCCGAAGCCCGCGAAATCAACGCCGAACTCACCCAGCAGGATTGAGCGCAACCGGCTGCCTCGGGCCGCGAAGACGCCCGGCCGCCGCGTGGCGGTCACCGGTAGGTCAGATACCGCCGGGCGGGTCGAGTTCGGCCCACACGGTTTTCCCCCCGTCGCACCAGTCGGTTCCCCACCAGGTCGCCAGCTGCGCGACCAACAGCAGTCCGCGCCCACCCGTGTGGTCGGGTCGGCGGATCCGCGCCGGGACAGGGGAACTGTCGCTCACCTCGATCCGGAACCGGTCATGTTCGTCCACCAGCAACCGGCAGGTGCGCGGCGAACGGGCGTGGCGGCAGGCATTGCTGACCAACTCGTCACTCACCTGCACAGCATCGCTGACCTCGATACCGGCACACCGACCGACCAAGCCGCGTACCTCGGCCCGGACCTGCACAGCCGGCACCCTGTCGAGATCCACCTCGACAACCAGGCACTCCCGCCCGTGAGCGTCCTGCACCGGGTTCAGTGTCATCACACCCACCGCGGCTCCTCCTCCCGCCCCGCGAAACGCCCGCGATCTGCGGCAGCCCCCGACTGGCCCCTGCTTACCCGCCATCAACCGGCGGAAACCACACCGCCGGCCGCAATGTGGTGCCCACGGGCGCACAGGCCCTTCGTCACTTCGGGCCCGTCTATTTGGGGTACAGCCCAGATAGACGGCACTCCCGGCTGCTTCTACGGCAGGGAGTGCTCAAGCGGGTCTGCGGGGGCGGCCCTTACTTGCCGGGGTCCTTGCGCATGTGGTCTGGGATGCCGGGGGCTTCGGGGTCGTACTCGGTGCCGGCGAGGTCGTCGGAGAACTTGCCACCGAATCCGGGGACCGGGCCGGGGGCGTCGGGGTCGCGGGTGCGTTCCCACGCGTCGAACTGGGCATTGGCCGCGTCCATCTCTTCTTGGCTCATCGTTTTGTGGCCGGCGGCTTCCCACTCCTCAGGGGTGTAGAAGACTTTTCCGGCGGAACGGTCGGGCATGGTCTGTACCTCCTGCTACTGCTCGACGAGCCGGATGAAGGTCCGGCCGGTCGCTGGGTCTGTCCATCGCTGTGTGCACGCAAACGGTGTTCCGGACCGGAACAGCACTTCCATCTCCTCGGGGGACTTGGACAGTCCGGAGACGTCTTTGCCCGTTTTGGAGATGATCTGGAACTCCACGTTACTGCCGCCTTCGAACAGGGCGCCCGCCCCGTTGGGGTTCTTGGTGGTCGAGGTGAACCCGGTTTCGACGACGACCTGGCCCGGTTGGTATTTGGCCAGTTCCTGCTCGGGCAGGTTCGTATGCCGTACCACCGGGCCTTGGTGGTCGGGGAGCTTGCCGAGAGCCTGGTTCAAGGCGTCGATGCGCTGCTGGGTGTAGGCGTCGGGATCGGTGAGCGGGTTGCGTAGTGCCTGGTTGAGGTCTCGGTAGCCCATGCCGGTGTAGGAGTTGATCGTGATGTGGTCGTCTTGGGTGAGCGCTGTCTTGGGGGCCGCGGTCGGCTTCGTCGGGGCCTTCGTCGGTTTCAGTGCCGCCAGCTCGGCGAGGGTGGGCTGGTGCGTGGCCGGCGTATGGGTGGTCTTGACGCCTTTGGTGATCTTCGCCGATTTGAACGCGACCACCAGCGCGCGGATCGGCCCGGCGAACTTCTTGACCGCCGCCGCGCCGCGGGCGGTGGCCAGCGCGGCACCGAAACCGGCCGTGATCACCGAGAGGCCGATCCCGATCAGGACCTCTTTACCGATCTCCTTACCGAGTTCGATGAGCTGGTCTTTGAGCTGGTTACGCAGCTCTTGCAGCGAGACGAGGTGCTCGTTGACCGCTGTGCCGATCTCGCCGAGCTGGCCGACTACCTCGGTGGCGGCGGTGGCCATCCGCCGCAGGTCCTCATCGATGAACACCGCCTCCGGGGTGGTCACCGTGGCGAACATATCGGCGATGCGGTTCAACTCGGCCGCGAAATTCGTGACCGCCTGGTCGGCGGCCATCTCCGACCAGATCCGGGCCGCGTTGCCCAGCTTGCCGGTGTCGCCGTCGGGGATCACCACCCCGATTTCGTCCAGCAGATCGACCGCACCGGAGAGACCCTGGGCCACCAGGCCGTTCCCCGGACCGCCGGCCGACGGAAGGTCCGGGCGGCAGATGATACTGAGCCAATCCGGCAGTGGCGGGTAGGCCGGTTGCGGGGCGGTGTTGCCGATCACCGAGGACCAGTCGGCCATCGCGTGGTTGTAGCCCATCTCGCCCAGCAGCGAGCAATACGCCCAGGCCGCCTCCCACAGCATTCTCGACGTGGTGATGGCCTCGTTCGCCCGAGCGTCGTAGTCGCCGGCCCAGGTCTTTGCGTCGTCGTAGGAGCCGGCCATCTGCTCGCAGTCGGCCAGCGCCGACCACCGATCATCAACCGCCCGAGCGAACGCCATCGAGGCATTCGTCAGCGCCGTGGTGGCGTCGTAGTAGACCTGCGGATCTACATCGATCGCGGTGTCGGTCACTGCGCGCCGGGGGCCGGGCCGCGGCCCAGCATCGCCACGTTGGTCTGTGCGGCGCTGGTGTAGTTGGTGTGCGCGGTCCGGGCGGCCTCCTGCATCCGCAAAAGACCGTCCTTCATGTCCTGCACGCCGGTGAGCCAGTCGGCGTGCGCGTCGTCGTAGGCGTCGGCCGCCTCGCCGGACCAGCCCTGCCGCAGCACACCCACCCGCTTCTCGATCTGATCGAGACAGTCCTCCAGGAACCCGATGAGGTTGCCGAGCCGGTCACCGGCCGCTTCCAACTCGGTCAGGTCCACCCGGTATCCGCCGCCCAGCGGCCCACCCATTCGTCTCCGCTCCTCTACAGCCGCAGCGAACTCGGCGCGGCGGCAGCCGCGTTGTCGGCCAGATCGCCGGACAGATCCGAGTCGGTGCCCTGGAAGTCCATCCCCTGCACCCCCATCAATTCGGCCATGTCCCCCAGCGACTCCAGCACCTCCAACGCGCCGGTCCGAGCCTCTTCCCAACCGCCGCGTAGGCGGTCGCCGCTGCGGACTGCCACGTACCCAGCAGGTACTCCATGTTGGCGTCCACGTCCTTGACCGCACTGATCAACGTCGTCGCCATCGACCCGAAAAACGTCGCAGCATCAGCCGTCGCGGCCGGATCCACAGCGATCGGCTGCTGCCCCTCTGCCATACCAATCCTCTCGATCACGTTCCAGACCACTCATACCCGACCCCCCAGGACCTGGACGCACCGGCCGGGCCGCTGGTTCCACGATCCCGGAAGGACCGTTCCACCAATCTTTCCGAAGCCCGTGCCTCTATCAGAAGTGCACCCAAACCCGACACCGGCGACGGTTCAGTGAGGGAGGGCAGGTTGCAGCTCGAACGGCAATGCGGATCCTCGGTTCTCAGCTAAGTTGTGTGGGCTGTGCAGGGGGCGAGTGCTTGCTGCACGGGGCGGGAGGAGGCCTCGATGAGTTCGAGTTCGGCGGTTCCGGTGCTGGCACCGGCAGGTGTGGGTGCGGGGGTAGCGACCGCGTTGGCAGTGACGGTGAACCTGGCCACTGGGGGTGGCCCGTGGTGGATGTGGCTGCTGGTAGTGGTGCTGACTGGGGCGGGGTTCGTGACCTCGGTGTGGCTGCACCTGCGCCAAATCGCCAATACACCAACACCGACGCCGCCTGGTGTCGCGAGCGCCTCGGGTGAGCGTAGTGTCGCGGTGCACGGCAACCCGGCCGGTCCCATCACCACCGGGGATATCGGAATCACTCCGCCGTCGGCGCCCTCCTCCCGGTCAACGACACCCAGTCCCGATGTGTCCATTCCCGGCTCGGGTGGGGGCGCATCGGCAGCGGGAGAACGTTCGATCGCGATCAACGGCAGTCCCGGCGCCGAGATTTCCACCGGCGACCACTACACCCCGCCCACGCCGTGAACTGGCTGCGACCGCGCCGCAAACGACCAAAAGCCAACACCGAGACCTCCCCCCAGGTACAGCCTGGACCCGAGACCAGCGGCGGTGCGGTCGCGTGGGGGGCGCGGTCCGTGGCCGTCAACACCGGGGGCGGGGCGCTCGCGGCACCGGTGCTGACCGGTGACCACGCTCGGGCGGTGCAGCTTCCCCCGCAGGCGTTCGCGCCGATGGCCGATATAGAAGCACCACCCGGGATCGACAATATTGCTCCGCGGCCGGGTGAGTTCGTCGGTCGTGGAACCGAACTCGACGAGCTCACCACAGTGTTTGCCGGGCGGGGGCCGGTGGTGGTCGCGGCGGTGCACGGGCTGGGCGGGATCGGCAAGTCCACCCTGGTTGCGCACTGGGCTGCGACCCGCCCGCACGGGTTCGCGCCGATCGTGTGGATCACCGCCGACACCGCCACCAACATCACCACCGGCCTGGTGCAGCTCGCCAGCCGGCTGCAGCCGGCGCTGGCCGAAGTGCTGGAAGACGAGCAGTTAGCCGACCGGGCCCTGCAATGGCTGGCCACCCACACCGGTTGGCTGCTGGTCCTGGACAACGCCGATGACCTCAATCTTGTTGCCCCGGTGCTGGCCCGGGTCGGGAACGGGGGCGGGTCGTGATCACCAGCCGCCGGGCCACCGGCTGGCAGTCGGGTACCACGATTGTGCGCCTGGACGTGCTCGAACCTGACGAGTCCCTGCGCCTGCTCACTACCCTGCTCACCATCAACGGCCCGCGCGACTCCGAAGGCGCCGCCGAACTGTGCGCCGAGCTCGGGCATCTGCCCCTGGCCATCCGGCAGGCCGGGGCGTATCTGGCCCAGGACCCGTTTTTCACCCCCCGCGGCTACCTGCGATTGCTGGCCGACTACCCCGCTGAGATGTTCGGGCAGGCCGATGTCGATACCGACTCCGAGCGCACCATCGCCCGGATCTGGCGGATCACCCTGGACCGCATCGCCGAAAGGGAACCCGCCGCAGTCGATCTGCTGTGCGCACTGGCCTGGTTTGCACCCGAGGCCATTCCCCTCACCCTATGCCAGTTGCGAGAGCTCGACCCGCCGAAGCGCAGCACCGCACTCGGGCTGCTGGCGGCCTACAACATGATCACGCCCGACCCCACCACCGGCACACTCTCGATCCACCGGCTCGTGCAAGCGGTAGCACGTACCCCCGACGCCATCGACCCACACCGCCGATCTGGCGTGATCGAACGCGCCCGAACCCGCGCCACCAATACCCTGCACACCGCTCTGCCCGACTATGCAGATCCAGGCATGTGGCCAATCTGGCGGGCCCTGCTGCCCCACATCGAGGCCCTGACCCGTCACACCACCAGTGATTCGGACAGTGCCTCCGCCGGGGTCGTGACCGCGGCGATCCGCAACCACACCGGGATGTTCCTGTCCGGACAAGGCCTGCATACCAGCGCAGTGCACCACCTCTACCACGCCCTCGCCCACTGCGAGCGAATCCTGGGGCCCGAACACCCGAACACCCTGACCTCCCGCAACAACCTCGCCCTTGCCTACGAGGCGGCGGGCCGGGTCGGGGAGGCGGTCCCGTTGCTGGAGCGCACCCTCACCGACCGGCAGCGAATCCTGGGCACCGACCACCCGGACACCCTGTCCTCCCGCAGCAACCTCGCTCTTGCCTACCGGGCAGCGGGCCGGATAAGAGAAGCGATCCCGCTACTGGAGCAGACTCTCGCCGACTGCGAGCGGATCCTGGGTGAGGAGCACTCCAACACTCTGACCTTTCGCAACAATCTCGCCGGCGCCTACCAGTCGACAGGCTGGATCGGGGAGGCGATCTCGCTCTACGAGCGCACCCTCGCCGACTGCGAGCGGGACCTGGGGCCCGACCACCCGAACACCCTGTCCTCCCGCAACAATCTCGCCGGCGCCTACGAGGCGGCGGGTCGGGTCGGGGAAGCGATCTCGCTCTACGAGCGCGCCCTCGCCGACTGCGAGCGGGTCCTTGGCCCTGAACACCCGAACACTCTGACCTTTCGCAACAACCTCGCCGACACCTACCGGGAGATGGGTCGGGTCGGGGAGGCGATTCCGCTGCTGGAGCGGACTCTCGCAGACTGCGATCGGGTCCT
>NZ_BAGJ01000265.1 GCF_000308775.1 Nocardia testacea NBRC 100365
CCGAGGAGATCCTCGACTCCCTCGCCCGATATATCCAACGGATTTCAGGCGCGGAACACTAGCTGTAGGAGCGGCTCACGAAACCGTCGGGGCGGACCAGCACCGTCCCGTACGGCCAGCCGTCCACCTGGTGCACCGGAACATCGGCCTCCACGCCGGGATCGGCCGTGAATACGCACCACTGCGATCCGACGAGATCCAGCGTGGACACCCCGTCGGCCACCCACATGTGCGGCAGGCGAGATCCTGGGGACCCGTCGAGGTCGAGGGCGACGTCCTCGGTGGAGGGGAGTTCCGCGCCGCCGTACCGGTAGCCCAGGTGCACCACCGGCGCGTTGATCGCCCCGGCTGCCTTGCGCGCCTGCGCCATGTCCTTGCCCCAGTGCAGGGACGGATCGTTGAACCGCAGCCGTGCCTGTTCCATCGTCATGAGGGCCACCGGATGGCGTTCGGCGTGATAGGTCTCCAGCAGTTCGGGCCCTGCCTCACCGCGCAGCACGTGTGCGAGTTTCCACGCCAGGTTGTGGGCGTCGGCGATGCCGGTGTTCAACCCGAACGCGCCCAGTGGAGGGATCGCGTGCGCCGCATCGCCCACCAGGAAGACCCGGCCGACGGACAGGCGATCGGCCACCTGGCCACGGCCCCGGAACCGAAGCACACTCCGGATCTCCACTTCGAAGGACGGGTCGCCGAGCGCGGTGCGGATGAGTTCGGGAGTCGGCTCGGTGTCGAGGCCGGTGAGGAACACCCACTCGCGTGCGCCGTCGACGGTCACCAGCAGGCCGGTCGCGTCCGGATGCTCGATATTGCACATGGCGAACGGCTCGCTCGGACGCAGATCAGCGCGGAACAGGACACTCGTCGTCTCCCGACCCATCACACCGGGACCGGTGAGGCCGACACCGAGGACCTGCCGGACCCGGCTGCGCACACCGTCGGCTCCCACCAGATAGCGCGCCCGCACGACACGCCTGTCGGACAATGTCGCGGTGACGCCGCCGGAGTCCTGCTCGAACGAGTCGAGCGCCACGCCGAACTCCACGTCGCCGGCCTTGGTGATCAGCACGCGGTCGAGAAGGTTCTGACCGCACGTGCCGCGGATCCGGGCCGGGGTGTAGGTGAGCTCGGCTGCGGTCTTCGCCTTCCACTCCACGCCTTCGGCGAAGTCGGCCTCGGCGAGCGTGCGCCCTCTGATCTTGCCCGCCCGCAAATCGACCGCAGCCTCGTTGACGGCGTGATCCAGGCCCACCTCGCGCAGGATCTCCACCGACCGCGACCCGATGCCGGTGGCCCTGGGGTGGGGCGAGAGGTCCGGCTTCTCCTCGACGACCAGGGGCTTGGCGCCGTGGTGGCGCAGCAGCACCGCGAGCATCAGCCCGACGGATCCGCCGCCCGCGATCAAAACATCTGTGGATACAGTGTGCCCATTCATGGGCACACTGTATCCACTTCTGTAGACTCCTGTCCATGTCGCTGATCTGGGAGCGTGAGCCGTACCGGCCGAACAGGCAGGCCCTGAGCGTGGAGCGCATTGTGGACGCGTCCGTGGCCATCGCTGACGCCGAGGGGATCGACGCGCTGTCGATGCGCCGCGTCGCCGCCGAGCTGTCGACCGGCACGACCTCGCTGTACCGCTACGTGGACAGCCGTGACGACCTGCTCGACCTCATGGCCGATGCGGTACAGGACGACCACGCGCCGCTGACGGGAGATTGGCGCGCCGACCTTGAGGCATACGCTCACCACGAGCGCGAACTGTGGCTGCGGCACACCTGGCTCGCCCCGCTGCTTGCCACCCGGCCATCGCTCGGCCCGAACTGGCTGCGCGGCCTGGAACACGCACTCACCGCAGCCGCCCCGCTGACCTCCGACATCGCCGACGCGGCCTCGGCCGTTGGGCTGATCAGGGACTACGTGCGCGGCGCGGTCATCCGCGAGCTCGCCGAGAAACAGACCCAACGGCGCACCGGTCAGACCGAAGACCAGTGGCGCGCCGCCGTCGCCCCCTACATGCGCAAGGTCATCGACAGCGGCGCATATCCCTCGGTTTCGCGCATGATCAAATCCGCCGACCTGAGCCCGGCCGAACAGTTCTCGCACGGGTTGCGCCGCATCCTCACCGGGATCGCGGACTCTCAGCAGACGGCACAATGATCACGAACAAACCGAGGCCGACCCCCTCCCGAACAGGGACCATCTGTGCGACACACTGCAATCGGCTACTACAGCTCGCGTTGCTTGACTAATCCGTACTGCTGGGCGGGCCGGCCTGAGCGCCCGATTCACTCGTCATCATCGGGAGCATCCGGATCCCGCAACGGCCGGTGACCCCCGCCCAGATCTGGCAGGTGGAAGCTGTAGTGGCCGTCGAGCCGGATATGGCGGCGGATGAACGGCGAGAGCCGCGCGGCGTCCTCATCGCGGACCGGGTAGCCCTGGGCGCGCAGCTCGTCCAGAGCCCGGTCTAGGTACACCGAATTCCATAGCACGGCGATATTCAAAACGAGCCCCAGCGCGGACAGTTGGTCTTCCATGCCGTCGAGGTAGGCGCGGGTGAGTTCGCCCTTGCGGCCGTGGAAGACGGTACGGCCCAGATCGTGGCGGCCTTCCTGAAGGTTGGCCTGCGCCTTGGCTTCCCGCCGATAGGGTTCGTCGTCAGCGAGCCGCAAGATATGGAGAGTTTTGAAAATCCGGCCGTAATGGGCGATGGCCTGGCCCAGCGCGGTGGGATTGCCGTCGCGGGAAATCATGCGCGTGACCTCGTGCGCGGAGACCTCACCACGGTTCATCGACACCGCCACCCGGCACATGTCCTCCCAGTGCGAGTGGATTTTCTCCACATCGATCCGCCCCCGCGCGGCCTTGTCCAGCGGCCCGTAGTCAGCGGCTGGGTCGATGCGCCACAGCCGCCGATCGGGCAGGCTCTTCAGCTGCGGCCGGTACTTGCGGCCGAGGAGATGCAGGAGCCCGAACACGATGTCCGAATAGGACCCATTGTCGGAAATGATGTCGTCGGGAACCTTGCTGCCCTCGGGTTGGCGCAGGATCACGTCGATGGCGTTGAGCGAGTCGCGGGGCGTGCCCGATACCACCATCGCGTTCAGCCCGGCCGCCTGGTCCGAGAGCATGTTCAGCCAGGTAGCGCCTCGTTTCGGCCCGAAATATTCTCGGTTGGGTCTGGCGTGGATGGTGCGGACCGGCACGACGAACCGCATCCCGTCCACAGAGGCGACGGCCCCGCCGCCCCACAACTGGGCCAGCGGCACATTGGCTTGGGCGTTGACCAGCACCGTGTTCGCCGCGGACAGGGTGTCCGCACGCAGATAGTGCTGATCGACATGGCGCCGCCGATCGCGGGTCAGCGCGTCGGCGCCGGGCGTGGTCACCGGCGTGAACCCGACATTCATGGCCTGGCTACACAGCACCGCCGCCACCGACACCGCCAGATCAGCGACGCGGGCGCTGGTGCCGGCGACGTGGGTGAACGACTCGACGAACCCCGGCAGCCACGACATCACCTCGAGGACCATTTCCGGCAGGTCCACCCGCGGCATCATCGCCGCGGTGCGGCGGCGTAGATCGACCAGACTCGGCGGGTCCGGCATCGCCGACAGCGCCGCCACATGCAGTTTCCCGTCCTCGTCCACCGACGCCGAGGTGTCCTCACCCAGGTGCGCGGCCAGCTCCCGGTAGGCGCTGTCCAGGCTTTGGGTCAGCTCGCCCAGCATCGTGCGGGGGTTATCCGGCAGGCCGAGCACGTTCATGCCCCGGTCGCGAGCGGATTCCCACGCCATGCCGGACAGCAGGTGCGCGCGGGGGTCACGCCATTTGGAGGAGTGCTCGGCGAAAATGTTGCGGTGCTTGAGATGCCGGTGGAACTGCTCACGCAGACACAGAGTGTAGGCGCGGCGGTCAACGGTCTGCTCCGGCCGCTCCGGCGGGTACACCAGCCGTTGCCAGCCACCTCCGATCAGGTCGTGATCCACGCGCCGGGCATCGAGCCACCGCGCCGGTAACCCGCTGCGGCCGGTGCGTTGCGGGGAAATCATGTCTGCCAGCGCCACAACCGCTTTCAGCACCGGCGCGGCGTCGGCGGTGGCACCGAAGTCGATGTTGCGCATCATCGCGGGCAGGAATGAGCGGACCGTGGCGTATCGGTTGGCGAGCTCCTCGAGCCGTTGTGAGTCGCACTCCGGATCGGCTTGGGGCACCAGCTCGTCGATCGCCGCGAGCGCGGCCCGGAGCTCGGCCTTGGACACGGTGTTCTCGATCAGATCCCACACCAGTTCGAGGGACAGCTCCGGTTCGTTCTCGCTCATCTCCAGCAGTACCCGCACTACCTGGGCGAGCTTGCCGGCGTTGCGGCTCACTCGCGGGTAACGCTTGAGCTTCTCGTCCTTGGACTGACGTTCGGCCTTTGCCATCAAGTCGGTGACCATCAGCAGGTCGAACAATTCGAGGACGTCGTCGATTGCCTTGGCGCGCAGGGTAAACACGGTCGCGGTGAGCAGTGCCAGCAGCCGCTCTCGCTGGGATTTCATCCGCCGCAGGTGCGCGGTCTTGCCGGTCAGCCCGTGCGTGGCCAGGACGATCACCCGGCGTGCTGGCACCGCCGCGATGTCCACCGACGCCGGGACGACCGCGTTCACATCCCGCACCCGCGCCAAGGCGTTCTTCATGCCCGTCGGCGACGGAGTGAACGCGCCCTTACGCAACCGCTCCAGCTCGACATCACGGCGGCGGTTCTCCTCCCGGGTGTCCAGCAGACCCAGCAGCACCCCGGACTCCCCGCCGGTCAGCTGGGTGGCCAGCTGCCCCCCATAGTCGCCGGTCGGCGTCCTGCTTGCCGTCGGTGACCAGCCGTTCCAGGGTGGTGACGCCCGGTAGCAGAGCATTGTGTTCTCGCAGCCAGCCCACCGCGCCGGACAGGAGGGCCTTCGGTCCGTCGCCGGTCATCCACGCTTGATCAGTGATCCACGCCAGCAGGTCGACCTCGACCTGCGCGAACAAGATCAGCCCCTCCTTGCGCTGGATCTCCCACGCGTGTTCGAACCGGGTCTTCTCCCGGTCGGTGTAGGACTTCACGCACGACGGATCCGCGATCTCCAGCTGCTCAGCCAGATAATCGACCAACTCACCCGGAACATCGAGCGGATCCGGCAGAAACATCCCCAAGTAGCGGACCGTCACCAACTGGAGCGCGAATCCGAGCCGATTCGAATCCCGACGCCGGACCGCGATCAGCTCCCGATCGGTGTCATCGAGATGAAAAAACCGCTCCAGCTCGACCCGCGACAGCACACCGAACCGGCCGTACCCGGCCCCGCCCTCATCACCCACAAATCGACATGCAACCACCACACACTCACCAGCACCCACCGATCCAGCGAATCAACCTCCACAGCAAAGCGTTTCGGCCACCAACACTGGCTAACGCCAGTTTCCGGCCAACTGGACCCCGCATGCCGACAGGGACTCCGGCAACGTACACAACGGGACCCGGTCGAAGACGTGTTGACCGAGACGGCCGGGCCGGTGCCGATCGAGGTCCCCCGCGACCGCGATGGCAGCTTCGAACCCCGGATCGCGAAGAAGCGTCAATGCCGGTTGACCGGGGTCGATGAAATCGTGCTGTCGCTGTCCGCGAAAGGACTGGCCACCAGGGAGATCTCGGCGCATTTCCCCGAGATCTATGGGGCGTCGGCGTCGAAGGAAACGGGTCTCTCGGATCACAGACAAGGTGATCGCGGAGATGCAGGAATGGTCGAGCAGGCCTCTCGACGAGGTGTATGTCGCGGTCTTCACCGACGCCATCGTGGTGAAGATCCGGGCTCTGGCGCAGTCTTCGTGATCCCGATGCTCGGCGTGTTGTCGTCGGAGTACCCGGCTTGGTAATGGTGTCGGGCGTGCTTGGGTGATCTTGTTCAGAAGTTGTTGCCGCACTTGGCTGATCTGGCGGTAGAAGCAGTCGACAGCGAAGGCGATGGGTTGGTTCACCGGGCTGTGGTCGCCGCGCCGACTGCTCGGTGTCAAGGATGCGAGTCGGTGTCGGCACGTGTGCATTCCCGCTATCGGCGAACGCTGGCCGATGCCGCAGTCGCCGGACGGGTGGTGACCGTTCAACTGGTAGTTCGGCGGTTCTTCTGCCCGAACAGCGATTGTTCGGCGAAGACTTTCGCTGAACAGGTTGCCGGCCTGACGGTGAAATGGTCCCGGCGCACAAGCCAGCTGACGTCGATGCTTGTCGCGATCGGGCTGGCGATGGCCGGTCGCGCCGGCGCCCGGCTGGCGGGCCGATTGGGGATGCCTGCCGGCCGAGACACGTTGATCCGGCTGGTCCGCCGGTTGCCGGACCCGCCGAACAGCCCGTTAGCGATCTTGGGCGTGGACGATTTCGCTGTCCGCCGCGGCCACCGCTACGGGACAGTCTTGGTCGATCTCGACACGCGCAGACCGATCGACCTGATCGAGGGCCGCGACGGTGACGCCCTGGCTGCCTGGCTGCGTGCCGGGCCCCTGCCGCAGATCATCTGCCGTGACCGGGCCGGCGGTTATGCCGAAGGCGCCCGGCAGGGAGCTCCGGCCGCGCTGCAGGTCGCCGACCGGTTCCATCTGTGGCAGAACCTCGGCCAAGTCGTGGAGAAAGACCTTTCAGCGATTCGCCGAGACCTTGCTGCGGCTCTGGCAGCGGAAGCTGCCACCGAGCCTTCCGGTCGGACGCCTGCGGTCGTCGACCATCGTGAACTGAAGGTGGTCGCACGCTTCCGGCATCAGCATGCCGCGGTTCACCGGCTGCTGCAGCAGGGACTGAGCAAGTCCGCGATCGGTCGCGAGCTGGGCCTGCATCCAGCGACAGTGCGCAAGTTCGCAGGCGCCGATACCGTCGATCCGCTGATCGCCAAGAACCAACAGCGCTCATCCATCCTGGACGGCTACCACGAACACCTGCACCGACGCTGGAACGACGGCATCCGCAACGGCGCCCAACTCACCCGCGAGATCGCCGAGCTCGGATATCCCGGCACCGAACAGCAGGTTCAACGCTATCTGCGCCGATTCCGAACCAGAACCGGCCACATGCCGGTCCCCGCCCCGCGACCGCCGTCGGTCCGCGACATGACCCGGTGGATCATGACCGATCCCGCCAACCTCACCACCGACGACACCGCTAGCCTGCACCGGCTCGGCAGGCGCAGCAAAGACCTGCGCCGTCTGGCGCGTCATGTCGAGGACTTCGCGATCATGATGACCCGGCTCGAAGGCCACCGCCTCGAAAAATGGATCAACACCGTCGAGAACGACTCACTGACCGCGATCGCCTCATTCGCCCGCAACCTCCGCCGCGACATCGACGCCGTCCGCAACGGACTGACTCTGCCCTACAGCTCCGGCCCGGTCGAAGGCCACATCAACCGCATCAAAATGATCAAACGCCAAATGTTCGGCCGAGCCAACCTCGACCTACTCCGCAAACGCACCCTGCTACAAAACTGATCACGAAGACTGCGCCAGAGCCAAGATCCGCGATGGACAAGTCGCCAACCGGCCGATCTATGCCGCGATCGGGGTCACCGTGACCGGCGAAAAGGACATCCTCGGACTCTGGGCCGGCTCCGGTGGCGAGGGCGCGAAGTTCTGGCGTTGAAACGGGACGTGAAACCGATCTATACCGTAGTCAACGCTGACGCCGCCCGGCAGCACTCGATGAGCGGACCGAGCGGTGGGGCTCGAAATACGGTGTTATGCGGTTGTGGAACAACGCCTGGGAAGAGTTCATCCCCTTCCTGGACTATGACGTCGAGATCAGGCGGGCGATCAAGGCAAGAGGGCATTTCCCGACCAAGCAGGCCGCTCTGAAATGCTTGTATCTGGTGACTCGTTCGCTCGACCCGACCGGTGCCGGTCGGGCACGATGGACGATGCGGTGGAAGCATGCGGTCAACGCGTTCGCGATCACCTTCGCTGATCGCTGGCCCGACGCCCGAACCTACTGAGAGAAACCGCCGGAAACACCGTTACCGAGATAGTCCCGGACCGGCCCGAGTGAGTCAGATCGACAGCGCGTCCAATGGTTCCGGGCAGTCCTGTGGGGCTTGGAGGTCGATCAGCTGGATGTGTCGACGGTCCATGACGTGGACGTGGCCGGAGTATGAGCTCATGCCCTTGGTGGCAGCGCCTTTGGCTTGGTAGGTGACGTGGCCTTCGGCATCGAACTATAGCCGCACCGGGTGCGGCCTTTGAACAGGGCCATGAACATGGGGATGTCGCAGTTGGCATCGGCACAGAGGGCGGGTTCGCCGTCGGGGTAGCGGCGGCCGGTGCCGTCGACCCAGCTCGTCTGTCGGGGTTCGAGTTTGTTGACGGGATAGGCGGTGCCGTGGAATACGATGCGGTCGCCGTAACGTGTGACGAGGTCGTCGAGTGCTTGCCGCCCGCTGAGCATTATGGGACCCGTGAGGTCAGGTGTGGGGATGGCCGCTGGTGCGGTAGGTGTGGGGGCGGTGACTTCGGCCGAGAGTCGTGACCGTTGCCCGAGAGCGCTGAAGATCTCTCCGACTTTGCGCGGGTAGTCGGCCGCGCCGGAGGCGTGGTCGTGTAATTTGCCGCAGAGTTGGTGGAAGGAGCTGGCCAGTCGCCCTGCGGCGAGGTTCATGTCGGGGTCGGTGCCGGGGATTCGCATGGCGTAGGCGGTCTCCTGCGTTGCTGCGTGGTGTGATCTTGGTTTCAGGGGTCGGCTGCGAACACAAGGTTGTGTGCGCGAACGGGGTGGGTATGTTGTCGTTGGTCCGTTCACATATCGTCGCGGGCGTGTCCTGGCCGGAGGCCGCGTGCGATGAGATGGCTGCGAATGTTTTCGTGATCAGGGCTTTTCCGGGTAGTCGGCCTGGGAAGAGCCAGCGGCCTTGGTTGGCGTAGGAGGCGGGGCTTCCGGCGGTGAGGGGTGGCGGATCAGTTGGTCCAGGGGTTCGGGCGATGGTGTCGCACGTGATGGTGACGGTGCGGTCGGGCTGGACGACGGCCTGGTCGGCGCGTATGCGGTCGATGCGTGCGAACGGTTGGGCGAGCAGGAGCATGAAAAATCCGGCGATACGGGCGTAGAGCCCGACGGGAATCCGGTTGAAGCCGATCTGAGCGAGTTCGGCGTCGATGTCAACTTCGGGTGCCGAAGAAGTCTGGCCTGATCGGGTGCCCACGGCCTGATATGGCAGCGCCTTGAACCATTCGGTCCTGCCCTCTAGGTAACCGTATAGGTGTGCATGTAGGTAGTACTTGCGCGATCACGGATGCCGGTTCCCTTCAGTTGCCCGACCATTGCTGCTTGTCAGTACGTGAGAGTTCAGGGAGGGCGCGGTGAACTGTAGGGATTCTGCTTACGGGCGGACAGTTTCTCTCGGCATTCGTACCGTCACTCTCGGACTGCCAAGCCGGAACCGCTCGACCGTCTCGCCCTGTTGCGACCGCACGCTTCAGGGCCGGCCAGTCGGCACTTCAGAAACTTTGATCGAACGGTATCTCAAGAGACACGGAAAGTCATGAATTCAGACAAACTCGCCGACCCAGGCGATTCTTTGCCCATTTATCGATGTGCCCATATCCGCGTAGCGCAGAGATCACAAGGCGGATTGTGACCGACTACTCGAAGCCTATATTGGACGGTTCCAGCTCAACAGACTATGCGCGATATATGCGGACCGACGAATTGCTGGCGTTGCAGCGCGATCCCGATGATGTGGTTCACCACGACGAGATAATGTTTCAGGCGGTTCATCAGATCACCGAGTTGTGGCTGAAGCTCGCGAACAGTGAGCTTCAGCGGACACTGGCCGCGATCTTGGATCGCGACCTGCGCTATGCACGTGTTGTAGCGGGCCGGGCGACGGCGGCCGTGAATTTTATCACCGACGAGCTGAGCATCCTGCAGAATCTCGATCCTTGGGGTTTTCAGCAGATCCGGGTGGCGCTTGGGCACGGGTCGGGCTTCGAATCTCCTGGCTGGGCGGCTGTCCGAAGAACATCGCAAGAACTCGCGCAAGTCGTGGATGCATTCGTCAAGGGCGAGAGAATCGATCTGGTGACCGTCTACAAGGAGGGTCCGGGTTCGGCCGTCTACGAGTTGATGTAAGCATTGATCGATTGGGATGAAGCGTTGGGGCTCTGGCGGGCGCGGCACTACAAACTTGCCGTTCGGATCATCGGCCACGCCGCGAGGGGAACGAAAGGAACTCCCGTCGACTCGCTGACCGGATTGCTGAACCAGAAGTATTTCCCAGAACTGTGGTGGATCCGAAGCATTCTGACTGAGCAGGGGCCTCTGTCCTCAGTGATTAAAACGGTTGATGGCGACGGCTACACCGACTCCAGTACCGAGACATGACCACGATCAGCAGCCGCGAATTTCGAGACTATTTTCCGTCGCTAGGCGAGTGCGCGTATCTAGCCACCTGCAGTCTTGGCGCGTCCTCAATCTTTCTGGAGGACGCGGTCGACCTGATGCTTTTCCAGATGAGGCAGCCCGCTCTGGCGTGGGAAGTATTCGAGCGCACTGTGTCGACCCTTCGGGGGCTGGTCGGGTCTTTTCTGGGCGCGGAGGCGAATCGGGTAGCGATCCTACCCAACGCCACGATCGGGGCCTATCAGGTCGCGACATCGATCGACTGGCAGAACCGACCGAAAATCGTCGCCTGCACGGCGGAGTTCCCCTCCATAACCCGGGTCTGGCACGCCCAATCCGTGCGTGGGGCGAGGTTGAGGACTGTTCCGGGCGATTCCTCGATGGAGGTGCTCGCCGCCGACTACCTGGAAGCCATCGATGAAGGTACCGGGCTTGTCTCCATACCCGCCTGCGGATTCCTGCACGGACAGCGGCTCCCGGTACGCGAGATCGCCGCGGCAGCAAATCATTTCGGCGCACGAGTATTCGTCGACGCGTCTCAGCTGGCCGGAACGGAACCCATGGCGCCGATCGTCGACGTGGCCGACTATGTCGTGTTCGGGTTCTCGAAGTATCTGCTCGGCCTGCCCGGAGTGGCAGCTTTGTACTCCGCCGTCCCTGAGCACGGTGGCCCGTCCCCCGTGCTTACGGGCTGGATGGGCGCTCCTGACCCCTTCGGTCCCGACTCCGGCTCGCTGGTCTTCAGTGAGACCGCCCGCCGATACGAAACCGGAACGCCCGCGATACCCGCTGTCTATGCCGCCATCGCCGGCCTGCGACTGCTCCAGCAGATACCCGCGGCAACGATCCGCGACCACATCCGGACACTGACCACGGCCGCCGCCATACAACTGGACCTCGCCGGATATGAGGTCTGCTCACCCGGACCACCGCATGAGCGTGGACCGATTGTCGCGGTACGTCACCCGAGTGCGCCTCTACTGGCACAGGCCTTACAACAACGCGGGATCGTGACCAGCCCACGAAGTGACACGGTGCGGTTCGCCTTTCATTACTACAACACCAGCGCTGACATCGAGCGACTCATCGACGCACTTCAGGACTAGAACAGTGGATCTGAACGCCGCATACCTGGACCCGGCCACATTCCCCTATGACAAAGTCATCGCCTGCTACCGGGCGGTGGGAAAACACTTCGTTCCCGAATCGCTGCTCCACGAACTGCACCACCTGCGCATCTTGCTGCGTGCCGTCCGAGGCCCTGCCACTACGGAGCTTCGCCGTTTCCTGGACATCGCCTTGGACAAATGGGACGGCACTTACGACTACACCACCTATCTCGCACTACCCTTACTACCGCTACCGGACGCCGAGGTGATTGATCTGGACCTTTCCGGTCTCAGCCGAGCCCATGCCCGTCGAGATCGCCTATTACTGCTGCTCATAGCGGACCTCATAGCATTCGAACTGGACGCTGCGGCCGAGAGAACGATGCAACTTCCCGGACTTCGCCCGTCGCCGGCATTGATCGAAAAGCGATGCGGGCTGGCGTTTCGCGCTGCGCTACCCGCGATTCGGCGACGCCGCCTCGTCAACGATGACCGCGCTCTCGAACCTGCCCACCTACCGGGGCTGGCATCGCTGATGGCCGACGATAACGACCGACGGATGCTCTCCACGACCATGCTCCCGGTGTACACATTCCACGACGAATACCTGTTCATCCGCGTGCTGCAATCCTATGAGTCCACATTCGCCCTAATGGCCATGTACCTGCGAGCAGCGATCTTCGCCACAGCGACCAATCGACTTGCCACCGCAGCCGCATGTATACAGTGGGCAAACCATGCTCTGAGTGACTCGCGCGCCCTGTTTTCTTTGGTGGGCACAATGCAGGCGGCAGCCTTCCACGAGTTCCGCAAGTTCACCGAAGGTGCCAGCGCGATTCAGTCCCACAACTACAAGATCGTCGAGTCGCTGTGCCGCGAACCCGACCCCGCGCGTCTGAACTCGATCAGCTACGAATCGGTGCCCGAGGTGAAACACCAGGTCCAAGCCGGGCATATCAGCCTGGAAGAGGCATTGTTCACCGCTCGGCGAGAACGTGCCGTGGATCCCGGGCTGGAGCACCGACTGGTTGAAAGTATGGCTGCCCTGTCCGCTGAGGTGCAGCGTTGGCGCAGGACCCATTACAGCCTGGCAAGGCGGATGCTGGGAGAGCGGCCTGGAAGCGGATTTACCGAGGGTACCGCCTACCTCGCCCATGCTCATGCCATTCCGTTGTTCAAGACAACTGGCGATCTGAGTCCATAACGGGGTGTCTTATGTGGGTAGTTTCTTGTAGCAGGTGATCGCGGCTGCGAGTTGTAGAAAGGCTGCGAAAAGACGGCCGTGGCGTTCGTAGCGGACCGTGAGGTGTCGACAGCCGGTCGACCACGCGATGGTGCGTTCGATCTTCCACCGGTGCCGACCCAGCCGTGAGGGATCCTCGATCCCTCGGCGGGCGATGCGGGGCACGATCCCACGGGCGCGGAGCCAGCGGTGGTGGACGTCGTAGTCGTAGCCTTTGTCCGCACGCAGTTTGTGTGGCTTGCCGCGGCGTGGGCCGCGCCTCGAGCGCACCCGCGGGATCTGTTCGACCATCGGTTGCAGCAGCACTGAGTCGTGGGTGTTGGCAGCGGAAACACCGGTAGTCAGCGGGATTCCGCTCGCATCGGAGATCACGTGGATCTTCGATCCCTTCTTCCCGCGGTCGACCGGGCTGCGACCGGTCAGTGAGCCCCTTTTCGCCCGAACGCTGGCTGCATCCAGGATTGCCGCACTCCAGTCGAGGTCGCCGGCCGCTCCGAGCCGGTCCAATATTTCCCGATGCAGCGCATCGAACACTCCAGTTTCGGCCCACACTATGAACCGGCGATGCGCTGTCGGCACACTCACCCCGAACGACGGCGGTGAACACAGCACGTTCGTCCACCGGTGAGGTCCCGCCGCCCTGCCTTCTGGGACTAAACGCCGGTAGCAGCGGTTTCACGATGTCCCACAACGCGTCCGGGACCAGTCTCTGAGCAAGCCTGTCGACCAGGGGGCACATCATGCTGGACAACGAACTACGCCCACGTAAGACACCCTGTTAGCGCCGAAGTTCCGTCGTGTGGTGTTCCAGTGTCGAGTGCCGATTCCCGCCTACGGATAGTCCTGTGGTCGGTACCGCCTCCAACACGGGCGACCGTCACGCGCGACTCGTACACAGACTTGCGCTGAACGCTCACTCGCTGCCGGGATCTGCCGTCGTGTACGCGAGATGCGAAGTTCCTAGCACTGAGCAAACACCCTGTTTGATGTACTCGGCGCCGGGTCACATCAACGTGACCCGTACGTCCAACCGAAGGATTACCTCATATGACAAGGATCGTTCGCGCCACCGTTGCCTTCACCGGCTTGGCCGCCGCAGGGATGCTGCTGGCCTCGGTTCCCGCCTCCGCGCAACCGGGTGCCGGCCTGATCGAGACGACGTGCAGCTTCGCGCAGATCGATGCTGCCATTCATGCTCAGTTCCCCGAAACCGCGGCCCGCCTCGACGCGCACCCCGACCGCAAGGCCAAGCTCCAGGAATTCCTCAACCTCCCGGTCGAGCAACGCAAGCAGCGGGCCGAAGAGTTCCTGGGCACACATCAGGATGCCAAGGGCAAGCTCGAGGGACGACGCGAGACGCCACAGGCTCAGCAGCAGGTACAGAACATGCGCACCGTCGCCGAGACCTGTCACAACTACTGACGTCGGGGCGGGCGAGTGTGGAACCCGCCCGCTTTTGCGTCGATCATGGCCTTGCACCAACCAGTGCCGGGGTGGAGAGGTCGCTATTCACTGCGCCCGTGGGTTGTCGGGAGATCAACTCTCACTTCGTGAGCCCGCCTTCCGAACTGCTGCAGTGGCCAGGCGGACGGATGCGTAGACCTTAGCGGTGGATGCCGAGCCGGTGGAGTAGTTCCGCGCCGGCGGGCTGCAGCTCAGTGGCGAAGGCGGGTTTTTGCAGCAACTGACCAAGATGGTGGAGCGAGAGTGGAGAAATGAAAGTTCTCGGGTTTCAAAGTTTACTGACAGGTGCAGCAACTGCATGTTTCAGGCGTGTGGCTTCACCGCTGCGGTGGAGTCGGGGGGCTGTTGCTGTTGCTGCTGCGGTTGTCATGGCAGCGTGCTCCGGCGAGGCGCCGGCGGTGCCGCTGGGCTCGCCTCAGGGGGCAGACTCTGCCGAGGTGGTCTTTCCCGCGGCAACATGGGGACGGGTGTCCGCAGCGGAAGCCGGTTTCGATGCTGCCGCGCTCGATGCGGTCGTTTCCGAAGCGCGTGCGGCCCAGTCGTCGTGTGTGGCTGTCGTTCGTAATGGCAAGGTCGTGGTCGACGAGCACGGTTCCGGCCCGGCCATGCCTCCTCGGGAAGCCTTCTCGGTAACGAAGTCGTTGACCGGCCTTCTGGTGGGCGTGGCGGTGAAGCGCCGCGAATTGTCGGTGTCCGACAAGGTTTCGGATTACATACCGGAGTGGCGCGGAACGGCCTCGGAAGGGGTGACGGTGGAGCATCTTCTTACCCAAACATCTGGTCGGCAGTGGGACGTAGCCACCGATTACGGGGAGATGGCGTTGAAAGCAGCGGACAAGTCCACCTTTGCCATCGGGCTTGGACAACAAGCTGAACCCGGGACGGTATGGGTTTACAACAACTCGGCGGTGCAGGTGCTTTCAAAGGTTCTACAGAACGCAACCGGGGTGCACCCGTCGGATTATGCGAAGGAACACATCCTCGGTCCGCTCGGCATGGATGCTTCCCACCTCGAACGCGATCGTTCAGGTGGAGCGTTGACCTTCATGGGGCTGAACACGACTTGCTTGGATCTCGCGCGACTTGGGGTTCTGATGCTTCACGAGGGAAACTGGAATGGCACACAAATCGTGGACGCGGAATATGCGCGGGCATCGGTGAGCCCAAGTACCGACCTCAATCGCGGGTACGGGCGACTGTGGTGGGTGAACGCAGAAGGCGTCGTCGTGTCACCTGCGCTGGCCACGACAGGGCACGGGAATCAAGAAAGACTCGGAGGGCCGGTGGTGCCTGCCGCACCGCGCGATACGTTTTGGGCTCTCGGTTTCAACAACCAGACGCTGGCAGTGCTCCCGGAAACGGGGGTCGTGGCGGTCCGGTTGGGGCCGAAACCACCTGGAGAGGTTCCTTTCGGCTTTCCGGAGCTCACCATCGGTGTGCTGAATGCGCTCGAGTCTGGTGACCGGTGATGACACTCTCACGTGGCGCTCGCCCATCAGTCACATCGTGGTGCCGCTGGTTCGCCGCGTGGACAGTTGTGTTCACGGTAGCAGCGTGTGGTGGTGCGGGCATATCCGCCGGCCAGCCCGACAACACTGCAACGGCGGGCGGAGGGGGTCGAAGCGGGGTGTATGGAGCCGGTTGGTCGGCTGTGCACGCCGACGCCGCAAACAGCGACTACACGCCTGCGCCGGGCTATCGCAGCCTCGACCTCCGCTGGTCGCGCGACCTCGAGGGGGATACACGCATCGGGCCGTTCGAGTGGACAATCAATCTCGGCCCGACCATCAGTCCTGACGGACACCGCGTGTATGTCACCTCAACAGCGCAGGGTTGCAACTTACAGGCACTCGACACCGCAACTGGAAAGACGCTGTGGTGTGCGCCAGAAGTGGATCGGTTCGCGGTGGTCTCCTCCCCGTTGATCGACCAGCAGGGTGTCCTCTATCTCGCCGATGGTAGCGCGATGCGCGCATTCGGTAGCTCTGGTTCGGTCCTGTGGAGCACCCCGATCGTGGGGGTGCCGTTATCGGCCCAGTTCACCTCTGAGGGACGTCTCATTTTCATCACCCACGTCGGGACGATTCACGTTCTCGACCGGGCAACCGGCCACCCGATGCTGAGTCCGCTCGAGCTCATTCCCGGTGCGACGTGGAATCCCAGCGAGGATCTGTTTGCCTGCGCCAGGGGCACGCAGGCTTGCCCGAGTGCAAATACCATCGCCTTCGCGCTAGAACGGGGCCAGTTCTTCTTCACCTTCTGGGCTCCAGGGAAAACCCAGGCCGATATTCGCGCCATGGCGTATACGGAGAATCCTGAGCCGGTCATCAGCAACGTGTGGATCAATGATGCGCTCCCCGGCGGTAGCGGCTCCAGCCCTGCTCTGTCCGCAGACGGCAACCGACTGTACGTGACCGACAATGTCGACGCGCTGCACGCCATCGACACCACCACTGGAAATGTTGTGTGGAGCCAACAGATTGGATACGCCGCTGGAGGCAGTGCCTCGGTATCTCCTTCTGGCATCGTCATCCCCGCTGGTGGACGAGGGAGCGCAGTACAAGCGATCCGAGACGACGGCGACCACGCTACCTTGGTTTGGCGGAGGGAAGACTTGGACAACCGCAGCATTGTCCCGCAGAGTTCGGGATCGCTCGCCTATGCTCTTGTGGACCGTGGTCAGCTACACAACGACCTCGTTGTGCTCGATACCGCCACAGGCGTCGAACTGGACCGCAATGAGGTTCCCGGCACCTCGATATTCGGAGTAGGAACGACCATCGGGCCGGACGGGGTGGTCTACGTCGCCACCATCGTTGGGGGCCTGCTCGCGTTCGACGAAGGCAAGTGACTGGCGCCCAGTGGTGTACCTCGAACTTCGTCCTGCAACCACTGTGATGATGATGTCATACGCCACGGCGCCTTCTCGTGTTGTCGGAATGTGGATCTATGGGGACGATGCGCCTGCCAACCAGCCCCGCCGCAACCGCACCGCACGGTTGGCTCGGCAGTCGATTCATGCGCTACCGGTAGGTTGTTGGAGAGAAGGGTGAGGTCATCGGCAGGCAGACTGCTGAGTAGTTCTGGACCGACGAGCGCATGTACTGGGTCGAGACAGGCTCGGACGGTCGTGCGGGCGAGATATTGTCAAATCCTGTGGATCGACAAGTTTAGGCGACCTCCGTTCCGGTGTGTTCGGCCGGGCCGATTGAGGAGGTGTGATGTCGCGGGGGCGTTCGATCAGTTTGCTCTTGTGAAACGGGGCGCCGTTGTCGAGTACGGGACACTCACGACCGTGAAACAAAACGCCAGGTCAGAGCGTCCCGGAACAAGTCCCGAAACATGGGCTGCCGTCAGTTCGAGAATCCGGTAGCTGCTTGTATCGCGGACCTGAGATGGTGTCCTCCATGCATTCCGAGCCGCGCACTGATCTCGCTCATCACTATGACCGAGGAGGTTGGTTGGCCCGGTTCGGGTCGGATGCTTGTGACCTGTCCGCGATGCGGGGGCCTTGCTCTTGTGATCCCCCGGCCTGGCCTTTCTGAGCCCAGATACTTCAGCGAGCTTCTGTTCCAGCCGCGTCACCTGGCTTGTGGAGGGTGTGGTGCCGTCGCCGAATGGAAACCTGAGATACAGGGGGCTGGGCTGGTCGGTGCGGTGTTCGGTGGTAGTGAGGATCCATTCTTCCAGCGGGCCTCTACGGCTGCAGACCCGTTGCGCCGGTCACATCTTGTGGGCCTACAACGAGGAGCACATCGACGCGCTGTCTGCCTACGTCGGAGCGCGATTACGAGAGCGTGGCGGCGTGCGGCCGACGATGTCGATGTTCGCTCGGCTGCCAGCGTGGATGAAAGCTCGGACAACCGCTCGGAGGTGCTGGCCAGCCTTGAGACGCTGCGAGGGCTGGCGAAACGGATGGCACCGGCCGGCGCGGGATCGGGATCCCGAGAATTGCTCGTAGCAGAAACTTTCTTGCCGCACATGTGAATTTCGCCGGGTCGACGCCGTGCCTGTAGTCCAGATATCATGCGGAGATTCCTGAGGCAGAAATCGATCGGGGTGGGTCGAAGATTCGGCGGAGACGAGAGCGTTCGCCATTCGCCCACCATCCGGAAGTCGGAGAAGTCGAAACTTGAACGAGCTTGCACGACATGTCAAGCGAGTGTTTTCTTATGTCAGACGGTATAGGGTGGCCGGTGATGGCGGCCCAGTCCGGCGGGACCCTCCTGGATCTGTTCGACAAGGGGACAATCCTTCCAGCTCCGAGGCCGAGTTGTCGAAGAGAGCATTTGGTTGTGCTTTCGGCCGCACCCAGGCGGTAAGCGCCCTCCGATCACAGCACGCGATGCGACACCGATGAGTGATGGCATAGTTCGGGTGGCTTGTGAGGCTGCTACTCGAATAGGCGAAACCCTGACCGGCGCGGCAAGTCTCCTCAGGAGACGCATCAGAAGCAGGACAATCGATCCGCTTCGCGCTGCCGCTGATTTGCATCGGGCGACCGAGACTATTGCCCGAGAGCAGATACCATCGGCGCATTTGCTCGCTCCGACGTCAGCCCAGCGCTGGGAGGCGCTAAGACTCGTCGCCGAATCCGGTCTTCCGCTGACTCGAATAGTCAGTCTGAGCAAGGATCTCGATTGGCGGACTCCGGTCGATCTACACCTCGCGCTGGAAAACCTATCTCCGGACACGGGCTCGATCAAGGACCGGGCAGCACGTCTGCTGAGTCATCAAGTGGCGGGCCTGCAACCGGGGACGCGATGCGTCATCGCATCTTCCGGTAACCACGGCATCGCTTATGCCAGAGCCTGTCAGCAGTCCGGGACGCCGTTGACCGTGGTAGTCCCGCGCGGCACTTCTCAACTCAAAGTTGCAAAGATTGAACACTATGGCGCGACTGTTGTGCGGCACGGAGAGACCTGGGACGAGGCTTACGACCATGCCAAACACTTCGTCCGCGGAACCGATTCACATCTTCTGGATGTCGACGCACCGGATTCGGTCGCCGCATTGGGAACCGTTGTGCATGAAATGCTGACTCAGCACCCCGATGTCCACGCGATCGTGTTGCCCGGCGGGGGTGGAACCATCATGACTGGCGCCCAGGTCGTCCGCGAGTTCGAGGAGTTGTCAGGTCGTCGATATCTGGTACTGGGCGCTTGCCCCGCCGACTCGGCCACCCTCGTGAGGTCACTACAGGCGGGTGCGCCGCGCACCACCGAAGCGACCACGATCGCAGAGGCGATGAGAGTCGAGACCGTACCCGCGCATCTGTTCGACCAGATAAGGACCGGAGTCGACGACATCATCACGGTTCCGGACTCCGATATCGCCCGCGGGGTGGTCCTGCTCTCCGATGCCATGGGCCACCCGGTAGAAGCCGCGGGCGCCGTGGGTCCGATGGCAGTTCTGCAGAACGATGGAGTGGTGCAAGGGGTTTTCGACGACTACGATCTCCGTGGCAAGAAGGTTCTCACGGTCGTTACCGGTGGCAACATCGCGACGAAGGTGATCGATTCCTATCTTCATGAGCACTTTTGACAGCATATAGTGGGTCGATCGCGCGGTCATCGGGCCTACACCTACATCGCGCCACCCGCAATCTGATCCGGCCGAGAGCACCCGCCGGTCGGGTCGACAGCGCTGCCCCTGGCCAGAGCCCGCAAGCAGCACTCTGCGAGGGGCAGCGGATCGCCCCGCCCGGCCTGGCTCTCGGTCATCGCCCTGGTGATCGGTTTGACAGCCACCGGTTGGCCTCGATGTTCTGAGCCGGGGGTGACGGTGGCTTCCAGGCCCGGTCAGAACAGTGAATGGCCGTTCTCTTCGTACCATTGCTCTTCCAAGCGATTCTTCTCGTTCCAGCCCCTCGGCGGTCCGTCTGTGCCGCCGGGCCCGACCGGGAACCCCTTTTCGACAATGCGCGCGTTGGCTTTCGGATACGCGTCCAGCACGCACTTCAGGGCGCTGGTCAGGGATAGCTTGTACTTGCGGATGGCCTGCCGGCCGCTGTTCGGGGTGACGGTGCGCGTGCTCCACATATCCAAGGTCTTTGGCGATGTCAGTGGGATCGTCACGAATATTCGATTGATTCGGCAGGCTTGCACAAGAAGTAGTGGGTACCCCTCATCGGCACCCGACTACTTCCCGGCTGATGCACGCCGCTACTGGTCGAGCGGCGACTGTTGCTCTCACACATGCCTTCTCTATTCGGCTTCTGTGTCCGAGCGTCACCCTGGACCGCATGCAGCTGGAGAAGATGACCTTGCGGCGAGGCTTCGCCCGTTACCGGGTGTACGCAGGAGACCTGAACTAAAGCATGGCGTTCATGCTCCACCCATCTCCGGAAATGGGCGGACGCCGGGCCAGTCGCCTGGGTCGAGCCAGGGTCGGATCGCTACCCAGTCCTCTCCGGTGAGACCGGTCGTGTCATCGTCGCGCCGACTGTCCGCACCCTTCTTTTGGCGGCGAGAGCTACCGGTACGCGCATCGTGTCCATACCCGTTGCGCGCGCTCATCGGCGTCTTCCTAATTCGAAATGGCCGGCCTCGTAACGCAAGACCGCCTCCCGAGTTTTCCCCGGTTCGAGAGCGTTGCGAGAAAAGAATTCCAGCTCCGCGTCCGGGTAGATATGTTTTGCCCACTCGTATGCGTACAGACCCCTTCGTAACCAATGTGTAGGACAGTCCCCGAACGAACTGTTCGGATACGGGTCATCCATAACCAGCGCCTCCATCGCTGCCTCGAATCCGGCTGGGTTCGCCGTGATGTCTCGATCGTTCATCGTTCTCTCTATCCTCTGTTGATAAAGGGGCACGAGCCAGTTTTCCGAGAATGTGGATGCAACCTCCTTTCAGTGTCGGAGTAACAAGTCGCATTGAAAACGTCGGTAGCTTCACTTCTCCCATATTCGATTGGTGTACCGTCTGCTGCGCACGAGTTCGGTTGAGACCGACCGGTGGTTGTGAGCCGGAGATGGTTCGCCGGTTGTGCGCGACGGAATCAGATCTTGGCGGCGGGGGGCCGGACTCCGACCTGATAGTCGGCGGCCCGCAAGAGTTCCGCAGCGTCGAGCGGTGGATATATCCGCTCTCGATTCGTTGTCTCCTTGCGTTGCTTCGCCGCGTCCCCGGTGCTGACGACCGTTCGCTCCCACCCGCTGGTGAGTACCGCTCCGGCTGCGCCAAGGTCGACACATGTCGCGTAGGGGGCGGGGCTGAACGGCGCAAGCGGCAGGCCGAGCAGATCCGCAGCAGCGTTATAACCCGCGTACTTGCCCAGCGGAATGGCATGCTGGCAGGACTGCAATACCAAGCGTCCGGGTTCCTCGGCGTTCGCGGCTGCGGTGTCACCCGCGGCTAACACCGCGGGTGCCTCCGCAACCTGTAGATACTCGTTGACATACAGTCGGCCCAAGGGATCGCGCCGGCCGGGGATCTCGGCCGTGAGCGGGCTGGCCTGGACACCGGCTGTCCATACAACAGTGCCTGCAGGTAGCTCAGTACCGTCGGTGAACCGGACGACGTCGGCTGCGACTGATGCGATGGTCTGCCCGAGTCGAACCTCGACGCCCAGCTTCGCCAGTGCTTCTTCGATGGCAGGGCGCGGACCGGGCCCGAGGTCTGGAGCCACGGTGTCGGCGCGCTCGACCAAGACGACCCGGGGCGGCGGGTCAGCCGACTCTGCGTCGGACGCCAGGTCGGTGAGCCGCCCGACCAGCTCGGTGGCGACTTCGAGCCCAGTGAAGCCCGCGCCGACGACCACCACGGTCCGGCTGCCCGGAGCTTTGGGCAGGGAGCGAAGATGCTTGTCGAGGGCGGTCGCCCCCTGGATCGTGTCGACGTTGTGCAGGTATTCGGAACCGGGCAGGTCTGCGGGCCTGATGGTACTGCCGGCAGCAAGTACGAGCCGACTGTAGTGGAGCTTCCTCCGCCCGTTCCCGTCGACTGCCGACACGGTCCGGGTGCTGGTGTCGATAGCAGAAACTGTGGCAGTCACCTGGGTCACTCCGATCGAGGGCAGGATTCTGCTCAGCGGAATCCGCAGGCGCTCGGGGTCGGCTTCGTAGAGCCGTGGCCGAATTACCAGGTCGGCGCTGGAAGAAACCACAGTGATCGAAAGCTTTGCGCCGGTCTGCTCGCGGACCCGGGCGGCCGCCGCAGCGCTCCACACCCCGGCGAACCCGCCGCCGACGATGAGTATATCCATGGAATACAGATCCTTTCTCGGTTCTTCCATTCCGGCGGCAATGACCTTCACTGCCGCCGGCACTTCTACTGCTGGGGACTGAGTACCGTCTGAACACCGTCACCCTCACCGGTGTCGATCTGGGGAGCTGTGCGAAACAGTGTGTGCGCCGCCCCCAGACTCAACACGCAGACGACGACGAGATAGCCGGTGATGAGCGCTGTTGTGCCATTGAGCGCGAACAACGCAGAAGCGATAAGTGGCGCCGTGCCGCCGATCATCGAACCGAGGCCGAGGATGATCCCCATGCCCGAATAGCGCATGGCCGGCGGGAACACCGCCGCCATGACACTGCCCTGCAACGCATGCGAGATAGGTGTGGTAAGCGCCATGCAGAGGAAGGCGGCTGCGGCCGTCACAAGGGTGCCTTGATTGAGGATGGGGAAATATACGACTGCCGCGGCGAGTAGCGCCACCGACCCGAACATGAAAACCCTACGACGTCCGTATCGGTCGGCCGCGCGAGACCAGAACGGGATCGAAGCCATCCAGATCAGGCTGCCACAGGTAATGAAGAGCAGCAGCACCTCACGATTCATGAGCAGGTCCTGCGACCCGTAGGACAACGAAAATACCGTGAACACATACGAGCAGGTGGATGCGGCTGTCACCATCAATACGGTCGCGATGATCTGCGGCCAATACTTACTGAGCGCGGCCCAGCCGGGAACGGCGATGATCTCGCTCTGTTCCTGAACAGCACTGAAGCGCGGGGACTCTGTGATTCGCAACCGAATAATGAGTCCGACGACGATCAACAGGCCGCTGAGCAGGAAAGGTATTCTCCATACCCAACCAGTGAACGCGTCATCGGAGGACAGCGTTGCGGCGATGAAGTATACCAAGTTCGCCAGGACCAAACCGGCTGGAACACCCATCTGCGGAAATCCGCCGAAGAAATTGCTGCGCCCGGCCGGTGCATGTTCGACCGACATGAGAACGGCGCCGCTCGTTTCACCGCCGAGGCCAATACCCTGCATCAACCGAAGTAGCGCCAGGAGAATGGGAGCCCAGATTCCGATCGTGGCATAAGTAGGAATAACGCCGATCAGCATGGAAGCCAATCCCATAGTCAGCAGTGATACTACGAGGGTTGCCCTACGTCCGACTCGATCGCCGAAATGACCGAATATAATCCCACCCAGTGGCCGCGCAAAAAAACCGACCGCGAATGTCGCGAAGGCGGCGAGCGTTCCCCCTGTAGGGCTCATGGTAGTGAAGAACTGCTTATTGAACACCAAAGCCGCAGCGGTGCCGTAGAGAAAGAAGTCATACCATTCCAGGGTGGTACCGATCAGGCTCGCGATTGCCACGTTGCGCGGTTTCGAGTCCGATTCGATCTTCCGATCCTGCACTCCGGCAAGGTCGTTCATACTTGACTTCCAATCTGCTAGTGCGGGGTTTCCGCGCGTGGCGTCGCCCGTATTTCCGTCGATGCGGGATGCTTGGAGATAGCTTGCGCGTAATGGATTTGCTGGTCAAATAGCTTTTTGCTGCCGGGGTATATCAATATCGGCATGCCAGACAGGTTGCAGGTCTCCACCAAGAACAGTCGAGATCGAACAGGACCGTGTCGCGTTCTGTTGTCACATCGCCCGGCGGCGAGGAAGGTGCAGTCTGCGTGCTGATCACAACAACCGCTCACGCTGGCCCGCGCTGGATAGTGCCTACGGTCAGTTGGCGTTCGTGCCCGGACGCCGACCAGTGCCCGCGATCAACCTCGTCAGCGCGTAAGTGAGGGCAGAGTTCGGATCCGCCAGATCCAGGAACACGTCATAGTGATTGCGATCGGGGACGACGAGCAAGCTACTCGGCGCATGCTGTGACCACAGCCGATGGAATCGACGGCTCTGGTCGAGGAACCCTCGGCCGTCCAGCTCGGCGACGGCGATCACACAGCTCGGGCCCCGCCTGCCTGTGTGCAACGCGGGACTCAACGCGGCCGCACGTTCAGGCGTCAGGCCGAGCCAGTCATTGGCAAAAGAATCCACCAAGGGGCGAAGGTCGAACAGTCCACTGATAGGTAGTGCTGCCCGCACCACATCGGATGGGAGATCCAGCGCGTGCTGCCAGCCGCCGACCATCAAGGTGCCGGCAAGGTGGCCGCCCGCCGAGCTGCCGCCCACAACGATACGATTCGGGTCTATGCCGTACGTGCGGCCGTTGCGGTAGAGCCAGGCCACCGCGGATCGCACTTGGCGTACGATCTCTTCGAGTGTCGTGTCCGGCGCCAGCCCATAATCGACGCTAACCGTGACGATCCCATGCCGGTGCAGTGTGCGCGCCATGAAAGAGGTATCACGGCGGGACAGCATCCGCCAGTACCCGCCGTGTATGACAAGAAAAGCGGGAGCAGGTTGTCCGGTGACGCCCCAGATGTCGAGCATCTGCTCGCTGTGTGAGTCGTAACGAATGTCGGGGTATCCACGCAGGCCTTCCACGGCTTCCGCTGAAGCGCGGCGGTATTCGCCGATCACGTGGTCGAACACGGCTGTCGGCACCGTATTTCTGACGTTGTAATCGGCGTCGATCTCGGGGTCGGACATGGTGGATCCTCGAGTTTGTAGGTGTCTCGGGTTGGTGCCCTGGATGCCCAGAGTGGTGTGCTCTAGCTGAGAGGCGCGAAGGTGATCGCCGAGGCCGCTCGTATGCGCCGTGACCCGAGCGAGGTCACGATGCCTGACGAGCTGGCTGTCGGGTTGACCCAGTTGACCGGATATCGTACTGATCTCATGGGCGACCGGGTTGCCGGGATCAACCGGCTGCGTGCCTTGCCCCGGTCGATTTTCCCTGCGTTGGAGGCCGCGTTCGATTTCTCGAAACGGACTCCGCTGATCGCGGTCGCCGGAATGTGCACTCCAGCCGAGATCCGCGGGGCAGGAATAAATGGTGTCACTGTTCATCTCACCGGCAACGGGGCGTAGAAGCCCGCCATCACCCAGACCGCGGTCGATGCCGCCGGCCGTCAGACCCTGGCCTTTCCAGGCGAGGCCGACACCACCATGCCGGTCAAACAGATCACCGCCATACTCCTCGATCTCGATCGCGAGATCATGGACACCGACCGACTCGTCACCACTGGTCCCCGGCAACACCCGTGGGCGCGCGTCATCGAACCGCTGCCCGGGATAGGCCCCGGAGTGGGTGCGGAATTTCTCATCGGCACCTGCGGTGACCTGGCGGATTTCGCCAACGCGGGACTTTTGCCGTCCTATGCCGGGCCGGTGCCTGTGCCTCATGACTCGGACCGGGCCGGGCCGGGCCACTTTACCGCCCGAAAAGCTACAACCGACATATGCGCAGGTTTTCTCCATCGCGGCCTTGTCGGGCCTGCGCTACGAGAACGGACCGTCGCGGCGGTTCTACCACCGCAAACGAAGCGAACGCCAGATCCATAGCCACACCCTCCTAGCCCTGGCCCGCTGGCCGGTCGACGTGCTCTGGGCTCTGCTCCGCGATGGTCGCGAATTCAGCATCGACAACACTGATGCGGTCGCCGCTGCGTCTCGACATGGTCATCGAGAGTCTCGGACGGATCCATCATCCATCTACGAACCCATACGTGTCGAATACCGATACGTGCTCGACCTATACCCGGTAGATATAGCGCGGGGATGTACGGTATGGCTCCTATGCCATACCGAAATGGTCATAACGACAGGAGAAATACCTATTTGTTCGCAATGCATTCTCCCGCCACAGTGGTGACATGACGCCACAGGCACCACGGTGGATCCGCAATTTCGTCGATGGTCGATTCGTCGACCCGGACCCCGCCCAAATCTTCGATAAGTCCAACCCCGCCACCGGCACGGCGTTCGCCCACGTGCACCAGGCCGACCGGCCAGTGGTAGACCGCGCGGTGACCTCGGCTCGGCGTGCGCTCGACGGCGCCTGGGGTCGGACCTCGGTCCAACAGCGCACCGCACTCCTACGGCGCGCCGCCGACCGGATCGAGGAACGGTTCGAGGAATTCGTTGCCGCGGAAGTTGCCGATACGGGCAAGCCCGTAACACAGGCCAGGGAACTCGATGTCGCCCGTGCGGTGACAAACTTTCGCGCCTTCGCCGATATAGTCGCGGCCGCTGGTCAAGAGTCATTCATCACCGAGCGGCCCGGCGGCGGAACAGCATTGAACTACGCAGTCCACAAGCCGTTGGGTGTGGTCGCGGTGATCGTGCCGTGGAACCTGCCCTTGCTCCTGCTGACCTGGAAGGTCGCGCCGGCGCTTGCATGCGGTAATGCGGTCGTGGTGAAGCCGAGTGAGGACACCCCATCCACGGCCACACTGCTCGCGGAAGTGTTCGTCGAGGTCGGGCTGCCCGCCGGCGTCTACAACGTGGTCCACGGTTTCGGTGGCGACTCCGCCGGTGAGTTCCTGACTTCACACCCCGGGATCGACGGGGTGACGTTCACCGGCTCGTCGGCGACGGGTTCGCAGGTGATGAAGACCGTCGCACCGCGCGTGCGCCCGGTGTCGTTCGAACTCGGGGGCAAGAACGCCGCCATAGTGTTCGACGACGTGGATCTAGACGAGGTTCTCAGCGGATTGAGCAGGTCCGTGTTCACCAACACCGGGCAGGTATGTCTCTGTACCGAGAGAATCTACGTACAGCGCAGCATCTTCGATGACATCGCCGCAGGTCTGGTGGAGCGCGCGCGCGACCTGCGGCTGGGCGATCCAGAGGATACGCAGACCACAACCGGGCCGCTCATCTCGCAGACTCATCGTGACAAAGTGCTTACGTATTTCGAGATGGCCGAACGCGAGGGCGCGAAGGTGCTCACCGGTGGCGGTGTGCCTGCGCTGGGCAGCGGCCTCGAGGGGGGGTCGTGGATCGAGCCGACCCTGTGGACCGGACTGACCAATGCCGATCGCGTAGTGCGAGAGGAGATCTTCGGCCCCGTCGCCGCGTTGATCCCTTTCGACACCGAAGTCGAAGCAATCACGCTCGCGAACGATACCGACTACGGCCTCGCGTCAGCGGTATGGACCAACGATCTTCGCCGCGGACACCGCGTCGCACAGGCGATGAATGTCGGAATGTCCTGGGTGAATACCTGGTATCTGCGAGATCTACGGTCGCCGTTCGGTGGCATGGGCCTGTCCGGCATCGGCCGCGAGGGCGGCGAATCTTCGCGGCACTTCTACACCCAGCCGACGAATGTTTGTGTGTCGCTGTAATTCTCATCGGTACCGATCGCAATCGACCTGTCCGATCGTCGTATCGCTGGCACGGATACTCCAGCTTCGTGAACACATGAGAAATATTGACTCGCAAGCCTACCTGCATACCTCGCGCGAACTGATGAAATCGCTTGGCAGGCGCTAGCTACCTATGACCGACTCGTTTCAGTCGCTTACCGTGTCAGTCCTACACGCTACCGTCCGGCGCAGGGCGAGCCCGATATATTCACCCGCCGGTGGCCGTAATCCGGTCGGTGGCCACGAAGACGTGAGCGTCGATATCGCCGTCGCTCTCATCGCTCGAGCGAGAGAAGGAAAATGGTTACCACACAATGACTTCCAATATGCAGACCGCACTCGACATCGATGCACTCGCCCGTCGCCTCGATGAAGCACAGACCACCCGCACAGATACGCCGAGTCTGGCCGACGGCCACGAACTCACGATCGACCACGCCTACGCCATCCAGTCGGCGTTGATCGCGCGCCGTGAGCATCGTGGCGAGAAGGTAATCGGTCTCAAATTGGGGTTCACGAGCGAGGCAAAGATGGCACAGATGGGTGTGTCCGAAGTGATCGTCGGCCACTTGACCGACGCGATGCGCTTCGCCGACGGTGACTGCCTCGAACTCACCTCATTTATCCACCCCAGGGTCGAACCCGAGGTCGCTTACCGGCTCGGCCAGGACGTCGACCCCGACGATGCCATGGTAAACATCGAGGCCTGCGTCGACGCGGTCGCACCGGCGATGGAGATCATCGATTCCCGATATCGGGATTTTCGCTTCACCTACACCGATGTGGTAGCCGACAACACCTCGGCCGCCGCATTCGTGATCGGGACATGGCAACCATTGCGGTCGATGGACAACCGTGCGGTAAGGATGAAGGTCGCCGGCGTGGAGTCGGTCGGCTCGACTACGGCAATCCTCGGCAACCCGATCAGGGCACTGCACGCTCTCTCAGAGATATGCCGTCGCAGGGCAATTCCTCTGCGAGCCGGACAGGTAATTCTCGCGGGCGCGGCGACCGCCGCGCTGCGGCTCGAGTCCGGCATCGTCGAATGCGATATAGCAGGATTGGGCAGCGTGACGTTCGAGGTGAGTCGATGACCGAAGCCGAAACCTACGAGTCGACGGTTGTTGCGGGTCGCGCCACGCCGCGGGGACGGTTCCCACATGTGAAGGTGGTAGGCAACCTTATTTTCGTGTCCGGGACGAGCTCACGCCGGCCCGACAACACCTTTGTCGGCGTCGAAGTCGATGCAATGGGTACGACGAACCTCGACATCCGAGCGCAGACCCGCGCCGTGATCGAGAATATTCAGGCGATTCTACACGAGGTCGGCGCAGATCTGCCCGATATCGCACAGATCACCACATTTCTGGTATCGATGAACGACTTCGGCGGATACAACCAAATCTACGGAGAGTACTTCGACGAGCACGGACCGACTCGAACAACAGTTGCGGTGCATCAACTGCCACATCCGTATTTGCTGATCGAGATACAGGCAATCGCGCACCGTCGACCTGGACACGCGGACGTCGACAACGACCACGACCTGAAGGAACGGTAATGACAGATATTCCAGAGCCGATCGATTTCCAAGGCTGGATCGACGAGCACGAGCACTTGCTGAAACCACCGGTGAACAATCAGACCATGGCACTCGGTAACGATTTCATCGTTCAAGTAGTCGGCGGACCCAACCAGCGCACCGACTTTCACCTCGACCCCTATGAGGAATGGTTCTACCAGGTCCGCGGTGATATCCATGTGAACCTCATGACCGGTTCCGGGCCTCGTCGAGTGGATATCCGCGAGGGAGAGGTCTGGTTGTTGCCCGGCGATGTGCCCCATTCACCGCAACGCCCGGACCCGAATTCGATCGGTCTCGTCATCGAACGAGTCCGCGAAGAAGGCACTCTCGAGAAGTTCCAGTGGTACTGCCTCGATTGCGGGACGTTGATCCACGAGACCGAACTACAGGTCCGCAACATTGTCGAAGACCTGCCACCGGTATTCACCGAATTTTACGACAACCAGCAGGCCAGACGGTGCGATAACTGCGGTGCGCTGCATCCAGGCAAAGGGTGATGATGTCCGACATCATCGACATCCACACCCATTACGTACCCAAGGGCTGGCCAGATGTCAGCGCCGAGGGCGGCCCGGACGCACCATGGCTGAGGATCGAATCCGAGCACGAGGCAATGATCATGATGGGCACCAGAGAATTTCGACGCATCCAGTCCGACTGCTGGGACGCCGAAACTCGGCTCCGTGATATGGATGCCGATGGTGTTCGCGCCCAAGTGATCTCTCCCACGCCAGGATTCTTCAACTATGGACGCACCGGTGCGCAAGGCGCCAAGATCGCCCGGATCTTCAACGACCTCGCCCTCGATATCGCCGCGCCCGCGCCCGACCGGCTGATCCCGTTCTGTCAGGTCCCTCTGCAGGACACCGATCTTGCCTGCCAGGAACTCGACCGGTGCCTCGCCAATGGGCACCGTGGCGTCGAAATCGGTAACCACGTGGGCGACCGCGACCTCGACAGTGCGGGCATCGTTACATTCCTCCAACACTGCGCCGACCTCGGAGTTCCGGTTTTCGTGCATCCGTGGGACATGGCGAGTTCGCCTCGCCTGGACCGGTGGATGGGGCAATGGCTGACCGCGATGCCTGCGGAGACACACCTGTCGATTTTGGCACTCATTCTCGGCGGAGTGTTCGACCGTGTAGACGAGCGATTGAAGATCGGGTTTGCCCACGGCGGTGGGTCGTTCGCGTTCTGGATGGGCCGCATGGAGAACGCCTGGCATCGCCGAAACGACGTCATCGGCACATCCGAATACCCGCCCTCGCACTACCTCGGCCGGTTCTATGTCGACTCGGTGGTATTCGACGACCGCGCCCTGCGCCTGCTCGTCGACACGGTGGGACGCGCACGGGTTATGGTGGGCAGTGACTACCCCTACCCCCTCGGCGAACGACCGATCGCGGCGGTCGTACGCAAGAGCGACCACCTCGATATCGCAACCAAAAGGCTCATCACCCATCAGAATGCCGAACGCTTTCTCGGGCTATAGCGTAAATACCCACCGGGTACGTTGTTGATGCGCAGTTCCAGCGCCCCCGGAATTGCTGGAGTGCAGCTGAGATTACCCGGGGCCCGCGATGGGGGCAAAGCTGGGCCGCATCCATCTTCCTGTTTTGTCTGGATCGAAAATCTGATATGGAAGAACCCGATCTCCGAATAAGCCGAGGTACAGGCATCGACTTGCTGTATTCTACACAGGCGAGTAGGGCTGATATAAAATCAGGGAGGTTGCAGTGGACCACCCACGGTTACTGGACGGCAGGCTGAAGCTGCGCCACCTGACCCTTGTGGACGCGTTGACACGACAAGGCAGCGTGATCGGCGCGGCCGCGACGCTGCACATCGCCCAGCCGGTCGCCACGCGAAGCCTGCACGATCTCGAGGCGATCCTCGGCGTTCCGCTCTACGATCGCGGACCGCGTGGGATCACTCCGACGATCTTCGGCGAGGCATTTACCGCACACGCGCGCGCGGTACTCGCCCAGCTGAGCCAGGCTGGGCGACATGTCGCCGAACTCGCCGACGCCGAGCGCGGCACCGTGGTGGTTGGAACACACCTGGCGGGGTCGAATGTGTTGCTGCCGCAAGCTATCGCCCGATTGAAGATAGATCGACCGTTGCTGACCGTGATCGTGCGGGAAGGTTCGCCAGAAGCCTTACTCGTCGAACTCGAGGCCGGTCGCATCGACATGATCGTCGGGCGGCTCACCGCGCCTACCACCGAGACAGCCATCCGTCAGCCCTTGTACGACGAGTTCGTCGAGGTCTTCACGCGAGTGCAACACCCACTCGGCGACCGCACCGAACTCGCTTTGCGGGACCTTGCGGAGTTTCCCTGGATCCTGCCGGGCACCGAGACAGTGCTGCGGGGCGAGTTGGAAGAGTTCTTCGCACGGAACGGTATGCCGCTGCCGGAGAATCGAGTCGAGGCCACGTCCTTTCTGACGGTCCGACAGCTACTGCTCGAGACCGATCTCGTCGCGGTGTTGCCGAGCCTGATCGGCCGAAGCGACGATCGTTTGCGTACACTGCCGGTTTCTCTCGATACGATCGGGCACAGCGTCGGAATCACCATCGCGGCGATGCGAGCGCTGAGCCCGTCGGCAACCGTTCTTGCCGACAATCTCCGTCAGGTCGCGGTGAAAGGATTGCAGGAGTCGAACTGAGCAGGACCGCTGCAAGGTTCACAGTGCTTCCAGGTCGCAGGCTTTCTCCCTCACGGGCGCAATCGCTGACCTCGGGCGAATACTTGTAAGCAGCAGACAATCGACCTGCTTCCATCCGGCGACATAAAGGCCGCGGATCAACTTTGTGCGCTGGACACTCCAGATCTCGGCAACGAGGTCCCTGTACGGAGTTTTCCGCAGTGGAGTCCACCAGTCCGGCGTCAGTGTGGGCACGGGCGATCCCCGCGCAGTAACCGCAGGGCGGGCAATGGCGCCCGGGCGCTGCGGGTCGGCAGCCACGGTGGACAGGAACCGGACGACGGTCTTCGGTACGGCAGTGCCTGCTGTCCGGCTCTGACACACCATGCGCTGGATGCGTTCCACGCCCGATCACAGGTGCATGTGGTGTTCCCGGCGTCAGCGAACGCGGTGAATTCCGCGGCCGCGACGTCGGTGAACGCCTGGTACTCCGCGGCCGAGTCATCTGCATTGCTGTCGGCGATATCGGCGAATGCCGGTCGGAGCATGTGGCCGTAGAGTGACATACCTGAAATACGTCACTGTGACATCTGCCGGGCCGGTCATTCGCGTCCTCCTCTATGGTTCCCGCCACACCCGGAAGCCGTCGCCGGCGGCCGCGTGGGACAGGAACGCCTCCAGGACACTCGGGCAGTTCCGGCCGCCCGGCGGCGGCTCCGCCGGCGCGTTCGGCGGGCGGTGACCCACCAACCGTCGGCGGCCGCCAGCTGAGCCCTTGAAGGCCGCCCACGGGAGAACGTCATGGCCCCGACATCCGTCTACTGCGGATCGAGTTACTCCGGGATCGCCTCAACCCTCCGTATCAAACTTTAGGTAGGTACTTCGTGGGTGAAAGGAGCGTTCTTACCGATTCAGACCAGATGCCTAGACGATAAGACTTGAAGGTGTCGGCGGTGGAGCCGCCGACGCCGCCCCAAAGTAGTACTCGATCGCGCGGCCGAACGCGCCGGGGACGGGCACGGAACCTTCGGCGCACAACGAAGTGCAGCCAAGCTCGAGCAGCGTCGCTCGGAGGTTGTGGCCATTCCAGGACTGGCAGTCGTGCGGTACGAGCGGTCACGGAGCACAAGTTTCCGGTGTCGACACGTTGGCCGACCGGAAGCACAGAATCCGCGTCCAACATTCGATAGCACGGCCGGACTCGACTTTTGCCGAGCCCCGGCGAACAGGTGCACTACAGTGCCCTGCGATGACCTGTCCATCTGGCTGCGAAGGGTATGGCCCAACGCGGCCGAACGATCGAGAACTGGCTCATCTGATGACTACACTACTACCCCTTGCCTATGGCTATCTACGCGATGACCTGCTTCACGACAGCGACGCCGATACGATCGAAAGCAGGCTCCGAGCCGCTGCCGGCTTACTCGGATACGAGCTGGGCACGGTCTTCCACGAGCCGGCACCACAGAACGGATTACTCCCCCCGGCATTCGTCGATCTCGTCCAGGAATGCCGTCGAGCCGCAGCTCACTCAGTGATAACCCTGACTGGTCACATGTCCGACATGGCCGTGTCCCGGATGGTCCTGCTGGCCGTTCTCGAGGCGCGAGCCGATGCCGAGGTGCACGAAGTCGCAGCGTGACGGTTGCGTGACGCTGCCCATCCCGATGCCGACCGTTCACGTGCATAACGCGGCATCGATTATTACAACCGGGGAGAGCCCGATTCGGATTCCGTCGCCACAACCGCCCGAACCAGGTCGGCGCTCCCGGCCTGGCCAGGGCCAGGCCGGGAGGCATGCAACATCCCGACGGTTCCACGTTGAAGAACCAGACACCAACCGCGAGGGATTCTCGACTCACTGGACTCCGACTCGTCAGATCTCGGAAACGATCCAGGTCACTCCGATACCGATTATGACAAGAAACCCGGTTTCGGTGTATCGATCACCTAAGAGGGCGATAGAGGGGAGCAGACGGAGGTGGCCACCAACTCCAACCAGGTCGCCGCGCTGTCGCCCTACGTGCGTTCGCACATCAGCAGGTTCGGCGCTTACGCCACCGACGAACTCACCCGCCAACCCGACCCGTTCGACCCGACACTCGAGGAAATCGATTTCTCGGCCCTCGACCCGGCCGCCTGACAGGTGACTGCGGAGACCATGGGAAGCAAGACGGGCGTGAATCACCTCGGGTTCGACCTTTCGGCAGCCACGGACGCAGGTCTGCACCGGCCGGCGCGTGTGGGGTTCCGGTGGTAATCGCCGGTGTGAGCGAGTTGATACCGTGATCGGAGGAGTTGGTCTTCCTGGGCTGTGTTCAGCTGTCCGCGACAGATTGATGGTACTCGCGCCGGATTACTCGAAATCTCGGGCGCTTCCGTCTTCCACCACCGCGAAGACTCTTCGGTCTGCGGTCCCCATGTACTTGGATGCCGAACGCAAAAGACTGTCCGCTTTCGACATCCCCTCGAACCGGCCGCTCAATAAAGTTACCCCCCGCGGTGAAACACCTGTCGGCAATACCCCTGCACACGGGAACGATACTCCGGGCGGCACCGGCACCGGCGGCGGACCACCAGATGCCGGAACGCGAGGAGGGGAAGAACATCCCGGAGATTTCGTCGTCACCCTCCCGGACGGACACAGGTTGCAGTGCCGTGTCGAAGGACCGGAAGACGGTACACCGATATTCCAACTCCATGGCACACCGGGCAGTCGCGTGGACACCGCCCCACCCGAACTGCTCGATCGACTCGGTGTACGGCTGATCACCTACGACCGCCCCGGCTACGGCGGATCCGACCCACAAGAAGGTCTGAAGATCTCCGATAGCGCCACGCATGTCAAAGCGATCGCCGACCACCTCGGAATCGACAGATTCCCCGTCGTCGGCCGATCCGGCGGAACCGCTCACGCAGCGGCAGTGGCAGCAGCCCTGCCCGACCGGGTCACCAGACTCGGACTCCTCGTCCCGCACGCACCTCCCGCCCTGATGAAAGAAGAGAACTTTGTGGGCATGACCCAGAAACCTGAGGTTACGGCCGGCCAGGCTTTATCAATCGAAGGAGTGACTGCAGCGCGACTCGCGAACTTCAACGCACATCCCACCGATCCGATGACAATCATTGGTATTCCGCGGAACGAACTCGGCAGTATCGATCGGGAAATCGTGGACAAACACGCGGAAAATCTATGCATCCAATTCGCTGAGGCCTTGAAGCAAGGCGACAAAGGCTGGAACGATGATTACAACATCAGAGAGAAAGAGCCCTGGGGGTTCGACATCAGCGGCATCAAGTGTCCGACTATCGTCTGGACTGCGAGCGGGGACGGATTCGCACCCACTGCGCATGCCGAAAGGATCGCCGCACAGCTTTCACCAGGCCAGGTGCGACTGTATGCAGTTTCCGGAGACGAAGTGGGTCATTTCGGTGCGCAGGAGATCAAGCCGGGTACGTACGCATGGCTGTCCGGGAAGGAAGATCTGGCACGTTTCCCGACCGACCCACCGCCCGGCCATCCGCCCGGAACGCCCATCCCTACCGGGCTCGACCAGTGGACGTCCCTCGCCGAGCCCAGCACCGGATGACCCGATTCCGTCCGAGAGCCGGACGTCGCGCCCGTAGCAATACGCCCCAGGGCCTGTGACATAGAATATGAATCACCTATCACATACACTCCGACCGGGCCGGGGCCGCACAGGTCGCTGATGGCTGCTGCGGGGGGCGACTCGGCAACGTTATACGTCACATCAGTGCGGAGGTGCTCGTGTCGGTCGTCGCGTTCCCGGCCCTGGACCCCAGCGGCGATCGGCCCACCGTCGCCGGGGCGGTCGACCGCTTCCTGGACTCGCTGCAGGCGGCCCCCACCCGTGTCGGCTACGCCGAGATCCTGTATGCAGATCTCGAGAGCCCGCACCTTGACGTTCACCCAAGTCGCGAGCAAGTGCGCCGTGAGATTGCCTAAATGATCTACCAGAGTTCGGATTACGATAACTATTGTCCGATATTCCTCGAGGCCTGGAATGACGAGTTCGGGAATTGAATTGCGGTTGACGCGTTCGTCGCTGCGCTGGCCGTACTCGGCGCCGCAGATGGCGTCCGCCTCGGCGCTCGTCATCGTCTAAATGAACGAGGCGAGCATCTGACGAAGCAGATCCGGGCTCGCCGCGGCGAGTTGTATCGAATCCGAAGGGTCACCTGGGGGTGGTCCGGTGTTTTCCAGGTCCGGTTCATAAGGAACCGAGAAGATCGGCCCACCACACAACGCGGTCCGGACCATCGCCGCCGAATTCACGGTGAAGAGTAGCTGTACATAGCGTGCGGCTATCTGCTGCAGTTCGCTGAGCGAGCCTTTATCGCCGCCTGGAGCACCGTTCTAGTCGCGTCGGTCGCGCCGGGCGATCAAGAATCTGCGCTCTGACTGGTTCGCGGTGATCTGGGCCGCAGCATCGAAGGCATGCTGTGCTTCCCGGCTTCGTCCGAGGCGGGCGAGGAGGTCGCCGCGGACCGCGTGGAACAGGTAGTAGTTTCCGAGATCCAAGTCATCCACCACACGAAGTGCCACTGCCGGACCCTGGATCTCGGCGAGTGCGACCGCGCGGTTGAGCGCCATCACCGGACCGTTGTCGAAGGGTAGGAGGCAGTCGTAGAGTGCCAGGATCTGAGTCCAGTCGGTGACGGGGTCGGTGTGCACGGCATTGATCGCGGCCAGGATCTGATATCGGCCCGGCTGATTGCGGCGCAGGCAGGCGCGGACGATTGCTCGGCCTTCCAGAACCAGGTCGGCGTTCCAGCGTGAGCGATCCTGGTCGGCCAGTCGAACCAGATCGCCGTCCGGGCCGGTGCGGGCGGCTCGGCGGGCCTCGATCAACAGCATCAGCGCAAGAAGACCGGATGCCTCCGGCTCGTCGGGCATAAGCTCCGCCAACAACCGGGCCAGCCGGATCGCCTCGGCACACAGATCGGCGCGGGCCAGTTCAGCGCCGGAGGTCGCGGTGTATCCCTCGTTGAAGATCAGGTAGAGCACCGCGAGCACCGCACCGAGGCGATCAGGCAGATCAGCGTCGCGGGGCACCTTGTAAGGGACCTTGGCATCGCGTATCTTCGCCTTGGCCCGGACGAGGCGCTGTGCCATCGTCGGTTCGGGCACCAGGAAGGCGTGGGCGATCTCGGAGGTGGTCAGCCCACCGAGCAGCCGCAGCGTAAGCGCTACCTGTGCGGGCATGGCCAGAGCCGGGTGGCAGCAGGTGAAGACCAGCCGGAGGCGATCGTCGCGCACGGGTCCCTCCTCTTCGGGCTCGTCTGGGCAGTACGTGCACTGCGCCTCGGCGTGCTTGTGCGCGCGGAGCGATTCGCGGCGTAATTCGTCGATGGCCCGATTACGGGCGGTGGTGATGATCCAGCCGGCAGGGCTGGGTGGCATGCCGTCGACCGGCCAGCGTCGCAGGGCGGTGGTGAACGCTTCGGCGACAGCGTCCTCGGCTGTGCCGATATCCCCGAGCCCGCGCACGAGTACGGCAACTGCTCTGCCGTACTCTGCGCGGAAGACGTCCGCAATCTCCTGCTGTGTCGGACTCAATACGGCTCCACGTCCTGAAACGGGCGGACCTCGATCGGCAGTGTCGTCGCGGCAGCCGCCTTGCGCCCCCACGCCAAGGCGACGTCCAGGTCGGGCGCGGTGATCACCCAGAAACCGCCGACGTGCTCCTTGCCTTCGACGTAGGGGCCATCGGTGATCATCCCATCTGCGCGCACGACAGTGGCGGTGCCGGGCGCGTGCAGGGCACCGGTGAACACCCACGAGCCGCTCTCGCGCAGTTCCTCGTTGAACTGGTGCACATCGGCCACGACCCGGGCCATCGCCACGGGGTCCGGCTCGCCTTCGGGCTGGTAGATCGAGAGCAGGTATTCAGGCATGGTTCCTACTTGCGGGTGTAATGGGCGATTATCACGCCCGTGGTGGTGGTGACGCTACTGGTCAGGTCGAACTCGGTCAGTGGGGCGGGGCCCTCGAACAGCCGCGTGCCGGAGCCCAGGGTCAGCGGGTGGATCAGCAGCGTGTAGTGGTCGACGAGGCCCGCGACGTGCAGGTCTCGGACCAGTGAGGCGCTGCCGATGATCGTCAGGTCCTTACCCGGCGCGGCCTTGAGTTTCGCTACCGTCTCGACGGCGTCGCCCGAAAGCAGGATCGAGTTCTGCCAAGCATCGGCGCTTTTCAAGGTTCTGGAGGCGACGTACTTGGTGGCCGCATTCATGTGCGAGGTGAACGGATTGTCGTCAGTGCGAGTACCCCAGGCGGTGATGAAGTCGTTCCAGGTCCGGTGTCCGAACAGCATGTCAGTGGGTCTGGCCATGCTCTTACCCATCTCATGGCCCATGACCTGATCGTTGTACTTGCCGCCCCAACCCCCGTGGGTGAAGCCACCGCGGGTGTCCTCGTCGGGGCGGCCAAGGCCCTGAACGACTCCGTCGAGGGTGATGGACAACGTGGCGTTGACCATGCGCATGATCACGCTCCTTGCTCCTGCGGACCGCCCTTCCGCGGCCCGTTCACCCCCTATACGAAGAGCCATCGGCGAAATCGACACACGCCGAGATTTTTTCCGAGCCGAGTCACCGTGCCAATTCCTGTGCCGAATCTACTCAGCATCGGCCTCGTCGGGAACGTCCGGTCGGGTGCAAGGACGGTCGGCATGAGCGGAGCTGTCGGCAGCCACGGAAGACCAGTGCCTCGTCAAGCAACGTTGGGTAAGTAATACGGGTGCCGGTTTGTGGAGTTGACGGCGAACTCTCGTACGGGTCGAAAGTGCTGGTTGCGCCAGCGAATGTAGGCACCGATCGCCGCGTCCTGCTCACTATGACTGCGGTGATCGGTGCCGTTCAACGCGAGGTAACGCAACCGGCGCCCTGGAACAAATGGCCCGACCGACCGACGCACACCTGCAACCAACCCGCTGAACACAGCCCCGATGCCGGTGCGGGAACCGCGTGCTGGTGCATGCTATCGGGATGGCGAATCAACCAACGACACTGTGCGTTCTGCTGTGGGCCCATCCCGGCCAGGAGTCCGCGCTCGTCCGGTACGAGGACCGGGTGCTGCAACTGATCACCGACCACGGTGGGCAGGTTCTGCAACGCGGCACTGTGCAAGCGCCCGCCGACGAGGCGCCCACAGAAGTACAGTGGCTCATCTTTCCCGGCGACGATGCGCTGGACGCCTACCTGAACGATCCACGACGCCAGGCGCTGATCGCCGAACGGGACGAGGCGATCGCAAGGACCGACGTCCTGCGCATCCAGCCCAGCCGGTGCTGAGCATGCCGGTAGACCGCGCAACCGCACGGGACATCAGGAATTCCTCATCCAGATCGTCGCTCTCGGCGCTCTGCGGTAGCCCGAACCCAACGCCTGCGACATCATTTCACCCGACGGCGCAAACACCCGCCACTCGCGGGAGCATATGCGGTTTCGGCGATCCGCAACGGGCCGAACACGATATCGACGACGGTGTGGTGGTGCCGCACGCCACCACCACACCGAACACCCCGGGCTCGCCGCGCAGCCACGCGAGTCGGACACGCAGTACCCTCCCAGCGAGAGCATCACCGCGAGATCCGTCATGATCTTCCCGGGATCGTGCCGGGCGCCGGGCTTGCGCGACAGTGACCGCTACGTCGACAAGCGCCTGGTCGAACCGGCATTCCCCGCGGTCCGTACAGCAACCCCGCCCCGGCGTGCGACCCGACCGGGCATTTTGTCGCCGGCCGAACGGAACTTCGCGGTCACCGCGTTGATCGAGCAGATCACCGATACCGGCGCGGATCTGCTGATCCGCGCGAAACTCACCCGGCGTGTCCCGCCGTGTAGAAGCGGGTTTTTGCCAGGTCAGGGCGCCGGGCGGCATGACAGGCCCGGCTGTAACGCGTTATTCTTCTGTCGTGGAAGCACCTCCGCGGGACCCTGCCGGTGGCCTGCCCGCCCCCGATCTCACCTTTGTGGGTCGGGAACAAGAGTTGCAGCAGATCAGGACGCTCCTGGGTACGGTCCGGTTGACAACCCTGATCGGTCCGGGCGGAATCGGAAAGACCCGCCTGGCCGCTGAAGTGATCCGCGAGTACCGTCATGCGCACTCCGGGCGTTCCGCCGTGTTCTGGGTGCGGTTGGCGCGTTTACCCAAGGGAAGCGGAAGCGCTGCGGTAGAAGAGGAAATTGCTCATGCGGTGATCGACGGCGATTTCTCCGGGCGGTCGACCTGGGACGCCCTCGTCGACACCTTCACCCGCACCGGGCCGACCGGGCGTGTCCCGCCCACCGTATTGGTACTCGACAACTGCGAACATGTGCTCCCCGACGTTGCCGAGGTGATAGCCGATCTGCTCGAGGTGATCCCCGAGTTGACCGTGTTGGCCACCAGCCGCCAGCCGGTCGGCTGGGTCGACGAGTACCTGGTCCCGGTCCCGCCGCTGACCGACCAGCAGGCGGCGCTGCTGTTTCGCCGGCGCGCCGAACTCACCGGCCACCCGCTGGCGGGCAATGATCAGATGAATACCGCCGCCAAGATCTGCCATCGGCTGCACAATCACCCCCTATACATTCAGTTGGCGGCCGCCCGGCTACGTCATCAACCGCCGGCGCTGGTGCTGAGTGGGCTCACCGGACGCGCCGACGACGCCCGGCTGCGCTGGAAGCGCAGTCTCCGCGTGGGAGCCGAGCCCCGCCATTACGGGGTAGGCGACGCCATCACCTGGTCGTATGAGTTGTGCACGAACAAAGAACGTTTGCTGTTCGACCGCCTGTCGATCTTCGCCGCCGGTTACGCCACCGGCCCCGGTACCGCCGATCCGGATGTCGGTGCCGATCTGGAGGCCATCCGGACCATCTGCAGCGACGAAACCGACTCGCTCGAGGACACTGACGGCAGCCGCGTGATCCTGGCCCCGGAAGAGATCGAGGACCTGCTGGAACGGCTCGTCGATCACGCGCTGGTGTCGGTGCACCGGACACCGACCACGGTGCGGTACAGCTTGCTGGAAAGCCTCCGGGTCTATGCCCAGGACCAGTTGCGGCAACGCAGCCGTCCCACTGGGGACGAGCCCGCCGTGCTGGCCGACCGGCACCTGCGGTACTACCGGGACCGAATCCGTTACGCTGCCACCCAGTGGCCGCGCTCCGAGCGGCAGCATCTCATGGCTTGGGTTCGAACAACCTGGGCCAATACTGTGATCGCCCTCGAGACCAGCCTCACAACGCCCGCTCAGGCCGCTCTCGGCCTGCAAATCTGCGTCGATCTCTACGCTATGCAAAATTTTGTCAACGGGTCGGTGCGAGAAATGCGTGGCTGGACCGAACGATGCCTCAACGCCACTCGGGCACAGGACAGTCGGCTCACCGGCCTCCAGATCGCAGGTATGGCCACTATCTCGGGGCTGGCCCTGCACCAGGGCAGAGTGGAGGAGACCGAACAGATACTGGAGGCCTGCGTCACCGCCTGCATCGATGATCCGGACGCCAGGGCTAACTGGCGGAGTACCACCGGGACGGATATCGGCCTAGCCCCTGCCGTCGAACACGCATGGGGATACGAGCTGCTGTTCGTCCGCGGCGATATCGGTGCCATCGATGTGTTCGTGCGCGCCCGAGACAAATACCTCGAGCAGCGCGATTATGGTTCGGCGGCCGTGAGCGAACTGCATGCCAACCTCGCCGCGGGCGTGCTGGGAACCGCCGATCAATCCTTGGAATTGACCCAGCGTTACTACGACCACGTCAACTTTCCCGCAACATCACAGGAGAGGTCATGGGCCGAGCTCGCCTGGGCGGTTGCTCTGACCCGGTACGGTGAGCCTTGCAAAGCATTAGAGCTCGGGCGGTCCTCGCTAGCCTATCAGCTCGCTGTCGGTGACTGGGTGGTCGGAATGTGGGCCGTGCAGATCCGCATCTGGACGCTGGCGCGTCTGATCACCGACCTACTCACCACCGGAAACCCCGACCACACCGAGTCGACGACTCTGGCCATCGAGATCGCCCACCTCGCGGGAGGTATGGCGACCATGGCCGACAGGTTCGGCATCGTCATCGATGCGATAGGGCCCTTGACCGAGAAGTCCGAAGAGGCCATTGCGATTGCCCATCGGATACTGGGCCCCAGTACGTTCGCTGCGGCAGAAGCACGCGGCAGGCGCCTGCGCCCCGAATACAACGAGACCCAGCGGCTGGCCCTGGGCACGCTCACCATCGAGACCTCGACCGCCGATCACCCCACCGAGCACCAGCACGTTTCCCACTGGCACGAATTGACCCGAGCCGAACGCGAGGTCGCCGTCCTGGCCACTGCAGGCTGGACCAATCCCGCCATCGCCGCCCACCGAGGGAAATCCACCAGGACCATCGACGCGCAGATCACCGCCATCCTGCGCAAATTGAAGGTCAGGTCCCGCGAGGACATCATCGACCACATCCCTCGGGACATCATCGACGAAGTCCGCGCCGAAGCCACGCGAAAGCCTGACCGAAGAATCCGAGAAACCTAGAGGGCGCGCAGATTGGGTGTTGATACGCGCCCGTACGGTCGCCGACCGGCTGGAATCCGGCAGGGTGTGGATCAACGACCGGCACCGCCTCCCGAGCTGATGCCCTACGTCGGGTACAAGCAGAGCGGCTTCGGACGCGAGCTCGGGCCGGACGCGCTCGACGCGTGCACCCACCAGAAGAATTGACGGTATCGGTTGTCACGTCCCGGCTGCTACTGGAACCCCGGAAACCCGCCTCTTGACTTTAATACGTTCGTACGTATTCTAGGGCTATGACACCTGCACCTATGGACACTCTCCTCCCGCGCATCGATGTGCTGGGCGAACAAATGGCCTATCGTTCAGCCGGCGACCCGGATGCACCCATCACCCTCTTCCTGCACGGAAACCCGACTTCGTCGTACATTTGGCGCGACATCCTTCCCCTCGTCGCTCCCGTAGCGCGGGCTATCGCGCCGGACCTGATCGGATTCGGACAGTCGGGCAAGCCAGCACTCGATTACAGCTTCATCCAGCACGCTGCATACCTCGACGCGTTCATCGACGAGCTCGGTATCGAGTCCGCCTATCTGGTGGCCCAGGACTGGGGCACTGCCCTCGCTTTCCACCTCGCGGCCAGGCGTCCCGACTTCGTCCGCGGCCTCGTGTTCATGGAATTCATCCGGCCGATGCCCTCTTGGTCGGATTTCCACCAGAGCGATCAGGCCCGCGAACTTTTCCAGTCGCTCCGATCACCCGCCGGAGAGCGGCTGATCCTGGAGCAGAACATCTTCGTCGAACGCGTGCTGCCCGGATCGATCGAACGGCCACTCCTGGCCGAGGAGCTCGACACCTATCGCACACCGTTCGTGACCTCGGACTCCCGGCGACCGACGCTCGCCTTTCCCCGACAGCTGCCAATCGGCGGCGAGCCTGCCGACGTCACAGCGATGCTGAGCATCGCGCACGACGCGCTGCGCGCCTCGGTCTATCCGAAGCTCGTATTCGCGGGCGACCCCGGCGCTCTCCTCAGCCCCCAGCAGGCTCGCGAGTTCGTCGCGACTCTGACGAACGTCGAATTGGTGCAGCTGCCAGGCGGCCGGCATTACCTCCAAGAGGACTTCCCGCAGTTGATCGGCAACGAGGTCGCCCGTTGGATTCGCGAGAACGAAGCACCCTGATGCCCAAGCCCAGCCACCGCGACGCTCTGGTCGAAGCGGGACTTCGGACCATGTTCCGCAAGGGGTACGTGGGCGCCGGCGTGCGTGAGATCGCCGATGCGGCAGGAGCTCCCCACGGTTCGTTCACCAATCATTTCCGCTCCAAGGAACAGTTCGCCCTTGAAGTTCTCGACACCTACTTCGAGCACGTCAGGTCACTGATGGCCGTGGCCGACGAGACACCCTCACCGCGCGACAAGATCGAGCGCTACCTCGACCTCGTCACCGACCGGCTGATAAGCGACGACTTCGCTCGGGGATGTCTCATCGGCGACCTCAGCATCGAGGCACCTGGCCACAGCGAGCCGATCCGTGCCCGGCTGAGCGATATCTACCAGGAATGGATCGGGAGGTTCACCGAGTGGATCGCAGAGGCTCAACGCGTCGGCGAGGTCACCGACGCGTTCGACGCCCACGATCTCGCCGACCTGCTCATCACCGGCTGGGAGGGCGCGATCCTCCGCACGAAGGTCGAGCGCAGCAGGGCCCCGCTCGACCGGTTCCGGGCGATCGCCCTGCCTGCCATGCTCGCAGCCGACGCTCATCAGACCAGGTAGCCGACCGACCGTCGGCCCCGCGAACCGCAACGAACAGAAGAGGAGACCATGACCATCACCATCACGTACTGCGTTCCGTGCAAGTACGACAAGCGCGCCCAGAACGCAGCCGATGCGATCGCACGTGATCTAGGGCTTACCGTCGACCTGATCCCTGGCCGAGGCGGCGTTTTCGACGTTGCAGTGGACGGCGTCTCGGTGGCGAAACGAACGCGTGAGCACTTCCCCACCACCGACGAGATCGTCACCGCGGTCCGAGGGCAGTCGATGCATTCGTGAGCCGCCGACACACCGAGTCATAGCCAAGTACTGGATGGCCGCCTGGATCGAGAACTCGCAGCGTTCGTCTGGACCAAGACGTCCGAAGAGATCCTCGAAAGACTCGCCTCATATTCGCGAGGACGTCCCGGCGGCGTCCTCTGCGCCATCGCTTGGGCTGGGTAAGCGATCTCGCCCGATATCGGTCGACCGTCCAGCAGCGGCGCGACGAAGTCCGCCACTAGGCGCGACGAAGTCCGCCACTATATGCCGATGGCGCGGTGGGGCCTCCACCTCTCGGCGCAATCGCTCGAAGCCGCGACCGGCGGCTCCCGCGGTGAGTACCCGACTGCCAGATCAGGGTCTTCCTCGCGTAGGCCTCCCAGTACAGTCATGCTCTGGTCGCTCGGGAGTTGCATATGCCGGAATCGTGGACCGGCGACCGCGGCCGTTGCCGGGCAACCGGAATTCCCAACGAGGTCCGCAACCAAGCCGCGACTGGTGATGGCCATGCTGGAACGCGCTCTGGCCGCGAAGACATCGCGTCGCTGGTTCACCGCTGATGAAGCCCAAGCACCTCGTTCTCCTGCTCGAGTAGCCGGTTGCGGCGATGCAGTTCCCGTCACTGTTCGGAGGGGCCGGGCTCCTCAGTTCGCGTGCACTGCTCGAGCATCCGCTCGGCATACTTCGCGTTCAGGATTTCTCGGTGTCACCGACAGCAGCGGTGATCCCTTCCAGCAGGCGATCCAGTCCGTACTCGAAGTATACGGGCCGGCTGAGTGCACCGGCGGCCAGAGCAACCGAAAGAGTGGGATAGCGCTGTTCATCGACAACTCGCGTAAGGGCATCGAGATAGGGATCGCGCCATTCATCCTCACTGACTCCCGTATCGCGTTCGGTCTCGGACATCCTGGCTCGATCACCTGCCGTACCCCGAACGTATGAATTTATGGCGAACACGACCTGCACTGCCATACGTGGCGTGAAGCCAGCACTTGTGGCGACAGCCAGAGCCGATTCGAACCAGGCCAATTCGTTGGGGCCCATCGCTCTGCGCTCGTTCAAGAGCGGCAACATCCAGGGATGTGCGACTATCATCGCTCCCAGGCTGACCGCCCAGGCGCGCAACTGCGTCTGCCAAGCGGCAGGAATCGTTGGCGGCGGTTGCCCGATTGCGGTATCGAGCATCGCTCGAACCAGCTGGGTCTTGTTGGGTACATAACGATACAGGGACATAGTGCCGGCGCCTAGGCTGTCAGCGATTCGAGCCATGGCAACTGCCGCAAGCCCCTCGCTATCCGCCAGTTCGATACCGGCCCTCACTATGAGTTGCAGACTCAGCTCTGGCCTCGGGCGGCGCCGCGCACGGGTCTGAGACTCCCACAGCCATGAAACCTCGGCCGCGACGGCGTCCGGCCCGTTGTCTTCACTCATTGCCCTGCTGCATCTCCGATCGTCGTCAGTGCGTCAGCCCGTCGGTCGGCCCACAGGCAGGCTAGCGCGAACCAGTCCACTCCGATGTTGCGGCGTAGAGAATGTGCGCCTCCGAACCTCTGGTCCGATCTGTGACCGGTCACGAACTCGAAACCAACAGACTCTACAGCGAAACCGAGCCGAGTGTACGACCCGACCGCCGGATGCCGTACGCAAGTGCGTATGCCATACTCTACTGCGTATCTCATACTGGAGGTTTTGCAATGCTCAGACGTGCGATGATCTGGTTCCTGGCGGCGTATCTGATCGTCAATGTGGTGAATACGGCCATAACGCTCGTATACACGGGAGTTGCCGGCACGACAGTTCCGGATTCCGACTTCTTGTACGATCCCGCATATCAAGCCACCGTGCCGGTGCATGTAGTCACGAACCTGCTGATCTGGGGCATATGCGGCCTACTCGCCCTATCTCGGGCGACACTCGATCGCCGACGACAATCTTTGCGCCTCGGCGTCGCTTGGGTGGCATGCGCAGTAACCATCGACTTTGTGATATATGTCGTAATCCTGGGCAACACGCGGTGGGGCCTGCCGGCGTACGACTACTACGTGGCGAACCAGCCATGGGTCACCCTCTCTTATCTCGGAATCTTTCTCGGCCCCGTATTGGCGGGAGCGTTTACGCTGAACGGCTCCCGGTGACTGCGGTCAGCTGAAATCAGAGTCCGATCGGCCGGGGTGATGACGATAGGACTACCGCGGGACGGAAATGGTCTTTTCCGGAGGAAGCCGCGTGCGGACCCCGCTGAATCTCCTACCCCTAGTACTGCAACGGCACTCAGGCGATGGTGTCCTCGGCGCCTGTAGTGGGATAAGCGGGCTTGGTGTCGGCGGCGACGCCGCCAGTTCGACCATGCCCGGACCTGGTGGGCGCAGCGGAGTGCAGGCAGGACCAAGGCGGTGGTGAGTCGGCGGATCTCCGGCAACGTGAGGGCGATTATGTCTCGATCGCTGTCGATGATTCCCTTTGCTGCAATGGCTTTCGCGGAAGCAGGCCACGCGAGGGCGAGCATCGACAAAGTGATGTGGGCATACCAGGCCCGCCACACCACGGTCCTACGGCCCGGCCGGGGAGGGTTTGCGGGTGACGTCGGTCGAGCGCACCGCCTGTCCGCAGTCCAAGGGCGGCTTCGACGCTGTCAGCCTTCGCAAGAAGCGCATCTGCAGGGTGTTTGCGGCCGCAACGTGCGCACCGTCGCGCCGTTGCGGTTTCTGGCGGACCCGGCCCTGCGCGCGTCAGTTCTCCGTGCACCCCGCCGTGCCGGAGTATCGGAATCCCGCGGCTTTCGAGCGATTGCGCCGAGAGGTGAAGGCCACATAGCACCATCGGCATATAGCGGCGGACTTCGGCGCGCCACTGCTGGACGGTGCCGCCCCGACGCTCACCGAGGTCGACTTCACCACGTGTGATCCGGCTGCTCGACGGCCCCGGTCGCGGCGATGGGAAACCTCGATGACCGCGTTGAAAGGCGAGGCAATCGCGAAAATGCTGCAGGTAATTTAGCAGGTGCGGGTCGTGATGTCGGTGACGCGCGGTGTGGGGTGAGCTGAAAGGGGCGGTTCTTCCGGCGGCAAGATGTGAAGCGCCAACTCACACATCAGCCACAACCGAAAGAACCGCCGTGTCTCACCGTAACGCCCCGCTCACCATCGAGAGCCGCCACCGGCTCGTGCACCGCTGCAGGCACCGTCCGATCGCTCATGTCGCCGCCGAGATGGGCATCTCACGGCAATGTGCATCGAAGTGGCTCAACCGATTCCGCCGCTTCGGAGAGCTCGGCCTGCTCGACAGATCCTCGGCTCCGCACCGGTCACCGACGGCGATCCCCTCGAGCTCGTCCACCGAATCGAACAGCTACGAAGGACCAGGGAGTGGTCGGCACGCAGGATCGCGCTGGAATTGGCGGCCGAGGGTACCCCGGTCTCGGTGCGGACCGTCGGCCGTTACTCGGCCTGGCTCAGGCTGAACCGGCGTCGCTTCCTGGACCCGAACGGCGAACCGAACCGGGCGCCACGCCGGATCATCGCCCGCCGACCGGGGCATATGGTGCATGTCGACATCCAGAAAGTCGGCCGGATCCCCGACGGCGGCGGCTGGCGTGTCCACGGCCGAGGCTCTGTCCAGGACCTGACCGCCCGGGCCGCGGCCAAACGCCGCCGACCCGGGTATGCGTTCCTGCACACCGCGGTCGACGGTTACTCGCGCCTGGCCTACACCGAATCCCTCGATGATGAGAAAGCGTTCACCGCGATCGGGCTCATGTTCCGGGCACGAGCGTTCTTCGCCGCGCACGGCATCACCCGGATCGAGCGGATCGTCACCGACAACGGCCCCTGCTACAAGGCCCACGACTTCGCGAAGGTACTTCTCGGGGCCCGCCACCAGCGGATCACGTCCTACACGCCCCGCCATAACGGGAAAGTCGAGCGCTACAACAGGATCTTGGCCGAGGAATTGCTCTACGCCCGTGAATGGACCTCGGATCTGCAGCGCCAAGAGGCGCTGCAGATCTGGAACATTCACTACAACTAGCATCGACCCCATTCGGCCGGATCCAGCGAACCGGTCCGCCACGGCGACCCGCAAGGGCGGAGCCAAGGATGTGGTTGCCTGGCAGACCGGGACCGCGCGGCTACTGCCACGACTGTTGGCCGGGCGCAGACAGGGACCGGTATATCCGACCGACCAAAAGGCGAAACCTGGGGTGGCGGTAGGCGATATCGACCCGTCGACGCTGCGGGGCCGGTTGTCGTATCGGCGAGCGCTGGAGTTGTGCGAGCAGCACACGGCCGACTTCGCGCGCGGTCCGTTCACGCTGCATCAGCTTCGGCACAGCCGGTTGACCCATGTGGCCGAGGACGGCGCATCGACGCCGATGCTGATGCGGATGAGTGGACACACCTCGGTCCGGTCGCTCGGTAAGTACGCGCGCCCATCAGCGGAGGCGTTGATCCGGTGGCAGGCCCAGACCGACCCCGCCGCGCGACGGCGGCTTTGACTGATCGGTCTGGGCCTGCCACCGGATGCTTGCCTCTCCTTGCTGCTCGGTGCGGTAGCACCGCCTACCGTGCGGCAGTCGAAATTTCGGAGCGTGGGTTGATCGGTGTGAGCACGCCGAGGCGGTCTTCGACCTCCTGGGCAGCGGCCAGGCACAGGTCCTCCCGGAACGCGCGCCCGATGATCTGCACGCCGGACGGCAGCCCGTCGGTCACTCCGGTCGGTACGGCGACCCCGGGCACGCCCACGAAGCTGGTCACCGTACACAGGCGCATGCCCGCGCCGACTCGTGCCTGTCCCGCTCTGTCGCGTGACTCCAGCCCCGGCTCGACAGGCGGCTCGGTGAACACCGGCCCGAGCAACAGCGGATACTCGTCGAGGAACTCCGCCCAGGAACGTCGGATGCCCAGCCAGGCCCCCATCAGCTTCATGAACTCCGAGGCTGTCACGGGCGGAGTCTTCTCCATCGCCATCTCGATGTAGCGGTCTCCGCCCTTGCCAAGCAGTGTCCGCACCACTGGCCAGGTCTCGGCGAACTCGGTCACGGTGATCCGGCCGTACGCCTTGAGTGCCTCGTCCAGCCGCGGAACGTCCGCCACCTCCTGCACGTCATACCCGGCGTCTCGCAGCGCGTCGGCCGCGGATGCAACTGCCTCGCGGACCGTGGGGTGGACACCGTGGCCGCCGGGGTCGGCAACGACTGCGACCTTCGTCCGCCCCGGCAGCGGCGCGCCGTACACGGGCACCGGTACGGCCCGCGGGTCGCGCGGGTCGGTCCCGGCCAGCGCCTCGTATGCCAGCCGCAGGTCGGTGACCCTGCGGGCCAGTGGCCCGTCTGTGACCAGTAGCTGTGAGGCCGGTCCAGGGTCGTCCGGGCCGAGGACGCGGTGGTCGGCGGGGAACCGCCCGGTGGTCGGCTTCAGCCCAGCCACGCCGCAGAACGAGGCCGGGATCCGTACTGATCCACCGGAGTCGTTGCCGAGTCCGAGCGCGGCCATGCCGGTGGCCACGGCCACCCCGTCGCCACCGCTGCTGCCCCCTGGGGTCCGGCTCGGGTCCCAGGGGTTGACGGTGTCGCCGAACAGCTCGCTGCGAGAGTGCATCCCCGCCAGGATCAGGGTGGGCATATTGCTGTGTCCGATCGGTATGGCTCCGGCCGCACGCAGCCGAGCCACCGGCAGCGCGTCTGCAGGCGCTACCAGGTCACGGAAGCGCGCCGTTCCGAAAGTGGTCGGCACGCCTTCGATAGCGGTGGATTCCTTCACCGTGAACGGCACGCCTGCCAGAGGCCCGAGTTCTTCGCCCGCGGCCCGCCGCCGGTCCATTTGTGCGGCGGCCTCACGGGCACGCTCGGCCAACAGTTGTGTGACCGCGTTGACCTGCGGGTTGACCTCATTGATGCGTTCCAGGTGGCTGTCGACGAGTTCGACCGCCGATACCTCTCCACCTCGGACCGCCTGCGCCTGGGCGGCGGCCGGCAGCTTCCACAGGGCGTCCTGCATGATCCTTGCGCTCCCCATCCACATGTCGACGTGCTTGTATCGGAACCATACCCCGGATACGATACGATCGTATCGGAATAAGGAGACAACGAGCATGCCCAAGCAGGTGGACTACGAAAGCCGACGCCGCCAGATTGCCGAAGCCGTCTGCCTGCTCGCCGACGAACACGGACCGGAAGGAGTGACCATGCGCGACGTCGCCGCCCGCGCGCAGGTCTCCCTGGGTGCAGTTCAGCGCTGCTTCCGCAGCAAGGAAGAGATGCTCCTGTTCGCCGTCGACCATGTCGGCGAACGCATCACCGAACGCATGCGGGACTGCCTGGCCCGAACCCCGGCCCAGACGGCCGCCACCGCGCTGGGCCACGTGGCCACCGAGATCGCCCTGCTTCGGAAAGAACACCGCGCCGAAGCACGGATCTGGCTCGCGTTCGTCGCCCAGGCGGCCGTCAGTGAGCCGCTCGCCGCCCCGCTGAGAACCAGCTACGCGGCCCTCCAAGGCCTCCTCGCCCGCCTCATCACGGAGGCCGCCGAGAGCGTCCCGGCCGACGAAGGCGCTGCGCCGCCCGACCCGCAGCGCGAGGCTCGCACCCTGCTCGCCCTCGCCGACGGCCTCACCAGCCACGTGCTCATAGGCCACCTGAGCGCAGAGGAGGCTGAGGAGGTTCTGCACGCGCATGTGGTCGGCCTATGGGAACGCCTCCACACCACTTGCGCCCGAGAGGCTGTCTGACATTCGTAGAGACGCGCGCGGTTCAAAGGACAGCCGGCGCCCCGACAACAACCAGAACGGACACGCTGAAAATGCCCCCCGCAGACGACCATCAGCCTTCCTGCCGCGACCTGGTGGGCGCGCTCGCCCAGAACGACCGGCGCGCTGCCTACGCGGCGCTCGCCCTCGGTGCGACGACCGTGGCCGAGGTCGCCGAACGCGCCGGGCTGCGCTCACCGGCCGCCGCCGTGGCCCTGCAGAAGCTGGCGGACGTCAGAATCGCTTCCTTCGACCGTGAGAAACACACGTACACCCTGCTCGACGACACCTTCCGGCTAGCCATCCAGTCGGAGGTCAGGGTCGCCGGGCGAGCCCGCGGGGACGGAGCGGGCTCCTACTTCCGGCGTGGCCGACTGACCTCCATCCCGGGCAACACGGAAGTGCGCAGCCGGGTGCTGGATGTGGTGAGGGACTCGTTCGAGCCCGGCGTGCCCTACCCCGAGGCCAAGGTCAATGCGATCTGCGGCGAGTGGTTCGACGACTGGGTGACCCTGCGCCGCGCCCTCGTGGACGAGGGCATGCTGTGCAGGAACGAGTCCGGCGCGATCTACGAGCGCGTCTGACACTGATGGTGTACGTAACTGCCGGGGGCGCGGGCGACCCGCAGACGGCGTCGCGGTGGCCAGGCACACGGATACGCCGGCCAGCGCCTTCAGCCGTCGGCGCGGATTTGTGGCCCGGCCCGGTCAGGTCAGGTCGTCGCCGAACCGTCGCCTGACGGCCGCTCGAGCGGTCCTCACCTTCGGCCTGGGCCCTGCTCGTTCCGCGACCAGGCCGCGCGCTCATCCAACGGCTCTACGACGAGCGGGAGACGACGGTCCAGCAGATCGCCGACATGTTCGACGTGCCCCGCTCGACGGTGGACAGGCACCTTGACCACGAGAAGACTGTCCCCCGCGAGCCCAAGATGACCGCGGTCACGAAGCCCTGACCGCTACATTGCGGCTGCCGAGCTGGGCCAGACGGTCGTGTTCTCGTATAGCTGGCGCCACCCGTCATGCAGCAGAAGGTGATGGGGTGGGGTGCGGTTCTGTGCTTCCCGTCCGGCTGGGGCCGGCTATGCGCCGATGCTCATTGAAGCAGCGATGCGATGGTGTCGATCCGGTTGGTCCAGACCAGGCCGGTGAATCCGCTGGGGATCCGGTCGAGGGATTCGGGAGTGTCGAAACCCTCGGAGACGCCGCCGGACCCGGCGACGAGCACGATCCGGGCATCCGCGTCTGCCATGCGCTCGGCGAGCCGTTCTGGCCAGCCCCACAGCCAGGGCGCATAGCCTTCCGGAATGTGTAGCTGGGTGTGGTGGCAGGCGGCGGGGACCGCGCCGACCCAGCCCATCGCCTTGTACCGGCCCAGGCAGTCGAGCATGATCCGTTCGGACATAACGCACACATCCGGCAGCCGGATACCTTGCCCGCAGCGACTCCGCTCGCGACCGTCGCCGTGTCGTCGTGCAACTCACCGGCAGCGGACACGAGTTGCTGAGCACGTCCCACGACTGGCAACGCCGCTGCTTCGACCAGCTCACCGCGGCGTGGAACGAACACGACCGCCGCCAATTCGCCAGCTACCTACAACGCCTCGCCGACGAGACGATCCAGTGAATCGATCGGCCGCGCAAGCGCCGCGAAATCTATCGGGAGGCACTGCCTAGCAATCGCGCCAACCACGCCGAACCGTCCGTCGTCTGCTCGATTACCTTGTAAGAGCAAGGCCGCGCGTGCTCGTCGGCAACCATGACGCGCAAATGTATCGATTCCGTCGGTCCGCTACCGATATCGGTCACGGTTGCCCAGATCACAGGCCCCGCACCATGGTGTCGGCGAGCGCGACGACAACATACCCATGTAGGTCATTCGTCCTCGTCGGGGGCGTCCGGATCGCGTAGCGGTCGGTGGATGCCACCGAGGTCGGGCAGCGCGAAGCTGTAGTGGCCTTCGAGCCGGATATGGCGGCGCATGAACGCCGACAGCCGGGCGGCATCCTCATCGCGCGCCGGATAGTCCTGTGCTCGTAGTTCGACCAGCGCCCGGTCCAGGTACACCGTGTTCCACAGCACCACACAGTTCAAGATCAGCCCCAGCGCCGCGAGCTGATTCTCCATCCCGTCGAGGTAGGCGCGCGTCATCTCGCCCTTCTTTGCCGTGAAATACGGTGCGGCCCAGTTCGTGGCGTCCTTCTTGAATGTTGGCCTGGGCCTTGGCCTCGCGTCGATACGGTTCGTCGTCGGCCAGCCGCAAGATGGTTGGGTCGGACCGGGGCGCGGTACTGGCTTTGCAACCAGCCTGTTTCCCGGTCCGCCCGCCGCACCCGCCGTGCGTGTCTCCACGCAACGGGCGCTCCACGCGCCTTTCCCGCTGGTCAGGCACCGATAGCGGTGACTGCCGGTTTCGGGGTCCAAGGGGCCGGGATGGTGTTGCGGCGGTGGCGGTAACGGATCACTTTGACGCTGGATGCGCCGGTGAATACGGCCCCGTTGTGTTCGATGATCCAGGTACCCGGTCGGCAGAACCGACGACGCAACTCGCTCTATTTGAGCCGGGAGTGTTTGTGGTGCAGCCACTTTGCGATGCGGTGCCACGTTAGGTGGTCGATCGCGTGGAATACCTGCTTGGACACTCCATACCTGAAGTAGTTCGCCAAGCCCCGCAGCATCCTGTTCAAACTGTTGACCAGTTCGTCCAGGGTGAGATGCAGGGTCGACCTGTTCACTTTCGCCCGGACCTTGCCCTTGATCGACTCAATCGCCTTTTTGGACGGCCGGGTATAGATGTAATGCTTCTGCGTCCCTCGTTTCCGCTGCCTGCGGTATAGTGGCCGAGGAAGTCGAAGCCCTCGTCAACATGAACGACACGGGTCTTCTCCGGCGCCAAGCGCAACCCCAACGGAGCCAGCACGCCTGCCACCTCCTCACGCAGCGCCTCGGCATGGCGTCGGTCGCCCGACACCATCAGGACGAAATCGTCCGCAAAGCGGACAATTCTCCAGTTGCCCAGGCCCTTTCGTCTGCGTGTGGGCCGCCGCTTATCGGTGCCCATTACCGTCTGCCATTGCTGGTCGAAGTGCTCATCCAGCGCGAAGAGGGCGATATTCGCCAGCAGCGGGGAGAGGAACCCGCCCTGGGGCACCCCGGTCCAGGTGTCTTCCGTTTCTCCGAAGATCGTCATGACCCCGGATTTCAGGAACGCCGTCACCAACGCGCACACCCGCTTGTCCTTGACCCGGCCCCGCACGCGACTCATCAGGGCAGAGTGATCGATCTCGTCGAAACACGCCTTGATGTCCGCCTCCAACACCCAGTGGTAATCCCTCGGGCGGGATGCGAGAAAATGGATCTCGGAAATCGCGTCATGTGCCCGCCGGTTCGGACGGAACCCATACGAGCACGGCAGAAAGTCCGCCTCGAAAATCGGCTCGAGCGCCGCTTTCAGACTGGCCTGCACGACCCGGTCGGCGACAGTCGGAATCCCGAGCTTGCGCAGGTTGCCGCCTGCTTTGGGGATCATCGCCTGCCGCACTGCGACCGGTGAGAACTCGCCGGACTTCAGCGAATTCCGGATGCCGTCCAGGAACGCATGTACCCCGATCCCGGTCTCGAGCTGGGCCACAGTGACCCTGTCGATCCCCGCCGTCCTTGCTCCGGTGTTACCGGACACGCGTTCCCACGCATGCATCAGAAACGCCGGGTCATGGACGAGGTTGAACAGATCGCCGAAACGGCGGGAGGACTCTTCTCCCGCCCAGCGATGCAACTTGATCTGTCCGTACCGTGAAGTACGCCGAATCGGGATCCGGCCACTGCACGGCGCTGGTATTCACCAGCGCAACTTCGGACATTGCACCCTTCTCCTTGACTGACATGCTGCCGCCCTTCCCCATGCGCCGGGCTCTCCCCAGCTCGGAGTACTACGACGGCTCCGCCCCGTCCGCGCTTCGGCCGGCGTCGGGCCTATCCCCATCGATCTCTCTGGCTGGGAGTCAGGAGAGAGCGCACGCGGACGGTTCCCACGTTCACTGTTGTTCGGTCAACGGGTTAGGCACCCGGCTCTGCCCCTGCGATATCGCCATGGTTACGCCGCAGTCCTTCACTATGGCCTCCCAGCTCAGGCCAACAATACCCAGCCAGAAGTTCCCCACCTGCCTATCTTGCACGTGGGTGCGCATCGCACCCCGGCCCATATCCACCGGGTTCGAGCTGGTTCAAAATGAAGAGGCTTAACGACACCGGTTCCTCGCGTATACCTTCCTGTCTCGTTCACCAGGCCCGACCCATCCGGTAGTCCCGGCCCGACCTGACTTCGTCGAGGCTGCTCCCACCCTCACCGGCGACCCCTGGATCAGGCTGCCTCCAACTTCACCCCGCCGCTACGACGACAGGGCCACGGTGGTCTCTCACCTCCGTCCGAACAAAACAGCGCCTCGTGGCGCACTGCAAGGTCTTGAAGATCCGCCCGTAGTGGGCGATCGCCTGGCCCAAGCTGGTCGGGTTGCCATCTCGGGAAATCATCCGCGTCACAACCGGTGGACAACCGGAGACTTCCTCGAACGGGGACCAACCCATCGGTCATATGGCCTGCTGGCTGTGCCGGAGACCGGCCCCCGTCACGACTGTTCAAGAAGCGCCCGCTTGTCACCGCCGAGCAGATAGGGAGTCGACGCCTCTCCGTTGCTCGAAAATCGATGCGTTCTTGAACAGGCCAGCGTGAAATCATTGCTGGCCGAGGAGGATTACCACGACCGACCGGACCGGGCTGTCGAAATCGCCGATCGGGCGGATCTGGTGGCGGTTCGAGCTGAAACCGCACCAGGTCGACGGGTTCAAACTATCGACCGATCCGCTATTCGTGGAGCAAGTGGTCGACGTCGTCGGCCTGTACCA
>NZ_BAGJ01000264.1 GCF_000308775.1 Nocardia testacea NBRC 100365
CGGCGGGCCCACTGAACTTCTGGAACCCATTTGCGATCTGCTTGGCCCCCTGTTTCATGACCTCGATCGCCCCGCTGTCGGACACGATTATCGGTGCGGAATTCGGTGGATTCGTGCACAGAAGCCATTCGGAGCATTCCGGATTCGATATCGAAATCCAGCATCAGCGCTCGACCGCGGTGTTGTTCCCGGAAGGAAACGACCCCATCGGGCGGGACATGTGAATCGATCTCCACATGCTCCAGCCGTAATTCGAAGCAATCACGCAACAAGGCCCTGGTGAGTCGAGCATCGCTCCGTATCTCGAGGACGACCGCGCCCTGGCGATTCGACGGTGTCGCCGGTCCGCGGAAAGTGACGGAGGTGAACGGGTTCGTCGTTCGATTGTCCCCGGTATTCCCGTACTTGCGGATTCGCGCAAGCGACCTCGTGCAATACGATCGAACATGCGGCGCCGACCGCTTCAGGCCCCAAACGGCCGGGAATCTCCAGGATACGGTCGACTATTTCGCGCAACCTGCTCGTCAACGGCAATGTCACTTGCGCTCCTGTTCAGTGTGGCCCGATCTTCGTTCACATCCTTCCCGATCGGGTTCGTCGGAGCGGTGCCGAAGTCCGATGCGGAGGCAAGCGGGCGGATTCTCAACGGACGCGGCGGAGAGCGGGGCCGAGGTGGTGGTGCAGCAGCTACTGGCCGTCGGAGGAGTCGATGAGGGTTTGGACTCCGTCGAAGATGCGGTCGAGACCGAAGGTGAGTGAGTCGATCTGGCGATCGGCGCCGGTGAGCGTTCGCACCAGTGCGGGGAAGCGTTCGGCGTGGCGGTCGACGAGTTCGCTGGTGAGCTGCTGCCATTCACGGGCGTGGTCGGCGTCGAAATCGGTGTGCTGCTGAGCGAGGTTGCGGACGTGTCCGGCGATGAGCAGGAATACCTGATGGCGTTCGCCGGCCTGCAGGCCCGTCGATTCCAGCACCTCCAGAGCTGCGTCCATCCATTGGAGTTGGTTCGGGCCCAGGAGCTGGCGGCGCATGGTGGTTGCGGTGAGCAGCCACGGATGCGTGGAGTAGATGGTCAGCAGCTGACGTGCCCAGGCCAGTAGTCGGGTACGCCAATCCATATCGGGGGCGGGCAGCCTGGGGCCGGGGGTGAGGACGGCTTCGACCATCAATTCGACGAGTTCTGTCTTGCCGGGGATGTGGCGGTAGAGGGCCATACCGGAAACGCCGAACGCGGCACCCACCTTGTTCATCGACACCGCATCCAGGCCATCGGCATCGGCGCAGGCGACTGCGGCAGTGGTGATGCCGGCGATGGTGAGGCCGGGCTTGGGCCCGCGCACGGGGCCGTCGGGTTCGCCCCACAGTAGTGCGGCAGCAGTGCGCAGGTCACGGGGCTTGTTCTCGGCACGGCGGGGCATGGCCGGAGGTCCTCTTTCCTGGGATCGAGTTGACAGAAGGCTCGCTCGTTTATACCTTAAACACTGCAGTTTGCGGCATAAACAGTTTAAGGGGTAATCATGCGGATTCCGGGCACGAAGCACTCCCAGCGCCTGCGCATCGCCGCGGCGGACGGCATCGACGAAGCCGGATTCGTGCAGATCGGCGGTATCTGCCAGTGGATCTCGATTCGCGGGGAGCGCCGCGGCAATCCGGTCCTACTCGAACTCCACGGCGGACCCGGCGCTTCCAACCTCATCTACGCCACGCGCACCCGAAACTGGGAACATCACTTCACCGTGGTGCGCTGGGATATGCGAGGCGCCGGAAAAACCTTCGGCCATACCGGCCCGGACGGCCAGGGGGAGATGAGTCTGCGGCAGCTCGAACACGATGCCCTGGAGGTCGCGGCCTATGCGCAGGCCCGGCTCGGCGTCGACAAGGTCGTGCTGGTCGGGTGTTCTTTCGGCTCGTTCGTCGCGCTGCGCCTCGCCCGCCGCCACCCGGAGCTGTTCTCCGCCTATGTCGGCACCGACCAGAACATCAACGCCGGCGGCCGCGACCACACCGCCTACCTGGGCTTGCTCGACCGCCTCGAACAGTCCCGCAAGTACAAGGACCTCGCCGCTGTCACCGCCATGGGAGCGGACCGATCGACATGGACCACCAAGGACTGGTCGCAGTACAACAAGTACACAGTCAGCTCCGATCCGCTCACCTTCGACACCGTCAAGAAAGTTGTGATGGGCTCGGTGTTGACCTCGCCCTTGCACTCTCTCGGTGAGGTCGGCACCTACCTGAAGGCGATGAGCTTCTCCGAATGCCTCGCACCCCAATCGGTCGCGATCGACGAATGGGCCGAGGGCACCACGCTCGCGACCCCGTTCTTCCTCTTCCAAGGCGAGCGAGACATCATCACCCCTCCGGAATCGGCCAAGGCGTTCTTCGACGACGTCACTGCCCCGGTCAAGAAGTTCGCACTCATCGAGGGTGCAAGCCATTTCGCCGCCTTTCGCCGACCCGACCGCTTCCTCGACCTGCTACTCGCTCACGTCCGCCCGACACTCACCCCCGACCCGAACAACTCCCAACACTCATAGGCCGGCCAACATCTCGCGATCGCGCCTCGCACAGTGTGACGAGACGACAACAACCGCTCTGGTGGCGGCGGCCGGCTCCGTGTGACAGGCCCAGCTGCACCCCAGCAGCAGTTATATGGCCGGGATCCTCGGCCCGGCGCTGGTGTTCAGCATCGGCACCGGACGGCCGACACCCCGGTCACCACCGGCATGGCCGGTGAGGATGCGGGCGCGGCGGCGGGATCGATGAACACCACCCAGCAGATCGGCGCGGCGCTGGGGCCGGCGGTGCTGATCACGGCCGCCGCGCCGGGCAATACCCTGGACGCCTACAACGGTCATTCACCGCGATGAACATCTGAAGTGCACGCCTGGCCGGACCCCGTTTCGACTTTCGCGATGACCGGAGGTGCCGTGGCGTCAGCGGCAGCAGTTGGGGTCGAGGACGAGGCAGAGCGCGGCGAGGGCGTCGCGGTGGGCGCGGTGGATGACATTCATGCCCTGGCGTTCGGAGTTCACGAGCCCGGCTTTGCGGAGTTGGCCGAGGTGGTGACTGACCGTGGATTCGGAGAGCCCGACCGCGTCGGCGAGTTCGCCGCCGTTGCAGCCGGTTTCCGGGTCGGCCAGCAGCAGTGACATGAGTTTGACCCGGACCGGATCGGCCAGCGCTTTCAGCCGGAGCGCGACGTGCAGAGCCGCCTCGTCGTCGACCGGGCCGGCGGCCACGGGCGGGCAGCAGACCGGGGCGGTCATATCGATCACGGGCAGCGCTTTGGGCATGAAACCCATCCTACCGACAATGTTGACATATGTCGAAAAGGTGGCAAACTGGGCGCCGCCAATACTTCGATATATGTCTAGGCGCTCACGCGGGCACCTCGGCGGCCGCGCCGCTTTCCAGCAGCAGCGCCTCCGAGGCCTGCTGCAACGCCTCCGGCACGACCCGGTAGTACACCCAGGAGGCCCGGCGCTCGCTGGTCAGCAACCCCGGCTCAGTCCATGTAAGCGAGAGGGTCGTCGAAGTTCTGCATGCTCGCGCACGGCCACGGAGTCGGGGAGTCGTGCTCGCCGAGGCAGGGCGCGTTCCACCGGCCGCCCTCGGGCTGGTGCTCACGCATGAATTCCCGCTGGACTCGGCCGTGCGCGGCGGCTGCCGCGATGTGTGGTCGGTCGGATACGTAGCGACTCGGCCGTACCTCGATCGAGGCGTTCAAAGCCGACACTCTCGGGTCGATCTCGGTCACATCCACACTCCGAATTGGTCAGCAGGGCGAAGCCTCGGACGGGGAAGCATGGTTCGGCGGGTGGACTGGTCGCCGGGGCCGTGCCGAGGCAAAGAGTAGAACATGAGGGCGCGGAACTGGTTTTGTTCTGCTTCAGGCGCCGCGTGGGGCGTACATGATGACCGCGACGCCGACCAGGCAGATGATCGCGCCGGTGACGTCCCAGCGGTCGGGCCGGAAGCCGTCGAGGGCCATGCCCCAGAGCAGGGATCCGGCGACGAAGACGCCGCCGTAGGCGGCGAGGATGCGGCCGAAGTTGGCGTCGGGCTGCAGGGTGGCGACGAAGCCGTAGATGCCCAGGGCGATGACGCCGGCGCCGATCCAGGCCCAGCCGCGGTGTTCGCGTACGCCTTGCCAGACCAGCCAAGCGCCGCCGATTTCGGCGAGTGCGGCGAGGACGAACAGCAGGATCGAGCGCACGACGGTCATGGCCGGAGAGCCTAAATGTCCGGTTTAAGGAGCCGGTGGTCGCGCATCCGCAGCCGGTGGCCGTACAGGGTTCATCGGTGTGGTCGGTGGCGGTGCAGCGGGAGCGGCGGGCGCGGGGCCCGGCCCACAGCAGTCCGGCGATTCCGAGGACGAGGAGGCCCAGGCCGACCGGTTCCAGTCAGGCCGCCGAGATCGGCAGCGTGCCGCCGCCGAGAGCGCCGGCCGCGAAGAGCAGCGGGGCCAGGCAGCAGGCCAGGACAACATCGCGCCGGCGCCGATCGACGCCCACCGGCGGCGCGCGGTTCTCGATTCAGCAGCCACAGCGGCCCGCCTCACCGGTGCGTGCGGGATCGAACGGCACCGGGCAGCACGGGGACTCGCTACAGACCAGCAGGTCGTCGCATCCCGCGGCCAGCGCGGCACGCAAGGTCTCGCGCACCGCGGTGAGCTCGGCGAGCTTGGCGTCGACCTCGGCCAGTTTCGCCGTGGCGCGGGCCTGCAACCCGGCCTCGGGACTCCCTCGACCGAGCTGGGTTGCCGCGAGGAGGTCGGCCACTTCGTCGAGGGTGAACCCGAGGCGCTGGGCGGCTTTGATCACCCGCAGCACCGTCACCGCCTGCTCTGGATATTGGCGGTGCCCGCCCAGCGTGCGGTCCGGCTCGGCCAGCAGGCCGCGGCGTTCGTAGTAGCGCAGGGTCTGGGCGTTCACCCCGGCCGCTGCCGCGAGCTCGCTGGTCCGTAGACCGCTCACCGCGCACCGCCGATCCCGGCCTGCGCCCGGGCGGCGAAGGCATCGAGAACCTCGGTGTAGGCGGCGGGGACACCCACACTCATCACCGTGCCCTCGGCCGTGGAGGCGAAGTCGAAGGTGAAGAACGAGCAGCAGCTCGATTCCCGCGCGGCCAGGTCCCGGGCCACCGATTCGGTGTCACGGGCGAGCACGAGTTCCAGCCGCTCCGGACCCGGCCGGCGGATATCGCGGGCGGAGTCGGTGAACAACCGGTCGAACTCGGCGGTCCGGATCGGCTGCTCCACGGTGGGCAGCGTGCACGCATCCGGTACCCAGTCCCCGGGCACTGAAGAGGTCGTCATACCTCGACGGTAAGCCTGTACCCCGGTACAGGATGCAACCCTGAACCGCCGGCGCCCGGTCAGGCCGACCCAACGCCTGCTGGCTTGCTCAAGTTCTGGCTCGTCCATCCGAGTACGGCGGCCAGGTCGAGGTGGGCGAGGCGGTCGCGATCGGAAAGGATGTCGATCGCGGTGATGCGCTCGCCGGCGACGGTGAAGCCGATGACGGAGAAGGGGGCGTCGTCGATGGTGTTGACCAGTCCTGCGTGGCCGTTGACGAGGGCGGGGTGGAGGGTGCAGAGGGTGACCATGCGCTGGAATGTCTCGGCCTGGCCGGCGACGGCGGTGGCGCCGCGGATGACGCGCATCGCCGCGCCGGAATCGGCGCGTAGCACCACGTCGGGGTCGAGGATGCGCAGGAGTTCGTCGAAGGCGCCGCCGCGGGCGGCGGTGAGGAAGGCGTCGACGACGCGGCGCCGACCGGTCGGGTCCGGATTCGGATCCGGGGTTGCCCCCTGGACTCGGCGCCGGGCCTGGCTGGCCAGTTTCTTGGCGGTCTGGGGGGTGCGGTCGACGATGAGTGCGATCTGCTCATACGGCAGGGCGAACATGTCGTGCAGGACGAAGGCGAGTCGTTCGGCCGGGCTCAGCGATTCCAGCACCACCAGTAGCGCGAGGCCTACCGAGTCGGCGAGCAGTGCTTCGTGTTCGGGGTCGGGGGTGGATTCGCTGGTGATGACCGGGTCGGGTAGGTGCTCGGCTTCCAGTGGTTCTTCGCTGCGGGTTCTGCGGGTGCGCAGCATGTCCAGGCAGACCCGTCCGACGACGGTGGTCAGCCAGCCGCCGAGGTTGCCGATGTCGCTGGTGTCGGTGCGGGCCAGTCGCAGCCACGCTTCTTGTACTGCGTCGTCGGCTTCGGTGAGCGAGCCGAGCATCCGGTAGGCGACCGCCCGTAGGTGGGTGCGGTGGCCTTCGAATTCCTCGGCCAGGAACTGGTCGTCGTGCACGGGTCCTCCTCGATCTCGTCCCGTACCGATGACGGATGGGCGGCGGGAAACGTGACCGCCCAGGCGTGGACTCGCTGCGGCGTGACCGGTCTCACGGCCGCGGGTTCACGGGGCTGGTTTCGGGTGCCAATGCGGAGACGGCGGCGGCGATTCGGCTCGCGCCGCGAGAGTCTGCGGGATCGACCAGCCATTGCAGAACCGCGCCGTTGATCAGGGAGAGAGCGATGGAGCCGACGGTTTCTGCCTGCTCGGTGCTCACGGTGTCGCGCTCGATGCCGAGGACGAGCGCAGCGATATCACGGCGGGCGGTGTTGTATACCTGGCGGAGCTGTTCGCGGAGTTCCGGGACGAACTCCGCTTGGGCGTAGGACTGCACGCTCGCGACGAGGACGCGCCGTTCGTCGGTGCCGGCAGCGAGGATGCCTTCGAGGAACCGTTCGAGACGATCCGCGGGTGATCCGGCGCCGAGGGTGTCCGCGTGTGTCAGGCGGTCGCCCCACTCCTCGATGATCTCGAGGACCGCGGCGTTCATCAGCGCGTCTTTCGATCCGAAGTGGTATCCGATCGAGGCGAGATGCGCTCCTGATGCATTCGCGATATCGCGCGCTGTGGTGTTCGCGTAGCCACGTTCCACGATGCAGGCGCGCGCGCCCGCCAGCAGCTGCTCCTTCTGCCCCATGCTCACCACCCTATCAGCCTGTTGTACAAACGTTCCGCACACCCGTACTGTACAAATGTTTTTCACAAATGTACGGCACGTATGTACAGATCGAGAAGGAGCCATGACCGACACCACCCTGCTCAGCCCGCCGGCGCAGTTTCCGGCAATCCCTGTCCTGCCGGACTGGTCCTCCGCCGGCCGCCCGGTCCGGACGGTCTTGACGACGCACCTGTGGGCGGCACCGCCCATCGAGCGCGGTGCTCCCGCCCATGACCGCGCCTTCGCCGCGCTGCGCGAGCTGGGCGTCGATTACGCGCGCTTCCTGCCCTGGTTCTCGAATCCGCTGGTCTCGGTGCCCGCGCTGCGGGCGCCCACGGCGACGACGACCTCATGGGACTTCACGCGTCTGGACCCGTATGTGGAGGACTTCATCGCCGCGGCCGAAGGACGTCCCGTCACGGCGAACTTCGCGACCATCCCGCACTGGATGTTCATCGGCGGCGAGAACGTCGACCTCGGAGACGATCCCGACGCGATCCACTGGGACTACGAATCCGGCACGGTCTTTCGGGACCAGACCCTCGCCGAGGTCGCCGACTACTTCTATCGCCTGGCCAGCTGGTATATAGCAGGCGGATTCCATGACGAACACGGGGTGTGGCACGAGTCCGGCCACCGCTACCGGTTCGCCTACTGGGAAGTCCTGTGTGAACCCGACCTCAACCGGCAACTGAGCCCCGAGGTCTACACGCGGCTCTACGATGCGGTCGTCGAACGCCTACGCCCACTCGACCCGGAAATGCGGTTCATCGGACTCTCACTGAGTCACGTCCACCACAATCCAGAGTATTTCTGGTATTTCCTCGACCCCGCGAACCACGCACCCGGTATCCCGCTCGACGCGTTCTCGATCCACTTCTACGCCTCCCCCGACATCGTCAACCCGTTCGGCCCGGAAGGCAACCCACCGGCCTCGACGTGGGAGTCGACGTTCTTCGCCCAGGCCGAAGGATTCCTCGAACAAGTGCGCCTGATCTCATCGATCGCCCGGCGCCTGTCGCCGGGCACCAAGATGCTGCTCAACGAGATCGGGACCTATCCCTCCGACATCATGAACCCGCAGCCGGACCTCCCGCACGAGTACTGGGCGCTCAGCGCGAGTTTCCACACCTACCTGTGGGCACGCTGCCTCACACTCGACATCGACCTCTTCGGAGTCGCCGAGTTCACCGGCTATCCAGGCATGATCCCAGGGGTATCGCTGGTCGACTGGGAGACCGGGGAACCGAATGCCCGTTACCACGCAACCAAACTCATGGTCGACCACATCCACCTCGGTGACCGGCTCGTACCCACCACAACAGGCGCACCCGGCTATCCCGATGCCCGCATCCATGCCCAGGCCACCGTCGGCACCGACGGGCGCCGACGCGTCGTTCTGGTGAACAAGCGCAACGTGCCCGTGAAAGTGGAAGTCGGTGACTGCACCGAACGGTCGACTCTGTACTCGGTCGACGCCTCGACGCCCACGGGTACACCGACAGCCCACGCTGTCCGAGGTGGTCGACTCACGCTCCCTGCCCATGCCTCGGCCGTCCTCGTCATCGAATAACGGATCCTGGCTACGTACTCGAAGTGAGCTCCACCGAAGGTCGCGTGGGATTTCGCTGGTGATCACGTAGGCCGGGCAGGTGCTCGGCCCACCGCCGAGGTAACCGACGTCGCCGGTACCGTGCGGGCAGGGCGCGGCCACGCCTGCGGCACCGGCGTCGTCGGCATCGGTGAGCGAGCATCGCGCACGGTGTCTGCTCGATCCTCGTCCCGTACCAGTGACGAACAGGGGCGGGAAACGTGACCCGATAGGTCTTCATCAATTGCTTCCCTCGCCGTAGTCCGCGCCCGCCGGGACCGGCTGTCGGTCGACCACAACGGAACGACCATTCCGCCATCGTCTCTCCTGGGCTCTACCTGCTTTTTCTCGTGTCGCGGTCACGTTTTCCCGCCGTGGTCCGTCAGTGCTCCAGAACCAACCGCGGCGGCTTTCCGGAACCGGGTGCTCCCGCCGCGTGAACCATCCGAGCCGCTGCCGAAAGGAACAACACTGTGAACGGGATCGAAGTGCACGGCATTGTCGCCGACGGATACGAGCAGGTGCGTGCCGAGTTCGCCGCTGTCGTCGCCGAGGAGGACGGGCAATCGGGTGCGCAGCTGGCCGCGTTCGTGCGAGGCAGGAAGGTGGTGGACCTGTGGGCCGGACGGGAGGTCTCGGGCACCTCGCTGACCGGTCTGCATTCCACGACCAAGGGTGCCGCGGGGCTGGTGGTGGCGCTGCTGATCCAAGACGGTGCTCTTGATGTCGACCGGCCGGTCGCCCATTACTGGCCACGGTTCGCCGCGGCGGGCAAGGAGCGCATCACCGTGCGGGATGTGCTTGTGCACCGGTCCGGGATCGTCGGTGTCGACGGGGGATTCACCGTCGCCGAACTCGCCGACGAACAGGTCATCGCCGAACGCCTGGTCGGGCAGCGGCCCTTCTTCGAACCGGGTTCGATGCACGGATACGGCGGGTTCGTCACCTACGCCATCGTCGGTGAGGTAGTGCGCGCGGTCACCGGTAGCACCATCCAGAGCCTGTTCGAACAGCGGATCCGCGCACCCTACGGGCTGGATGTCTATCTCGGCCTGCCCGCCGAACTCGACCACCGATACCTGCCGATCCTTCCCTGGCAGGCCACGCCGGAGATGGAAGCGGTCTTCGCCGCGAACTCACCCAACCCGCACAGCGTCGCGGGTATCTCCTACAACCTCAACGCCCGCGGCTTCACCGCCGCCGACGTCATGGCACTACCCAACAACACGACACTGCGCCGCCTCGGCCAGAGCTCGGCCGGCGGCGTCGGCAGCGCGCACGGTGTGGCAGCAATGTACGCGGCAGCCACCACCGGAATCGACGGCCGAGAACCGCTGCTGTCACTGGACACCATCGCCACCATCTCCGCCATCCACTCTCACGGTCCGGACCTGGTGCGCGGCGACCGCGCCCCCTACACGCTGGGCTTCGAAGCCAAATCCCTGCTGTATCCCTTCCTGGGCGCCCACGCCTTCGGGCATACCGGCTCCGCAGGCTCGGACGGATTCGCCGACCCGCACAGCGGCCTGACCTACGGCTACACCCGCCGCCGCGCTGCCTTCGCCTTCAACGCCCCCGAGAATGCCCGGCTCGCCGCCGTCTTGCACCGCACCGCGACCACCACCGGTCTCGCGAGCGCCGCCTGACCCTTCAGCGACCACCCCTCTCACTTCCAGGAGCAACACGACCATGTCCACTCGCACCACTTCGATGATCACCCGCGGCCTCGAACTCGCCCGCTGGGTCCCCATCACCGCCGTCCTGGCCGAAACCGCCGTCGGCGCCTACTGGGACCTGGCCCGCATCTCCTACGTCCGCGACTCCTTCGACCACCTCGGCTACCCCCTGTACTTCGCCACCATCCTCGGCGTCGCGAAAACCGCCGCACTCGCCGCGATCCTGACCCCCGGCCACCCACAAACAAAGGAATGGGCCTACGCCGGACTGGTCTTCGTCTACGGCGGCGCCGCCACCTCACACATGGCCGCCGGCGACGGCCCCGACAAATGGGCGATGCCGCTGTTCTTCGCCGCCGCCACCTTCGCCGCCCGCGCCTGGCTACCCCAAGGCGGATACACCACCGCAACCCTGCGCGCACTCGGCGGCTCCCGGCCCCAGCACGCCTGACCCCCGAATATCCACCAGCAATTCACCACAAGAAGAGAAAAGGAAACCCACACCATGACCGCGAACATCACCACCGGACAGCGCGACGGCTCCCGGCTGCCCAACCCCCAGCAGCTCGTCCCCGAACTCGGCGAGATCGGCGCCGCACTGTTCAAGGCCACCGGCAACGGGACGATCCCCCGGACCACGATCGGCCTCGTTCAGTTGCGCGCCGGCCAGATCGTCGGCAACACCTATCTCGTCATCCTGCACACCGGCAACCTGCGCAACGCCGGCGAATCCGAGGAACGGATCGCCGCGGTCGCGACCTGGCGCGACGCCCCCTACTTCACCGACGCCGAACGTGTCGCACTCGCTCTGGTCGAAGCCGTCCTGCAGCCGGCCGCGCACGGTGAACGGGTGCCCGAGGGACTCTATGCCCTCGCCGCCGAGCACTACGACGACAAGGCCCTGGCCACCCTCGCCATGGCCATCGGCCAGGTGAACTTCTTCGTCCCCCTGGCCCTGATCGGACAGCCCCTGCCCGGCCGGACCCCGGCCGAACAATGGACCCCCGTCTCGGCCTGACCGGCCACACCACCGGCTGTGGGCCCGGGCGAAACCGCCCGGGCCCACAGCCGACTGGCTCCGAGCGTGGATTTCGACATCTTTTGGTGGCGAATCCGACACCACCTCGGGTGCCGATGATCGCGAATCTCGAGACCGCCGAGGCAGTGTGGGGACCTCCCGGCCGTACCCGGCCGACCTTCCGCAGCTGGTCGATTCACTCTCGGCTCCTTCCGGGCCGACTGGCTGTGGTGACGTCGGAATCGGCGACCAGGAAGATCCGGCGATGTCGAGATTCGCGATCAGGTGGTGTCGAGAGTCGAGATCAGAACCAAGTCCCTGAGTTGTTAAAGAGTTGCGGGGTGACGGCTGCTATGGGCACAGTGTCGGCTTGTGGCGAGATCTCGGCGAGGTGGTAGTCGCGCTGGGATGGGATCGGCCGGTATTGGTGGGGCATTCCACTGGTGGATACGCCGTAACGGCGGCGGCAGCTGCCGGAGTTGTCGATTCGGGGGCGCTGTGCGTGATCGACGGCCTCGTGCTCGATGATCGTGAGACAACGGCGCTCGGCATCGACGCCGGACACAACGTGCCGATGACCCGGCCCGCCGAACTCGCCTCGATCATCGTCGACCTGGTACACCGGGTCGACGCTGCTGCCGAATGACCGAGCCGGGAAAGGGCCATCGATGACACAAAATGCCGACAGTCGCCTCGTCCAGGAGTTTCCGGTGGCCGACGCCGCGGCGGGCCCATACGGCATCACCACGGGCGCCGACGGCGCGCTCTGGATCACGCTGGCGCAGAGCGGCGAAATCGCCCGCCTGACCGTCGACGGTGTGCTCGACCGGTATTCGGTCGGCGCCGCCGGATCCCGACCGACGGTCATCGCCGCCGGCGTGGACGACGCCTTATGGTTCACCCGATCCGGTGACGACCACATCGGGCGTATCACCACCGATGGTGTCGTGACAGCGTTCGGCCTGCCGGCGGGCAGCAGCCCGTTCGGGATCTGCGCCGGTCCGGACGAGGCCATGTGGTTCACCGAGATGAACACCGACCGCATCGGCCGCATCACCACCGACGGACAGATCGCCCACATCGACCTCCCCGTCCGGGGCGGATTCCCGTCCATGATCACCCGCGGTCCCGACGGCGCACTGTGGTTCACCCTCAACCAAGCCGCCGCCATCGGACGGATCGACCTCGACGGCAACATCACCCAGCACCCACTGCCCGATCCGGGCGCACCGGTAGGGATAACGTGCAGTCCGGACGCCGTATGGTTCGTCGATATCACCGCCGGCCGGATCGGCCGCCTCGAGCCCGATGGCATGATGAACCTGTTCCCGTTGCCGGACCCGGCGGCGAAACCGCACGCCATCACCGCGTCGGCCTCCGGTGAGTGCTGGTTCACCGAATGGGGAGCCAACCGCCTCGGACGAATCAGCTTCTCCGGCGAGATCACCGAATATGATCTGCCCACACCGGCGTCCGAACCACACGGCATCACCATGGGCCCCGACGGCGCGGTGTGGACGGCACTGGAAATCGGAGCCGTCGCCCACGTCGCGCCGTGACCCAGGCGACTGCCACAGGCGGGCCGTGCTCGGCGGCTTCCGAAACCACGGTAGGCAGTACGCAGCCACGCGTGCGCCTACCGAACAGGCGCGACAGGACTGACTCCCGGCGGGCTGCACTTACAGTGATCGATTGTCCATCAACCGATGCTTTCTTGAACAAGTAGCCACGAGATAATCGCTGGTCAGCGATGTTTACTACCGACCTACCGTCTAGGAATACCCCTTTTTTGTGAACGGTGGGCTGGGGTGTTCAGCGGCAGCAGTTGGGGTCGAGGACGACGCAGAGCGCGGCGAGGGCGTCGCGGCGGACTTGATGGGTGACGCTCATGCCGTGGCGTTCGGAGTCGATGAACCCGGCCTTGCGCAGCTGTGTGAGGTGGTGGCTGACAGTGGATTCGGAGAGTCCGACCGCGGCAGCGAGGTCGCCGCCGGTGCGGCCTGTATCCGGGGCGGCCAGCAGCAGGGACATGAGTTTGACCCGGACGGGGTCGGCGAGGGCTTTGAGCCGGAGCGCGACTTCCAGGGCGGCGTCGTCGTCGATCGGTCCGGCGGCCACGGGGGCGCAGCAGACGGGGGCGGTGATGTCGATGACGGGGAGCGCTTTGGGCATGTGAACTACTCTACCGGCAGATATTGACTTATGTCGAAAAGGTGGCAGACTGACCACCGTCAGTACTTCGATATATGTCTCACAGGTGGTGGTGATGATGTCACGTGTTCAGCTCGCACTCAACGTCGATGATCTGGAGCAGGCGATCGAGTTCTACTCGACGCTGTTCGCGACCGGCCCGGCCAAACGCAAGCCCGGATATGCGAACTTCGCGGTCGAGAACCCGCCACTGAAACTCGTCCTGATCGAGAACCCCGGCCAAGGCGGCAGCATCAACCACCTCGGGGTGGAGGTGGAGTCCTCGGAAAAGGTCCACTCCGAGATCGCCCGGCTGTCGGAGGCGGGTCTGTTCACCGAGGAGCAGATCGCGACGACCTGTTGCTTCGCCACCCAGGACAAGGTGTGGGTGAGTGGCCCGAGCGCCGAGCGATGGGAGGTCTACACCGTGCTGGCCGATACCGAGCATTTCGGTAGCGAGCCGAAGTTCGCCGGTAAGGACGATGCAGAGGCGGTGTCGGCGTGCTGCGGCACCACCGGCCAGGCCGCCCCCGACGCTGAGGCCGAGGCGGGTTCGGAGTCCGGGGTGACCTGCTGCGCGTCGGCCGCCGCCGCTTCCGCCAGGTGAGGGCCCGGGTTTCGTGATCGGTGTGGAAACCGCGTCCGCGGCGGGAGCTGGGCTGTCGCGGGCGGGGCGCCGCCGGGTGTTGGCGGTGCTGTGTGTGACCCAGGTATCGAGTTGGGGGATTCTCTACTACGCGTTTCCGGTGTTGTCGGTGTCGATCACCGGCGATACCGGGTGGTCGGCGCCGGCGATCACCGCCGCGTTCTCCCTCGGCCAGCTCGCCACCGCGCTCACCGGGATCCCGGTCGGTGCGGTGCTGGACCGGACCGGCCCGCGCCGGATCATGACCGCCGGATCACTGCTCGGAGTGGCCGCACTCGGTGTGATCGCGGCGGCCCCGAACCTGGTGGTGTTCTATCTCGGCTGGTTGGCCGCGGGTGTGGCGATGGGGGCGGTGTTGTATCCGCCGGCGTTCGCGGCGTTGACCCGATGGTGGGGTACCGATCGGGTACAGGCGCTGATGATCCTCACCCTCGCCGGCGGGCTGGCCTCGACAGTGTTCGCGCCGGTCACCGCGACCCTGGACGCCCACACCAGCTGGCGCACCACCTATCTCGTCCTGGCCGTCGCGTTGGCGGTACTCACGATCCCGGTGCACTGGATCGGATTACGGGTGGGCTGGCCGGATCCCCCGGTCCCCGAGACCGCGGCGCAGGCGGATCATTCCGGGATCCCGCGTAGTCCGCGGTTCGCCGCGCTGGTGATCACGCTGTGTTTGGCGGCGTTCGCGAGTTTCGCCGGGATCTTCAACCTGGTCGCGTTGATGCAGGAACAAGGCCTCTCACCCGCCCTGGCGGCGTGGGCGCTCGGTCTCGGTGGCGCCGGGCAGGTGCTGGGCCGGGTCGGGTATCCGCTGCTGGCCCGCCATACCGGCGTCACGACCCGCACTGTGGTGGTGATCGCCGCGCTCGCCGCTTCCACCGCACTACTCGGGGTGGTCACCGGGGTGATCGTGCTGATCACGGTGTCGATCGGTGCCGGATTGGTGCGCGGGATCTTCACCCTCATCCAGGCCACCGCGGTCACCGACCGCTGGGGCGCCACCCATTACGGGCGCCTCAACGGATTGTTGTCCGCGCCGGTGGTGATCGTGTCCGCCCTGGCCCCCTGGGCGGGCACGGTGTTGTCGGCGTGGACCGGCAGCTACGCCCACGCCTACCTCGTCCTCGCCGGTATCGCCGCGGCCTCGGCACTGATCGCGGCCGCCACCGGTGTTCATTCGCAGAAAGAGATCGTGTGACAAACGAATACGACGCGCTGGTCATCGGTGGCGGCCAGTCCGGGCTGGCCGGCGCCCACCACCTCACCGCCCACGGTCTGCGGACCGCGGTGCTGGAAGCCGGCCCGGAGGCGACCGGATCGTGGCCGCGCTACTACGACAGCCTCACCCTGTTCTCCCCGGCCGCCTACAGCGCCCTACCCGGCCGCCGGTTCCCGGGAGACCCGGGCCGGTATCCGCATCGCGACGAAGTCATCGACTACCTGCGCTCTTATGCCGCCGGTCTGGACGCCGACCTCCACACCAGCACCCCCGTGCAGACGGTCACCACCGGGGAAGACGGGTTCACCGTCACCACCGGCACCGGGCAGGTGTTCACCGCGCCCCGGGTGATCGCGGCCACCGGGTCCTTCGGCGCCCCGTCCATCCCGGTGTTGCCCGGGCAGCAGGAGTTCGGCGGGAAGATCCTGCACGCCAGCGATTACCGGTCCCCGGGCGAGTACGCCGGTCTGCGGATGGTCGTGGTGGGCGCGGGGAATTCGGGGGTGCAAATCGCCGCCGAGCTCGCCGACCACACCGATGAGGTAGTGCTCGCCAGTAGGGCGCCGGTGAAGTTCATCCCGCAGCGTCCGCTGGGCCGCGACGTGCATTTCTGGTTCACCGTCACCGGGTTCGACGCCGCACCGCTGGCCCGGTTCGTGACCGATCCGCCCACGCAGCCGGTACTCGATCACGGCCGCTACCGCGCCGCTGTCGCGGCCGGGAAACCGGCGCGGCGGGCCATGTTCACCGGTTTCGACGCCGACGGGGTGGTGTGGCCGGACGGGTCTCGCACCCGGATCGATGTGGTCATCTTCGCCACCGGGTACCGGCCGCATCTGCCGTATCTGGCCAGGACGGGGGCCCTGTCCGAGACCGGGGCGCCGCGGCATCACCGCGGGATCTCCACCACTCACCCGGGTTTGGGGTATCTGGGCTTGGAGTGGCAGCGCACCCCGTCCTCGGCGTCGCTGCGCGGGGTGGGCCGGGACGCGGCCTGGCTGGCCCGGCACCTCGCCCCGGCGGTCGCGGCGCCGCGACCGGTCGACCAGGCCCGATAACCGGTGAGCTCCCGGCGAAACAGCAGATTCGCCGGGAGCTCACGGGTATTGCAGACCGAGATCAGGTGCGCGCGCGGGTAGCAGTTCGTCGATGAGCGCTTGGACGCGGTCCCGGATCTCGTCACGGATCGCGCGCACCGCCTCCAGGCCCTGGCCGGCCGGGTCGGGCAGGACCCAGTCGCGGTAGCCGACCCCGGGGAAGAACGGGCAGGCGTCGCCGCAGCCCATGGTGATCACCACAGTCGAGGCCTGCACCGCATCGGGAGTGAGGATCTTCGGGGCCTGACCGGTGAGATCGATACCGAGTTCGGCCATCGCCTCCACCGCGACCGGGTTGACCTGATCGGCGGGGGCGCTACCAGCGGAGCGGACCTCGATCGCCTCCCCGGCCAGATGGGTGAGGAACCCGGCGGCCATCTGGGAGCGGCCGGCATTGTGCACGCACACGAACAACACACTGGGCTTGGACATCAGCGGGAACCCCCTTCAACAGAAACATCGGTGGCGGTGGTGGTGCGGAATCGGTTGCGCAGCGCCAGCGACACATACACCAGGGCGACCAGCACCGGGACCTCGATCAGCGGGCCGACGACCCCGGCCAGTGCTTGGCCGGAGGTGGCGCCGTAGGTGGCGATCGCGACCGCGATGGCGAGTTCGAAGTTGTTGCCCGCCGCGGTGAACGCCAGCGTGGTCGTGCGCTCGTACCCGAGACCCATCACCGCGCCCAGCAGGTAGCCGCCACCCCACATGATCGCGAAATACGCCAGCAGCGGCACCGCGATCCGGACCACATCCAAGGGCTGGGAGGTGATGCGGTCACCCTGCAGCGCGAACAGCACCACGATGGTGAACAGCAGCCCGTAGAGCGCCCACGGCCCGATCCGCGGGATCAGTTTCGTTTCGTACCAGTCGCGGCCCTTCGCCCGCTCCCCGAACCGGCGGGTGAGATAGCCGGCCAGCAGCGGGATGCCGAGGAAGATCAGCACCGATTTCGCGATCTGCCACGGGGATGCCTCGATCGTGGTTTGTTCGAGGCCGAGCCATCCGGGGAGGACGGAGAGGTAGAACCAGCCCAGGACCGCGAACATGATCACCTGGAAGATCGAGTTCAGCGCGACCAGTACCGCGGCGGCTTCCCGGTCCCCGCAGGCGAGGTCGTTCCAGATGATGACCATCGCAATACAGCGCGCGAGCCCGACGATGATCAAGCCGGTGCGGTACTCGGGCAAGTCGGGGAGCAGCAGCCAGGCCAGGGCGAACATCAGTGCCGGGCCGAGCAGCCAGTTCAAGGCCAGTGACCCGGCCAGCAGGCGACGGTCGCCGGTGACGGTGTCGAGGCGGTCGTAGCGGACCTTGGCCAGCACCGGGTACATCATGATCAGGAGCCCGATCGCGATCGGCAGCGAGATCCCGTCGATCTCCACCGCCGCCAACCCGTCGCCGAGCCCGGGGATCACCCGGCCCAGCAGCAGACCGGCCGCCATGGCCACACCGATCCAGACCGGCAGGAACCGGTCGAGGGTCGACAGCTTGCCCACCACACCGGACTCGGTGGCGGGGGCGGTCATGCGCGCACCTCGAACGGTGCACCGCTCTCGGTCTGCAGGACATCGGCCAGCCGCTGCAAAGCCTCCGGCACCACCCGGTAGTACACCCACGACGCCCGGCGCTCACTGGTCAACAGGCCAGCCGAACGCAGCACCTTCAGATGATGCGAGATCGTCGGCTGAGTCAGGTCGATACCCACCGACAGGTCACATACGCACGCCTCCTGTCCAGCACGCGAAGCGATCGAGCTCAGCAACCGCAGCCGCACCGGATCCGACAGCGCCTTGAACACGGTTGCCAACTCCACCGCCGTCTCGGCGCCCAACGGCTCCCGCTCCAGCGGTGACGGGCTGCATCCGTCGACCGGCTCCACCGGTAACTGCGATTTAGACATTAATCGATATTGACAGTTATCTATGCCATAAGGCAAACGAACGTCCGGTGAACAGACCCACCAGATCTCATCCGTCCATAAATTGATACCCCAAATTGGCAGTACATTCGGACCTTGATGAAAGACTGGGAAGCGCTGGCTGTCGGCACCGGACTTGATCGGCACTAGGGGAGAAACATGGGGGACTCGACCCCGACCACCGTTCGACGGGGCGACTGGCTGGTGTTGGTCGATCCGCGCTGGCAGGAAACCGCACCGGAGGTGATGCCGCCGTCCGGGGTGATCCTCGGTGGCTGGATGATCGGCAAAGATGGCGTTGCGGGGCCATTCGAACCCAATCCGCATTACGTCCCTGCCGACGAGACATTGCCGACCGATCCCATCGATGCCGTGCTGAGGCGCAGCGCCGACGGTGACGACATCGGCGGCGAAGAGATCATCGCGGCGCTGCGTGGCGCCGTGGTGGAGATCGGATGCGACAACCAGAACGAACCACTGGTGGGACCGGCTCCGGACGGGGCACCGTGCGTCGCGGTCGCCACCGCGGCACTACACAAACACCGGGTCGAGGCGGACCGGTGGTGGCCAGTGCAGGGCACCGCGCTGCCCGACATCGTGCCCGCCGGCGCCGATATCCTGCTCAATCCAGGCAGTCCCGCCCAGTTCCGGCTACTGACCCGCAGTCTGCTATTGGCCGAATGACGCTTGCCGCTCAACTCGCCCGAATAACCGGCCGACTTCGCACAGCAGCCACCAACACCGGCGGCGCACTACAAAAGAGCATGCACGGAATCTCGAACGATATCCGAAAAATATCCGACAATCTCGTCACAGCCGACGGAACAGGAGCCCGTGCGATAAGTCGAGTCGACCCGGATACACCACTCCTTTTCGGCCAGAGCCGCACCGGACTCCTTCACACCTTCACGCCCGACCAAGTCCGCAGCGTGCCGATCCTGAGCCACGACAAGAAGATTGTCGGGGTGCAATTCCCATCGAAGCTCAGAGACGTAAAGAAACCGATGATTTTCACTCGTGAAGGACATGTATCCGCGAGCCACGAGTACCACCAATACACGAAGGGTCGAGGGCGCGAGCAGCCGAAGTGGGTCTACAGAAGGACGTTCCCAGCCCCTTGGGGTGAAGAGACGGTATTCGCGCGGGCACACGCCCATCAGAACGGATACGACGTCCAGGTCAAGAAGAAGATTCCGTTCACGAAATGGAGCAGATGGGTGCCCATGCGAGTCAACGGAGAGACCTACGGGACGATCCTTGCCGCAGACGAGCATTTCAAACAGGCCGTCAAGGGCGCACCCACGGCCGAACTGGTCCAGATGTCGTGTTCACCCGCCGCAGGCTCGGCCGCGCGCGAGTCCGCCGAATCGCTGCAGTCGACAGGAATAGGCTTCGATGTACATGCCACCGACAAGCCCCATGTCTACAGCTACAACACCAGCGAAGAGCCGGGGCCAGGCTTGATCAAGCAGGATGGCGACATCATCGTCGGACACGGTTCCGAAATGGAACTGAACGAATCCGGTGACCCGACGAAGTCACCCTGGAGCAAATACGAGGCACCCAGACAACGACCAAACACGCAAGTCTGACGCCCGTACGACCCAATCCCGTTGCGCACGTCTTCGAACACCAGCGCAGTCGACTTCGAACGTCGACAGAAACGCCCAGGTCGCTCTTAATCGGCGACTGTTCAAAAAACATGTCGTAAAATCCGCACGTTCAACAATGCCGGATCGCCCTTTTATGTACGATTCAGGGGTGACGGACACCGATGCGCTCGAACCGCTTGCCCTCGACGGCGATGCCCTGGATCCGATCGGCGGCGGCGGAGCACTGATCGGGTACGCCCGCGTCTCCACCCGGGACCAGAACCTGGACCGCCAGACCCGCGCCTTGAAGGCGGCCGGGTGCACGAAGGTTTTCGCCGATAAGAAGTCCGGTAAGAACATCGAGCGCGAGCAACTCGCGAAGTGCCTGGACTATATGCGCGCCGGCGACACCCTCGTCGTCGCCTCCCTGGATCGGCTCGGCCGGTCCTTGCAGGACCTGATCTCGATCGTGGCCGACCTACGCCGCCGCGGCATCGGGTTCCGGTCCCTGCACGAAGCCCTCGACACCACCACCCCCGGCGGGCGGCTGGTGTTCCATGTGTTCGCCGCGCCGGCCGAATTCATCCGCGAGCTCATCGTCGACGGCACCCACGAAGGCCTCGCCGCGGCCCGGGCCCGCGGGCAGCGGCTCGGCAGGCCGCCGGCCATGAGCGAGGAACAGGTCCGCCAGGCCCGCGCGCTGCTCACCCGGCCGGATGAGTCGGTGTCCTCGATCGCGCGGCTGCTCGGGATCTCGCGGACGACGCTTTATAAGCACCTTCCGGAACTGACCGCGAAGAACTGACCGCGACCAACCGGCGGCGTGGCGGTATGGATCTCGGGCCGGTCTGAGCCCGCCCGCTACCCCCTCGGCCCGACGGGTGGGGGCGGCGAGACTCCGGCACAGGCGCATCCGCCGCCGGTCCAGCGACCGGCGGCGGATGTCCAGCTCAGCCCTGATCAGCCAACTTCGCCTTCCGAGGGACGGTCGTCTACCCAGGGATCCTCGTCTCCCGAGGGGCTGTCGTCTTGAACCCCGCCGCCGGGCTCGACCGGGACTCTCCGCTCCGGACGCTTCTCACGGTCGTTGACAGTTGTGTCGCCGAAGATCACGCCTTTGAAGAACGTGCCGCCCTTGTAGAAGTCATCGCCGGGCTCGACCGTGCTCCTGTACGCAAACTGACAATCATCGGTGTCGTAGAGCGTGGCGCGCGTGTCGGTTTTGTTGGTCACCGACGGCGTCCCCTATGGCCGGGAGGATGCCGTGGACAGGCCCGGCTCAGCGCGGACGTGCCACGTTCTGGGGGAACTGCCCCTCTACGTTGCCGGCCGGGTTGTAGAGAGCGACGGCGGCGGTGTAGCCGCCTTCCGAGGCGTACCCGACACCGAGTCGAGTGCTGGCCTTCCACACCAACTGCGTGAAATGACCCGTCGCCATGCTGAACCCGGGGTTGTTGAAGTCGTAGTTCTCGACCTCGTCGTACCACATCTTCGTGCCCATCTGGACAAAGGAGACACCGTCCCAGGTGCCCGCTCCCCCGACGAGGTTCTCCCCGGCCCCGTTCTTGTAGGGGCAGGTGTGATCGATCGTGCGCTTCTGGGCGTAGTACTGCGCGCATTTCTGGGCCTGGCTGTTCAGGTCCTGGGTCAGGGTCATGGCCGGAGAGCCGTGCTTGGCCCGGTACTGGTTGTGCAGAGTGAGCCCGGTCTGCGCGTAATCGCTCTGTCCGGCGGCAGGGCCCCCGCCGGTGACGAGCGCGACGAGCATCACCGCGGCAACAACCGATACGAATCGACCGACACGCACCACAACCTCCCGAGAAAGAGCAGGACCCAACAGAGAAAAGCGCACGGACCTCGGAACTCCCACAGGCAGTGAGCGTTTCGAGATCAGGTGAGCATACCCGCACTCGCTGCGCTGCTCCTCGAATCCCCCGACACGCACTCGACCCCGGCAGCAGGCAACCCGCGAAGGCGGTACAGCAACGGCTGGGCAGTGATGTCCCGCCCAAGCCCTGACATAACGATAAGCACGAGCTCGGCGCTGTCTCAGACCCCTTTGGGACCTTAGCCGTCCCGGATCTCGGCGATGTAGTCGCGGCTGAACTCCGAGGCCCGCGCGATCGCCGACGGGCCGATGTCGGCGGCGAGAGCTGCCCGGACGGCGTCGAACAGGGCACACCCACATCAATCACGCCGACGTGAGAGCACCAGCTCGACAACAGGTTTCAGCCTGCCTGCTCGGCGTGACTTTCTCCCGGATGAGCCTCGACCCCCAGCCGCGCTCGCGCCGCCGCGCGCGCAGTTCGAATGGCGCAACGCGGTGGGGCTGTCCGGAGGTCCGCCCGAGCGCACTGATCAGGAATCGAGAAGCATCGGTGACCGGACCGGAATTAGCGTGAACAGCATGAACGCTTCGACACACACCACCACCGCCCTCACCGTCCACCTCGAGGTGCCCGACCTCGAGGCCGCCCGGGCCACGTACGCCACCGCCTTCGGCCTCGGCGATCAGCTGGGCTTCCGAGTCGGGCAGACCCCCACGAACGGATTCCGCGGTTACATCCTTTCCCTGGTGGTGTCGCAACCCGGAAACGTCGACAGTCTCGTCGACAGCGCGCTCGGCGCCGGGTTCATCGTTGTGAAGCCCGCCGCGAAGAGCTTCTGGGGCTACGGAGGTGTCCTCCGGGCACCGGACGGCGCGATCTGGAAGATAACGACCTCGAAGAAGAAGGACACCGGGCCGGTCACCCGCGAGATCGACGAGGTCGTATTGCTGCTCGGGGTCGACGACGTCAAGGCCACCAAGCGGTTCTATGTCGAACGCGGCCTGACGGTGGCCAAGAGCTTCGGGAGCAAATACGTGGAGTTCGCGACCCCGGGCTCGCCGGTGAAGCTTGCCCTCTACGGACGCCGCGCCGCGGCGAAGGACGCCGGCGTCTCCCCGGACGGCAGCGGTTCACACCGTATCGTCATCGCCGGCACCGCTGGTTCGTTCACCGACCCGGACGGATTCGTCTGGGAGTCCGCGGCCGGGTGAGGGCGGCCGGGCCGGCGACGGCCGGCAGCGGCGCGCGGAAAGGCTCTCGGCGCCGCGGTATCCGGTGCGCTGAACCCCGGATACCGGCGGTCGAGGGCATACTCCGTCGAACGTCAGTCGGCGACGACGTGCGCCGGCCGCTGCCGGACGAAGGCGAGCACGGGCAGCGCGGTGACGAGCAGGACGGCACCGGCCGCGGTGAGCGCGAGATGATCCGCGGCGGTGAAGGCCTCGTGCACCGCGGCCGTGATCCGGTCCGCGAGGGCGGCGGGGAGCGAGGCGGTCGAGGAGTCGCCTTCGCCGGCCGCCTCGACGATCGTGCCGATGGTCTCGTCGGGAAGGTTCTGCCGGTGCAGCCCGTCGGTGAGTTCGGTGGCGAACCGTGTGGTCAGAATGGTGCCGAGAATACTGGCGCCCAGGACATTGCCGACCTGGCGGAACATATTGACCGCGGCACTGGCCATCCCGGCCTGGTGCAACGGAACACTGATGACAGCGGCCGCGGTGGAGGGTGCCACGAGCATCCCGCTGCCGATACCCACCAGCAGCAGCCCCGGCCAGACCCGCCCGAAGCCGGGCTCGGGCGGAGTGGCCAGCAACGCGAAGACACCCGCGGCCATCACGAGCAGTCCCAGCGTGAGCATGGTCTTGAAGCCGGTGCGATGCACGAGGCGACCGGCGACGGCGCTCACGACGATGAACGGCACGAACATCACCAGCAGGCGGCTTCCCGCGCCGAGCGGGGTGGTTTCCTGCACATGCTGGAGATAGAGCACGGTGACCAGCGCGGTCCCGGTGAACGCGAACATCGTGATGGCGGCGCCCGCCATCACCGCGCTGAAGGACGCCGAACGGAACAGCGTGATATCGAGCATCGGATCGGGATGGCGCGCCTCGTACCAGACGAAGGCCACCAGGGAGACCGCCAGCACCGCGTACGCCACCAGGATATGGCCCGCGGTGTACCCCGAGGCGCCACCCTCGATCACCGCGTAGGTGAGAGCGCCCACCGCGAGCGTGCCCAGCGCGATACCGACGGGATCGAGGGTGCGGCCGGGCTGGCGACTCTCGGCGACAAGGGTGACCGCACCGAGCAGGGCGATCGCCCCCAGCACGACATTGATCATGTAGATCGAGTGCCAGGAGAAGTTGTCGAGCAGGGCGCCGGCGACGAGTGGGCCGACCGCCAGCCCGAGACCGGAGCTGCCGGCCCAGATACTGATCGCCTCGGTGCGTTCGTGTTCGGCGAAGGCGTGGCTGACGATGGCCAGACCGGCGGGCAGCACCATCGCCCCGCCCACGCCCATGACCACCTGCGCGGCGATCAGCGCCGGCGTGCTGTGCGACGCGAACGCGACGCCGCTGCCCACCGCGAACAGGGTTGCTCCGGCGGCGAAGACGAGCCGGCGGCCGACGAGGTCGGCGAGGGTTCCGGCCCCGAGAACGAGACTGGCCACCACCAGGCTGTAGGCGCTACTGATCCAGACCGCGGCCGCGGACCCGGCGTGCAGGTCGGATTGGATGATCGCCAGGCCGCCGATGGTCGACGAGACATTGACGAAGGTCATCATCGTGCCGACGCAGACCACGGCCAGTACCCACCAGCGACTTCGCGAACCGGAATCGGCGACGGCCGGGGCGGGAACGGTTTCGGAATCGTCGCGGAGGACCGATTCGGGCTGACTCATATCGTGCTGTGCTTTCTCGCAGGTGACGCAGATATCCGATGAGCTACGGGCTTCGCGGCCCATCGGACTCGGCGAAGCGGGCACGCAGTGGTCTGCGGCCCGGCGACGCCGGCCCGTGGTTTCCGCGCCGGCCGGGACCTGCTCGGGCGCCACGGGCAGGGACAAAGTACCCCGCCGCAACTGTGAGTACCGTCACCGACGGGAAGAGCGCCCGGGTCCGGCGGCGGGTGCCGCAGCGTGGGGGGCCGGGGGACGCGGCCGGTGGGCCTCAGCGGGCGAAGGTCGCGGCGTGGGCGGCGGCGACCAGACGGATGAGGTCGGCGCCTCCCTCGTCGTCGAGGACCGAGAACGCGGGGGCGATGAGGTCGTCGGTGATCGATTCCGCGCGCTGCCAGGCGGCCCGGATCTCGTCGGAGATCTCCTCGAACGGCTCGGGCCACCCGTAGAAGCGGGCCTGGCCGGGACCGTCGTTGAGGGGCGACCCGGAGATCAGGACGGCCTGCAGCGGGGTGATACCGGCGGCCCGCACCGCGAGAAGGTGCAGTCCGCCGCGTAATTCGCGCAGGATGTGGGAGAGCTGCATGACGCGACCCGGTGCGTCTGCGGGCAGGGGTACCGTACGCCACCCCGCGAACAACGGGAGCCCGGCCGGATCGGCTGCCGCGACAACCGCTTCCAGTAGTTCGGCGAGCCGCGGTGCCTCGTCGAAGGAACCGAGTTTCCGGCGGCCGAAGTCCTGACAGGCGAGGGCGTATCGGTGCGCGGCCTTCGCGGCGGGCATCGGGACCGATTCCCACGCCGCCCGGATCGAATGCGCCGGAAAGAATCCGAAGGCCGCGGTGACCACCTCGGCGTCCACATCACCCAGAACCCCGCCGCGGCCGCGGGTATAGGGACCGAAGAATCCGTCCACTCCGGTTTCGGCGGCGTACTCCCGGGCCTCCCGGGAGAACATGAATCCGCCGCCGAGTTCCTGGATATGCCTGTTCACTGTGGCACCGACCGACATCTTCGTTCCTTCCACTGCCCGGATATCCGCCTCACCGTATCCGGCTTTTACGCCGTACGGAAGCCATGGGCGTCACCCGGCCGCACCGGTCCGCCCAACGGCCGGTACCCGGTACGCCGCGCCGGGTGTGACCCGCCGGGTTCGGGGTATCCGCGTGCCGTGAACTCACCCACCGGAACAGCCGAGTCGTATTGGATGGATTCCACCCCGCCGACGTCGTATCCGCCGGTGACCGGCGAGATCGAGGCAGACGTCGCGGTCGTCGGCGCGGGCATCGCGGGGATCTGCAGTGCCTGGGAGATCGCGGCCACCGGACGCTCGGTCGTCGTCCTCGAGGCCGACCGGATAGTCGCCGGTACCACCGGCTACACCACCGCGAAGGTGAGCGCCCAGCACACGCTGGTCTACGACACCCTGCGTTCGTCGTTCGACGAAGAGACCGCGCGCCTGTACGCCCGCTCGCAACTGGACGCGATCGAGCATCTCGACCGGACGGCCACGGAACTGGGCATCGACTGCGAACTGGAACGGGCGCCTGCCTACACCTATGTCACCGAGGAGAAACGGATCGACCAGATCCGCGCCGAGGTCGATGCCGCACGACATGCGGGACTGCCGGCCACTCTGGTCACCGCGACCGGTCTGCCCTTCCCGGTGGCGGCGGCCGTCCGCGTCGCCGACCAGATCCAGTTCCATCCGCGCCGCTATCTGCTCGGCCTGGCCGAGGCCCTGACCGCCCGCGGCGGCCGGATCTTCGAACGCACGCGGGTCGTCGGACTGGACGAGGGCAGCCCTTGCCGGTTGACCACCGAATCCGGCGCGGTGGTGCGCGCGCGTGATGTCGTGGTCACCACCCACTACCCGGTGTTCGACCGGGCGCTACTGTTCACCCGCCTGCAGCCGCGGCGGGAGCTGGCCGTCGCGGGTGTGATCGCGGCCGAACACGACCCACACGGTATGTACATCACGCCGGAGAACAACACGCGCTCGGTGCGCACCGCTCCCTACGGCGCGGACCGGCGGCTGCTCATCATCACCGGAGAGCATCTCCGGCCGGGCACGGCCTCGACCACCGACCGCTTCGACCTGCTGGCGCGGTGGGCCCACGAGCATTTCCCGGTGGACACCCTCGCTTACCACTGGGGCGCCCAGGACAACACCACCTCCGACGGGATGCCCTATATCGGCCGCTTCCATCCCGGCGCCCGGCACGTGTATGTCTCCACCGGCTTCGGCGGCTGGGGGATGACCCACGGGATCATGGGCGGGCGGCTGCTGGCCGCCGAACTGGCCGGCGAACCGATGCCCTGGGCGAAGATCTACGATCCGCGGCGCCTGCACCCGAAGGTCGAGGCCGGCAGCCTGCTGAAGTCAGGGCTGGATGTGGGCCGCCATCTGGTCGGCGACCGGCTCCGCCCGCAGACCTTCGTCGACACCGCCGCGGATCTCGCCCCGGGCAGCGGAGCGGTGATGCGCAGGTCGGGGCACCGCAGCGCCGTCTACCGCGACCTCGACGGGGCACTGCACGCCGTCTCGGCGGTATGCACCCATCTCGGTTGCCTGGTGGCGTTCAACGATGCCGAAACCAGTTGGGATTGCCCGTGCCACGGGTCGCGCTTCGATATCGACGGCAAGGTCCTCGAGGGCCCGGCGACCACTCCCCTGGCGCCGCACGACCCGGGCGACACCTGACGCTGTGGGTCACCACCGGCGCGACGCGGGAGGTCAGCCCGCCGCCGCGCGCACCGCGTCCGCCGCATCGTCATCGAGGCCTATCCGCACCAGCGCCGCGGCGAACTCGGCGGTGCGATCGCGCGGCGCCAGCCGAGCGAGCTCTTCGCGGTCGGTGGGCAGCGCGACCTTCGCGGCCCCGCGCATCGCGCGTTCGTCGAAATAGGGTCGCGCCCAGGTCCACACGTCCTGCACTTCGCGCAGGAAGATATCGCCGCCGGTGGGGCCGATTCCCTTGAACTGCCGGATCAGCGCCGCCGCCCGGCTCGGGTCGTGGCCGGCCTCGTCGGCGAGTTTGCGGAGGTCACCGTCGTATCGCTCGACGGCCCGCCCGGCGGCGGCGCCCAGTTGGGAGGCGGTGCTCTCGTCGTAACGGCGATAATGCCCGCGTCCGAGCGCGTCGACCAGGTCCTGCCAGTCCGCGTCGGCCATCTTCCGGGCGGTGCGGTAACCGCTGTTCATCAGTTCGGCGGCCGCGGAGATGGCGATATCGGCCGAGATGCGGGCGCTGAGCAGATCGGTCAGCACGAGCAGCTGGAACAGCGGGGCGGGCTTGTCGTCCAGTCCGATCCCGGCTTCGGCGGCGTAGGTGGTGCCCGCCCGGTCGAGCAGGACGCGCACAACGTCTCGGTGGCTCATCACTCCTCCTCGTCTCTGCCGCGCGGGTACCCGCGGCCGACGGACCCACACTTCTTCGATATCCGTCGCGCCCGGTCTTTCGGTGATTCGATGGATTCCGCCACGCGAACGGTCAACCCTGCACGGCGAGGTCGCTGCTGCCGGGGGACGCGGTGACCGCATCCGCTTCGGTCACCAGCCACTGCCCGCAGACGCAGCGCCAGTAGCGGACCGCGCCGTGCTCGGAGATCAGGGCGGGCTCGGGCCAGGAACAGACGGAGCAGGTGATGGTCATGACCCGAGTTTGCTGTAATGGTTCTATGCATTTCAACCCTTACGGCGGTGCTGCGGCGGAGCTGGCGGCCCGGCTGGTGAACGCATCGCCGGATCAGGATCTGGCCGCTCTGCTCGCCGAGGCCGGCTACAAACCCATCGGTACGGTGAGTCCCCGGCAGACGGCCGAATTGCGCCGCTGGACCGGCCGGCTCGACGCGGTGTTCCGCGCCCCCGGCGTCGAGCCCATCAACGCGCTCCTGGCCGAGACGACGAGCCGCCCCTATATCTCGACGCACGACGGACGCGCACCGCATCTGCACTACGCCGCCGAGGACGCGCCGATCGAGGAGCGGGTGAAGGCCTACACCGCCGCGGGGCTGGCCGAGCTGTACTGTGCCGCGCCCGGCCGGATCGGGCAGTGCCGGCGGGCCGAATGCCCGCGGGTATTCGTCGACACCTCCCGCAACGGACGGCGTCGTTTCTGCTCCGATCGATGCGCCAATCGGGTGAACGTGGCCAGGCACCGGGCCAGATCCGCCGGCCGGGCGCCATGACCCCGCGTCCGATATCCGTCCGCTGTCACCGCACCGGGACGGCCTCGAGCACATTCTCCGGTGAGAGCGTGGGTGTGCACGAGACGAGCGCGAACCCGGCACCGGCCAGCAGGGCCCGGTATTCGGATTCGGTGCGCTCCCGGCCGCCGGTGTGTACCAGCATCTCGAGATCGATGTAGTTGCCCGGATGCGGGCGATTCCGGCGTGGGAGCAGCAGTTCGATCACCAGCAGCCGGGCCGTGGGCGCCATCGCCGCGCGGACCGTTCGCAGGATCTGCCCGGCCTGTTCGGCGGGCCAGTCGTGCAGGATGTGTTTGAGCACATAGACATCGCCGCCCTCGGGGACCGCGTCGAAGAACGAACCACCGACCGCGGTACACCGTCCGGCGGCCCCGGCCAGGGCCGGCGGTTTCGCCGCGTCTGCCACCACCTCGGGCAGATCGAACAGCACGCCGGTGCAATCCGGCACGCGGCGCAGTATCTCCGCCAGCAGGGCACCGCGACCACCGCCGATATCGACGACCGTGCGGTAGCGGGTGAAGTCGTGCGCCGCCAGCACCGCACTCTGCCCGATGCCGTCGATATCGGACATCGCGCGATCGAACATATCGCCGAACTCCCGGTCCTCGCGGACGAGATCGAAGAAGGCGCGGGCGGAAAGGGCCGGCCGGCCGGTACGCACCACATCCGCCAGCCGGGTCCAGTGATCACGGTGTGCCCGACCACCGTAGAACAGCACCGCGTCCCGCAGCGGGACAGGCGCGTCGATGCGCAACGCCTGCGCCATGGGGGTGAGAGCGTAACGACCGTCGCGACGGCGGGCGAAGATACCGTGCGCGGTCAGCAGGCGCAACAACCGCCGCAGCGCGTCGGGGTCCGCGCCCACCGCCCGCGCGAGATCGCCGCCCTCGCGTGGACCGCCGGCGAGCGCACCCGCGATATCCAGGGCGGCGGCCGCGTGGATCGCCTGGGACAGCCAGCCCGCGGCGACCATCTCCAGGAGAGCGAAATGTCCGGGCACCAACCGCCGATGGACCCCGGCCAGTCCGTCGCGGACCCGCTCCACCGCCCGAACGACCGCCCGCGGCGGTGTCTTCGTTCGATCGGAGAGCATGGCGGCCCCCTCTCGTGGCGGGTGTATCCGCTGAGACTACGACCTCGCGCGGTCGGCACCGGATATGCGGCGGTCCGTGTCGGCCGATCGCGGTCGCCGGGGTCAGCGGGCCGGTGCGGAGCGCGGCAGGTGCACCAGAATCAGCCCGACGCCGGCGATCAGGAAATTCTGCAGCGCGGCCGACGAGGCGTTCACATCCTCGTTGGCCCACATCCGGAACCATTCACCGCCGACGGTCAGGAAACCGCCCGCGAACAGCAATACGGCCATCGTCCAGCCCAGGCTGGACAAATGGGTGGCGGTAGCGGTCGCACCCGCCCGCCCCCGCAGGGCACTGACCCACACGGCGGCCGCCGCGAGCAGGACGAACGCGATGAGGAACTCCCAGCCGACGATGAGGATGTAGGCGATGAGCGCGACGGTCTCGTTGCCGATCGCCCGCCAATCGGTGCCGGCGTTGTGGATGGTCTGTTCCATCGACAGCACCGCGGCGACCCCCCGGCGGTTGGTCTCGGTATCGGTGCAGTTGGTCACCGCGACGAGCAGATAGTAGAAGCCGGTGATGCCGGCGAGGACGGTGACCGCCAGCTGCCGACTGCCGGCCAGATCCAGAAATCCCTTCCAGCGCTTCGGTTCCGAGCCGAGTGAGGTATCCGTCGTTGTTGACACGGGGGGATCATTTCCCATTCCCCGCACCACCACAACGCGGCCGGTTCCCCGGGCGGGGGAGGCTGCGCGCCCTCGTCGGGTCGAGCAGTACGCCGCCGCCGAAGCGCGACTGCCGACCGGGGCGAAGCCGGTCGGCCCGGACGATTCCCTCACCCGCATGCAGACCTACGCCGGACCGGTGCGGCCATGGACCCCCGAGGGCAACGAACCGGGTATCCGCTGTGTCGCGGCACCGATACGCGATACCGCCCGCGCGATCGCGGGCGCGACCGGCGTATCGGCGACCACCCAGTACATGCCCGACGAGCGACTACGCGGTCCGGTGCCGGTGGTACGCCGCATCTCGGCGTCGCGGGGCTATCCGGCGACCCCACCGCGCATCGTCCGGTCAGGATCGCTGCGCCGTCTTCCCGATCGCCGACAACTCCTCCCAGACGGGGCCGAAGAGCAGCCACAGGCCGGCGACGGTCCAGGCCCGGCCGATCCACCAGTACAACTCGCCGGCCTGCGCGCCGTCGGCAACGGTGACGACGATGAGCCCGAGCGCGGCCGAGGCGATCAGAGCGGCCAGTACCACCCGGCTCCATTCCCGCCAAGCCGCAGCGACCCGTTCCCTGCTGCCCTTGGCCGGTTTCACCGGCGCCGGGCCGCCCGCGAAGCGGTGGGCGAAGCGGATATCGGCCCAGCGGACGATGGCGGGACCGAACGCGACGCTGACCCCGAGGTAGATCGCGGCCAGCCCGTGGACGACACCCGGGTCCGCACCGCGGTGCAGATCGATCGCGGCGGCCACGATGAGCGCCACATCCAGCAGCGGGATACCCCACAGCAGGGCCGCGCCGACGGCCCGCAGCCGGAGTGGGTACCGGGCGGTGAGCCCCGCGACCAGCAGCACCCACAGGCCGATCTCGGAAGCCACGATCATCATCGCGACCGGATTACTCAGGACAGTGTCGAGCATCTGACGTCCTCTGCGGGTCGGGAGTTCCTGCCGCAAAGCTACGGTCGCACGGCGGGCGTGCGCGTCGTCCGATCGGACGATCGCGGGCACCTCCAAGGGAGGACGGCCGCGGCCGGCGGCCCGTCCCGGAACGACGGAAACGCAAGAGCGCCACGAAAACACATAATTACCCGTGCGAAATACATGCTTCTGCGCCCGGTCTGCAATATATGAGAAATTCACGCAATTACTTCGCGGCGCCGATCTTGAAAATGCGCCACGGCCACATTTGCCGACATGGATGTAATTCGAGGCCCCCGGATCAATTGTGTAGGATAGGTCACAATTCAGTTTGATTTAACCTGCGATACCTATAACGTTCGGATAACACCGGTACCAAGGTGTGCGGCGGCGCGGACGGCATCGCCGAAGCAACGGATACGACAGGAGCATTAATCATGGGTTCAGTGGACTTCAGCGCCCTCGGCGATTTCTTCGGCGCCTTCGGTGACATCTTCGGTGGCATCGGAACCCTGTCGAGCTTCTCCGCCGAGTAAGTATGCGCTGCGCATGAGCAGGAAACCCTGCGACAACAGCCCGCCGGATTGCGCCCGGCGGGCTGTTGCATTCTCCCGGCACTTGTTTCGTCCAAGTTTCACCTGCCTCACCACGCAAATGGCGCCGGTGCCGTTTATCGACGAATGTCGATACAAACGGTCGGGAGTTGTTTCGCATTCCGCACCGCGGACTCGGCCATGCGCTCTTCGGCGCCGGACCCGCCGGGCGCCGCGGCGCCCGTTGGGGCGCCGCCCTGATCGAATAACGAATCGGCGGGACGCCACCGAGAATATGGCCCAGGTGGGTCATCCGGAGGCCGGACCCTTCGTAGCCGAACTTGTCGGCGCCGGATTCGGGGCAGCGTCGAACGCTGCCATTACAACACCAGGGGCCTGGGCTCGCGCCGATCCGGGCCACCGTGGGTCTCGCCCGCTCCGGCCACACCGACCGACCGTCCCCGAGGCGCACCTCGGCCGCCAGGTACCCCGTATGACCCCCGTCACTCTCACCGAACGGCCCTGCGCGCCGCCGGGCACCGCTCTGACCGGGCATTATCCGAAAACAGGTATACCCGGGGCCGTTCGACCGGCGCATCCACGTGTTCGATACCAGACTCTGGAACCCGAACGATTCGGCAACCATCACATCGAGGGCAGTAATGCACGAGTGGAATTCCGACAACATCCCGGACTGTCGCGATATGTACGCGGAATGCACCGAGGTCGCATTGATGATCCGCCGGTGCGGGAGCTGTAGCCGGCTGTTCGCCCCGCCGGTCACCCGGTGCTCGGCATGCCGGTGTGACGATTTCGAACGCATCCCCTCGACCGGGAGCGGCTCCATCGTGTGCTGGCGGACCGTGGCCCGCGCGCCGAACGCCCGCGCCGAAGCGGTGGAGGCAGCGATCGCGATCGTGGAACTCGACGAGGGGCCGTGGGTTTATACGACGATCCACGGCGAACTACCGAAGACGGGCCGCCGGCCGGTCCGCGTGCGTTTCCAGGCGCCGCCGCGCGGAGACCGCTTCCCGGTGTTCGTGATCAGCAGCGGACAGCCGGCGCTCGCCGCGGAGTGACCGCCCCGCCGGATCCCGCCACCGGGTGATCGGCCCCCATTACGTCCCGCCTCACCGGGCACAACGCCTCGCCGCCGGGGTGCCCCGGCGATAGAGTTGAGGTGGTGAGAGGGACGCGTATGTTGCCCGGTGCCCACAACCAGACCCGGTGGATCGCCCCGCCGCCATGAACGGCGACGACCCCGTCCGTACCCGCCGCGAGTCGATGATGACCGTCGCGACGGAACTCGACGCGGCCGGATTCGAAGATGCGACGGAAGTCGGTCGCGGCGGGTTCGGCGTGGTCTATCGGTGCAAGCAGGAGCCGCTGGACCGGACGGTCGCGGTCAAGCTGCTGACCGCCGAGCCCGACGAGGACAACCGCGCCCGATTCGCCCGGGAGCAACGCGCGATGGGCCGGCTGACCGGGCATCCCAATATCGTGACCGTGCTGGAGGAGGGCGTCACTGTCCGCGGCCGGCCCTACCTCGTGACCCCGTTCTATCCGCTGGGCTCCCTCGACACCTGGATTCGCGACCACGGACCGCTGTCCGCCGAGGACGTCCTGCAGATCGGTGTGAAGATCGCCGGCGCGCTGGAGAGCGCACACCGGCTCGGTGTCGTCCACCGCGATGTGAAACCGGGCAATATCCTGCTCACCGACTACGGGGAGCCCGCGCTGACCGATTTCGGTATCGCGCATATCGCGGGCGGGTTCCGCACCGCCGCGGGCACCGTGACCGGATCGCCCGCATTCACCGCGCCCGAAGTGCTCGAGGGTGAACCGCCCACCCCCAGTGCCGACGTGTACGGCCTCGGTGCCACCATGTTCTGCGCACTCACCGGGCACGCCGCGTTCGAGCGGCGCAGCGGCGAGAAAATGGTCACCCAGTTCCTGCGGATCACCACCCAGCCACTGCCCGACCTGCGCGAGCGGGGTGTGGATGCCGATATCAGCGACCTCGTGGAATCGGCGATGAACCGGAACAGCCGGGAGCGTCCGTCGGCGGCGAGCCTGGGCGAGTGCATCCGCCGGGTGCAGGAGCGGCACGGCTACCCCGTGGACGAGATGGCGCTCCAGGGACAGCCCGCCCGCGAAGCGCCCCCGGACAAGCCCCGGATACCGGCACAGCGCAAACCGGTCGGCGCCGACCGCACCGGGAACATTCCGCTGGAACTCACCAGTCTGGTGAACCGGCGCGCCGAAGTGATGGAAGTGAAGAATCTGCTGGCCAACTCCCGGCTGGTGACCCTCACCGGCGCCGGCGGCGTGGGGAAGACGAGGCTGGCTCTGCGGGTGGCGTCGCAGGTGCGGCGTGACTTTCCCGACGGTGTCTGGCTGGTCGACCTCACCGATGTCTCCGATCGCGCGATCCTGGTCGATGTGGTGGCCGACGCGGTCGGGTTGCGCGACGAAACGGGCCGACCGCTGCTCGATATCCTGGTGGAGTATCTGTGCCCCCAAGAAACGCTGCTGGTGTTGGACAACTGTGAGCAGCTGGTGCAAGCGGTGGCCGAACTCGACGAAATACTGCTGCAGGGTTGTTCGGGATTGCGGATCCTCGCCACCAGCCGCGAACCACTGAACATCGCCGGTGAGTCGGTGCTGCGGGTGGCGCCGCTGAAGGTTCCCGATCCGGCCCGTGTGCCCTCATTGCTCGGCCTGCCGCGTTTCGACGCGGTCACCCTGTTCGCCGAACGCGCCGCCGCGGCCGTGCCGGGTTTCGAACTCGACGAGAGCAACAAGGGTACGGTGGCGCAGATCTGCGCCCGATTGGACGGATTGCCACTGGCCATCGAATTGGCGGCGGCGAGATTGCGCACCATGACACCGCAACAGGTCCTCGAACGCATCGATATTCGCAACCCGGTACTCACCCGGGCCAGCCGTACCGCCCCGCCGCGTCAGCAGACCCTGCGGCTGTGTATGGCCTCGAGTTACGACCTGTGCACTCCGGCCGAACAGCGGCTCTGGGGCCAGCTCTCGGTGTTCGCCGGCAGCTGCGAACTGGATGCGGTAGAGGGTGTCTGCGATATCGACCCCGGCTCGGGCAGTGTGCTGGATGTGCTGTCGTCGCTGGTGGACAAGTCGATCCTCATCCGCGAGGAGACCGGCGGCGTCGTGCGTTTCCGGATGCTGCAGATCCTGCGCGACTACGGCCGGGAGAGCCTGCGGGAAGCGGGTAGGGAGGCCGAGCTGCGCCGGCGGCACCACGAGTGGTACGAGCAGTTGTGCGCGGAGGCCGCCGCCGGCTGGATCGATGCCGCGCAACCGAGCTGGATCGCCCGGCTCGCCCGCGAACAACCCAATCTGCGCGAAGCACTCGACTACTGCCTGGCCGAGGACACCGAGGAGGCGGCGGATGCCGGTTTGCGCCTGGCCGCCGGGCTCTACGAATTCTGGAACTTCCGCGGTCTCTACGGCGAGGGGCGGTCCTGGTTGCGGCGCACGCTCGCCCGCCCCGGATGGCAATCGGCCGCCGATCGGATCCGGGCTCTGTGCGCGGCGGGCAAATTGGCCGCACTGCAGGGGGAGTTCCCGGCGGCCGCCGACGAACTCGCGAAAGCCCGGGACCTCGCCGGCCCCGGGACGGAGCCGATGTGCCGGGCGCAGATCGCCTATTCGGAAGGGCTTTTCGCCATGTCGCGCGGTGAACCCGGTGCCGCGCCCGCTCATTTCGAACGCGCAGTGGAACTCTCCGACGACCCGGCCGGTCAGCTGCGGATGAGCGCGCTCACCCTGATCGGCTGGTCATACGAACTGAGCGGTGATACCGCCCGGGCGAGCGAGTACTACCGGGAGGTACTCGCCGTGACCGAGCCACGCGGTGAGGTGCTCCATCGCGCGGCCGCCCTGCGCGGTATGGGGATCGCACGCTGGCAGGACGGCGACCCGGTGCGGGCTCGGGAACTGCTACAGGAGGCATTACGGGTCAACAGCAGCCTGGGCAACAGCACCGTGATCAATATGTTCTGCCTCGAGGCGCTGGCTTGGGTTCTCGATACCCGTACCGAAGCCGAACGCGCCGCAGTGCTCATGGGCGCCGCACAGGGATTGTGGCCGTCCGGTGCCCGGGTGATCACCGTCTTCCACAATATGACCGCGTTTCACGAAGAATGCGAGCGCGACGCCCGGACGGCTCTGGGCGACCGTCGATTCGATGCGGCCCATCAGCAGGGGCGGAGCATGAGTATGGACGCCGCCGTGGCCTACGCGCTCGGGGAATCGGCCACCGGTGCCGGCGGTCCGGCGGACCACGCGGCCACACTCACCCGCCGCGAACGACAGGTCGCCGAACTCGTCGCCCAGGGGCTCAGCAACAAGCAGATCGCGACCAAACTGGTGATCTCGCAACGAACCGCCCAAGGCCATGTGGAGAACATCCTGACCAAGCTTGGGTTCACTTCCCGCACCCAGATAGCGGCCTGGGTGGTGGAGAACGCGCAGCACTGAAGGCTGCTCCACCTACCGCGGCCCGGATCCCGCCGGCATCACCCGCGAGATCTCCGAACCCTGAGCATGCGGCTCACCGGCGGCCCGAACCGGCGGAGGGGACCGGCGCCTCGGTCACAAGGATCCGCGCGGACCGCCGGGCCTGCACCGCCTGCATCCGGTCGCCCCCCTCGAACTCGTTGCAGAGCAGGAACAGATGACGTCCGCCGGGGCCGCCCAGAGCGCAGGAAAAGCACGCGAGCTCGGTATCGACACGGTGGGTGATCGCGCCCCCGTCCAGCACCCGCACACAGGCGCCGGCGGGGGCGCGCGGATCACCGGTACGCGCGGCGGTATCGGCGGGCTGCGCCCAGATCGCCGATTCCGCGTCTACGCAGATACCGTCGGGAGCCAGCCCCCGGGCCCACACCCGGCGACCGGACAGCGATCCGTCGTCGCCGATATCGAAGGCGCTCAGTCGCCCGGCCATCGATTCGGCGACCACCAGCGTGGCGCCGTCGGGGGTGACGACCATGCCGTGGGGAAACTCGAGATCGCCGGCCACCCGGCGGGAGGTCCCGTCGGGAGCGACGAGATCGATCCAGCCCGGCTCCGGCGCCCCGCCCCCGGGAAAATCGACATCGAATCCGTCGACGAACATATGGCCGTGCGGATCGATCACGATCTCGTTACCGCCGCGCGCGCGGTGCGCCACCAGTTCGCCGTGGGATTCGTGCCGGGTGAGCGTGGGGCCGGTGGTGACCAGCCGCCCATCGGGCAGCCAGTCGATGGCCCAGCCCATGGCGCGCGGCCCCTCCCCCATCACCTCGACCCGGCCGTTCATATCGACGGCCAGGACCTCCCCCGCGCCCCAGTGGGCGAACCACAGCCGGCCGTCGTGCCACCGGGCCGATTCGACCATGGTCAGGCCGGTGAGCAGCGTCCGTGGCGGGGGTAGGTACTCGACCACGGCACCAGATCCTACTGACCCGATGGGCGTCCGGCCGTTCCCCGCACGGCGGATACGCGTCAACCCGGCTACTGCGCTCCGCGCGGAACCGGTGGTCGTCGCCCCGGAAACGGTTCCGGGCCGCCCCGCACGGGACGGCCCGGAATCCGGCGGTTCAGGTCAGCGCAGATCGTAGCGATCGTTCTCGGCGACCTTGACCCACGCGGCGATGAAATCGTCGACGAACTTCTTACCGGCGTCACGCTGCGCGTACACCTCCGCCACGGCGCGCAGCACCGAATGCGAACCGAAGATCAGGTCGTTGGCCGTGGCCGTCCACTTGGCCGCACCGCTGCGGCGGTCGCTGCCCTCGTAGACGTTCTCCGCCGACTCCGAGGCCTTCCACTCCGTGTTCTGGTCCAGGAGGTTGACGAAGAAATCGTTGGTCAGCACACCCGGCCGGTCGGTGAACACGCCGTGCTTGGTACCACCGTGGTTCGCGCCGAGTGCGCGCAGACCGCCGATCAGCACCGTCAGTTCCGGCGCCGTGAGATCGAGCATGTAGGCCCGGTCGACGAGCAGACGTTCCAGCGGCGCCTTCTCACCGGCGCGCACATAGTTGCGGAATCCGTCGGCCCGCGGTTCCAGCACCGCGAACGACTCCACATCGGTGTTCTCCTGGGTGGCGTCGGTGCGGCCGGGCCGGAACGGCACGGTCACCTCGTGGCCCGCGTCGCGGGCCGCCTTCTCGACCGCCGCCGAACCGGCCAGGACGATCAGGTCGGCCAGCGACACCTTTTTCCCGCCCGGCGCCGATCCGTTGAAGTCCTGCTGGATCCGCTCGAGGACGGGCAGCACCTTCGCCAGTTCGGACGGTTCGTTGGCCTCCCAGTTCCGCTGCGGTTCCAGCCGGATCCGGGCGCCGTTGGCGCCGCCGCGCTTATCGGTGCTGCGGAAGCTCGCCGCCGAGGCCCACGCGGTCTTGACCAGTTGCGGAACCGACAGGCCGGAGTCGAGGACCTTGCTCTTGAGGTCGGCGATGTCCTTGTCGTCGATCAGCTCGTGATCGACCGCCGGGACCGGGTCCTGCCACAGCTGGGGTTCGGGAACCCACGGACCGAGGTAGCGGCTGATCGGTCCCATATCGCGGTGCAGCAGCTTGTACCACGCCTTGGCGAACGCCTCGGACAGCTCCTCGGGATGTTCCAGCCAGCGGCTGGTGATCTCCCGGTAGATGGGGTCCTCCCGCAGCGCCAGGTCCGTGGTCAGCATCGTGGGTGTGCGTGCGGGGCCGTCGAAGGGATCCGGGATGGTGCCTTCGCCCGCGCCGTCCTTCGGCTTCCACTGGTAGGCCCCCGCGGGACTCTTGGTGAGCTCCCATTCGTAGCCGTACAGATTCTGCAGGAAGCCGTTGCCCCACCGGGTCGGGGTGGAGGTCCAGACGACCTCGAGACCGCTGGTGATGGCGTCCTTGCCCTTGCCGGTGCCGTAGCTGCTCTTCCAGCCCAGGCCCTGCTGTTCGATCGGCGCGGCCTCGGGTTCGGCGCCGACCAGGCCGGCGTCGCCCGCGCCGTGGGTCTTGCCGAAACTGTGGCCGCCGACGATGAGCGCTGCGGTCTCCTCGTCGTTCATGGCCATCCGGCCGAAGGTCTCCCGGATATCCCGCGCGGCGGCCACCGGATCGGGCCGCCCGTTGGGACCTTCGGGATTGACGTAGATCAAACCCATCTGGACGTTGGCCAGCGGGTTCGCCAGCTCTCGGTCACCGCTGTAGCGCTCGTCGCCGAGCCAGGTGTCCTCCGGACCCCAGAAGACCTCTTCCGGTTCCCAGATGTCCTGGCGCCCGAAGCCGAATCCGAAGGTCTGGAAACCCATCGAATCGAGTGCGACATTCCCGGCGAACACGATCAGGTCGGCCCAGGAGATGCTGTTCCCGTACTTCTGCTTCACCGGCCACAGCAGCCGGCGCGCCTTGTCCAGGCTGGCGTTGTCGGGCCAACTGTTGAGCGGCGCGAATCGCTGCGCGCCCTGCCCGCCGCCGCCACGGCCGTCGGCGATCCGGTACGTGCCCGCCGCGTGCCAGCTCATCCGGATGAACAGGCCGCCGTAGTTTCCGTAGTCGGCCGGCCACCAGTCCTGGGAATCGGTCAGCACCGCCGCGACATCGGCTTTGAGAGCTTCGACGTCGAGTTTCGCGAATTCCGCGGCGTAGTCGAAATCCTCGCCGAGCGGATTGGCCTTGGACGAATGGGCGTGCAGGACCGAGACATCGACCTGCTCGGGCCACCAGTCCTTGATGGTCCGCGGGCGGTGATCGGTCTGGGGCGTCGGGGACGGGATCGCCGGGTTCTCGCTCTCGCTGGCGCTGCGAGTTCCGGTGTCAGGAGCGGGTGGACGACTATCGGAGGTCACGACTTTCCTTCCTGAATAAGTGGCAGGAGCTGCGATCAGGTGCGGGGCGAGACCGCACAGTCGGGGCACAGGCCCCAGTAGATGACCTCGGCCTCGTCGATCGAGTAGCCGTGGTCGTCGGAGGCGGTCAGGCACGGGGCCGCGCCGACTGCACAATCGACATCGGCGATCGAACCGCAGGTCCGGCATACGACGTGGTGGTGATTGTCACCGACGCGGGACTCGTACCGGGCCACCGAACCGGACGGCTGGATACAACGGAGAAGTCCGGCCGCGGTGAGCGTGCGCAACGAGTCGTACACCGCCTGGTGCGAAACCGCCGACAGGCGCGACCGCACGGCGCGGATGATCGAATCGGTGTCGGCATGCGGGTGGTCGTGCACCGCGCTCAGCACCGCCACGCGCGGGGCTGTCACGCGCAGCGAAACTTCCCGCAGCATCTGCTGGAAATCCACGGCCGCATGCACAGCCGAAAGTCTGGTCTCTTTTCTGGAATGAGTCAAGCATGGGCTCTGCTTCCGGCCGTCTGCGCTGGTCACGGCGATTTATTCGTCATGTCGCGGACGATCCTCTTCTTCCGGTCACTCATTCGCAGAGCCGCACCCCCACCGCCTCCGCCCCGCCCGCACGGGCAACCGTGGAGAACTCCACGCGCTGGTCGGCGAAGAGCACCCGGTAGCCGTCGGCGTCGATACTCCGGTACTCCACGAAGACCGGGGCTATATCGTCGTCGGGGTCGATATAGCCGAAGCCCTTCTGGGCGTCGTACCAGATCACCCGGCCGCGCCGGACCGAGGGCCGCTCGGCTGCCGGGCGCGACAGCGCGGCACCGGGCTCGTCTTCCAGCCGCGGAGAGACGGGCGCCGTCACCGGACGCTCGCTTTCGTGGCGCCCATGACGCGATTCCACCACTCCTCGAGCGGGCTGGGCTCCGGCCAGACCACCCGGCCCCCCTGATCGGACTCCGCGAGTTCTCGCGTCGGTGCTGTCGACATTTCGGTACTGGGCATGACGGGGTACATCTCCAAACTGGCGGATCGGATGGACACAGGGGCGGTCGTCGTCGGCGCGGCGTAGCCGCGGTCGAGACGGAGCGGGTGCGGCGGACCGGCGCCGGCCACCCGACTTCTCGTCGTTCAGCCGCCTGCCGCGCACTCGGCTCATATCGAGTGAATTAGATAATCTTTGCCTCAGGACATAGATTTCTTATAGCACCGGCAATTATCTAGCGCAAGTTGATAAGGTAAGAAACCTCGTGTACGACGATGAGGAAGAGGAGTGCATGGATCACGAGCGCGACCCGGGGCAACACCTGCCCGATCCCGATCAGGCGGTATACGGGATCTCGGTCGCAGCGGGCCTCGCGGGCATCGGCGTCCAGACGCTGCGGCTCTACGAACGCCACGGCCTGCTCACCCCCGCACGCAGTGACGGTGGCACCCGTCGCTACAGCGGTAACGACCTCGCTCGCCTGCGGCGAATCACCGAGCTCGTCGCCGCCGGCGTCAACCTCACGGGTATCGGCCGCATCCTCGACCTCGAGGATGCCAATGCCGATCTGCACGCCGACAACGACCGCTTACGCCTGGACAACGACAATCTGCGCGGCACGCCGTAGTCACACAGAGCGCACCGGAGTTCGCCCGCGCCGCGCCGCGCACGCGCCGGGTCCACGGGGCGGCACCGGTGTAAACACCGGCCGCCCGGACGAGGGGTGTCGAATGCATATGCGGCGTCTACCCCGAATCCTTCCGATCATGCACGTCGACGCGAAACCGCACCGGCCGCCACGCCTGCGATCCGGCGACACCGGAACGCGAATCCGCCGCCCTCGCCGCCGGGCCGCTCGAGCCGCGGGACATCGTTCACCGACCGGCCCGCGCCGGAGCGATCGCGGGGCCGCCGACTCCGCACTGCGGCAGGCAGTCCACCCGCTCCGGTTCGAGAGCCCGCCGCGGCGGCCGCAGCAGCACCCCGGCCAACGCGGCGCCGGTGAGCAACAGACCGGCACAGATCCACATGGCGACACCGAAACCCGAGTCGAACGCCGCGGGATCGTCCAGCGCACCCGAGATACCGGCCAGTCCCGGCAGCGCCGCCACCGCGAGCAACTGCGCCGTCCGCGCGACCGCGTTGTTCACCCCGGAAGCGATTCCGGCCTCGCTCGCCGGCACCGCGCCGAGGACCGCGCCGGTGAGCGGGGCGACCAGCACCGACAGCCCGAGACCGAAGACCAGGACTCCGGGCAGCACATCCAGCGGATAGGAGGCGCCGGGGCCCACCCGCTGGAGCAGGAGCAGCCCACCCGCGGCGAGCAGCGGCCCGCAGGTCATCGGCAGGCGCGGCCCGTGTCGCTGTGCCCAGCGCCCTGACGGCGCCGAGAGCGCCAGCATCAGCAAGGTCACCGGTAGCGTGGCCAGCCCCGCGAGCAACGGCGAATATCCCGCGACCACCTGCAGTTCCAGCACCAGCAGGAAGAACACACCGCCGAGCGCGGCGTACACCGCGAGAGTGACCAGATTGGCCACCGTGAAGACCCGGGAGGCGAACAGCGCCGGCGGGACCAGCGGATGGTCGCTGCGCACCTCGATCAGTACGAATACCGCCAGTAGCACCCCGCCGGCGGCCACCAGTACCGGAAGTTCGTCGATCAGCCCGAGCGTCAGCGCGCCGAGCGCCGCGGCCACCACCAGCGCGCCCGGGAGGTCGAGCCGGGCGGCCGCGCGCGGGTCGCGGCTCTCGGGCACGTGTCGCAGCGAGACCAGCACGACGACCGCCACCAGCGGCACATTGAGGAAGAAGATGGACCGCCAGCCCGCCACCTCGATCAGCCAGCCGCCGAGAAACGGGCCGAGCGCCCCCGCCACCCCGCCGAACCCGGACCACAGCCCGATCGCCGCGCCCTGGTCGCGGTGGTCGATGGAGGCGGAGATGAGCGCGAGGCTGCCCGGGGTGAGCATGGCTCCGGCCACGCCCTGTAACACCCGGGCGGCCACCAGCATCTCGATGTTCACAGCCGCCCCACACAGCAGGGACGCGACAGCGAAACCCACCGCACCGGCGACGAAAACCTTGCGCCTGCCGAAGCGGTCCCCGAAGGATCCGCCGAGCAGGATGAACGAGGCCAGTGTCAGCGTGTAGCCGTTGAGTGTCCACTGCAATCCGGCGACATCGGTATCGAGCGCGGTGCCGATACGGGGTAGCGCGATATTCACGACAGTGGCATCCAGGGAAGCCACCGAGGAACCGAGCACGGTGGCCAGCACGATCCAGCGGCCGGCCGCCGACCCGAGACGGGGCAGCTCGGTGGGGTTCACGTCACCGAAGATACGGATCCGGAGCGGTTCACGGCGGCGCGACACACACCGGCCCGTGCGACGAGATCGCCACAGCGCACCGCCCCGCCCTGCCGGGCGGCAGGGCGGGGCGGGGGTGGACCGGGACGAGCGTCGCTTCCGGTCACATCCGGGCGTAGCGGGCGCAGGCGAAATCGTAGAGACCGTAGGCGGCGATACCGAGCCCGGCAGCGACCAGCAGCACCGGGCCGAAGGGCTGAGCGCCCAGTGTTTTCAGCGCGGCGTCCAGGCCACTGGCCTTACCGGGGTCGGCCTGGAACACCGCCACCAGCACGAGCACACCCGCCCCGGCAATGGCCGTGCCCTTGCTGAGGTAACCGACGGTTCCCAGCCTGCGCAGCAGCGTGCTGTCGGTCCGCAGTTCCTTCAGGAACCGCCGGGTGGCGCCCTTGTAGATGTGGTAGATCCCCACTGCGATGATTACCGCGCCGACGAGGACGAGGACGATCTTGCCGCCGGTACTCTGCATCATTCGCGCCGACAATCCGGCGTTCTTACCACCGCTCGAGCTTCCGCTTCCGCGGACGAAACCGTACGCGGTGATCGCGTAGCCGAAATAGACCACGGCCACGGCGAACGCCTTACCGCGGTGGAACAGATCCGATTTGCGGTCCTCGTCACCCTTGGTACGCGAACCCAGAGCCGCTTCCGTCAGCCGCCACAGCGCCATGAACACGAAAGCCGCGATAGCGATGACCAGGGCGGGGACACCGCCGGGTTTGGCGGCCAGCTCGGCCATGGCACCGGACTGATCGGTGGTGCCGCCGCCACCGAAGGCGAGGCGTACCGCGAGATAGCCGATCAGCAGGTGCACGAGCCCGGCCATGACGTAACCGGCACGGGCGAGACGTTCGAACACGCGACTGTCGGTGACACGGTGCACCGTGGAAACCGGCCTGGATGTGGAAACCTCGATCATCTGGCCTCTCTTCGTACCGGAGGCGTGCGACCGGACAGTACCGGAACCGGTAACGCGAGCCCGGGCCCCGGATCGGCGCCGACCCGAAACCGCTTCTCGCGCTCGCCGGTTCGCTGCCACGCCTCCTCGAGCGAACGGAACGTTCAGCAGATACCCGGGAACAGGAGGGTGAAACGGTACGCCTCCAGATGATGGCGCGAACACGTCACCATCCGGGCCCGGCCAGGCCGAAGTCACCACGGCCGCCATCCCCTGGCCGCCACCGATACACATCGTCAGCAGTGCCGTGCCACCGCCGCGCCGCCGCAATTCGTACAACGCGGTGGTCAGCATGCGAATACCGGTGGCGCCGATGGGATGCCCGAGCGAAATGCCGGATCCGTTGACGTTCACTCTGTCCCGGTCGTCCCAGCCCCATTCGTGCAGCACGCCGAGTACCTGGCACGCGAACGCTTCGTTCAATTCCACCAGGTCGAAGTCCGCGAAACCGTGGCCGGTAGGGTCGGCAGGTGCCCGACACCTCGGCAGTGGCCGCCTCGACCCCCGCGGCGCGGCGGATCCGCGACTGGGCCGACAGCGGAGTTCCCGCACTCACCGGTTGGCCGGACGGACCCGCACTGGTACCGCCAGGTGCCGCGGCCACCGTCGCCCGCGCGCATACTGCCCGGATCGCGGCGCTCACCGGCGGACGGGTCCGGCTCGACGGCGCCCGCCTGCTCACCGAGCGCGCCGCCTTCACCGGCGCTACCCGCGGCGGCACCCGCTCGGCCGGGCGGGCCTGCCGCCTGCTACCCACCGCCGACGGCTGGGCCGCGGTCAGTTGCGCGCGGCCCGATGATCCGGTTCTGCTCGCCGCACTGGTCTGCCAGGACCCGGTCGACGATCCGTGGCCCGGAGTGCGACAGTGGCTACGCGCGCACACCGGTGCCGAGCTCGCCGAGCGCGCGGAGTTGCTGGGCGTCGCGGCGGGACCCATCGCCCCGGTACCGGCCGAACCACCGCAACCCTCGGAACCCCGCCCGGTGAACGGATTGCGTGTGGTCGATTTCAGCGCCCTGTGGGCGGGCCCGCTGTGCGCCCACCTCCTGGGGCTCGCGGGTGCGCGCGTGATCAAGGTGGAAACCCCCACCCGCCCCGACGGCGCCCGCCGCGGGGACCCTGGTTTCTACGGGTTGCTGCACGGCGGTCACGAATCCGTCGTCCTCGACCCCGGCGACCCCGTACAACGCCGCGCGCTGCGCGAACTGGTGACCTCCGCCGATATCGTGATCGAGGCGTCGCGTCCGCGCGCGCTGGCCGGATTCGGGCTCGATGCCCGGGCATTCGCCGATTCCGGCGGCACCTGGATCTCGATCACCGCGCACGGGCGGGCCTCGAACCGCATCGGCTTCGGGGACGATATCGCCGCGACCGCCGGCCTGGTGGCCCGGGCACCGGACGGCACACCCCTGTTCGTCGGCGACGCGATAGCCGACCCGTTGACCGGCCTGACAGCGGCCGTCCTGGCGATGTCGGCTCCGGCCGGCAGCGGCGGTCGCCTCTGGGATATCTCGATGTCGGCGGTGGTGGCCGCGACACTCGACCCCGCGGCCACCGCGACCGTGCCGATCGAGGAGTCGCAGATCGTCGCGCCGGCCCGCCGTGCGGCCACCGGCACCGCACCCGACAGCGGCCGCGATACCGGCGCGGTACTCGCCGAACTGGGTGTGCGGCTCGGATGACGGATCTGCTGATCCGCGACGCGGAAGTCTCCGGCGGGTCGCGCACCGACGTCCTGCTCCGCCGCGGCGTGGTCGTCGCGCTGGGGACGGATCTGCCCACGGCCGGAGTCCCGGAGCTCGATGCCGGGGGCGGCGCCCTGCTGCCGGGATTACACGACCATCACCTGCACCTGCACGCACTCGCGGCGGAGACGGATTCGGTCCGCTGCGGGCCGCCGCGGGTGCACACCGCCGCCGAACTCGCCCGCGCGCTCGCCGCCGCCCCCGGCGATGGCTGGATTCGCGGGTTCGGCTATGTCGAAACCGTGGCCGGCCTGCTCGATTCGGCGGCGCTCGACGCGCTGCACAGCACCCGTCCGGTGCGCATCCAGCATCGCAGCGGCGCGCTGTGGGTACTCAACTCGGCCGCCGTGGACCGGGTCGGCCTCGACTCCGCGGACGAACCGGGTGTGGAACGCGATGCGGCCGGCCGGGCGACCGGCCGGCTCTGGCGCGCGGACACCTGGCTGCGTTCGCGGCTACCGGATACCGGCCCGCCCGATCTCGCCACGGTCGGCGCGCGACTGGCCGGCTACGGGATCACCGGGATCACCGACGCCACACCGGATCTGAGCGCCGAATCCCTCGCCGCGCTCGGCGCCGCGGCGGCCGCGGGAAGCGTACCCCAGCGGCTCACGCTGCTGGGGGTACCGCTCGGCCGGACCGGCACGGCCGGGGTGGCGACCGGGCCGTACAAGATCGTCCTCACGGATTCGGGACTGCCCGAGATCGATACACTCGTCGGCACGGTCCGGCGCTCGCACGAGCTGGGCCGACCCGTCGCGGTGCACTGCGTGAGCCGGGAAGCGCTGCTCGTCCTGCTCGCCGTATTCGACGAGGCAGGCACGATCGCGGGCGACCGGATCGAGCACGGTGCCGTCGTACCGGCCGAATCCCTCGATGTCCTGCGCGGTTTCGGTGTCACCGTGGTGACGCAACCGGGTTTCGTCGCCGACCGCGGCGACGACTATCTCGGCCGGGTGGATCCGGCCGACCTGCCCGATCTCTACCGGTGCCGCAGTATTGCCGCCGCCGGCGTGGGGTTGGCCCTGTCCAGCGATGCCCCGTACGGTCCACTCGATCCCTGGCAGGTGGTCGCCGCGGCCGTGTCCCGGCGCGCACCCGACGGCCGTATCGTCGGTCCGGGTGAAACCCTGCTGCCGGCGGAGGCGCTCGGCCGCTACCTCGCGCCGCTGCACGACCCGGGCGGCCCGGCGCGCACAATCGCTCCGGGAATCGCCGCCGACCTGGTACTGCTGGACCGGCCGATCACCCGGCAGCTCGCGGAACCGGCCGCGGCGGCGGTACGAACCACGATCATCGGCGGACGGATCGTGTTCGATCGATAAACCGCCGTGGATCTGGATGTTCTGTGCCGCACACAGACTCAGGCATTCCGCGCCTGCGCCTTGGCCATCACCGTGCCCAGGGGGGACTCGGCGTTGTCCTCGGCGGCACACAGGGACGTGTACATCACGGTGGCCTGGCCGCGTCGATCCCGATCGCCACATCGACGCATTTGGTGTTCGACCGCCAGGCACCTGCGACCGAACCCACCGGGCCCGCCGCGCCACTGCTCACAGCACACACCTCTCGCCCCGGCACGGCCGCTACTGCGCGCGCGGGCTTACGCCTCCGGCCCGGCCCCCTCGGAGATCTCGTCGACCAGCCCCCACGCCCGCGCCTGCTCGGCGCCGAGCGCGATACCGGTCACGAACAGGTGCAGCGACCGCCAGCGGCCGATCCGGCGCGGCACGCTCACCGTGCCCCCGGCCCCCGGGATCAGACCCATCGCCACTTCGGGTAAGCGGACGACGGTATCGGGTGCGGCGACCACCCGGCCGGCGAAGGCGGAGAGCTCGATCCCGGCTCCCACGCAGTGCCCGTGCAACCGGACCTCGATGCGGTCGGCGAGCCGGGCCATCAACCGGGCGGCACCGCCGCGGGTACGGATCAGATGCGCGGTCGCGATATCCGGTGTGTGACCGAACTCGTCCAGATCTCCCCCGGAACAGAACGACGCCCCCGCGCCGTCCAGGACGATCCGGTCGAATGCCTCGGCCATGATCGCGGTACGCAGCGCCTCGACCAGGCCGTCCCGCAGTGCCGTCCCATAGGCGTTGCGTCGTTCCGGACGGTTGAGGGTGATCCGCAGGGTGTCGCCCTCGGCCGACAGCAGTACCGGCGCCGTCTCGGGTGGTGGCGGCAGCGGCCGGCCCAACCGGCGTCGTTCGTCGAGCCAGGCGCCGAACTCGGCGCCGCCCTGCAGGGTCGAGTACGCCAGCGATTCCACATCGATCGCCGCGTCCGGCGGCAGGTTCTCCGAGGCGCGCAACACCTGTGCGGCGATATACGACGCCTGCGGACACCGTCGCACGCAGGCGAGGAAATCGGTGCGGGCCCGGTCGAGGTCCGGCACACCCACGACCGAGCGGTCCGCCGTCTCGGCAGGGGCATAGGTGAGGTCCAGTGCGGCGGCCAGGGGCGCCAGGTCGGGGCCGATCGCGCCGGAGCAGACCCCGAGTGCCGGGCTGCCCCACGCGGCCATCCGGGCGGCAGCGGCTCGCGCGGTCGCACCGTCGGCGCCGTCCAGATCGACGATCAGCAGGGGCTCCCGCAGCGACACCGGATCCAGAGCCGATTCGAGGAGAGCGCCACCGGCCACTTCCGCCGCGGTAAGCATTCGCACGTCCATATCCACCGTCCCTGACTTCCTCCCTCGGAACGTAGCAGGGGCGAAACCCTTGCCGAGCGTGCGCCCGGGCGAGGGCGGTACCCGCCCGGAGCAACGGCCGCGCACGCGCGGATCCGGAGTGTGAGCTTTGCGTTCCGGCTGATCGCAATCCTGTCCGGTCCGGCGGGCACACGCTTGGATCGAAGTCAGCGACTGCTGGTCGCCGTAGACACGTCGGCCGTTCCACCCGGAGCGGTACCCGGTCGAAGTCGTCACCGGGGAAGACATCTCGGAGGAGCACCACATGGCAACGCAGGCAACCGCGGCGACCGACAGCGACACGTTCCGCGCCGCATGGCAGGAGTGGCATCGGCAGCAGGAGGCCCGGCTGGCCGATCCGCACGGATTCCTGGCGATAACCGGTCTGCACTGGCTCACCGCGACACCGCAGCGGTTCCCGGACGCGCCGGGCGCCTGGTCCACCGGCGCCGACGGTGTCACCGTCGTTCTCGACGCGGGCGAGGAATTGGTGGTCGACGGAACCGTCCGGCGCGGTACGCACAGGTTCGGCACGATTGCGGAACGCGACGGCGTCGAGGCGGTGTGGGGCGAGGCCGTGATCGAGGTCGCCAAACGCGGCGGGCACGATATCGTGCGCCCGCGGCACCCGGACAACCCGTTGCGCAAAGGATTTCGTGGCACACCCGCCTACGCACCGGATCCGAGATGGGTGGTCGCCGGACGCTACACCGCGTTCGCCGAGCCGCGGCCGACCACCGTCGGCGCGGCCGTGGAAGGGCTCGAACACGTCTACGACGCCCCCGGGCGGATCGACTTCGAGTGGGCCGGGCAGGCATTGGGATTCACCGCTTTTCCCGGGAAGTCGCCGGGCGCGCTGACGGTGCTGTTCACCGACGCGACCTCCGGAGTCACCACCTACGCCGCCAACCGCGTCCTGCAACTACCGCCCCCGGACACCGACGGCACGGTGACCCTGGACTTCAACCGGGCCGTCAACCTGCCGTGCGCCTACACCGATCTGGCGACCTGCCCACTCCCCCCGGCGGAGAACCGGCTCCCGGTCGCGATCGAGGCGGGCGAGAAGATCCCTTACGAGCGCAGCTGACCCGATGAGTGCGCCCATTCCGCTCGAGAACCTGTCGTTCCTGACTCCGGGCAACTACCCCGACGAAGACCCCGCCGCCGGGCTCGAGGACACCCTGCGCCTGTTCGAGTTCGGCGAACGGCTCGGATTCGACGGCGCCTGGATCCGGCAGCGTCATCTCGAGCACGGCGTCGGGTCGGCGGCCGTTTTCCTTGCCGCGGCTGGACAGCGGACCCGTCGTATCCAACTGGGCACCGCCGTGATCCCGATCGGCTACGAGAGCCCGTTCCGGCTGGCCGAGGATCTGGCCATGGCCGATGTATTGTCCGGCGGACGACTGCAGCCGGGCTTCAGCGCGGGCACTCCACCGCACGCCGAGCTGATCGGGGATCTCGTCTTCGACGGCGACTGGCGCGGTTACGATCTCTCCTACGGTCGGATCGAGCGGTTGATCGACAATTTGCGCGGCGACTACCTGGGCGACCCGGACACGGTGATCCACTCACCCGGCAATACGCAACGGCCGCGGCTGCAGCCGCACGATCCGGGGCTGGTCGATCGGCTCTGGTATGGCGGCGGGAGTACCCGGTCGATGCGCTGGGCCGGTGCGCACGGATTGAACCTGCTCACCGGCAATATCGTATTCGGTGAGCACAGCGACGATTTCATCACCGCACAGCAGGGCCTGATCGCGGAATACCGCCGCCGGGTCGACCCGGCCCGGCCGGCCCGGGTCGCGGTCGGCCGGGTGATCGTGCCCTTCGACAGCGCCGACCGCGCCACCCGCGAACGCTACCGCCGCTACGCGGCCGGGCGATACGAGCGGACCCGGGCACCGCAGGGTGAGCGGCGGATCCTGTTCGCCCCGGATCTGGTCGGCACCGCCGAGCAGATCCTCGATCGGTTGCGCGCCGATCCGGTCGTGGCCGCCACCGCGGAGCTGCGGCTGGAGCTGCCGTACGAATTCCATCGCGGCGATTACGAGCAGATACTGCACGACACCGTCGAGCACATCGCCCCTCGGCTGGGCTGGCAACCCGCGACCGAAACTGGTCTGACCACTTGACCTCTTACCAATAATGGGTCTACCGTCCGGGTATGGCATTGAAGCGGATCGCCCGCCGGTCGGTTCCGGACGAGATCTACGACCAGCTCGTCGACGACGTTCTCACCGGCGAACTCGCCCCCGGCTCGACCTTGCCCGCCGAACGTCAGCTGGCCGAGGCACTGGGCGTCTCCCGGCCCACCGTCCGCGAAGCGGTACAGCGACTCGCGCGGGCCGGACTGGTGGAGATCCGCCAGGGCGGCAGCACCACCGTCCGCGATCCGCGCCGCTCCGGCGGCCTCGAACTGTTACCGCGATTGATCCTGCGCGACGGCCGGCTGGACCACTCCGTAGTGCGCAGCATTCTGGAGACTCGTGCGACCCTGGGCCGCGAGGTCGCCGGCCTGGCCGCGCGCCGGGCCGGTCCGGCGGCCGGGCCGGCGCTCGCGGCCGCGGTGAACACACTCGCCGACCGGGACGATCCCCTGGCCCGCCAGCTCGCGGCCCTCGGGTTCTGGGACCACCTGGTCGACGCCGCCGATTCGATCGTCTACCGCCTGCTGTTCAACCAGCTGCGGACCGTCTACGAACCCGCCATGGCCGCCCTCACCGGCGTCATGGACGCCGAGGTGGGGCAACCCGGCCGCTACCGCGCGCTGGCCGAGGCCGTCACCGCCGGTGACACCGATTCCGCCCGCACCCGCGCCGAGGCACTGTTGTCACTGGCCAGCACGGAATTCGATACTCTCCTGCACCGATTGGATCAGACGTCATGAACCTTCCGCATGCGCTGCGCACCCGGCGCGGCCGGCACACCGAGATCGACCGTCTCGCCCAGGGGCGCCTGGCCGCCGACGAGGCGAGATCCGCCCGCCGCACCCACGAATCGCTCGCGGATGTGTTCACCGCCTTCCGTCACGCACCCTCGCCGTGGGTGATCGCCGCGCTGCTGGTCACCGCGGCCACGATCCGGATCCTGATAGGCGACTGGCAGCTCGCCGACGCCCTGATTCCGGTATTCGTGGTGGCCGCCTTCCCCTTCGTGGAGTGGATCATCCACGTCTGCGTGCTGCACTGGCGGCCGCGCACCCTGGGCCGGTGGCGGATCGACTCGCTGCTGGCGCGTAAGCACCGCGAACATCATGCCGATCCGCGGATCCGGGAACTGATCTTCATCCCGTGGCAGACCTTCCTGTGGCTGCTGCCCGCCCTGGTCGCCATCGCCCTGCTGGCCTTCGGCCGTCCGGGACCGGGCCTGACCTTCCTGACCACCGTGGGTGCGCTCGGACTGGTGTACGAATGGACCCATCTCCTCGTGCACACCGACTACCAGCCGCGCGGCGCGCTCCTGCGCGCCGTGCGGCGCAACCACCGGTTGCACCATTTCAAGAACGAGCACTACTGGTTCGCCGTCACCACCGCCGGGACCGCGGACCGGGTCCTGGGCACCTATCCGGATCCTGCCTCGATCCCCAACTCCCCCACCGCGAAAGCTCTGCACACGCCGCAGGTCACCTAGCATTCGGCGCTGTCGGCGGCACCGTGCCGACGGTAGGGACCTCCGCCGGACCGGACTCGAACGTGGCACCGCCACCGGCAGAACCACCACGGCACGACCTTCCGACGAAGTGGTCACGCGGTACCGGATGCACGACCGCAATCGCCACAGGGTAGTAGTGAACCCACAGCTTCACGGAGTTCGGACGGTGCACATTTCGGCGTGCACCGCCGGGCAGCCGGTTCTTCTGCAGGTTCCACCCCCAATTTCCGAGGATGGCGTATGCACCGATTTCCCGGCCAGGACACGAGCACGGCACCACACGAGATCGCCTGCCGTATCGAGGATCTGCTCGACGAGCAGGCCCGGGTGGTCGATGAGCTGCTATCGGCCGAGACGGCCTACATCGAAGCGGTGGCCGCGGCCCGGGAAGCCGGTCTGCTGCGCCGGTCAGAGCTGATGGAGGCCCATGACCGGTTGCAGGGTTGGGCCATCTCCAATTTCTCGAATCGCTGGCGCCGGCTCGTCGGCCCGGATCCGACAGGTGCGCCCGCCGCGCTGCCCGGCGTCGGGGAACACGCACGACCCGGGTATCACCGGAACGATGAGCGGTATTCCTGAACCGAGCCGTCCGATGCGTCGATTTTGCATCGCTTTGCGCGTACGCTGAAGACCAGCGTGAATACCGAACGGCGGATGATCCAGCTCGTCCGTCCGCTTCCGAAAACCGGAGCGAACGGCGCAAGTCATCGAACAAGGAGACCATCATGCTCCATC
>NZ_BAGJ01000263.1 GCF_000308775.1 Nocardia testacea NBRC 100365
GGCGCTCCCGCGGTTCCGGTGGCCGATGACAGGCAAGGGCGACCGAACCGTACGGCACGACCGGGGGGAGACCCAGGTCCAGAATCATGGCGAGCATTTCTCGCGCAGCGAGATTCTTTGCCGCCGACCGTTTCTCGCCGGAAAAGTAGGGCCGGGCCGTGCATTCCGCGCTCACCTCGCCCACGTTCGCCGCAGGCCGACAGCTGCCGAACCCGTATCCGGCACAGCGGGATTCTCCGCCGCGGTGACCCGGCCGGCTCTAATCGGCCCGGCCCGATACCCGTTCCACCACCACGAGCGGGATCTCCCGTTCGGTCTGCTGCTGATGTGCGGCCATATGCGGGAACCGTTGCTCCAGCATCGCGAACAGGCGCTCGCGTTCGGGTCCGGCGGCGGTGTGCGCGGTACCGGTGAACAGGTCGATACCGGCCGGGGTGGGCCGCTCGATGATGACCTGCGGTTCGGCCACCAGGTTCCGGTACCACTGCGGGTGTTCGGCCGCGGCCATATCGGATGCCCACAACACGGTTCGATCGTCGCCGTCGGTCAGGTAACCGAGCGGCACGACATGCTGCCGCCCGCTGCGCCTGCCGACCGTGGTCAGTAGCACGAGATCGGACCCCTTCAGCATCCCGTCCATCGTGATCTTCCCGTCTCCGGCACGGAAGTTCTCGACCACGGACCGATTGAACGCACGCATATCACTCGGCAACGACATCTGCGGAATATTAGTCCTCGCCGCGCCCCGTCCGGCGGGCCTGCCCGGCGTCCCGCGCAACCGGAGCCGCCGACACCGGCGCGCGGCCGGTACTTCGTCGGGAGTCTTCCGCGAGTGCGGCGGCCAGATCGCCGAGCCGGCCGAAGGGGTCCGCCGGAGCCGGTCGAGCACCTTTCGTCCGGCCTTCGCTGTGCGGGACCGAGCCGGGGACCGCCGGGGTTCAGCTCGCCGGGCGCTCCCGAGCCGGGGTAGCGGCGCGGGCCGCCTCCTGGAAGTCGACGATGGCGCCGCCGTGGTCCCGCGCCCAGTCGGTCAGCACCTCGATGGGCTCGACCAGGGTCCGGCCGAGGTCGGTGAGGCTGTACACGACCCGCCGTGGCGCTTCGGCCCGGCGTTCGACCAAACCGTACTGCTGGAGCCGGCGCAGTGTCTGGGTGAGGACCTTGCGCGAGATGCCGCCGATGAGGTCGACGAGTTCGCCGTGCCGGCGCGGCCGATGGCTGAGCCCGAACAGCACGAGCACGGTCCATTTGTCGGAGATGATCTCGACCGCCAGGCGGGTGGGGCAGTCGGCGAGAAAGGCCGGTCCGGCGGTGTTCTGCATGGGATTCGAAGGTACCAGGAGGTAACGCAGGGTTCCGTAGCGTTTTCCGGAGTAGGAATTCAGCGCCCGATGCGGAGGAATCACCATGCCACGAGTCGTCGTATTCGACCGGTTCGGCGGACCGGATGTCATGTACCTCGTCGAGGAGCGGGCCGTCGCGCCCGCGGCCGGCGAGATACGGGTCAGGATGGAGGCGTTCGCCGTCAACCCGCTCGACCAGATGATGCGTTCCGGTGGCCTGCCCGCCGCCGTCGACCTGCCGCACGCTCGCCTCGGCGTCGAGGGAACCGGCGTCGTCGACGCGGTGGGGCCCGGGGTCACCGAACCGCAGATCGGCGACCCGGTGATCCTCACCGCCGTTCCCGACGCGAGCGTCCGGGGTAGCTACGCCGAATACACCACCGTCCCCGCGAGCCGGGTCATCACCCGGCCCGCCGGTCTGGGCGTCGTGGAGGCGGCGGCGATCTGGGTCGCGTACTCCACGGCCTACGGCGCGCTCGTCGAGAAGGCGGGGATGCGTCCCGGCGACCAGGTCCTCGTCACCGCCGCGTCCGGCGGTGTCGGCCGGGCGGCGATACAGATCGCGAACCAGATCGGCGCCGTGCCGATCGCTGTCACCCGTCAGGCCGCGAAGCGGGATGATCTGCTCGCCGCCGGTGCCGCCGCGGTCATCGCCACCGACGAGACCGACATCGTCGAAGCCGTCCGCCACCACACCGGCGGAACCGGCGCCGATATAGTCCTCGACCTCGTCACAGGCCCCGGACAGCAGGATCTGGTGGCGGCGGCCCGCCCCGGCGCCACGCTGGTCGCCGCGGGCTTCCTGGACCCTCGGCCCACCCCCTTTCCGGTGGGTGCACCGCTCACGATCCACGGCTACCGGAGTTTCGAGCACACTCTCGACCCGGTGGTGGTGAAGCGGATGGCGGCCTTCCTGAATGCCGGTGTCCGCCTCGGTGCCCTGCGGCCCGCTGTCGACACGGTGTTCGCCTTCGACGAGATCGTCGAGGCACACCGCCACCTCGAGAAGGGGGTCCACGCGGGGAAGATCGTCGTCACGGTGTAGCGGAAGTCGATCGCCCGGCCGGCATCGCCGACGCCGGTCGGCGGCGTGTGCAGGGGTTACGGCGCGAGGAACTCGCGATCCCGGTCGGGCGGATCCGGTGACCGCGAGTTCTGACCGGTGCCGAGCGATTCGCTCGGAGTCTCCGGCTCCGCGTGGACGCCGGTCGAACGACCTCAGTCGGCGAGGTAGCGCAGCAGGACCGCCTTGTCGAAGATCCTCGTCTCGGCCAATCGGAGCTGTACGCAGGTGTTCAGCAACGGGAAGAACGGAGTGCCGCCGCCGAGCACCACGGGCATGACGAACAGCTGGTACTCGTCGATGAGCCCATGGGGCATCAGCGAGGCCGCCAGGCTCGCGCCCCCGACCTCCATGACGCCGTCGCCTCCGGCCTTGAGCCCGCGGACCTCCTCGACCGCATTCTCGCTGATCAGCGTGCTGTTCCAGTGGACCTCGGTGAGTGTCCGGGAGAAGACGACCTTGGGCTTCTCCGTCCACAGTGTGGCGAACTCGCGCTCGATGCGCGGGGCGTCCGCGGGTACGTGCGGCCAGTAGTCCGCCATCAGCTCGTACAGGCGACGGCCGTGCAGCGAGATCTCGACATCGCGGAAGCGGTCGTTGTGGAACTGGTGCAGCTCGTCGTCCGGGTGGGTCCAGTCGATGCCGCCGGCGCTGTCGTTGATGTAGCCGTCCACAGACACGCTGAAGCCGTAGATCAGTCTCCTCATGATCTGGAGACCTTCTCCGCGCCCGAAACTCATCGGTGCTCGCAGCTGCCGAATCGGTCTCGGACCGGGGGCCGGTGGTGATGGCCTGGGCGGGCACCGCACAGGCTGTGTACCGGTGTGTGGCCGACCTGATAACCCACCGATCCGAATGTGATCTGCAACATACTGCATTCGATCGATTGACCTCAATATTTATTGAGGTTTCAGGATGTACTCATAAGCCTCACGGCTCCACCACAGGAGATCAACATGAGTACCTCGACCACCCGCACCGCTGCCCGCATCCCCGCACTGAATCGTCCCGTCGCCCTCTTCGGCGCGCTCGGCGCCGCGCTCGTGGCCAACCTCGTCATCTGGCTGATCGGTGCGGCCGCCGGTGGCACGTTCGAAATGACCGATGCGGGCCGGGTGCAGAGTGTGGCGCCCGGCGGAATCGTCCTGATGACCGTGGTGCCGATGCTGATCGGTCTCGGCGCGGCAGTACTGCTGTCCTACAAGTGGATCGGTGTGCTGCGCGTCGCCGCGGTGATCGGCTCGGTGCTGGCCGTCGCCACCATCGCCATGACCGTGCGCGCCGATTTCGACACCGTGTCCACGGTCGCGCTGGCGATCACGCACCTGACGCTGGTCCCGGCCCTCGTCGTCGCCACCGAGGGCCTGCGCCGCAAGTTGCTCGAAGGGTGATGTGCCAGAACGACAAGGGCCCGCATTTGGATGCGGGCCCTGCGGGCCGATTCCGTCCAACGCTCGCCCCGCCGTCGCGCAGGTGGCGTCATCGTGTTCGAGGCGCGGTCACCTCCAGGCGCTCGCGGTCCCAATCGGCGGCATCGGCGGCAGCCGCGTAGGTGGAGCGGAGGAACTCCAGCACGGTCGCCTCGGGATCGTCGGCGCTGCGCACGGCCTCGTAGGGAAGCAGGAACTCGTGGACGGCGGCGTCGTAGTAACCGGCCCGCGGCCGGATCGGAGTGTCCGCGTACCCGTCGGGCTCGGGGTAGGCGTAGGCGTAGAAGCTGCCCTCGGCCGAGCCGCCGGGCCAGAACCCGCTACTGGCCAGCTCGTGTGAGTAGCCTTCGACCATCACCCAGTCGGCGCAGTTCGGCGCGCCACCCGGATGCGGTGGAGCGGTGCGCCCCGAGAAGCGCGTGTAGGCCAGGTCCATCGCACCCCAGAAGAAGTGCACGGGGCTGGCCTTGCCGGTGAATTCACCGCGGAACCGGTTCAGGACGCGGTCGGCGGCCACCAGCTGACGCCAGAACGTATTGGCGTGGTCGCGGTCGTAGGCGGCATGCGTGGTGTCCTCGGCGAACGGAATCGCGTTTTCCACTTCGACCGGGCGGGCCAGGATCGCGATATCGATACCCAGCGCGTGCAGGGCGCTCATCACTTCTTCGTAGAACGCGGCCACGGTCTGCGGCTCCAGATTGACCCGGTGCCGCGCGCCGGTGCAGGACCGGATGTGTAGCTGGTGGTCGATGAAGTCGAATTCGATATCGAAGGTCCCCCGGTCGTAGGGGATCGCCGAGGTGGTCAAACCGCGGGCGGAGACGTAGAAGGTCACCTGCCACCAGTGGTTGACCATCGGTGCGCGGGCCAGGCGGAGTTTGCCGACGATCTGCATCCACATATGCAATGTGTCGCGGGTATCGGCCCAGTCGTCCACCCGTAGGCCCGGCCAGACTTCGTTGGATGTGGTGCGCATATCCGTCCCTTCGGCTCGGTGGACCCGGGGTCGGGTGGGCGGCGGCGCATCAGGCTCCGGCCATCGCCCCCTCACCGCGCAGGACCGTGCCGAGGCGGTCCGGGAATACCGCGAACACGTGATCGAGCTGACCGGGCGACATCATCCGGCCCAGCGCGGAGGTGACGCAGCCGGCGGTGAACGAGACATCGCCCGCCGGGATGCCGGCGCGCTCGGCGAATTCGTCGACGAACTCCGCGACGCCGTGGTGCCCCGGTACCCGGCTCGGTACCCAGCCCTCGTACCAGATGCCGCGCAGGAAATCGGGTAGCTGGGCCGTGAGATGGGCGGAATTGGGCACACCTATCCGGTCCCGGACGGTATGCATCCATGCGCGCAGCGCACGTAGTGCGAACGTGAGATCTTCGGTACCCAGATCGTCGGCGACGGCCCGCAACCAGGCGTGTGCGGTGTGCATGCCGGCGGCCAGGGGATCATTGTGATGCGTCATGGTGCGCCTGCCTTCCGAGTGGCCGGTCCGATGCGCGGTGCGATACCGTAATTCTACGGCCTAACCAGCGGGAACAGCAGGCTCGATTCCGGCCTCCACGGCGGCACGGAACGGTCGACCCGCGTGCCCGCGAGGTGCCGGCGCTCCCCGCTCGGCCGCCGGATCCGGTGGCCGTGTTCCGGCTTGCACCTGACGTAAGGTCAGGTCCTACCGTCGGCGTCACCGGCGCACGGTGCGCCGGTGGAAGTGGGATGAAACGGATGGACCAGCAGGGCACAGAACGGGTGTGGAAGGTCGGCGAACTCGCGGCCGAGGCCGGTTTGACGGTGCGAACGCTGCACCACTACGACCGCATCGGGTTGGTCTGCCCGGCGGAGCGGACCGGCACCGGCCACCGGCTCTACACCGCCGGCGATGTCGAGCGTCTGTACCAGGTGCTGGCCCTGCGTCAGTTGGGCCTGGGCCTGGACCAGATCTCCGGCCTGCTGGACGGCACTGTGGCGATGGCGCAGGTGTTGTCTGCCCATCGCGACTTCCTGGCCGCGCAACTGGCTGCGACCCAGGAACTTCATGCCCTGGTCGCGGCGCTGGCCGCTACGGCGGAGAGCAGGCCGGACGCATCCGCGGATCACTTCCTGGAATTGATCAGGAGGACCGTCATGGTCGACGACACCTTCAAGGAGTACTTCACCGAGGGGCAGCTGACGCAGCTCGCGCAGCGTCGCGAGGAGCTCGGTGACCAGCGTATTCGCCGAGCCGAAGCGGACTGGGCCGTGCTCATCCCGAAGGTCGACGCGGCGATCGCCGCGGGAATGGACCCGTCCACCCCCGAGGCGCAGCAGATGGCGGCGCAGTGGATGGATCTGCTGGAGGGGTTCCACGGCGGTGACCCGGGCCTGCGGGACAGTCTGTACCGGATGCAGGCCGGCGAGGCCGATCGGATCGAGAGCGAGTTCTGCGGACCGTCACCCGCGCAGATCGAGTTCATCACGGCCGCGAACGCCGCCCGCGGATAGCGGCCTCGGCAGGCGCCGGCCGTCGATCGGGACGCAGAACGGCCGAGGTTACGCACGCGCCGGTGCGCGGGAAGCCTTCCCGCGCACCGGGCGCAGTGCCCGAAGTCCGCGCGCGAGAACATGATCGGCACGCCACCCGATCCACGCGACCGCTGTCGGGCCCCGTCGGCGGACGAAGTCGCGCACCACAGTCCGCACGGTGCGGATAGGTTGGTGGCCATGCTGCTCTGGATAAACGGTCCCTTCGGTGGGGGAAAGACACAGACCGCGTTCGAACTGCACCGCAGGCTTCCCGGCAGCGTTGTGTGCGACCCGGAATCGGTGGGATACGGGCTGCACCGGATGATGCCGCCGAAGCTCCGGACCGATTTCCAGGATTTTCCGAGCTGGCGGCAGGGCGTATTCGAGGTCCTCGACCATGTGCTCCGCGAACACGACGGCGTGGTGATCGCCCCGATGACCGTCGCCGACCCCCGGTACTTCGACGAAACGGTCGGACGGCTGCGCGAATCCGGCCACGATGTCCGGCATTTCGCATTGCTGGCCCGCCGGGAGACAGTGCTGGACCGGCTGCGCGATCGTGGGCTCGGCTTCGCTCCCGTCCTGCGGGCGGCCGGTCAGGGCGATCTGCTGCTGCGCGCGGAACAGTTCGCCGTGGACAAGCTGGACTTCTGCCTCGAACAGTTGAGCCAACCCCGGTTCGCCGACCATATCTGGACCGACACGACCCCGGTGCCCGCGGTCGCCGAGCGAATCGCCGACACCGTCGGCGTGACACTGACCCCCGACACGGACGGCCGGCTGCGAGGCAGGCTCCGCCGCATGGCCGTGACAGTCCGCAGTGTCCGTTGGTGAGTCACGCCGTCGTCGAACATCGATCAGGTATCGGTCACACTCGAAGCTCGTGGAACGGGGTAATGAATCCGAGCCGGTGCACGATCATCCGTGCATGACGATCGCACGGAAATTGGCCACCACAGCAGCTACCGGTCTCGTCGGTGCGGCAATGGCCGTGACGGCGCCGGGCGTCGCCACCGCCGCGGACCCCTGCCAGCTCGGGGTGTCGAATGTCGGGCCCCGGACCTGCGCCGTGAACGAGGTCCGGACGGCCCCGGCATGGACGGTCGGCAACGGTGTCTGCGTCGGTATGCTGAGCGCCGCCGGAGTCGCCTACGACGGCCCCCTGGACCGATACCATGTCTTTCCGGGGACTGCCCATTCGATAGAACTGCGGATCACGCAGGGTTTCTCCCCGCTCGGCGAGTGGGCGCCGACCCTCCTCGCCTGTGACGTCACGGCGATCGTCGACTGGCGCAACCTCGACACCGGCCGCAGCGGCTCGGTGAGCCAGTTCATCCCCGCGGGCCACACGAGTACCCGGCCCTTCTACGTGCATGTGGACTCGGGCCCGGGACGGGTCTCGCTCACCGTGCGCACCGACCGGCCGAGCGTTCCGGCGACGGCCGAGGTCTTCGTGCCCTGACCTCGCACGGTATCGACAGTCCGGTGCGCGCTCGGCGACCCGGCCGGCGAGGCTTGCAGGTGACGTAGCGTCATATGCCAGGCTCGCTGACATGCCCGGCCGTGACGGAGTGGAATGGATCGCCGTGGGGGATGCCGCGCGGCGGTGCGAGACCACGGTGCGCACGCTGCAGTACTACGACCGGATCGGTCTGCTGGTCGCGGAACGCGATGAGAGCGGACGCCGGCGCTACGGCCCGGAGCAGCTGGATCGGCTCCGCCGGATCCAGCTGCTGACCAGTGCGGGGCTGCGCCTCGACGAGGTGGGCGCGGCGCTCGACCGGCAGGCCGGGCTGTCGATGGTCGAGACCTACAGCGAACAGGTCCGGATGCTCGAGATCGCGGAGCTGCGGTTGCGGTGTCAGCGGATCGTGCTGGCCGCGGTGACGCAGGTCCTGCGGGAACATCCCGAGGCCCGGGTACCGGCCGGGGTCGTCGCCGCCACCATGAGCCTCGACCGCACGCTGCTGCGCCACCCGGGTGTGGAGAACACGGGCGCGCGTGCACCCGAGGGCCTCGATATCGACGTGGAGCGGGTGATCACCACCTACTTCGCCTGGAAGGCGCTTGCGGTCCAAGCGCTGTTGCTGGTGGAGAACGACGTGCCCGCCGATTCGCGTTCGGGCCGTCGTCTCGGGCGGGAATGGCAGGCGAGCACCGAGTACGCGCTGCGGGATCAACCCGCCGGAACCGGTGAGCTGTACCGCGCGATGGAACGGTCCGATCACCGCTGGCCACCGGAAGACCGTGTCCTGCATCGGAGAACAAAGGATTTCCTGGATCAATGTCTATTCGTCGTGCAGCAGAGGTGACCACCGACATGTCCGATGAGCGTGCCCGGGACGAACCCGGACGAGGTGTGGAATCCGCCGCCGGAGCGGTCGGCGGCAAGGCGACCTCGCGGATCGGCCGGTCCCGGTCGCGGCCGCGCGGAGTATTTCGGGTCGTTGCCGCCCTCGTCGCCGTGGCGACCCTGGTCTGGCTCATTCTGCGGGACACCTCGCCGGTGGGCCATTTCGACTCGGCCGCCGACAAGGACCGCTACCTGGACGCCTACCACGAGGCGATGCGGGAGATGCCCGAACCGGAGCGTGTTCTGGACGTGCGGACGAGCTACGGCATCGTGCGGGTGTACCGATACGCGGGCCCCGCGGAAGCCGGGGAACGGGAACCATTTCTCCTGCTTCCCGGAACGCGATCGGGCGCACCGGTTTTCGCCGCCAATATGGCGGGCCTGCTCGCGCAGCGCGCGGTGTACGCGCTGGACCTGCTGGGGGAACCGGGAATGAGTGTGCAGGACCGTCCCATCGAAACGCACGCCGACCAGGCCCGCTGGCTACACGAGGTCCTGGTCGCGCTGCCCGAGAAGGGGTTTCACCTGCTCGGGCTCTCGATCGGCGGCTGGACCGCGGCCAACCTCGCCGTCCACGAACCCGAGAAGGTCGCCGGCCTGATCCTGGTGGAACCGGTGCAGACTTTCGCCGGGCTCTCCACCGAGTTGATGATGCGGTCGATCCCGGTGAGTGTGAGCTGGTTCCCGAAGTCGTGGCGGGACGATTTCAACAGCTGGACCGCCGGCGGCGCACCGGTCGAGGACGAGCCGGTCGGCCGGATGATCGAGGCCGGGATGTCCACGTACACGATGAGACAACCGCAACCGAGCCGGATCGCGCCGGAACGGCTCCGAGCCTTGCAGATGCCGGTCCTGGCGATCATCGCCGGCGACTCGCCGATGCACGACAGCGCCGCTGCCGCCCGGACCGCCCAGGAGAATCTGCGCCACGGGACGGTGAAGGTCTACCCCGGCGCATCCCATGCGATCAACGGCGAACAACCGCAGCGGATCGCCGCCGATATCGCGGAATTCCTCGCAGGCTAGGCGCCGCCGCCTCGCGGGTCGCCGGTATCGCCGCCCGGACGCCCTGCTTGTTCTCGGGCACGCTGACCCGTCGATTCCGCGATCTCGGGTAGTGCGCCCAGTAATGCCGCCAGCTTCGTCAAATGCGCGGGGCGTTGCGCGGATCGCCAGATCAGCGCCATTCGGGACTCCTCGTCGAATCCGGTGACGCGCACATAGCGCAGGTCGGCGCGCTGGTTGCGCTCGGCCACCGGACGGCAGGTCAACATCGCGTACCGGCCGGTCGCGGCCAGCGTCATCCCCTCCTGAAGGGTCGCCACGCGGACCGTACCGGCGATCTGTTTTCCGAGCGGTGTGAAGCGCGGGAAGTGCACATCACGCCAATACCGGGGCGCGGGCCCGTCCACCGATACCAGGTCGACGTCCGCCAGCGCTTCGGCATCGATACGCTGCGCCCGCGACAGCGGATGATCGCGGCTCACGGCCAGCATCCGCGGCGCGGGTGGGAAGGCGAACGCGACCGCGAGCCCCGGCTCCCGGACCGGGAGCAATGCGACGGCGGCATCGATATCGCCGGTCAGCAACGCACCGAACGGGTCACCGAGCGGGAGTTCCCGCAGCGATAACGCCACGCCCGGGTTCTCCTCGGTGAATCGGGCCAGTGTCCAGGTGATCGTCTCGTAGGCGAGGCCCTGGAAACCGATCCGGACGGGCGTGGCCCGCCGGGCCTCCTGCCGAGCGTTGTCGACCAGCTCGATCAACCGGGTGTAAGTGGGGCGCACCGAATCCACGAACGCCGCGCCGCTGTCGGTGAGCTCCACCCGGCGGCTGGTGCGTGCCACGAGCTGTGTCCCGATCTTGCGTTCCAGCGCGGCGACGAGCTGGCTGACCCGGCTCTGCGATATCCGCAGCCGCTGTGCGGTCCGGCCGAAATGCAGTTCCTCGGCCAGTACCAGCAGACATTCCAGCTCGCGGACGGGAAGGTCCGGCATCCCGCTCCCTCCGGCGATCGATGAGTTCAGCTGATCGAACAATGAGCTGATCACTGTTGTTCCGCCCCGGCGGGCATCCTTGACTGGATCCATGTCCACTGTGCGTGAATCGCGAGCACCCGCCGTCGAATCGGGCGGCCGCTGGTCCTCGATCGCTGTCCTCGCCCTGTCCACATTTCTCGTTGTCACCTCGGAGATGCTTCCGGTCGGCGTGCTGACACCGATGTCCGAAGGGCTGGGCGTCACGCCGGGAACGGCCGGGTTCAGTCTGGCCGTCACCGGGATCGTGGCCGCGCTGGCCGCACCGCTGGTCTCCCGGCTGATCGGCGGCGCGGATCGGCGCCACGTCCTGGTGGTGGCCGCGCTGGTGCTGGCCGCCGGTAATCTGATCACCGCGCTCGCTCAGGGATTCGCCGTGCTCGCGCTCGGCCGCGTGGTCGTCGGATTCGCCATGGCGACGGTGTGGGCGCTCGCGGCGGCACTCGCCACCCGGCTGGTCGACGCTTCCCGCGCGGGGACGGCAGTGACAACGGTTGTCAGCGGCGTCGCGGTGGCGTCGGTCCTCGGGGTGCCGCTCGGTACCTTCCTCGGTGACGTGGCGGGGTGGCGCAGCGCCTTCGGCGCACTCACGCTGGCAGCTCTCGCGCTCGCCGCCGGACTCACCGCGCTCCTGCCCGCGCTACCACCGGAGCAGGACCTCGGATCGAGCCGGAATTCCGGTTCTCTGCTGGCCGTGCCGGCGGTGCGCCGCGGACTGATCGCGGTGACCCTCCTGGTCACCGCACATTTCGCCGCCTACACCTACGTGCGGCCCGCGCTGGAGGAATTGTCCGGCGTGCACGGCGCCGGTATCTCGCTGCTGCTCCTCCTCTACGGGCTGTGCGGGATCGCCGCGAACTTCGCCGCGGGTGCCGCTGCCGCGCGCCGCGTTCGGTCGACAATGCTCGTCCTGGCGATCGGCATCACCGCCGCCCTGCCGGCGCTGCCGCTGGTGGGCACGACCCCGCTCGGCGCCGCGGTGGTGCTGGTGCTGTGGGGGTTCTCCTACGGGGGCGTCTCGGTCTGCAGCCAGATCTGGGCAGTGCACGCCGTGCCCGACCGGCGCGAAGCCGTCACCGGTCTCTTCGTCGGTGCCTTCACCGGCAGTATCGCGCTGGGTTCCTTCCTCGGGGGAGTGATCCTCGACAGTCTCGGCTTATCCGTGCTGCTCTGGGTGTCGGCGGCTGTGGCGGCCGCGGCCGCCCTGGCCACGGCGCCGGGCGGGGCCGTGGGCGCCCGATCCGGTAGCGTCACCTGAGCCGCGCTGCACGGAGGCGGACGGAGGCGTTCGGGTGTGTTCGACCGATCGAGAGTAGTCCGCGATCCGAGTGCACCCGACCCGCGGCAGGCCCACCTCGTCCCCTCCGAGGTGTTCGGCGAACCCGACGGCCGAATCGCCAAAGACGTTGGACCATAACGATTCCCGGTAGTATGCGCCAGCATGCCCACACAACGAATGCCGGGCCGTAGGGCGGCAGGCCGAAAGGGACACCACGTGGCACCGTGCACGGGAGTCAGGCGTTGAGCAATTCGGATCCGGGTTCGCCGGGCGAATCCCTGATCGCGCACGAGTCCCCGATATCGGCCGGCTCACGTATCCGGCTGGACACCCCCTCGTTCGCGGCCGACCCACACCGTACCTACGAAGACCTGCGACGCCACGGCCCCCTCGTACCGATCGAGCTTTCTCCGGGTGTGCCGGCGACGCTCGTGATCGGCTACCAGGTGGCCATGCGGATCCTCAACGACGAGGCCCATTTCCCCGCGGACCCACGCCGATGGGAGAAGACCGCTCCCGCGGACTCCCCGATGCTGCCGATGCTGGGTTATCGCCAGAACGCGCTGCGGACCGCAGGGTTGGAACACGAGCGGTACCGGCGCACCATCATCGCGGCACTGGACACCGTCGACATGCACAGGGTGCACGGTGCGGTCGCTCGGGCCGCCGAGGCGCTGATCAACGACTTCTGCGAGCGCGGTACCGCCGACCTGAGAACGGACTACGCGTATCCGTTGACCTTCCGCGTCCTGAGCGAACTGATGGGGTTTCCCGAAGACGCCGCGGCCGAGGCCTACCACGGTATGGCGGCCATGCTGGAGGGGGTGGGCGCCGAGGAGGGGCAGCAGCGTTTCGTCCAGGCTCTGATCGGAGTCGTCGAGCAGAAGCGGGCGGCGCCGGGCCAGGATCTGACCTCGGAGCTGTTGCAGCACCCCGACGAGCTCGACTCCATGGAAATGGTGAATCAGGCCGCCCTCCTGTTCTCGATGGGCACCGAGCCGACCTGCAATCTCATCCTCAATGCGTTGCTGCTGTTGATGACCGACGAGCAATACGGCGGTGAGGTCCTCAGCGGCGCCATGGACACCCGGGATGCTATCGACGCGGTGCTCTTCGAGGATCCGCCGCTGGCGAACTGGTCCGTGAGCTACCCCAGACAGCCGCAACTCATCGACGATATGTGGCTGCCGGCCGATCAGCCGGTGGTCATCAGCCTGGCCGCGTGCAACAACGACCCGGCCGTCGCAGGCGGGGACCGGAGAGGAAACCGGTCGCACCTCGCGTGGGGAGGCGGCCCGCACGGCTGCCCGGCCCAGACCCTCGCCCAGACGATCGCCGCGCAGGGCATCGATCTGCTGCTCGACGCCCTACCGGATATCCGTCCGAAAATGCCCGCGCGGGAACTACCTTGGCGCCAGGGCCAGTTCCATCGCGCGTTGGCGGCACTACCGGTCGAATTTCCGGCCTGCCCGCCGATGCGTCTGGCCTGACCAGGGCGGCATCGGACACCACGCGGTGACGGGCGCCCCACGCGTCCGTCACCGGCGGCGCCCCGGTCACCGCGTCAGAGTGAAACCCGCGTAGTGGTCGGCGGCGACCTGGTCGCACTTTTCGCGATAGGCGCCGACGCCGCCGATGTAGGCGTACATCACCCGCGGCTTTCCGGGCACATTCGATCCGACGTACCAGGAGTCCACCTTCGGATACAGCGTCAGATCGCCGGCTTCCCCGACGTGGCGCGTCCATTCCTGCTCCGCGTCGCCCTCGGCCTCCATGGTCGTGACACCCTCGGCCCGCATCACATCGATCGCGTCCGCTATCCAGTCGACGTGCTGCTCGATGGACACCAGCATGTTCGACAGGACCGCCGGGCTGCCCGGGCCCGTGATCGTGAAGAGGTTCGGAAAGCCCGCCACCGCGAGTCCGAGGTAGGTTACGGGCCCGTCGGCCCACTTCTCCCGCAGCGATGTACCGGCCCGGCCGCGAATGTCGACCGCGTCCAGCGCACCGGTCATCGCGTCGTAGCCGGTGGCGTAGATGATGTCGTCGAACTCGAAGCTCTCCTGCGTCGTCTCGAGTCCGGACTCGGTGACCGCGGTGAGCGGGGTCGCGGCGACGTCCACGAGCCGGACATCGGGGCGATTGAACGTCGCGTAATAGTCCGTACCCAGAACCGGGCGTTTGACGCCGAAGAGGCCCGAGGGCTGAAGTAGCCGGGCGACGGCCGGATCCGTCACGATCTCGGCGATGCGGTCACGGATGAACTGGGCGGCGGTCTCGTTGGCGGCTTCGTCGGTGAGGGTGTCGGTGAACCCGGTCAGCATGCTGACCAGTTCGCTGTCCTTGTCCTCCCACACCGCGCGGTAGAAGGCGTTTCGCTCCTCTTCGCTCACCTCGAGCGCCCCCGTGGTGGCCTCGGGCCGCGCGATGCCGAACGACGATTCCCGGTTTGCCTTGCGCACCTCGCGATAGCGCGATTTGATATCGCGCTGGAACTCGGGATCGATCGGGTGATTGCCGGCGGGAAGCACATAGTTCGCGGTCCGCTGGAACACGGTGAGTTGATCGGCCACTTCGGCGACGAGCGGAATGACCTGCACCCCGGAGGAACCGGTGCCGATCACCGCGACTCGCCGGCCGCTGAAGTCCACTTCCTGTTCGGGCCAGTTGCCGGTGTGGAAGCTGCGGCCCCGGAACGTCTCGATGCCCGGAACCTCCACCATCTTCGGCGCCGACAGGCAGCCTGTCGCCATGATCGCGAACCGCGCCGAGGCGACCTCACCCCGATCGGTCGTGATCAGCCACCGCGCGGCGGACTCGTCGTAGACCGCGGTGGTGACGCGGGTCCGCAACTGCACGTCCTTACGCAGATCGAAACGATCCGCGACGTGGTTGATATAGCGGAGCAATTCCGGCTGCGGCGGCAACTTCTCCGTCCACTCCCACTCCTGCTCGAGCTCGTGATCAAAGGAGTAGTTGTAGTACATGCTCTTCACATCGACGCGTGCGCCCGGATAACGGTTCCAGTACCACGTGCCGCCGAGTCCGCCACCCGCCTCGTACACCTGCACCGAGAGTCCGAGCTCGCGCAACTTGTACAGCATGTACAGGCCGGCGAATCCGGCGCCGACGACGACTGCGTCGATCTCGCGGGCCTCCTGCCCGGTCGAGAATGTGGAACGTTCCGCGGTCGTTGTCATCGTGGGACCTGCCTTTCCATGAGTCGCCGTGAGCGGGCACAGCGGTTCGGTTCGACTACGTGGCGAGTCGGCGGCTACCTGGCCGGGGGTAGAACTGGGCATGATGTGGCGGCCGGACGTCGCAGACGACGACACCGCAGAAGTTCTCGCCCCCTCATATCGCCGCGGCTCGTGATGTCACGAGCTCATCAGTGCGCGAACGAGACTCGCAGCGTTACAGTATTCCAGACCGACACAGGTTGCAGCTCGGCGAAAACTACTTGTGCGCCTTGAGGTTCCGTGTCTCCCGGCTCCCGTTGCCGGCCGGCGAGCTGTCGGAGAACATTCCGGCCGGACGGGAACACATCGGCTCCGACGGTCATCACCCGTGCTCGGCCGGGCTGTCACAGTCGCGCCGTCGGCGGTGGTGGCCGGGTCCACGGTCGACGCCGCCGCCGTGCTTCGTGCGGCCGGCCTTGTTGCTCGTCATCCGCCCCTCGTACCCGAGGCATCCCGGGGTGCATGCCCTACTTCGGTGCCCGGAAGCCGCCGATCTTCCGCTCGAGCAGTTCGGCCAGCCGCAGCGGGGTGCGGTCCTCGAACATCGGACCGATGAGCTGCACGCCCACCGGCAGGCCCTCAGGGGAGCGGCCCGCGGGTATCGCGGTGGCGGGCAGGCCGGGCATGGTGGCCATACCGGCCAGGACGAGCTGGTCGAAGTACGGGTACTCGACGCCGTCGATGTCGATGCGCCGGTCCTCCAGACCTCCGCTGTGGTCGTGCGGGAAGGCGGGCGTGGGCGTGATGGGGCACACCACGGCGTCGAACTCGGCGAAGAGCTGCCGCCAGCCGTGCCGGTGGAGTTCGCGCCGGTTGTTCGCCTCGACCCAGTCGCGATGACCGAGCACCATGCCGCGCAGCCGCGCCGCATCGAGAGTCCGGTCGTCCGCGTTCAGGGCGGCGGCACGGGTCCGCAGCTGTTCGTACACGTCGGCAGGAAGGCTCGCGGCGGCGTTCGACAGCATCAACAGCATGTAGAGCCTCGCCGCTTCGGCCTGATCGGGCAGCAGCGGGCTGCGCCGTTCGACCCGGGCGCCCTCGTCGACCAGCGCCGCGGCGACCCGGTTCACGCCCGCCCGCACCGCCGATCCGGTCGGAATGAGTGGATGGTCCTCGATGACCAGCACCCGGAAGTCCGACAGCCGCTCGTGGCGCGCGGGCGGCAGCGCGAGCTCGTAGGCGACGCCGTGGGTCAGCGGGTCCGGTCCGGCCATCACGTCGAGCAGCAGCGTGAGGTCGCGGGCGGTACGCGCCATCGGGCCGACGACGGCGAGATCCAGATCGACCGGCAGGGCCGGCCCGGGCGGCGCGACCATACCGCGGGTCGGCGCAAGCCCGAGTGTCGGCTTGTGCGCGTAGACACCGCAGAAATGCGCCGGGGTGCGCAGCGATCCGGCGAGGTCGGAGCCGATGGACAGCGCGCCGAATCCGGCCGCCAGTGCCGCCGCCGAACCACCGGAGGACCCACCCGATGTGCGGTTGTGATCCCATGGGTTGCCGGTGGTGCCGTAGATCTCGTTGAAGCTCTGGATATCTCGCAGGGTCATCGGCACATTGGTCTTGCCGAGGATCACCGCCCCGGCCGCCTTCAGCCGTGACACCTGCACCGCGTCCTCGGCCGGTATGTAGTCGGCGTACCGCGGTATGCCCCAGGTCGTGGGTAGACCGGCCATGTCGTAGGACTCCTTGACCGTCACCGGGATGCCGAGCAGCGGCCGATCCTCGCCGCGGGCACGCGCCTGGTCGGCGGCGCGCGCGGCGGCCCGCGCGCGATCGAAATCCGGTACACAGATCGCGTTGATCGCGCTGTCGTCCCGTTCGATACGGGCGATCGCCTCATCGGTCAGTTCCACCGAAGTCACTTCACCGGCCCGCAGGGCGGCCGCGAGTTGTTCGGCCGAATGAAAACTCCAATTCATGGAATCCGACGCTATTGGCCTGCCGGAAGGGGCATAAAATGCCGCTTCGCACAATGGAAAGCCCAAGGAAGCGGCCGCACGGGTGAAGTTACACGCTCATCCCGCCATCCGGGACGTCTTACCCCAGGTCACAGCGTCGGCTTCGAATCGACTCCATGAGCACGGGGCACGAGAATGCCGCGCCGCGCAACGGGATCGATATCTCAATTCTCGCGGAACGGCCACCACCAGCGCCGGCGGCGGGGGTGGCGCACAGTGATTGCGGCGTGCTCGATGCGGCCGGTGATCCGGAGCCGGGGCATCCCCGCTACCGGTGGGACCGCCTTGTTCGTGATGCGGCCCCACTCGGTGACCGTATCGTCGAGGTCGATGATCCAGCCCTGGGGCACGACGAATTCGACGCCGCCGTGTGCGGAGTCCACCTCGACCAGAATCTCCCGGGACCGCAGCACGGCAGTGCCGAAATCGAGTACCACTCTGCCGTGTTCGGAGTGCACGACGATCCGCGGTGGCACCAGCCAGGCGCCCTGCCGTACGAGTTTGCTGCCCTTCGAGCGCAGTACCAGGTGGTCTGCCGTACCACCGTGCGCGACAGGCGACAGGTCGGCGGTGATCACCTCCAGCTCCGATCTGGTTCTACTGGCGTACACGGCGGCGAGTCGCTCATCCAATTCGGTGAGGTCCAGCCGTCCGTCGGCGTGCGCCTGCTGGATGAGCGCGGCGGCGTTATCGCGTTCGCTGTCGGTGGCGCGCACCGCCGGAAGATTCTCGGGTGGTGGCTCTACCGTCATATTCGTCACCATAGCGGAGCAGTTGATCCGCCGGTTTCCGTTCCGGTGTGAGCGGTGTGGGGCCCGCAGTTCGGCTCGGCTCGCCGCGGTGCCGGGCTCGATGCCGGGGAGGGACAGGGGGACTGTAATGGCCTTATTCGGTGGTAGCCCCGAGAGGACGTGCCGGGACGCGTTCGGTCGCCCGCGCCGCGCTACGGAACTGCCCCGGAGCCTGCGCGCGTGCCCGGCGAAATGCTCGACTGAACGCGTAGACCGAGGTGTATCCCACCGAGCGGGCGATCGCGTCGAGGGAATCGTCGCTGTCCCGCAACCGGATCGCGGCCAGATCCATCCGCCATCGCGTCAGATATTCGGCCGGCGCGGTACCGGTCACCGCACGGAACCGCCGCGTCAGCGTGCTGCGGGAGAGCCTCAGCTCCGCGGCGAGTGAGTCGATGGTCCACCCCCGGGCCGGCTCCTGATGGAGTTTGGCGAGCGCATCGGTGACCACCGGGTCGGCCAGCACGCCGAGCCAGGAGTCGCGCGCCTCGTCCGGGCTCTTCGCCGACCAGACCCGTAGCAACTGCACCAACAGTATGTCGACCAGGCGGTTGAGTACGAATGCGGTCGCGATCTGCGGGTAGGCCAGCTCCCGCGACAGCAGCCGGACGGTGTCGTCGAGACAGTTGCCGCCGTGGTCGGCACTGATGTGCAGAACCTTCGGCAATGATGTCAGCACCTGCGTCGACACCGTGCGGTCGTATCGGTAACTCGCGCCGAGGATATGCGTCTGCACCGCACCGGCGCCCAACCGCAACACACTGCCCTCCGCCATGGCCGCGTCGCCGCCGCACCCGCCGCACGGGGCCAGCGGCACTCCGGGAGCACTGCTCAACGCGTGCGCTGCCCCGCTCGGCAACAGCACCACATCGCCGGGCATGAGCTGCTGTGCCTCCTCACCGGGCAGGCCCAGCCAGGCGGTGCCCGAGGTGACGGCATAGAACGCGGCATCGCAGCGCGCGTCCCACGAGATCCCCCAGGTGCCGCCCGCCTCGATGCGCGCACCTGCGGTGCCGCGGACGCCGCCGACCGCGAGTACCTCGGCAAGAACATCCATACATCCGATGATAATGCGACAATCAGATATGTTTCTGGCCGATTCTGCTATCGATCAATTCACTCTGTACCGCATATGGTCGAACCATGGCAGACGTGGACGAGATCATCAAGATGAACACCCAGGTCATCACCGAATTCCGGGAGAAGGGTGGCACCGTCGGCGGCATGTTCGAAGGCTTTCCGCTGATCCTTGTGCATCACAAAGGCGCGAAATCGGGCGTCGAACGCATCGCGCCGCTGGTCCCCTACCTGGAGGGTGACCGGATCTTCATCTTCGCCAGCTTGGGTGGCAGCCCGAAGCACCCCGCCTGGTACCACAACCTGGTGGCCAACCCGCACACCACCGTCGAGTACGGCACAGAGACGTTCCCGGTCACCGCTCGGGTGCTACCCAGGGCCGAGCGCGACGAGATCTACGCCAAACAGGTCGCCGTGCAGCCTCAGTTCGGTGAGTACCAGCGCAAGACCGACCGGGTCATACCCGTCGTCGAGTTGCAGCGGGCGGGCCACTGACGCGACGCTGCCTTGCATTGGCGTGGCGGTATCGAGCGGTTTCTGGTGACGGTTACCAGATATCAGCCCAGACGGGCCGTTTGGAAATGTCGAGCAATGCGGAATTCTTGTGGACGACGACGGGAACCGAGGCCCCGGCACTGAGCTGTTCGGCCAGTGCGCGCGCTCTCGCCTCCTGGAACTGAAGGTAGAAGTATTGCTTCTGCACGCGGGCTTCGCTGCTGCTCACCGGGTGTGTGAACTGGGCTTCGACCCGGACCCGCCATAGATCGAAGTCGAACGGCCCCCGATTGTGCTTGCGCTGTAGATCGGATTCGACCACCACCGCGGCCGCCGCATGCCCGATACGCCGCAGATAGTTGCGGCGTATCCGCCATGCCGCGCCGAGAACGAGCATCCACGCGCCGATACCCAGCACCGCGCTCACCGGGAGAAACAACGCCATGGAGACCGGTGACCCTGTCGCCCGGGCGATAACGGCGCCCAGGTTCAACGCACCGGCCATGAACGCCACTGCCGCTACCGGGACGCCGAGTGTCCAGACCAGTGACATCGGGCCGACCATCCTGCCGGACCGACCCATATCATCTCCTCGAACTCGACTGGCAATCCAACGATCGATATGACGCCGGAGTACGAACAGTGTTCAGCTCAGCGCCACCGCTGCTCGCCGGGATACTCGTCGAAGTCATCGGGCCAGTCGCTGGGCCCGACGACAGTTTCGCCCGTTCGTGGGCGACGGGTCGAGGTCGGAGGCGATGGCCGGGTGGGAGCCGGCGGCGGTGCGGGTACTCGCGGTGGTTCCGGAGTCCACGTCCAGGTGAACTGAGGCGAGTTCTTCATTTCGGCGACCTCCGGTGGCACCGGATTCGCCAGAGTCTCGATATCGCCCCAACGGCATTCACCGGTGGCTACTCGTTCGGCGTATGTTTTGAGCGCCGGGGACGCGGTGTCCATCGCCGCGACCATGGAAATGAACTCCTCCGTGACCTCGGTCGGTCCGTCGAAGAGCTCATCGATGTCCATACCGGCCAAACGGATCGTGGCCGTGCGCAGGTTATCTACCGCGTCCATGACCTTCCGGGCGATCGCGTCCACCGCGGGATCGATATCGGGTTCCCGCATACTGCCCCATTGTGGTTTGCTCACGCGTTCTCCCACGGTGCGGTGCCGGACCCGACGTCGTAGGACTGTGTGGGCCGGTTGGTGGTGGCTCCGTAATCCGCGATCTGTGCGATGTCCTGACCGACGGCCGCCGCGCGGGTCGCGTCATCGATCTTGCCGGTGACGGGCGCGACGGTCTCCTCCAGCTTCTGTTTCGCGTTCTCTCGCAGCTGACCCACCGGATCCTTGATTATGTCGAGCAGCCTCTTGAAGGCATCGGCAAGCTCTTTGATCTTGCCGACCACATCGATCGCGGCATTGACGAGGAGCCCGATATCCACCACCAGCTTGGCGATACGAGCAGCTCCGAGCCCCGGCACCGCCGCGGAAAGGATGTTCGCGACCGACTTGAGGGCGCCTTTGATGTCGTCGAAGTCGACGTACTTGTTGAGCATCCCCCAGAGCTTGTCGAGGATGGTCCGGATGCCGTCCCTGATCATGTCGGCGACCTCACCGGCGCAATCACTGACGACCCGGCCGACCGGGCCTTCCCATTTCATCGCCGCGATCTGCTTGATCGCCCAATCGTGAAAGGATACGGCGGCCGCGCCGTCCCAATTGGGTTGGCCGTTTGTGCTTCCGTCGATCCGCTTCACCCCGGATTCGAGGTTCTTACCGCAGGCCTCGATGCCATTGCCGGCGGCCTTGTACACCTCCCCGAGCCTGCGGATCTCGGACCAGTTTCCCGGAATCGGCTCCAGGCATTTCACGAGCGGGTCGTATTCGGTGCCTGCGGCCCGGGTGATGCTCTTGATGGATTCGTTCACGTTCCCGAGCACCGGGAAGACTTCGGCGATGAGACCGGCGAGCTCTTCTTTGTTCGCGGCAGGCGCCTCGAGTTTGAACGATTCCGGCTTGGGATAGGTGGCGGCTCCCGCATACTGCGCGGTGACGCCGATCTCCTCGGTGCTGTTATTCCCGGGGAGGGCAGACTCGGTGGCCGCGTTCAGCGCGGCATAGGTCTTCTGGTCCTGGTCGTGATACAGCCAGGCGGCCTTGTTGAGTTCCGTCCCGCTGCCGGTGGTGGTCTCGGCGAGCACCCGGTGGCGCTGGGACATCCAGTCCGCCGCATCGTTGATGGGGGCTACGAGGGTGTCGATGATCGGCCCGTGCAACCAATCCGCCGCCTTCCCCTCCTTCGCCACGAAATCCGACGCCGACTGGAGGTCGGTACCGATCGAGGTGAGGAGAACCCCCAGGCCGGCGATCTCGCTCGGGTTTGCCGATAGCGTCTCGGTCATCGATATCCTTCGATCCGTTCGTTTCCTCGTTGGCTTCACACCGACCGAGTTATGGCTCGGTCGGACGGGTTGACGATTGAAGACCTATGCGGTGCCGAGCGATTCGGACAAAATCTCGGCAACCCGGCGGATCTCGTCGCAGGGGGCAGGCGCCTGGGCCGGGCCTGCCGGCAACGCCATGATGCCGACCCGGAAGATCCCGTCGGTTGATGCGACGGCTGCCGAGCACGCGCCGGTATTCGCCGGAGTCCGGTACAGCAGGGCCTGCCGCCCACCGATCGGGTCCGAGCCGAAAACCTTGTGACCGGAGTTCTTTCGGATGTCGTCGAGGGTCAGATCGCTCGATGTCACCGATACCGCGCCGATGGGGTACTTCTCCCCGTCGACCAGGCTTTCGCGCCAGAACTGGCAGCCGATCTCCGTGAAGATGCCGACGCCTTCGGTGGTAGCTCTTTCGCGGGTTCCCGGGTCGAATCCGGCCCTGGTGACCAGGTCGTCGCCCACACTCACACACGGGTCGAACCGGACCGGCTTCGCACCGGTCTGTACCGGTGCCGGTGGGACACTCACCTGCACGGAGACGCTTGCTCCCGCAGACGCTGTCGGCAAGGTGGTTGCCCCCGGAACGCTCGCCGTCGCCTCCCGGTCGGCTGAACCACCGGAACACGCCGCCAGCACCAGTGCACTCGCCACCAGGCAACCGGTGGCGGAAATCGTCCTCATTACCGAACCCCTGAACGTCGATACAGCCGTCCGCCCCCCTCGGGCACAGACAATCACCAGCAATCGGTAATGATGGCATAGGCTGCCGCATCGGTCTCGCGGAGCCCTGGATGTGGAGGTTTCATACTCCGTGCCAGGTTCAGTCGAGTACTCGTCCGGGGTAGGCCATGTGCCGGTGCCGCCGGGCGTACTGCGATCGGCATGACTCGGCCGTGGAGTCAGTCGTTCAGCCGGCGCATATCTGTGGACATCTTCTGAAGACGCCGACCGATCCCGCTGCGTGGGCTACCGGCACCGGTCAGAAGTCGCTCGAGTAGTCCTGGCTGATCCAGCGGTCGGGGCGGATGGTGAACAGGACTGATTGGCTGCCGTCCATCTTGTCGGCGAACTCGCGTCCGCCTTCGGGACCGAGGTAGCGGACGGCGATGGCTTCCCGCGCGTCATGAGGGGACGGGGTCTCGACACCGACGACGGTGCCTTCGACGATGACGTACTGATACGGCAGTTCTTCGCGCTGGACGACCAAGGTCACCACACCGGCTTCCTGGATGAGCCGCGCCTTGCGCCGGTTCGCGCCGGTGTTGACCCGGATATCACCGCCTGGGACGTAGTCGTACCAGATCGGAACCGAGGCGGGTGGCCGCCCGTCGGTCGCCGCGACGGACAGCACCGCAATGTGCTTGCCCGCGAGAAATTCTTGGCGTTCGGCTTCGGTGAAGGGTTTCGGCATACAGCATGTAACCGGCCGATCGGTGGCTCTCTTCCCGTCCGGCCCGTGGGCGCGGCCCGTCCCACCGCGTTGCCGGCTCGACCGTTGTACTCGTCACGACGGCGCCGACGAGCAGGAAAGGCGTCGAACTGCTCGGCTTCGACATCAGTGACAAGCGCATGGGCGGCCTGCGCACCGCGGGATATGCAAAAGAATTCAATATGTTCGGAACTTCGTCGGTCCAACACTACGAGGGGGTCGTACCCACCCATGGCGCTACCGATTTTCCGGACCCACCGGACAGAAGGAAGGGCGACCGCACCGACCCGACCCGATGGCAGCGTGCCGCCGAGGGCTCTCCCGGTGGCACTGCGCGGCGTTCTCGTCTGCATGCTCCTGCTGGTCGCGCTGACAGGGATGGGACGCGCCGAGTCCGTCGACCGTGCGGCGAAGGCAGATACCGAAACCGGAACCGGCCCGGAGCTCATCCGGGAGGCGACCGAATACGGCGGGTGGATTCTTCCGGCCGGCGGGAAGGTCCTCTTGGTGAAGAAGGAAGCCGGATGCGAGCCCCGGTTCCGGCTGGCCGTCGAGATGACGCCGCCCGATCTGGTGTGGATGCTGGAGAACTCGGGCTATTCGACCCCGCTCGGAGCCGGGCACTCATTGTCCATCTCCACGATCGCCGGACCTGATCCGAACTCGTCGCCGAAGCTGCTCTACGGCCGCGACAACATCACTTCCCCGTCGGGGAACCTGGTCTTCCGAAAGGTTCTGGTCGACGAGCGTGACGCGGAGACCCGAATCGTCCATCTGGAGTTCCTGAACATCTGACCGAACCAGCCCTGCCGCAGGCGCAGTGCCATGGAACGGTTCTACGCGCGTTCGGACGCCGGCTCCAGGTGGGCGACATCCAGCTCGAACCCTGAACCGATCGGCAGTAACTCCGGGTTGGATCTCGAAGGGGGACAGCGGACAGGAGCGAACTATGCGGGGGCGCTGTGACCGGCCCATGAACGTCACCGAGGAGACCGCGGTGCTGATGCGTGCGGAGATCACTCGACGCCTCACCGAGGTACCCGATCCGGTGGGAGCGAGCTGCCTCGCTCGGGGAGCCGATGCGCAGTTCGCGAGCGGTGCTCGAGGCTGGTGGCGAGGCGCTGGATTTCTTGTTGCAGCACAGCGCGGCCGATGAGTTTGTGGCTCCCGGCCGGTCCAAGTTCGTGACACCCCAGGAAAGGACATCGCCATGGCAGAGCTTCTCGTCGATTTCATCACCTCCCTCGACGGCTACGCATCGGGAGAGGGATGGCCCGGATTCTGGGGCCTCGAGGGCCCGGAGTACCTCGCCTGGCTCGGCGAGCAGCCCGAGGTCACCTACCTGATGGGAGCGAACACCTACCGCCTGATGTCGGGCTTCGCCGCCGGCGAGGTCCCGGAGGGCCAGGAGGAGTTCAGGTCCGAGGAAGAGGCGTCCGTCGATGAGCTCACGCAAGCGTCCAAGGTGGTGTTCTCCTCCTCGCTCGAGGAGCCGCTGACGTGGGCAAACTCCACTCTCGTTCGCGACGACGCGGTCGAGGCGGTCCGCGCCATGAAATCGAGTAGTTCAGAGATCCTCAGCACGATAGGCAGTCTCCGCCTGAGCCGGTCGCTGCTGCGAGCCGGACTCGTCGACCGCTTCCGGGTCGTGATGTTCCCGGTGATCACCGGCGCGACGGGTGCCGAACGCATCTACGACGGCTATCCCGACGTTGCCCTCGAGATGATCGAGCACCGCACCTTCGACGACCGCATCCAGCTGGTCGAGTACAAGCCCCGCGTGCTCGAGCATCCGCCGCTCGGCGCCCCCGCGTGACGACTCCTGTCCGCCGGTCCGGCCCACACTCACACTGCATGCTGCCTCGGTACTGTGACTTCGTATGACCGGCACCGAGGTGGAGATCACCGCAGACCTGGTCCGTGACCTGCTGCGGGAGCAGCAGCCCGACCTCGCGGCCCTGGCCATCCGCGAGGTGGCGGGTGGCTGGGGCAATCAGATGTGGCGCCTCGGGGACGAGTTGGCCGTACGTATGCAGCGCATGGACCCCACCCCGGACCTGCAACTGAAGGAGCGGCGGTGGCTACCCGCGCTGGCCCCGCGCCTGCCGCTGCCGGTGCCGACCCCGGTGCGATTCGGTGAACCGTCCGAGCGTTTCCCCAAGCACTGGACCGTGATGACGTGGGTTCCCGGCGAGCCGCTCGACCACGCCACGATCAGCCGCGGCGCCCACGCGGCCGATACGCTGGCGGAATTCCTCCGGGCGCTGCACGTCCCCGCCCCCGCCGAGGCGCCGATCGCTACCGACCGCGGCGCCCATCCCAGGGACTGCATGGACGGCTTCGAAGCCTTCTTCCGAGCCGTCGCCCCTGCCGACCGCGCTGCCGACGTCCGGGTGGTCTGGGACGATGCCGTCGCCGCCGGCGTGTGGGAGGGCCCGCCGGTGTGGGTGCACGGCGACCTTCATCCCGCGAACGTCGTCGTCTCGGACGGAACGCTCTCGGGCATAGTCGACTTCGGTGACCTGTTCGCCGGTGACCCGGCGTGGGACCTCGCCGCCGCCTGGGTCCTGCTGCCCGCGGGCATGGCCGCACGGTTCTTCGACAGCTACGCGCTCGCGGACGAGGCGGCGATCCGGCGGGCCCGCGGACTGGCGGCCATGAAGAGTCTGTTCCTGATGCTCATGGGACAGAACGGAGATCGGGGCCTTCCGGGCGGTAAACCGCACTGGGGACCTGTGGGCCGAGCGGCACTCGAGCGTGTTCTGCAGGGCATGTGACACACGGAGATCGACCTCCGATGAGGTCTCGCCGGCGGAACCACAGCCGGCAGTGGTGGTCGACGGCGAAGTCTACGAGTCGAGCTGCCTGCGAAACCACCGCGTCAGGATGTCGTCGACTGCCTTGGCTTCCGGACCCTGTGGCGCCGGTTCGAGACCCGGTTCGGCGGCCAGCGGGTGCGCGAGATTCGGCACGGAGACCAGTTCGACGTCGTCCGGCTGTGTGTAACGCCGACGCAGAGTGTGGACCAGCGCGGCCGCATCGGCGCGGAGATCCGGATGATCATCTTCTCCGCTGACGACCAGCAGCGCCGGCGCGACGGTGAGTTCGGCGGCACGGGCCACGAAGTCCAGGCTGTCGGCGACACGCTCGGCTTCGGCGGTCCATTCATACGGGTGACCGGCTATGCCCTCGGTCAAGGGGACCACCGAGCGGATACGCACGGCCGGGTTCACGAGCGCGATATGCCGGATCGGGATCGATTCTGTGGCCAGCACCCGGAGTGCGACCGCACCGCCGAGCGAGGCGCCGAGAATGCCGATCGGCTCCTCGTCGATCGGCAGCTGATCGCGGAGTGCCGCCAGGGCCGCGGGGAACTCGTCGGCAGCCTGCCGCGCGAACGGTGCGAGGAATGCGAGTAGCGCGTCCTGGCGGGCGAGTTCGAGCACGGCGTCGACGCGGCCGTCGACCATCCGGGCGCCACACATCGGCATGCCCAGATGGACCCGCCAGGCCGGCACCCCGGCCATCGGCAGGGCCGCGGCGAACGCCGCATCGGTGCGCGGCGCGTCCAGCATGTGCCAGGTCACGATCAGTGGCGCGGGAGCGTCGACCCCGCCGTCGGGTGGCAGCGCCGTGTAGGGGACGCCGGCAGCGGTTCCAGTGATCGTTTCCATCGAGCTCCTCGGTTGGCGTGGCGATCGACGTGCACCCCGATCGGCCGGGCCGCCCGGATCCACACGCAAAGTGTCCGACACAGTTACCTGGGACGACAAGGACGCTGTGCCCAGTGGTGACCTGTAGGTGAACCGCCGGTGGGTCGTCGTCGGGGCACGGCTCAGGTTGCCGCCTTCTTGATGCGTGCCCCGAGTGCGTCCAGTTCGTCGAGAACCAGGGCGGCGCCCCACACCTGATTTCTCTTTCGGGACGTCAGAGGTCGGATCACTCCGCTCTCGTGCAGGCGTTCGATGGCGGCGTAGGCCCTGCTGGTGCTCAGCCCGAGTCGGTCGGCGACGTCTTCCGTGGTGATGACGGGCACGGCGACGAGTGATGCCATGATCTTCGCGGCGGCGCTGTGGCCGCGTACCGGACCTGTCAGTTCTCGCCACTGTTCGGGAATGGCGGCCAGATGACCTGCTGTCCGGCGCGATTCGGAAGCTGCGATTCGTGATCCCGCGGTGAACGAGCGCATGAGCGGTTCCGGGTCGCCGTTCCGGTAGGAGGCCAGATCGTCGAAGTAGCGATCCCGATGCGCGACCAGGGCCGAGGCCAGTGGCACGACCACGGCGCTCGTTACGGATCGGCGCCGGAGTACGGCGTTGATCAGTGCACGGCCGATGCGGCCGTTACCGTCGGTGAAGGGATGGATGGATTCGAATTGCGCGTGCGCGATCGCAGCTTGGGTCAATGCGGGAATGTCGTCGCGGTTGGTGTATCTGACGAGGTCTTGCAGATAGCTGCCGACGGTTTCCGGTGGGGGAGGAACGTACAGGGCATCCCGGGGTGAGTACTTGCTGCCGCCGATCCAGTTCTGCATGTCGCGTACGCGTCCGGCATAGTCGCCGTCGGTCGGGTCGTCCCGCATGAGTTCGCGGTGGGCGGCCGTCAAATCGTCCGCATCTATTCTTCTGGTGCCGGTGACCTTGGCCAGAAGCACATCCGTGGCAGTCGTCGCGGCAACCATCGAGGTGGCCGAGGGATTGGCTTTCACCCCGTGCAGCGCTCGCGCATAGTCGTCGACCCCGGCGTCGATCTCTTCGATTCGGGAGGACGCCACGCACTCGGTGCGCAACAACAATGTGCCGAGAGCGCCGAGTCCGGCCGCGTGCTCCGCGTCGAGGGCGGTGATCTCACGTAACGCCGCCTCCATGTCGGCGAGCAGGCGCGAAGGCAACCGAATATCCGAATCGGCGATGGCCGGCGGGAGGCTTACCTCGACTTTGCGCATCAACCGGTCTTCGCGGGTACCGCCCCTGAACTGCTGGCGCCATGGAACCGCTCGCCGCTCATGCGGAGGCCAGTCGATATCGGCCATAGCACCTCCAAACCAGGATCAGGGATATTTTTATTCCTGCTTTTATCCTAAAGCAGGAATAGTGGGCCGCCAAATCCCACTTTCGTTGCGCTTCGCATGTCTCTCGAGGCGACGAGTGCCTCGCCCAGGTCGTTCCCGGACGTTTCGCCTACGGGAGTCCGATCGAAATGCGGGGCTTGCCGGACTGCCAGAAAAGCGTGTTCCTCGAGCGCGGACACCCGGAAATCGCCATCGTATCCGCGCAGCTATGCCCGCTCTGGGAGGTCCGGAGATGAACAGGTCAGCGCAGGGTGACGAGCTTCGCCCTGCGGAGAAGCCACACCGCCGGGACCAGGCAGCACAGCAGCGCGAAGAGGCTCGCTTCCGGACCGAACGTCCCACCGGTCCGGAAAGGATGGTGCGCAGCAGGCCGGGTTCGCCGTCGGCGCCGGATACCGCAGTGCCGAACACGCCGGACTCGGTGAAGTTCCAGGCGAAATGCAGGCCGATCGGCAGCCACAGCGACCGCGTCGCGGTGTAGGCAATGGCCAGCAGCGCACCGCCTTCGACCGCGATGGCCAGGGCGCCCCACAGCGTGGCGTTGCTGTTGACCGAGTGTGCCAGACCGAAGATCAGTGACGAGACCGCGATCGCGACGATGCTGCCGGTGCGTTCCTCCAGGACGCGGTGCACCACGCCGCGGAACAGCAGTTCCTCGGTGACCGCCACCGAGGCCATCGCGCCGGCCATGCCCAGGCAGGCCCCGAACGAGCCACCGGTGACGTCGGCGTCGGTGAACAGAGCCGCGAGCAGCATGGTCGCGAGGAAAGCCCCGGCGCCGACGAGCGCGCCACGCCCGAGCCCGCGCCATCGCCCCGCGGCAGCCAATTCGGTGACCGCCGGCCGGTTCTCGACACGGCGGGAAAGCCACGTGTAGGCGAAGATCGCCCCGATGGCCGCGCCGATCCCGAGGGCGAAACGAAGCACAGGCACATCCGAAACGAGCGCGTCCAGCCCCCGGGCGGCGATCAGCAACACGACCGTCCCGACGAGCAGAATCGGCACCCGGACCCGCTGTATCGGCCATTTCCGCTTGGTGGGGGCGGTCATCGAAAGTCCTCTCGCCGTTGTGCAGTACGGCGAGACTACGAACGAGCCGAGCCGTGCCGCATCACTCCACGGGAGACTTTCCGGTAGTACTCGAGGGGGACACCGCACTGTCCGCTCGCTCCTCGGTCAGGCCCTCGAGGCGAGGCTTCGCGAGGCGTGCGAGTCCGGCGTCGGCGACATCGGTGAGAACGCCACGACCGCGTGCTGCCTGTCACCCGTACACAAGGTCGTCACTATCGTGAACGAGAGAGTCACCATTCAGCCACTCGGGATAGTGGACTCGCGAATCAGAAAGACGGCATCGGATCATGGCAGAAGACCTGACCGTGACTCGGACGCTGGTGATACCCGCCTCCGAGTTACGCGAGCGGTTCTCCCGCTCGTCCGGCCCGGGCGGGCAGCACGTCAACACCACCGACAGCCGGGTCGAGCTGTCGTTCGACCTCGCAACCTCGCCCTCCGTGCCGGAGTCGCTGCGCACCCGGATGCTCGACCGCCTGGCGACCCGCCTGGTCGACGGGGTGCTCACGATCGCCGCTTCGGAGCACCGCGCCCAGCTGCAGAACCGCGCAGCCGCCCGCGAACGCCTGGCCGCGTTACTGCGCGACGCCGCTGCCCCTCCGCCGCCCGTTCGCCGCGCCACCAAGCCCTCGCGCGGCGCGAAGGAACGTCGCATCGCCGCGAAGAAACGGCGCGGCATCACCAAGCGAAACCGCCGTGCCTTTCCCGACGACCAGTAATACTTTGTCCGGTCGGTGTGTACGTCGTCCGGTATGCGAATCGGGTGACCGGCTGCGACGGTCTCATCAGCGTAGGCAGCGGCTCTGTCACTGACGCACGGCTCCTCGGCGATGCCCGAATCCGGCGACCTCTGAGACTCATCTCGCCTGGATTATCGAACTGCGGGTCGTTGAACGCACCCGTGAGGATCGGGTTCGGGTCGAGGCAGGCGAACTCTGTCAGCGAACAGCGCGGTCGCAGGGAAATGTCGCGGTGGCTCGGCCCGCCGTCGGGTCGCAGTCCGCGGTCGACGCCGGTTTCGTCCCGAGTCCGGGCTTGACCTCGCCCCTGGGGCAAGGTTCGAGGATGGTGGGCATGAACGAGAAAACGAAGGCAGTGTCCGGCACAGTTACTTGGGACGACAAGGGCGCCTGGACGGCGAAAGGCGCCTGGGGGAGGGCTGATTCACAGGGCGGCGGCTTCTCCGTCGATCGCTGGCAGAAACGCCTGGACGATTTACGCGCGATGCATCATGTGCCCGGCGCGCAGCTGGCGGTGCTGGTCGACGGTGAGGTCTACGAGCTGGCCAGCGGTGTGCTGCACCGCGGTACCGGGGTCGAGGTCACCACCGACTCGGTGTTCTTGTCCGGCTCGATCGCCAAGGTCTACACCGCGACTCTGATTCTGCAGCTGGTGGGCGAGGGCCTGCTGGATCTGGACGCGCGAGTGGTCGACGTGCTGCCCGAGTTCGGAACACCCGACCCGGAGGCGACGCGGGTCATCACCGTGCGTCGGCTGCTCAGCCATACCGGCGGCCTGACCAACGATTTCAACCGCGACACCGGGCGCGGTGACGACTGCCTGGAGAAGTTCGTCGCCGCGGCGCGCGAGGTGGCGCTGGACTGCCCGCCCGGCAATGCCCTGTCCTACGCGGGCGTCGGCTACGTCGTGCTTGCCCGCATCGTCGAGGTATTGCGCGGTATGACCTGGGATCAGGCGATCCGCGATCACCTGGCCACCCCGCTCGGCCTCGAGCGCCTGATGACGCTGCCCGAGGAAGCGCTGAGTTTTCGTGTCGCCATGTCGCATCTGGGAGAGCCGGGCGCCTACCCGGATCCGGCGCCGGCATGGGATCTCATGCCGCGGTCGGTGGGCCCGGCCGGGCGGGTGATCACGTCCGCGGGCGATATGGTCCGGTTCGCGAAGATGCACCTCGATGGTGGTGTCGCGGCGGACGGCACTCGCGTGCTGGCCGCCGACGCGGTGACCGCTATGCAGCGCCACGAGATCGACACGCCCGACAAGTGGAGCGTCTTCTCCGATGCCTGGGGGCTGGGCTGGACGCTATACGACTGGGACGGAATTCGCGGCTACGGCCATGACGGTGCGGCCGTCGGCCAGTATGCGTATCTGCGTGTGGTTCCCGAAGCCGGGGTTGTGGTCGCGCTGATGACCAACGGCGGCAGCGCCCGTCAGCTCTATGGCGACGTGTACCGGGAACTGCTGGCCGAGCTCGCCGGTGTGCAGATGCCCGAGCCGTTCGCACCGGCGGATCCGCCCATCGAGGTGGACATCACACCGTTTCTGGGCACCTACCAGCGAGAAGGCGTCGTCATCACGGTCAGCCGCGGCGACGGCGGAAACGCCCATATGCGTTACGCATTCGTCGACGATATGGCGGAGCTGTCCCCGCCGCTGGAGATGGACCTGCTCCCATACTCCGAGAACATCTTCGCCGCCTCCGGCGCCGGGCCCTCCTTCGCCGAAGGCTATATGCCCATCGTCTTCGCCACTCTCAACGACGGCACCGAATGCTGCTACGCCGGCATGCGCGCTGCCCCGAGGGTCGCCTGACCCATTCTCGTCGCCGTGGTCGTCGGCAGCGACACCCAGGTAGGTCGCGGCGGACCCCCGCGAACGCCTGGCCTCGTTACCGCGTGATGCCGCTGCCGCCCCGCCGCCCATTCGCCGCGCCACCAAGCCCACGAAACCACCGTGCCTTTCCCGGCGACCAGTAGTGCTTTGCCAGGTCGACAACGATCGACTCATCGGTATACCCGTGCACCCGTGCTGCCGGGAAACCACATCCGTCTCCGAGAGAGAGTAGGTGCGCGCGATAGCCGTCCGCAGCCATCGCAGATCGGCGGCGATCAGGGTGCGGTCAAACCGGCTTCTACCTGCGCAGGAGTGGCAGGCGGGGTAGGCCGGATCATCGGCGAGCACGGTTTCTGGCTCGCTCCGACCGAGATATCGAAAGCGAGCATTACACCGGCCGATACGACATTATGGTCGCAGATCTGACTACTCAGGTCGCACACTGCGTTTTTCGACTGATCAGGGATCTGCGTGCATATGTTGAAGATATCGACCCGCACCATGCTCGGCAGCGTCATTGCCGTGCAGCTCATTGTCGGTTCAGTGGGCGTCGCGGCGGCCGAGCCCGCACCGGCGCCCGCGCCGGTGCAAGCACCCGATGCTCCGGGGTCCGGGGCGGTGGCTCCCATCGCGGCGTGCATGGCGCCCGGCGACTCCATCGAACTCCGCGCCGGTCTGGGCGCCCTGCTCGGGACCGGGAGCGGCGCGATCGCAGGGCTGCCCCTCGCCTTTGTCGGGGCCATCCCGCTCGGGATCATCGGCGGCGTGATCGGCGCCATGGTCGGCTCGACCACCTATGCCCAGGACGCCTGGCGGGCTCCGAAGGGCTGCTGATCGGACGGGGCCGCGGGGTCAGCCCTTGACGGGCAGGTGGCGTCGAGCCATTCGGTGAACGAAGGTCCGCCGATTCGGGCGTGCGCCCGGCCCACCAACCCGAGGTCCTCCAGCAGGGCCCGATACACACCGACTACGGTCGCGGCGCCGACGACCTCGCGGCGGTCGATCATCCGCATCGTTTCGTAGAGCGGTACCCACCGGATCATTTCGGCCTCGTCGAGTGAACCCCGGCCCGATGGCAAGCCGGTGTTCATGTGCGCCGAGGGGCAATACGGTTATCCACACCTCGGGTTCGACCCAGCAGCCGACCGTGTCGTGCTGCTGGCAGATCCAGAGGATGCAGGACCCTGATGGCCGTTCTCCCGACCGGAGGCGCCCGCTGGTCAACGGACGGGAGTGAACTATGCGGGTCGCTGTGACCGGGCACATGAACATCACCGAGGAAACCGCGGTGCTGGTGCGTGAGGAAATCGCTCGGCGCCTCGCCGAGGTGCCCGACCTGGTGGGGGTGAGCTGTATTGCGCGAGGGGCCGATTCGGTGTTCGCGCAAGCGGTGCTCGACGCCGAGGGATCGGGTGAGATCCTGCCGCAGCGGCGCGAGCTGATCCACGACAGTCCGGACTATTATAACTCCACCTATAATAGATCGAGTTATAATAGATCTCATGCTGAAGCCCGAGACTATGTTCGATCGCGAGCACGAGTGGTCGGAGCTGACCCGATTTGTCACCTACCCTGGGCCGGAGCCAGCGCTGGGTATCGTTTCGGGGCGTCGCCGGCAAGGAAAGACCTTCCTCCTCGACGCGGTATGCGAGGCAACCGGCGGGTTCTACTTCGCGGCCACCGAGGCGACCGAGCCCGAGTCGCTGCACCAGCTCGGTAGCGCTCTGGCGCGGTATCTCGGCGAGCCGGTGCCGCGCCGGTTCGCCGGGTGGCCGGAGGCAATCGAGACAATCATGACCCTGGGCCCTGGTGACCGGCCCCTGACAGTGGTCCTCGACGAGTTTCCTTACCTGGCCAAGGCGTCACCCGAGCTGCCGTCGTTGATCCAGCGCGCATTCGATCCGGCCGGTCGGCGCCACGCCGGCGCCATCCGTCTGTTGCTGTGCGGTTCGGCCCAGTCGTTCATGAGCAAATTGCTCGTCGGGAGCGCCCCGTTGCGGGGACGCGCAAGCCTGGAGCTTGTCGTGCCGACCCTCGACTACCGGCTGGCGCGGGAGTTCTGGGAGATCGACGACCTGTCGCTGGCGTTCCTGGTGAACGCCGTGGTGGGGGGTACGCCGGCTTACCGGCGCGAATACACGCTCGGTGACACTCCTGCCGACCGCGATGATTTCGGCCCGTGGGTGGTTCGCAATGTGCTGAACTCGTCGAGGCCGCTGTTCCGGGAAGCGCGGTTCCTGCTGGCGGAAGAGCCCGAACTCCGGGAAAGCGCGCTCTATCACGGTGTTCTCGCGGCGATTGCCGAGGGCAACAACACCCGGGGCGGCATTGCGAGCTTCCTCGGCCGCAAGTCCACCGATCTCGGGCACCCGCTTACCGTCCTGGAAAATGTCGGCATGGTCGCCCGCGAACAGGACGCCTTCCACGCCCGCCGGTCCACTTACCGGATCACCGAGCCGCTGCTGACATTCTATTACGCGATCATGCGCTCGGAATGGAGCGACCTCGAACGCCCGGGGCACGCCACTGAGGTATGGGAACGCTCCGGGCCCACCTTCACAAGTCAAGTACTCGGTCCGCATTTCGAGCAGTTGTCGCGTGCGTGGTGCCAGCGGTACGCAGCCCCAGGCACCGTGGGAGGCAGGCGCACGCATGTGCTTTCCGGAGTGCTGCCCGACCCCGCGGGTAAGACCGGCCATCAGTTGGACGTCGTAGTGTTCGGGCGGGACGCCGGTGGTGCGGAACGGATCCTTGCGATCGGTGAGGCGAAGAACCATGCGGTCGTCGGGGAGAAACAGGTCAACCGGCTCGACCGGATCCGGGATCTGCTGGTTCAGCGCGATCCCCGCGCGTCGCGGCAGACCAAACTGCTGCTCTTCACCGGATACGACTTCACCCCCGAACTGCGCGCCGTGGCGGATTCCCGCGACGATGTGGAATTGATCGACCTCGAGCGGCTGTATCGGGGCGATTGACAGCTTTTCGTCAACTGAACCTCATTGCGTTGTCCGAATGTCTTGCAGGTTCTCGCGCAGCGCTCGTCGGCGGATCTTGCCGGTTTGTGTTTTGGGTAGGTCGGCGAGTATTCCCACGGATCTGGGCCGTTTGTAGGGCGCGAGGCGTTCCCGAGCGAACGCGATCAGCGCGTCGGCGTCGGCGGTGTGGCCGTCTTTCAGGGAGACGTAGGCGGCTACCGACTCGCCTCGGTATTCGTCAGCGACGCCCACGACAGCAGCTTCGAGTACGGCCGGGTGTTCATAGAGAACGTCCTCGACCTCGCGCGGCCATACCTTGTACCCGGAGACGTTGATCTGGTCTTTGATGCGGTCGACCAGGTAGACCCACCCGTGTTCGTCCACGATCGCGCTATCCCCGGTTCGGAGGCGACCTTCGGGTAGAGCGGCCTCGGATTCTTCTGGCTTACGCCAGTATCCGCCGATGACCTGGGGCCCGGTGACGACAAGTTCGCCCTGACTTCCGGGCGGGAGGGGGTGGCCTTCAGGGTCGACCACCTCGACCTTCACCCCCGGCAGCGGCAGTCCGATGGACAGCGTCCCGCTGTCCGGATCGACCGGCGCACTCACCCCCGGCGGCACCGCCGTGACCGCCGACGACGTCTCAGTCATCCCATACGCATTGTGGATGTAATGCCCGAACCTCTCCCGGAACCGCTCGACCGTGCTCGGCGGAACCGGCGCACCCCCGCTGTACAGCGTCTTGATCGACCTGAAATGTTCCGCCGAAGCGTATTCCGAGTTCATCATCGCGTTGAAAGCGGTGATGGAGCCGATGGTGTACGTGACCCCGTGTTCGCGGATCGCGTCGACGGCGACCTCGGTGTGGAACCGGCCCGTGAAGACCAGGGCCGTGCGTTCGGTGAGAGCGAGGGAGCCGATGACCACGGCGCCCGTGATGTGGAAGAGCGGGGCGAGGGCGTAGACGACGTCGCCGGTGTTGATGCCGGCCAGTTCGGCGAAGCTGGTAGTTACCGCGAGGACGTTGGTGTGCGAGTTCATCGCGCCCTTGGGCGGGCCGGTGGTGCCGGAGGTGTAGGCGAGGAAGGCCAGGTCTTCGCCGTGGACCTGGGTTTTCGGGGGGTGTTTGCCGAGGTAGCGGTGTGTCAAGCCGAGTAGGTCGGGTTCGGCGGGGGCCGCGGGGGCAGGTTCGCCGTCGAAGATGCGGCGGTCGTTGCGGCACTGGAGTTCTGATTCGGCGGTGCCGAGGACCCAGCGGACCGCGCTGTCGGCGACGTCTTCGCGGACCTGCGGGACATCGCGGTCGGTGGTGATGATCCCGACCGGTTCGGCGTCGTTGATCAATACCCGGAGTTCGCGGCCGCGGTACATGGGGTTGAGCAGTAGGGCGGTGGCGCCGAGTTTCCAGAGGGCCAGCAGGACGAGGGCGTATTGCGGGATGTTCTGGAGGTGGATGCCGACCCGGTCGCCGTGGCCTACGCCGCGTTCGGCGAGTGCGGCGGCGAGTGCGTTCGCGAGGTCGTCGGTCTTGCGGACGGTGAGGGTGGTGTCGAAGTAGATGATGGCGGGGGCGTCGGGTTCGTGGGCGACCCGGGCGTTCCAGGCGGCCACGAGCGTGTCGAAGTGGGGGCGCGGGGCAACCCCGCCCGCCGCACCCTCATCGAATGCGGCGGACGGGGTTGTTCCGGTGTTTCCGGTGGTCATGCCGGGAGTTCCTTGCGGCTGGTTTCGCGGATGGTGGCGACGGTGAGGAGGCCGATGGCGCAGACGCCCATCACCCAGTAGGCGGGCGACATGGCGTTCCCGGTCGATTCGACCAACTGCGCGGCGACATAGGGGGCGGTTCCGCCGGCGGCGATGGTGCCGATATTGAAGCCCAGCGAGACTCCGGTGTAGCGGACCGTGCGCGGGAAGAGTTCCGTGAACAGCGGGAACGCCGGAACCTGCACGACCCCGTTGAGCACCATGTAGAGGAAGTAGACGATGCCGATAACGAGGATGCTCTCGGTCGCCCCCATGATCATGAACGCCGGGAGGGCGATCACGACGTAGGCGAGATACCCGCCGACGAGTACCGGTTTACGGCCGAACCTGTCGGTGAGCATGCCGCTGAGTGGGAAGGTGGCGCAGGCCAGGGCGATGGCGATGGCGGAGGTCCAGTAGACGGCGTCCTTGGAGAAGCCGAGGTCTTTGATCAGGTAGACGCTGAAGTAGGTCAGGCCGATGTAGCCGGAGCCGTTCATCGCGATGGCGACACCGACGACGCGGAGGACCGACCACGGGTTCTTGGTGACCGTGTCGAGCAGCGGACTCTTGGTGACCTGCTGCTTCTCGGCCATCTCCTCGAACTCGGGGGTGTCCTCGAGCTTCATCCGGACGCGGAGGCACACGTAGGCGAGGGGGAGGGCGAGCAGGAACGGAATGCGCCAGCCCCACGACTCCATCTGCTCGTCGGTGGTGATCAGGGCGACCACGCCCACGACGGCGGCGGCGACGGCGAAGCCGAGGGTGGAGCCGACGGGGGTGAAGGAGCCGAAGAAGCCGCGTTTGCGGGGCGGGGCGGATTCGGCGATATAGGTCGCGGCGCCGCCGACTTCGCCGCCGGCGGAGAAGCCCTGGGCGAGGCGGACGAGCACCAGCAGGATGGGGGCGAGGACGCCGACGGTCGAATGCGTCGGGAGCAGCCCGAGGATGCCACAGGCCACGCCCATGCTGACGACGGTGATGACGAGGGCGTGGCGGCGGCCGCGGCGGTCGCCGAGGCGGCCGAAGAAGATACCGCCGAGGGGGCGGGCGACGTAGGCGACGCCGAAGACGGCGAGGGTCGACAGGATCGACACACCGGAATTGTCCGACGGGAAGAACAGGGGGGCGATGGTGACGGCGAGGAAGCCGTAGACCGCGAAGTCGTAGTACTCGATGAGGGTGCCGACGCCGCCGGCGATGGCGGCGCGGCGGGCCACGGAGTTCGACTTCTTCGGTGCGGTCACCGGCAGCTGCCCGGCGGGCCGGCTGTCAGGGTTCTCGACGCGATGATCGACATTGGTCATTGCGGTTGTCCTTGGCGTGCGTGCTCGGCGAGCAGGAGTTCATACGAACCACCGGCCTCGATGACCTGAACGGTCCGCGGGTTCGGTGGGGTTCCGACCAGGTCGGTTCCCTCGGGCCGGCGCAGGGTGGCGGTGCGCCAGTCGAGGGCCACGACGTCGTCGACCCGGACTGCGGTCGAGACGCCGGGGATCGTGATCAACGGCATGCCGTTGAAGGTCTCGCCGCGCCAGAAGCCGGGCGAGAAGGATTCCGCGACGATGGCCGCGATACCCGCGTTGCGGAGGGCGACCATGGGCGGATAGTGCGGATGACCGTAGCCGAAGTTACGGCCGCCGACGATGATATCGCCGGGGCGGACACGGTCGGTGAAGGTGGGGTCGTAGGCCTGCATACACACCGAGCGCAGGTGGTCGGGGTCGTAGGACTTGATATTGGAGACGCCGACGACGAGGTCGATATCGAAATCGTCGCCGAAGATCCAGGCGACCTTGCCTTCGATGATGTCCGGGGGTGGGGGATAGGCGCTCACTGGACCGACTCCTGAATCGTGCCGGCCAGGGCGCTGGCGGCGACGGTGTACGGGGAGCCCATATAGATATTGGCGTCGGGGCTGCCCATGCGGCCGGAGATGTTCAGGACGCCGGTGGAGATGCAGTTCTCGCCCGCTTGCAGGGGTTTCTGGTAGCCGAAGCAGAAATCGCAGCTCGATATATTGATATGCGCACCTGCGGCGCGGAGCACATCGAGGATGCCTTCCCGCTCGGCCTGCTCGTACACCTTCTGTGAGGTGGGGACGACATTGAGTTCGACGCCGGGGGCGACCTTGCGGCCGTCGAGGACGAGGGCGGCGGCGCGCAGGTCTTCGATGCGGCCGCTGGCGCACGAGCCGATGAAGGCCTTGGTAATGGGTGTGCCGGCGAGTTCCTGGGCGGTTTTGGTGTTGACGGCCCGGGCCGAACCGGGGAGGACCACCCGGGGAGTCAGGGTGGAGAGGTCGATGGTGTGGCGGGCCGCGTAGGTGGCGTCGGGGTCGGGATAGACCGGGTCGAAGTCGCGGCGGGCGACATTCTTCGCGTAGGCGAGGGATGTCTCGTCGGGTTCGAAGAGAGCGGAGACCGCGCCGGTGAACATGGCCATGCCGCACAGGCCCTGGCGGTGGTCGATGGTCATGGCGCGGGCGCCGGGGCCGCCGAATTCCATCACCTGATGCGCGCAACCGTCGGCGCCGACCATATCGATGATCGTGTGCACGAGGTCGCGGCTGTCGACGCCGGGCGGGAATTCGCCGACGAGGTCGAAGCGGGTGGTGGCGGGGATATCGACGAAGACGCGGCCGGTGACCCAGGCTTCGATGAGGTCGCGCCGGATACCCCAGCCGAGGGCGCCGAACGCGCCGATACCGCTGATATGGCCGTCGAAATGGACCAGGAATTCGCCGGGGATCGCCAGGCCGAGTTCGGCGGTGAGCTGGTGGCCGATACCGCGGCCCTCGTGCAGTTCGATGCCGTAGAACTCGCACCAGTCGCGGGTGACCTGGTGGACTTCGGTTTCCTTGTCGTTGCCCTTGGTGAGCATGTGGTCGATGAAGACGATGTAGCGGCTCGGGTCGTCGAGCTCGGTGATCCCGAAATCCTCGCGCATCTGCCGGAACATCACATCGGTGTAGCCGGGGAAGTCATAGGCGATCATGCGCGCGGGGTGCACGGCGTGGTTCTCGCCGGCGCGGACAGTGTCCTGGTCCGAGGCGCGGCCGAGGATCTTCTCCGTCATCGTGTAACCCACGGCGGTCACTGCTCCTTCGCGGGTAGGTACTTGTTCTGCATGGCCTCGACCTCGGGGAAGCCGATCAGCTCCACGAACTCGTGGTGCTGGAGCGCGTCGGCGCTGACCTGGGCGGGGGCCTCACCGGCGGCCAGCCGCTTCAGGGTCTCCCGGGCCGCGCCGGCCACCGCCATCAGCACTTGGGTGGGCAGCAGGGCGAGCCGCACGCCGATCTGGTCGAGGATCTCGGGGGTGAAATCGCGTTCGGTCCAGGTCGAGGCGGTGAGGGTGGCCATGAGCGGGACGCCGACCTCCTCATAGCAGCGCTGCCACTGTTCGACGGTCTCGAACGTCTTGGTGACCGGCATGATCATGTCGGCGCCGGCCTCGACGTAGGCCTGGGCGCGGCGGATGGCGTCGTCGCCGCGGGCATCGGTGCGGGCGATGAGCAGGACGTCGTCGGGGATGGAGTCGCGGACGGCGCGGATCTTGCCGGTCGCCTCGGCGGTGCTGATCAGGTCGACGGGGTCGCCCACGCAGATGGGGCAGGACTTGGGGGAGACCTGGTCCTCCATGAACATCCCACCGACGCCCCCGTCGGCGAACTTGGTGGCGGTGCGCGCGGCATTGACGGCATTGCCGTAGCCGGTGTCGATATCGGCGACCAGCGGCAGCTTGGAGGCTTCCCGGATCGTGCGGACCGCTTGGAGGTTCTCGGTCTGGGTGTAGAGCTCGGCGTCGGGGAGGCCCAGCGCCGCCGAGACGGCGAAGCCCGAGGCGCACAGGGCGCTGAAACCGGCCTGTTCGGCGAGGCGGGCGGTCAGGCCGTCCCATACGCCGGGGGCGTAGACGAGTCCGTTCGACGTGAGGTCTTTCAAGGTCGGGCTGCGCACCTGTCCACTCTCCGTTTCGCAATGCGGAATGCGTTTCGTATTTCGATATGAGACGGTAAGGTGGCTCAGGTCACAAAGTCAACCCCGAGTGAGAGATGTGTTCGTATGGTGGCGACATCGATCGCCCGACCTGTGGAAGCGAGTGAGTATCAGTGGCTGTGCCCGTAGAGTCCGAGGCGCCGGGCGGGCGCGATGTCGTGGGCGCCGTCCTCAAGGCATGCACGCTGCTCGGTCACTTCAGCGCGGACCGTCCCGCCTGGACGCTGAACGACCTCACCGTGGCGAGCGGGATGAACAAGACGACGGTGTTCCGCCTGATGGCCACGCTGATCCAAGCCGGGTGGGTGGACCGCACGGACGAGGGCGGCTACCGCATCGCGATGCCGGTCTTCGAAATCGGCTCCGCGGCCCTGTCCAAGCTCGACATCCGCGCCGCGGCAAAACCTTTCATGTCCGATCTGGCGACGACCTTCGGCAACACGGCCTATCTGATGGTTCCCGCCGAACAGGGCGCGGTGTGCATAGACCTGCTCGAGGGCCGCAACTCGCTCGTCGTCGCCGGCATCAATGTCGGCTCCGTGATGCCCTATCACGCCGCGGCGGGGCCGGTGGTCATGCTCGCGCATTCGGAAGCATTGCGGGACAGGTGGATTGGCGATGACCTCCCGGCGATCACCGATCGGACCATCACCGACCCGGGCCGGCTCGTCGAACACCTGGACGAAATCGTCGAAGCCGGTTACTCATTGAGTAATTCGGATTATCTGCCCGGGGTCGCCGCGGTGGCGGCACCGATTCTGGGGCGGGACGGGTCGGTGGTCGCGTCCATCAGTGTGGGCGGCCGGGCCGAGGAGTTCCAGGACGACGTCTTGGCCGCGAAGATCGAGAAGGTGCGCGACGCGGGGGCGCGCATTACACGGATCGTGCAGGCGCTCCCGAGGTGATGAGGTTTCGCGGGCGTCGTATGTGCTGCGTAGTTCGCCTTCGGGATGTCGGGCCGGGGTTCGCGGTTGCGGGAGCGGCGTGTGCGATCCATCAGCCCCAGAGCTGCGACACCGGCCGTCGCCTCCTCGACAGTGAGCGGCACGGGCGGTAGCGAGTACGGTCCCCGCCGACCTGCATGTCTATAAACAATGAATATAAAAAGGTTATGCTTTTGCCGTGAGTCGTCGAGAAACCGCCCCCGGCCCGTCCGCCGCCATCAGCGCAGCCCTCTACGGCCTGGCCACCACGGCCGCGAGGCGCTTGCCTCGGGACATGAGCTTGACGTCCGCCGCCACCCTGGCCACCCTGGACCGGACCGGTCCGCGGCGCATCACCGATCTGGCCGCGGTCGAGGGCGTCACCCAGCCCGCGATGACCGCCCTGGTCCGGGTGATGGAGGAGTCCGGCCTGGTCGAGCGGCGGGGCGACGCGTCCGACAAGCGGGTCACGCTCGTGTGCCTGACCGAGGCCGGCGCCTCCTATGTCCGGACGCGACGCCAGGCGGGCGTCCACGCGTTCGAGCGGTTGATCGGCGAGCTCCCCGGCGACGAGGTCGAGGCGCTGGCGGCGGCCCTTCCGGCGCTGAACCATCTGGCAGAGCTCGAAAGTCGGGACCGCGAAGGGCCGAAGCAGTGACCGGGCAGCCGGTCGGCGGGGGTGCGGTGAAGGCGTTCCCCGTGGCGCGTTCCGAGGTGCGGCTGCTGGTCCCCGCCCTGATGTTCATCGCTCTGGTCGTGGCGGCGGTCGGCAGCCTCGGGGCGCCGATCATCACCACCGTGGCGACCTCGTTCCACGTCTCGCTGAGCAGCGCGCAGTGGACGCTGACCGTCGCGCTGCTCAGCGGCGCCGTCGCCACGCCGGTCTTGGGCCGGCTCGGAGCCGGCCCGCATCGGCGGGCCACGATCCTTGCCACGCTGGCGGTCGTCGTCGCCGGCAGCGCCCTCACCGTGCTGCCGCTGCCGTTCGCGTGGCTGCTGGCCGGCAGGGCGGCCCAGGGTGTCGGGCTCGGGCTGACGGCGCTGATGATGGGCGTGGCCCGGGACCACCTTCCCGAGGAGCGCAGCGCGGCCGTGATCGCCCTGATCTCGGTGGTTTCGATCATCGGGGCCGGTGTCGGCTACCCGCTGGCCGCACTGCTCGCCGAGCTCGGCGGGGGACGGGCCGCCTACGGTCTCGGCCTGGTCGTCACCGCCGCCGCCCTCCTGACCGCGTGGCGCTCCATGCCCGAAGCCCCCGAAGGCCGCTCCGCCCACGTGGATGTGCCAGGCGCGGTCGTCCTGGCCGCTGCGCTGCTGCTGGTGCTGTTCCTCGCCGGCGAACGGAATCTGTGGAGCCGGCACCTCGCCGTGGCGGCGGGCCTCGCCGTCGTCGCGGTGGCGCTCCTCTGCACCTGGGTCCTCATCGAGCTGCGCAGCACGACACCCTTGGTCGATGTGCGGGCGGTGCGGCACCCGGCGGTCGCCGGGGCGAACCTCGCCATGCTCGTCGGCGGAGTCGGCATGTACCTCCTGCTCACGCTCATCACCAGGTACGCGCAGACGCCGCACGGCGCCGGCTACGGCTTCGGGTTGACGACCTTCGTCGCCGGGCTGGTCCTCATCCCGTTCTCGGTGCTGGGGTTCGTCGCCGGCAAGCTCACGCCGCGGATCCGGACGCGGATCGCCGACCCCCCGCTCCTGGCCGGCAGCGCCGTCGTGGTCGGCGGCGGGTTCGCCCTGTTCGCGGCGGCCCGGTCGGATCCGGCCGAACTGTTCGCGGCGATGGGCGTGCTCGGCTTCGGGGTCGGCGGCTTCTCGGCCGCGATGCCCGGCGTCATCCTGGCCGTCACCCCCAAGAGCGAGACGTCGAGCGCCATGAGCTTCAACTATGTCGTCCGCAGCGTCGGGTACTCCCTCGGCAGCGCCATCGGCGGCCTGATCCTCGCCGCGGGCACCGGCCCCGGCCACCTCTTCCCCGACGACAGCGCCTACACCACCGCGGCGCTGGTCGGCATCAGCGCCATGGCGATCACGACGCTGATGAGCCTCGCTCTCGCCCGCCGACGCTCGTCCGAGACCACCCCGTAAGTCGGATGTACTCATCGAAACACACTGGAGGTTCCAATGCCCAAGGGCTACTGGGTCAGCGTCTACCCCACCATCGACGCCCCCGAGAGGCTTGATGCCTACAACGCTCTGGCAGGTCTGGCCGTCGCGGCCGCGGGCGGGCGGGTGCTCGCCGGCGTCGGCGGCCGGGTCGACGCACACGAAGCCGGAATCGCCGAGCGCGTCGTCCTGATCGAGTTCGACAGCTTCGAACAGGCGGTCGCCGCACGCGCGAGCGCGGCCTACCAGGAAGCGCTGGCCGAACTCCCCGACGGCTTCGAGCGCGACTTCCGCATCGTCGAAGGTATCGACTGACCGAGGTCCACTCGGATCTTCGCACCGAGCGCGGCTGAAAAGCGGCTGGTGCGCGGCAAACTTCGATCTCCGCTGTCAGGACCGCTCACGGACTCGAGTACGGACGGCGCGGTGCTTCGCGGTCCGCTGTCTTCCGATTCATGGGAAGCCTCGTGCGGTCGTAGTGCGGATCTTGTCGGTAGCGTTGCTCAGCGGCACGGTTCGAGACCGACGACAAGATACGGGGTGGCAGTGGAGAAGCGGCGGGCCGCGTGGGGGCGGCTGCGGAGGCTCGGTGCGTTCGTAGCGGCGCTGGTGCTGGCCACCGGTGCCGGTGGTGCGGTGTCAAGTGCGGCGCCGATCGGTGCGCCGGCACTACGTGCCCCGGCCGGTGGGTATCAGGAACTCGTGGTGCCGTCCGATATGGGACCGATCAAGGTCCAGGTGCAGTGGGCGGCGCGCGGCGGGCGGGCGGCGCTCTATGTGCTCGACGGCCTGCGAGCACCCCACGACCACAATCAGTGGACCAGCGATACCGATGTGCTGCGGCGGTTCGCCGGAGACGATGTGACGCTGGTGTTCCCGGTCGGCGGGCATTCCAGTTTCTATGCCGACTGGTATCGGCCGAGCAGTACGAACGGCCAGGCCACAACGTACAGGTGGGAAACCTTCCTCACCCGGGACCTGCCGGTCTTCCTCGCGAAATACGGTGTCTCGCGCAGTAATAACGCCATCGTGGGCGCTTCCATGGGTGGTGGGGCGGCGCTGGCCCTCGCCGCGCATCACCGCGACCAGTTCAAGTTCGCCGGGTCGTTCTCCGGATTCCTCAATCCGACATTCCCGATGTGGAACGAAGCGGTCCGCGCCGCGCTCTGGGACGAGGGCCGGTTCAATGTGGACGATATGTGGGGCCCCGCCGGTGACCCGGCCTGGCACCGCAACGATCCGACCGTGCAGGCCGAACGGCTGCGCGGTCTGCCGATGTACATCTGGGCCGGTAACGGTGTGCCCGGGGCGCCCGACCTGCCCCACGGTGTCGGTAACACCGTGAACGCGATGGGTCTGGAGTCCTTGGCGACAGTGGCCGCGCAGATCTTCCGCGACCGGCTCGCCGCGCTGGGAATTCCGGCCCGCGTCGACCTCGTCAACGGCACCCACACCTGGCCCTATTGGGAGCAGGCGATCACCACCGCCCGCCCGATGCTCCTGGACGCACTCGGCGCGGGCTGACGACGGTGACGCGAGCGTCGGGAGCCGGCATGCCCATCGTGGGGTCAGTGTCTTCGCGACTACGCATTTCACGCCATGCCGGGACCGAGATGGACCGCGAATAGGCACATCCACTCGATGTCGCGGTATCCGGCCCGGTGCGGGCGCGTCACACCGCCCGACCTCGGTCACCTCGCCGGCCGGTAGTGCGTCGGAGCACTGCCGCGCGCCGGCGATCGGTGTTGCCGTCCCGTCCCGAGGGGTGGCCGTGACCGGTCAGCGCAGTGCGCCCACCCGCAGCCATGGTCGCAGCAGGTTCTCCTCGGTGGAGGGGCCCATCTGCCATTCGGCGATCCACGGACCGGTGCCCTCGCTCGGGTCGAGTGTGCCCTGCTCCACCCAGCGGTAGCGGCCGTCGAACAGGTCGCGGGTCAGTTCCCGCACGGTCGTCTTCTGTACGGCGTCGCAGACCGCGGAATACGACTGCTGGATCTGTCGGGTGGGCCGCCCGGGATGCGGCTTGTGGTCCGGAAAGAACGCCCGCACTCTGGTGCGGAGTTGCGGTTCACCGACCAGGACGGCCTCCGGCTGACCGCGTTCGTCGCCAACACCGCATCGGGTGCACTGCCTGAGTTGGAGTTACGGCACCGCCGCCGCATCCGTTGCGAGGACCGCATCTGCGATCAAGAAAGACACCCCCGGCTCGTGGAACCCGGCAGCCCACCCGCTGTTCCAGGGCGCTCACGGCCACCCGGACAGCAAAACAACGCCGACCTCCATCGGGCCAACCCATTCCGCGCTTCCCACTGGAGAGAACGAACCACAATGGCAGGGAGCATTTCAGGGAGGACCTATTGCAGGGTTCATCAACAGCGCCTCTGGCGAAACTCCCGGGGATCGCGCGGCCACCGCTGATGACTCAGGCGAACCCCCCGGTACTTCCGCCGAGCCGCCCGCCGGTGACGCGGCAAGCGCGACCGGAATCTTCTGGGACTCAGAGGCCACACCTGTCGAATAGCCTCGGTCATCCTCAGTTTACGACTTCGACTGAGCCCTGTTTTTCACTCGATCTGTAAGGTCCAGGCGGTGGATGTTCTCTATTTCCTCAAACACAGTGCATTCGACGACCTCGAACTGAGGTATTCGCTGCGGAGCATCGAACGTCATATGCCGTGGGTGAGGCGGGTAGTGGTGTTCGGCGATCGGCCGGAATGGCTGGCGGGTCCGGAGAGCGGTATCGTTCATGTTCCACACGAGGCGATCGCCTGGATCGGTTCCTACAGAACGCCCGTCGCGAACTGGTTCCTGATGTTCTATCTCACGGCCCTGCTGCCGGAACTGGACGAGGAATACGTCTTCTTCAGCGACGACTTCGTTCTGCTCCGCGATCTCACGCCCGACGAGGCCCAGCGGAACCGCTACCTGCAGGATCTGGCGACCCTCGACAGTCGCGGCACGGGCTTGTGGAAGGACAGCCTGTGGCGGACCCATGACCTGCTCAAACGCCTCGGCTACGGCACGCTCAACTATGAAACGCATACGCCGGCCTGGTTCCGGAAGCAGTGGGTGCTGGACGCCTATCGCGATCTACGGGATTTCGTCACCGAGGACCGCTGGCAAGGGCCGATGAGCATCACCGCAATTCTGAGCCACGTCCAGAAGCACCATCCGCGACCGCTGGTGCATCTCGAAACGGAGGGCAGCCGGGTGGGCTTCTACGGCAAACCCCCGGCATACGACGAGATCGTCTCCCTTGCCAGCGCGGCAGACGCGAGGTTCCTCAACTACGACGACTCGGCGTTCGGCCCCGACCTGCAACGCTTCCTCGCCCAGCGATTTCCACACCCCTGCCGCTACGAACGGCCCGAAGCCCCCGCGAGCCCAACCGGCGCAATCATCGATACCGTCAGCGTGCCGGTTTCTTGATTACCGCACTCGGTGTGTTCATCACGGCCGGTGCCGGCCGACGACGTCGGCGGGGCGGTGGCGGATGCGGCGCCGAGCGGTGGGTCGGCGTTACGTGTCCCGGCCGGTGGATATCAGAAACTCGTGGTGCCCCTCGACCGGTACAGCCACGTCGCACCGGTCGAGCGTGATCACCTCTCCGGGCCGGGAGTATCGGGGCACTGCCGCGCGCTGGTGATCCGCGCTGCAGGCCCGCCCCCAGTCGTCGCCGCGACCGGTCAGCGCAGTGCGCCCACCCGCAGCCAGGGTCGCAGCAGGTTCTCCTCGGTGGAGGGGCCCATCTGCCATTCGGCGATCCACGGACCGGTGCCCTCGCTCGGGTCGAGTGTGCCCTGCTCCACCCAGCGGTAGCGTCCGTCGAACAGGTCGCGGGCCAGTTTCACGTCCTCGTCGTCGGTGTTCTCCCACAACGAGTCGAACAGCTGCCGCACCCGGATCCGGGCCTGCCGGCAGAACACGTCGGCCAGTTCCGTGGCGGATTCGCCTTCCGCCGTGCCGTCGGCGCGTTCGGCCTGGGCACGCACACAGGCGGCCGACATGGCGAACAGCTCCGTACCGATATCGACCAGGCGGCCCAGGAACACCTGCCGGTACTCGAGCTTCGCCTGCCAGCGCGCCATTCCGTACATGAGTGCGCGGGCCTGTTTCCGTGCCATCCGCTCGACGAAGCGCATATGCCGTGCCAGCGGACCGAATTCGGCGAACGCGGACGGTGCCGTACCCGGTCCGACGGCCAGCTGCGGGAACCATTTCGCATAGAAGCCGCCGGCGCCCGCCGCCGCCTTGGCCTTCTCCTTGAACTCCGCGTGTTTGTCGACGAGTGCGCCCGCGGCGGTCATATGCGCGTCGGCCATCTCGCGGGCGACGAGCAGTCGCATGATCTCGCTGGAGCCTTCGAAGATGCGGTTGATCCGCAGATCGCGGACCAGCTGCTCGGCGCCGACCGCCCGCTCACCGCGGGCCCGCAATGACGCCGCCGTCTCGTAACCGCGGCCACCCCGGATCTGCACGAGTTCGTCGGCGATCCGGCAGCCCATTTCCGAGGCCCACAGCTTGGCCAGTGCCGCCTCGATACGGATGTCGTTGCGGTTCTCGTCGGCCATGGTCGCCGAGAGATCGAGGACCGCCTCCAGCGCGTAGGCCGTCGCGGCGATGAAGGACACCTTGGCGCTCACCGCGGCATGTTCACCGACCGGTCGTCCCCACTGCACCCGGGCGGTGCTCCATTCCCGGGCGATCTTGACCGACCATTTGGCCGCCGCGGTGCACAGCGCCGGAATCGCGAGCCGTCCCGCGTTGAGCGTGGTGAGGGCGATCTTCAACCCGTCGCCCTCCCGGCCGATGAGATTCTCCCTGGGCACCCGGACGTTGTACATGCGGGTGACGCCGTTCTCGAGGCCACGCAGCCCCATGAACGCATTGCGCCGCTCCACGGTGATGCCCTCGCTGTCGGCCTCGACGACGAAGGCGGAGATACCGCCGCGGTGCCCGTCGCCCTTGGGCACCCGGGCCATCACCACCAGTAGTTCCGCGACCACTCCATTGGTCGTCCACAGTTTGACGCCGTTGAGCTCGTAGGCCGCACCGTCGGCCGTGGGGGTCGCGGTGCTGGCGATCCGCGCCGGATCGGAGCCGACATCGGGTTCGGTGAGCAGAAAAGCGCTGATCGCGCCCCGCGCGCACCGCGGGAGGAACCGCTGCTTCTGCTCCGGGGTCCCCGCCAGCTTCAGGGGTTCGGGGACGCCGATCGACTGGTGCGCGGACAGCAGCGCGCCCAGGCTGGCGTGTACCGAGCCGACCAGCATCAACGCCTTGTTGTAGCCGACCTGGGACAGGCCCTGCCCGCCGTACTCCTCGGGAATCTTCAGACCGAAACAGCCGAGCTCGGCGAGGCCGCGCACGTACTGCTCCGGGATACGGCCCTGCTCCTCGATCACGCTGCCGTCGAGGGTCTCGCAGTAGGCCCGCAGCCGCGCCAGATAGGCCTCGGTGCGCGCGGTGTCCTGCGCGCTCGGCTTCGGGAACGGATGGATGAGGTCCACCCGGTAGCGGCCCAGGAACATCTCCTTGGCGAAGGACGGTTTGGTCCAGGTGACCTCGCGCGATTCCTCGACCAGTTGCCGTGCCTGCTCCTCGGTGGCGTCGACTTTCGCGGCAGTGGACATGGCATGCCCTCCTCGGAAGTGATGACGGTCACAGACGAGTGTAAGAGGCTTTGTTACCCGCCGGTAGGCCTGAACGGGAAAGAGCCCCGTACGGTCGGCCGAGCGTGCACCGCGGGCGTCGCTACCAGGCCCGATGGACCGCCACTGCATCGGGCACCTGGATATTCCGGTCCCTCGTTACGGCCGGATTCCCTCGTTACGGCCGGAGGGGATACGAACTCGCCGCCGAGCCCCACTGCCCCCCGCCGCCAGCGGCGACCTGATGCGCTACATCTCGTCGGGAGCGGTGATACCGAGCAGGCCCAGCCCGGTGGCGAGGGTCCGGGCGGTGAGATCGCACAGGGCCAGGCGGCTGCCGCGGCTCGGCTCCTCGGCCTTCAGGACGGGGCAGCGCTCGTAGAACGAGGTGAACGCCGTCGCCAGCCCGTAGAGATAGTTGGCGAGCCGATGGAATTCCATACTCTCCGAGACCACGGCGACGATATCGGGGAAGGCGAGGAGTTCGAGCGCCAGCGCGCGTTCCGCCGGCTCCTCGATCCGCACGGGGGCGCCGTCACGGACCGGGTCCACGCCGCCGCGCCGGAAGATCGACCGGATACGGGCGTGCGCGT
>NZ_BAGJ01000262.1 GCF_000308775.1 Nocardia testacea NBRC 100365
GCCGCCGCACCGGGCGCCGGTGCGGTCGTGGGAGCCGAGGCGGGAGCCGGCGCGGAATTGCTTGCCGGAGGCGGGGTGGCGTTCGGGGGCGGCGAAACGGGCGGCGGCGCGGGCGCCGCCGGCACCGAGCCGTTCTTTCCGCCACCCCCGTTTCGACGCTCACCGGGCTTGGCCGGCTGAGCGTCTCCGCCGTCGCGTTCCTCCCCTACGACCTCGATCTCGAACGGATACGGACCGATTTCCGCGCTGGTCACCCGGCATCCCCCAATACCCGTTTGATCTGTATCTCGGCGTCCTCAGGGATCCTCAGACGAACGAACTTCCCGCTGTCCACCGTCACCAGTTCTCCCGGCCCGAGCGCGACGCCGACCCGGGTCGCACGGCGGTCGACGTACTCCCAGAACACCAGGTCACCGGGCGATGTCGCTTTCGGGTCGACCGCTTGCCCGCAGTATCCCTGGTCGCCGACCGTGGCCGGCAGGATCACGGATGTCGCGGCCGCGGTGGGGTCTCCGCAGTTCTCCGTCACGACCGCCGCCGGTGCCCGGGTCGGGGCGCACTGTCCGGTCGATCCGGCGATCGAGGCACTGTAGATCACGTCGCGTGCGTAGTCGGCCATCGTGGCGGTGCCGCCCGCTTCCGGGTAGCGCAGCGCCAGGTCGGCAGCGCACGAGACAGCGGGCCCGGTATTGACCTGCTGCCACGGCTCGTCCTGTATCGGCGCCGTCTTCATAGCCGACGCGCAGGCCAGATCTCGAGCGGTGACGTTCGGATCGTCGGGGTCGAAAGTCAACTCCGCATAGGGATTCTTCTCCGGCCGCTGCTGCCGATCGACCGATGGCGGAACCGATGCCGCGGTCGTGGTGGCGGTAGCCGCCGTCGACGCGCCTGCCTCCGGCCCCAGCGCGATATCGCACTGCAGGTTGTAATGCTTCTTACCGACCGACATCATCTCCCCCAGTGGGACCCCAACGGCTGTGAGCGCGCCACCACAGCAGCAGATCAACAGGACGGCGATCACGATGACCAGCCGTATCGGCCCCGTGTAGCCGTCGGAATCCGATCCACCCGCCATCGTCACGCCCCGGTCACCGCACCGCCTCCGGCTCTCGCCGCTCGGTCTTCGCGACGACGGTCGGCGTACTGGTGATGGCTTCGGCTCTGTCCGTACGCGCGGGGCCGAGTACCTTGCCGCGCCCGATCCGGCTCAACGCATCCCGCATGAACATCTCACCACGGCGCTCTTCGGGTACCTGCCGGCCCGCGCCCACCGGTGGTGAGGTCTCCTCTCGCAGCGCCTGGAGTAGGAACGGCGCCTCCTCCAGATCGACTCCCAGCCATTCCAGGCTGTTGCGGGCCAGTGTCTCGTCGCGCTGGCGGAAGACGAAGCGATTGGGGATCAGATTGTGCGCGGCCCCCTTGAAGTCGGTGGCGGGATCGTGCGACGCGAGTCCGATGGCGGCGAGGTGTTTACGTCCGTCACGGCTGAAATCGGAAGTCACCGCGGCACCCACCTGGGTCTGGGTGAAATGGTGCGCCTCGTCACCGACCAGCAGACCGAACCGGCCGTTGTCGGAGAGGAACGCCTCCCGGGCGGTGACCCCCACCAATTCGTACAGCGCGGTGCCCAGCCGCTTGGTGAGCGGCAACCGGTTGTACAGATGAGGGGTGGTGAGTTCCTCGGCGGTCGGTAGCGCGAGCCGGTGACTGCGGACCACCGTGGCCGCGGCGTCCAGCCGGATCGGCGCCAGACCGGGATCGAACAGTACCGGAACACGCTCCACGATGGTCCCCAGGCGGGAGGCGAGGTCGGAGTACTCCTCGAGCGATCCCGGTTCGTCACGCAGCCGGCAGACGACCCGGAACAGGTCCAGCAGGCTGGTGATCTTGTGTTCTTCGATCCCACGCGGTGACAGCAGATTGCTGATGACCGCGCCGGTACCCGAGGTCGGGGAGAGGTCCAGCAGCGGCAGTACGGAGTCCAGCGCACGTTCCCCGGCCACCCGGGGATCGAACAGACGCAGCGGGTCCAGCGATACCGTGGGGTTTGCCAGATCGATGATCACGGCATCGTCGATGGCGGAGGCGAAATGCTCCCATTCCCCCACCTGGCTTCGGTCGATGGCGAGGAACTGCCCACCCATATCGTGGACGAGAACGGCCATCAGCTTCAGGAAATACGATTTACCCGAGCCGAGTTCGCCGGTCACCGCGAATGAAGCGGACAGATCGTGCAGTGCCGCCTCCATGATGCCGAAATGGATCGGCTCGAAATGCCCGGACAGCAGATTGATACCGATCACCGGGCCACTGTCGTCACCGATCTGGCTCGTGGTGAAGGGGACGAACCCGGCCCACATATCCGAGGGCACGATATGGGCGAAGTCGTCGAATGCCCGCCGCGGGGGGCTACCCGGCACGAGCAACGACCAGAGGTCCACCTGCGCGCCCACCGGCGCGGTCATTTCCACCTGGAAACGCTTGTAGCGGCGCCGTAGGGTGTTCACCGCGTCCATGGTCTCGTCCCGAGAGGGCCCCCCGATGGCGATGACCGTGGTGAACGAGACTTCCGATTCGCCGCCGTTGACCTCGAAATGCTGGTTGTACTCGCTCAGCATCTGCGCCTTGGACATCAGAGTGTTCTGCGCGAAGGAGATCTCCTGGTCGCGCTGGTCCATCTGCTCGCCGAGCCGCCGCAGGTTGATCTCGTTGGCCTTCAGTACCTGCTCGGCGGGTTTGGTGGAGATCCGCATCCCCCAGTCGACGGTGACATCGCCGAGACCGTCGATCACGTTCAGGAATTCACTGCCCCCGGGGAACATCATGCCCGCGTACGGAAAAGAACGCGGGGTGAGCATCGCCTGATAGGAAGGACGATAACCGGTGTCCGGCTGTACCACCTTGATCACCGGCACGAAGGAGGGGCGCAGCCGGCGCTGCGAATCGGCCCGGGCGCCCTCGTCCAATGCCGCGGATTTGAACACCGCCGCGGTCGCGTCGTCCAGGGCGCCGGCCCGGGTGGGGGCCACCGGATCACCCACCGCGCCGCGGGCCAGATAGTGCTCCCACAGCCACTGGAACATCGCCGCCGGCACCGGCACCGGATCGAAGTCGCCACCGATACGGGACAGGATCTCGTTCGCTTCGTTCTCGTAGGCGTCCAGTTCGGCCCGGGAGATGGCGGTCGCATCGATCGTGGTGGTGCTCCCCCGCCACATCCGCGAGAGCGCGGAGATACCGCTGGTGTTGGCAGTACCCACCGGGATCGAGAGCAGGAAGATCCGCGTCTGCGGGGCGATGGCGCGGACCCGCTCGTAGGAGGCGAACACCTCGTCGGCGTAGTCGGCGCATTCGTCGAGGTCCACGCCTTCGACCATTTTGCTCAGCACATCGATGGTGTTCTGCCGGGCCTGGATTCCGAGCAGCAGCGATCCGTTCGGCAGATTGTTGACCAGGGAGTGATGGGCCAATTTGACGTCGAACTTATCGCTGGCCTTACGCAATCCGTAGCCGAGCGGAGTGATGAAATAGTTCGCTGTGACCAACCCGGTGTGGGTGAATTGCAGATGCCCGCGAATCGCGGCTGTGGGTTGTAGATCCCGGTTGAACCCCATCAGCGTCCCTCTCCGCTCTTCGGTCGCCCCCCGTTACCACCTATCATCGTCCGCCAATTCGAGGGCGTACCGGACGCGGCGGCTGGTTCGATCACCTCCACCGGCCGCAGGAATCGGTTCGTCCCCAGCATTTCCAGGATCTGACCGCCGCGGGCGGCGTCCCGCTTGCCACGTTCCCGCGCCGATACCGGAATGGTCGGCTCGTGCGGCAGGATCGCCACCACGGTCTCCTCGACGAACATGGTGATCCGCGCGGACTCCGGAGTGACCGGCATACCGGAGGCGAGCGCGGGTTTCGGGTAGAGGATCAGCCGGCCGAACCATACGACCCGGGACAACAGTCGCACCCCGGTGTAAGGGATCAGGCCCAGCCCGAATCCGATCACTACGGTCAGCGCCACACCGACCAGGAAGGTGATCGCCGGATTCACCGGCAGGGTCATCGCGCCGAGGCCCGTGAGAATCAACCCCACGGCCACACCCGCCACCTGCGGCAGGGTGTAGGGCCCGAACGGCAACTTCTGGCCGTTCTGGGCCTTGCCGATCATGGTGGGGACACGTTTTACCGGCGTGAAGACCTTGATCACCTGGGTCACCTATAACCGCCCACAGGGTGGTCCGGCACGATCATGTTGGCGTCACCGCGCGCGTAGTTCACCAGGGTCGGCAGCATCCAGAACAACACGGCGGCCAGGATCGCCGAACCGGCGACCCCGAGGATCTTCGCGGGGGACAGTTTGGATTTCGCGGCCTCGGAGATCATCACGCCCATCGAGACGATGGTGATCAGGATCAGGCCCGCCCAGCGGACGAAGACGAGAATTCCGTACAGGATATTGGATATGTTGCCCATGTTTTCGTCGCCTCACGTCAGTTCTGGGTGGCCCGTGGAATCTCAACGGTCGTGGTGGGTGCCCCGGTGGCGGGACCCGGTGCCGGACCGGCTTTCTCCCCCTGGTTCACGACAGCGGTGAGCGGTTCTTTCAAGGCCGGCAGCGTCTCGATGACCCGTACCTGCCACTGCCCGTCACCGCGCGTCATCGTCAGCGGATAGGCGAGCGCCGGCGCGGCGCCGGACTGCCCTTCGGGAGTCACGGTCGCCAGCACTCGCGCGGTGTCCCCGGCGGCCCCGCAGGTGGTGTCCTCGGCGGTGACGGCCACAGTGGACAGCTCGGTGAACGGCGCCGGGCGCAAGGCCGCGATCCCGGAGTCGACGCTCACATATCGCGCGACGTCTCCCGAGCCGGTGAGGTAGGCGGTGAGGAATCCGGTGACGACCTGCGCGAACGGAGTTTCCTCACCGCACGGCGCCGAATAGGCCTGGGCCAGATCGGCTCCGACACCCGGCGGCTGCACCGCGGCGGGCAGGGTGAGCGCCCGGAGGTTCCCCTCCGATATCGAGACCGGCACGCGATAATACTGCCGAGCGCTGTCGGATTGGTTGCGTCCCACATGGACCGATACGGTTACCGACCAGACCTCCACCGTCCCGGCGGACAGGGTCCGGCTGGTGTAGACGATGATCGGGTCGCGCACCTGTTGACCGGTTTTGGGTAGCGATAGCTGCTGGGACCCGCCGACGTACCGTGACAGCGCTTCCTGCTGTCCGGTCCCGGCACTCAGATAGGCGACCACGAAATCTTCGGCGAAGGACCCGGCCAGGCGGTCGTGACCGGCAATGGTGACCATGGCGTCGTCGCCGGGAGGTTCGGGGTCGGCGGCGAAGAAATCGTAGACGGCGTGGCCACCGCCCAGCACGGCGAGCACCGCGAGGACGATCACGACGATATTGTCGCGGCGCCTGCGCGCGGCCATCTGGCGAAGCAGCGCTTCGCCAGAATCTGCACGTCCGGCCACCCCAGTCCTCACTCTCGAAATGGTAGAGAGCAGCCGGGCCACCGACCGGGGATCCCTTCCCACATCTGGGGACTCGAGGGGTCGGACACGGGCCCGTGATACTCAGGACATCGCGTTGTGCCGCAACCGGCCGGCCAGCCGATATCGGAGTTGGTCGTCGTATCCGATCGGCGTTCCCGGTGCGGCCAGATCCGTCGGTTCCGGTTCCACCATGGGGATATCGTCGGCAACCCGTACGAGCTGAGCGATGGCCAGCTCTCGATTGGAGAACCCGGGGTACGGATACAGCAACAGGGAGGTCGGCGTGTAGCCGCCGGCGTAGTTGAGCGCCCGCAGCGTGACTCCGGCACTGTCGCCACCGTTCACCCGGGAGCCCAGCTCCATCAGCCGGACCCGATCGTCGGGGTGGAAGACATCGACCGGCCGGAACAGGTAGTCCCAGCGGACCCAGGGCGCGGGATCGGTCAGCCAATGGGAAATGCTGGCGTGCGCCAGCTGAACCACCGCCAGGTGGTTTCCCGCTCGCCGGTGCGCCTCCCGCAGCCCGACGCTTTCCAGGGTCGGCCAGATCGCCGGGTCGCGGTCGGAGGTGATGTCCTCTATGAGCCACCAGGCACCGCGCATGTATTCGTCGTTGCGCGCCCGCATCGTGATCCGCCACCGGGTGGCGCGGCCCGCACTACGCAGCACGGAGACCTCGAATTGCAGCTTGTCTCCGGCAACGGGCCGGTAGAGGAGATCGAGTACTTCGGCGTGCCGATCGAAGGCCGAGATCCGGTGGAAGAACTCCGCGATGGACATTCGCGGCACGTATTCCTCGGGGGCGATCCCCGAGAGGGCGGTGATTCCGCTCGGCTGCGCCAGTGTCTGACTGTCCAGGTCCCAGATCACTCCGACCGCGCCGGGCAATGGGGGGACCGGGGCGTTCTGCGGTCCGGCCCACCAGCGAACAGCATGCACCTCTCCCCCGGGCCCGAAGACCGGGCGCACGATCAGCCGATGCGGTCCCGAGCGGGTGGACACCGCTTTGTCCACCTCGACCGAGCCTTCGAGGCACGCGCGGAGAGCTTCGGTGATATCACGCGTGCTCAGCCCGTCGTACAGAGCCGGCGTGCGAGAGAGCTGCCGCTGCAGTACTCGTCGCCAGTCGGCGAACTCCCGGGCGGTATCCCCGACCGACGCGACCGAGAACCCTTCCGGCGCCAAAGTTTCGACCGTCACCCAGGGGATCACTGCGCCCTCTCATCGCGTGCGTCCTACTGTTGCGCGGTGGGTGCCTCAAACGAGACAACGGCCGCAAGAGATAATGTACCGTTGCGCAGCGGTACGTTCAATAGTGGACCTTGGGTCGGCACCTAGAGCGCGTCTCGCAACCGGATCCGTCCGCAAGCCCTATTGACCGGGCATCCCGCTCGCCCACTGGGGAATTCTACGGAAACCCTTGGCAACACGAGCGATTCGGACCGCGTAGGCAGCACCGGCACCGGCTACCGCCCGGTTCGAAACCGCGTACGGCACCCCGCCGGAGAAAGCAGCTAATCATCGGCAATCCGCCGCCACCGGCCCCGGCCGCGGCTCGGCGGTTCCGCGGCCGCCACCGCACGGACCTCGTATCGCGGTGTCCCGAACGAGCCGGTCGCGCCGAGTCCGTTTTCCGAGAAAGGTTTTCACTCACTCTGAGAGGTCAGGGCGATAACGCCCGCGCCGGCCAGCAGGCCGAGATCCTCCAGCTCGGACGCGACCGCTCGCAATCCGGTGAGGAACGGTAGCCGCGCGTGCATCGCGACGGCATTGTGCAGCGGTTTCCACAGCGCCGATCCGGGCGTGGCGATCGGCCCGCCGATCACCACCCGGTCGATATCGAGCAGAGGCGCTACCGAGGCTATCGCCCGGCCCAGCGCCGTACCGGCCCGTTCGAGCGCCTTGACCGCGGTCCGGTCGGCCGCCTGCGCGTCGGCCGCCAGAGCCTCCAGCGAATCGCCGCCCCAGCCCTGCTCACGCGCCCATTTGATCAGCGCCGCACCACCGGCCACCGATTCCAGACATCCGCGTCCCCCGCATACGCAGCGGTCGTCGTAGCCGGGCACCAGCACATGGCCGACCTGGCCGGCGTTGCCGGTACGCCCGACCACCACGAAGCCGCCGACCATGACTCCGCCGACGATCGTGTCCGAGACATACATCGCCAGCGAGTCCATGATCTCCTGCGTGGCGCCGAAATGCCGTTCGGCCAGCGCCAGGCATACTCCATCGAGGGCCATCGCGACGGTCGCGGCCGGAAACAGCTTCTGTACCGATTCCACGAGCGGAAACCCGGATTGCCATTCCCGCACCTGATCCGGCGCCACCACTCCGGAGGCCATATCGATCGGCCCGCTCGAGGCGATACCGACCGCGGTGACATCGCGCCCGGCGGCGATCTTCAGCAACAGCTCCCGAACTCGATCCCACGCCCCGACACGAGGGACCGGGATCCGTTCGACCCGGTCGGCCCCGACGTCGTCGGCGATCTCGATCGCGGCGAACCGGGTCGGACCGATCTCCAACGCCAGGATTGTCATCTACGCACCACCCGAGCTAGATCCGTGCTTGCCCCCGGAGCATAGTCAGACCGCCGCCGACTCCGTCGGCCGCAGTGGGCGACCCAGCACGATATGCCGCTTCGGGGCACCGGCGACCGCCGTGCCGTGGGTGGGACGCGGGCCGTTGCGGATTATGCGCATCGGGCGCTTGTGGTCGATGGGCACGGTCCGGTGGCGATCGAGGTTCTCGATGACATTGCCCGAGTTGTCGTAGGCGACACCCGCCCAGATCATGGCTCGCGGTGCATCGCCCCGCTCGATGAGGGTCTGCGCCAACCGGCTGCACTGCACGAACAGCGGGCACCCATAGCAGATGCGCACTGCCGAATGCCATGCTTCCGGCGTCCCGGAGTCGAGGTCCCAGCTGTCGGGCACCTCGGCGCACGGGGGCCGCTGTGCCGATTTCGCGGGCGCCGGCAGCGGCGTCGCGGGAAGCCGGGAAGAAGTGGTGGAGCGAGGTGTGACCACGCTCAAGGAACGAACTCGCGTTGTGCTCATAACCGTCTCCGGAACTGCCGAGGGCACGCCGGGGGAAACCGATCGTGTCCCGTTGGTCGGGCGGAACGTCAGGGCTGCTCAACAGTCCCCGGAAACCAGCTGGTGTCAGCTGTATCACGCACGTTAGAGCACGGAAGGCGCTTCAGGCAAGGTCTCGTGCCGTTAGGTAACGGGACGTTGACGTGTTTTTCACATCTTTTAGCCGCTGCTCAGCGGTTCGTTTGGTTACGGACCGTTTATCTACGGGCCCGATTATGGTTTCCTATAGGTATGGCTGGCGAATCCGAGTACACGATCGACGAGCTGGCGCGGGCTGCCGAAACCACCGTGCGCAGTGTCCGCGTGTACCACGAGCGTGGGCTGCTGCCCTCGCCCGACGTCCGAGGCCGGATCGGCTATTACGGCTCGGACCACCTCAACCGGTTGCAGACCATCAGCCGTCTGCTCGGCCGGGGCATGAAACTGAACGGCATCCGGGAACTCCTGGCGGCCTGGGATCGCGGTGACGGCCTCGGGGACGTACTGGGCGTCACCGACCAGACCGTCAGCACACCCGGCCGGCAGGCCCCGGCCGCGGCACAGCCCGAGCCCGAAGAGCCGGTCCACGAACTTCCCGAATACGTCCAGCAGGCATTGGCCGCCAGCGACGACCCCTTCGACGTATATCGGGTCACCAACCCGCGCTGCAGCGATCTCGCCACCCGGCTCACCGACGCCGGCCTACCCGCCGCCGCCACCTTCCATCTGGTCGAACGTATGCGCGCGGATTGCGACCGCATCGCCGACCGCTACGCCGCCGAGATCTTCTACGTACTGGCCAGCCGGGCGTACGAGCAATCCGAACGAAATCCCAAAGACCGCACCAAACTGGAGACCGATCTCGCCATCGCACGGCTGATCGTCACCCGGGCCGCGTCCGAATTGATCGATCAGGCCTTCGGGCGCCGCGCGGAACTACCGGCGCCGGATGTGGACATCTCGCTTCCCCGTGCCGGCCAGCAGAGCGCGGTGACCGACGGAAAACAGCCGTCCCGGTCGCGGATCTGAGGGGCAGATCCGCGGCACGCGGCAAAGAACGAACACTTGTCGGGGTGACAGGATTTGAACCTGCGACCACCCGCTCCCAAAGCGGGTGCGCTACCAAGCTGCGCCACACCCCGTACTCTCCCGGAGGAATCGAGCACCGGCCCGGAGCGGGTGACGGGAATCCGACCCGCACCATCAGCTCTCGGAAGACGGATCTCCAGTAGTACGGGACCTGCCCATATATCAGAAAACCGCTGGTCGAACCGACTCTCGCTCCGCCCGATCGTACCCGATCGGGCCGATGGGACCGAACCGATGTCCATACCGGCCGGGTCTCACCGTGTTCTCCGGTCCCCGGTGCCCGGGGACGTTCGAACGAGAACAAGATGCCACGGCATCCACGGCGAAGGCAAACCAGGTAGAAGCCGCGCCCGCGCACAATGGGGCAGCGGCTCCCGGACTCCCCTCGTACCGGTCGCTCCTACAGTCCGCCCCCCACTCGGTGGACGACGACTCCACCGAATCGGCCCTTGCCACCGAACCCAGCGGATCCACGCACACCCGCCCGGTCTCCAGCGGGTCCACCGGTGATCGCCACTCGGTACGGCTCGTCATCCCCGCCCACCGAGGACCCGGGATATCGGACCCCGCGAGCATGGACAGCCGGATTCGCCGTCCTCTCCGGCACCCTCGGCTGCCCACGGCCGCCACGGCAAGCGGGAACGACGGCAGATGGCGGTGGCAGCCGGTACGCCGGGTGGGCACTCGCGGCCGGCCGGTCACCGCCGAGGACAGGCCGGGACAGGCCCTGAACGGAAAGGCTCCACCATGGGCCGGACTCGGCGCGGTACGGAGCGTGCAATGAAAAAGGCCCTGATGACAGGGCCCTTTCAGTGGAGCGGGTGACGGGAATCGAACCCGCACCATCAGCTTGGAAGACGGAATTTCAGTACTATGGGACCTGCCCATATGTCGGAAAACGCCTGGTCAAGCTGACTCTCGCTCTACCTGATCGTACCTGATCATTCCGGTACGACTACACCAATGTCTACACCGGACTACACCGGCCGACATGGGTCCACGTTGTACCTTCCCCGTCCCCCTTCTCTGGGGACGTTCGAACGGAGAACAAGATGCCACGCATTCGCGGCGAAGGCAAACCATACAAGGAGCGCCGCACCAAGACGGTCGTCGATAAGAAGACCGGCGAGAAGAAGGTTGTCGAGACCTTCCTGTGGGCATGGCGGGTCGAGCTGGACCGGAAACCCAACGGCGACCGGGACTACACAGTGGTCCGGCGCAAGAACCGCAACGACCTGATCGAGGCGCGGCGCGAGCTACTGGTGAAGATCGCGACCGGCCAGCCGCTCAAACAGTCGTCGGCCACCATCGCCGCCTTCCTGGAGTACTGGCTGGAGGAGATCGCGAAGCCTCGCCTGCGGCCCCGCCCGTGGCGGAACCACGTCTCCACGGTCAACTGCAACATCGTCCCGCACATCGGGAAGGTGAAGCTCGTCGACCTGGAGCCGCAGAACGTGCGGTACATGGTCAAGCAGATCCTCGCGTCCGGGCTGTCGCTCCGTACCGCCGAGATCGCCTACAACACGCTCTCCGGTGCGCTGGAGGACGCGATGAAGGAGCCGAGCCTCGGCCTGACCCGCAACGTCGCCAAGGCGGTGCCCAAACCGGGCGCCCGGACCACAGTCGTCCAGACCACGATGGTGCAGGGCGGCGCGGTCGCCGAGCTGCCAGCCGCTGCGGGCGAACTGGAGTCCGCGGGCCCGAAGAAGCGCAAGCAGCGGTCCCGTGCTCCGCTGACCTCCGAGCAGGCGCGCGCTGTGATCCGGCACGCACTCGATACCGAGAACCCGCTGGCGGTGCGGTTCGCGTTCGCGCTGCTGACCGGCGTCCGGCAAGGCGAATGTCTGGGCCTGACCGCGGACCGGGTCGACCTCGACCGGGGCCTGGTCGATCTGTCCTGGGCGTTGCAGGCGGTGCCGTTGAAGCGGAAGAAGGGCGACCCGCTGCCCAAGGGCGACGTCTACCCGCTGGAGGCGTTCGACTCCCCCGCCGGTTTCGAGGTGAAGCCGCTGTTCCGGTCGTACTGCCTGATCCGGCCCAAGACGACGAAGTCCGTCCGGATGCTGCCGCTTCCGGATCCGCTGCTCATGCTGCTGCGCGCCCATATCCAGCAGATGAAGCCGAACCCGTACGGGCTGCTGTGGGTCACAGACCGCGGCCGCCCGTACTCGTCGAAGGCAGACACTGCGGAGTGGACGGCGGCCCTCGCAGCGGTCGGCGCCCCTGACGTAGTGCAGCACGCGGCCCGGCACACCACGGCCACCCTCCTGCTCGAGGCGAAGGTGCCGGAGGACGTCCGAATGGCGATCATGGGCCATAGCTCCGCCGCGGTACAGCGGATGTACGCGCACGCCGACCACGGAGTGAAGCGCGCCGGCCTTTCCGCTCTCGGCGGGCTGCTGGCCGAGAAGAAGCAGGAGGAGCCGCCCGAGGAGGAGCTGCCCGCGCTGGCGTCCTGATCCCGTGAGTGCGCCCCGCCCCGGAATGTCCGGGCGGGGCGCCTTGGTGTCAGTTGTAGGTGTGCAGTGGAGGCCGAGGGGGCAGGCTGCGGATCACCGTGCACCGCAGCGGCGGTGCGGCTGGGGTGGACGGCCAGATGATCCGACGGCCGATACTCATAAGGGCCTGGGCCTCGTCAGCGACAAGATGACGTACTCGCTTGGCGAGAAGAGATACTGTGACGCCGAGCTGCTGCGCGATCAGGTCCGCCTCCGCCCCGACGTGCGCAAGCGCCCAGCTCAAGTCCGGTAGTTCGATGAGTCTTCGCGCAGCCAGCCGTTGAGCCTCGACCTCGTGGCAGACGGTGTGGTCCGCTGATGCCAGGTGTGCCGGGTGTCCGAGGTCGACATGGGCGAGCATGTGCGCGCACATCGTCCGGCGCTGCGCGGGGTCGAGTGCCTCGTTGAGGAGGATGGTGCGGTCCTCGCAGATCAGCCATGCATCGCTGGCTGGTAGATCGGGGGTGACCCCGACCGTGTATCCAGTTCTGTGAAGCAGGTCCTCAAACGGGTCGTACATCCCCACCACCTTGTGCAATGTCGCCTGAATGCTGTTCAGCGCCGCCCCCTTTCGGACAAAACGGAGACCCCACCTGCTCCACAAATCTGCTTAGCGCCTCTAAGCGTTACAGACGTTTCACTGTCCCCTTTCCTGCTGCTTGAGGAACTTCACGAAGTCCCGCACTTTGTCCACCGCCTCGGGTGGCAGCCCGGTAACGTCGACCGTTTCGACGCCGAGGCCGGCAGGGATATCTCCGACGAGGTCCGGGTTGAATCCGGCGAGTTCGAGCATCTCGGCTACGTCGAGGCCGACCGTGGACGCCATACGCGCGACGGTCTCGGGAGTGGTGCGGACCACGACCTCGATGCCGCGGACGTTCTCGACGCCAAGTTCTAGTTGCCGCCATCGGGACTCGGATATGCCTGCGCGCTTGGCGGCTTGCCGCTTCGACATTTGGGCCGCCTGCCGCGCCTGTTCGATCCGCTGCCCGAAGGCCCACTGGGGTCTCATGTGCATATTGTTGCTGCGCACTGGTGCGAAGTAAAGGACCCGACCTTACCAGCACTGCGCAGTGTAGGTAGTATGCCACTCCTTTTAATTCATAGGCGTTCTAGCAGCTCAGGGTGTCCTAACGACTCTGACACGGTTCCATTATTCCTCGTTATTCCATATTGCACTGCGCACGCACTGCGCGTAGTGTCGGTGACGTCATAGCGACACCGCCCGCCGCCACGGGCGCCCGAAAGGAACCGATCAAGTGGGAATGACAGCTACCGCCGAGACACCGGCGGTCCCCCTCAACCAGCGGATGGCACTCACAGTGCAGGAAGTCGCCGATCTGACTGGCTTCGGCTATGCGTTCATCGACCGCGAGATCGCGGCCGGTCGGCTCGCAGCAGTCGCGCCGAGCGGTACCAACCGCTCCAAGCGCATCAGGCCGGCAGATGTCGACGCCTGGCTGCAAGCCTCCCCGTGGGAACCCGCCGCCTGAATCTCCCCTGAAAAGGGGTCGACCCGCATCTCTCCGCCAAGAGAACTGCGATGCGGGTCTTTGCACCCGAAAGGAACCAACCCCAGATGCAAGGCCACCATACCACCTTGGAAACCGCGTTTGCGGCCCTCGATGGCACCGTCCCGATCAGCAACCAGTTCGGAGACCGGCACTGGACCCTGACGTCCTACGACGCCAGCTATCGGGTCTCAGTTTTCCTCCCTGACGAATTCGTCGGGCTCCCCGGCGTCCAAGCAACGGACAACCGTCGCGTTGTCTGGCTGTCCGGCCTGGGCGATACCCCGCTGAAGGCCGCGAACACCGCGCTGGCTGAACTCGGCCGGGTCCTGTCGGCCCAGCCCGCCGGGGCTGCGGCATGAGCGGCCCGCAGCGGGAGCCGCTGTCCCCCAACGTCGCCCACATGGCCGCTGCCGCGATCGGAAGTTTCGTGACCGTGCTGCTGCTCGGTGTGGTGTGGCTGGTCCGGATCGGGGTGCTCGGATGACCACCGTCGAGGCACCGGCCCCCACCGCGCCAGGCGGGGCGGTGTGGTCGCGGAAGATCACCGCGTCGAAGATCCCCGGCCTGTTCAACGCCAGCAAGTACAGCTCGCCGACGAAGGAGTTCTACCTCCTGCGCGGTGAGGTACCCCGTGACGCCGAGAACGAGGCCATGCAGCGGGGCACGGATTTCGAGCCGATCATCCTGGAACGGTTTTTCCGCCGCCATCCCGAGCTGGAACGGCTCCCGGCGGGGTCGTTCTCGCGGCCCGGCCTGGAAGCGTGGGCGGCCGCTACACCGGATGCGCTGGCGCGCCACCGCAAGACCGGTGAGGTGTTCGTTGTCGAGGCGAAGACCGACGGCCGCGGGGACTACCAGTGGGGTCCGGCCGGATCGTCGGAGATCCCGCTCGGCTACTACCTGCAGGTGCAGTGGCAGATGCACATGGTCCGCGTAATGCGGGCGTATGTGGCGTGCCTGGGCCCGTTCTACGACGAGACCGACTACCTCATCAGCTACGACCGTGCGCTGGCCGACGATATCGAGGACTTCTGCCGCGAGTTCCACGCGAACGCGATGGACCCAGACGGTGAGCCGCCGGACGTCGACGGTCACCTGGAGACCTACAACGCAATCAGGAGGGCGCACCCGGAGATCGACCGGGGCGACCACGAGGACTGGCCGGTGTCGTTCGCACTGGCGCACGAGTTCGACGGCGCTCTCCAAGCCGCCGACGCGGCTGAGGAGGCGCTGAACCTGGCGAAGTCGAAGCTGCTGCGCACGATGGGCCGCGCCCGCCGCGCCGTGATCGGCCACGGCAAGAACAAGCAGGTTGTCGCGACGCGGCGGCCCACCAAAACCGGGGTCGCGCTCTACAAGATGAGCAAACCGATCGACTTCGCGGCCGCCGCCCTGCCGCCGGTCACCAAGTAACCCGACCTCCGCCAAAGGTCACCCCTGCCCGGCACCGACCGCCATCGGTGCCGGGCTCACCCGAGAGGAACCACATGTCCAAGTTGAAAACCCGCAAGCCGACCGGCGCTGTCCCGTGGCCGTTGATCCTGGTCGAGGGCGGCGAGAAGACCGGCAAGTCCTGGCAGCTCGCCGAGTTCACCGCCGACGAACGCATCGGCCGGGCATTCTGGCTCGACCTCGGCGAGGGCGCGGCCGACGAGTACGCCGCGATCCCCGGCGCCGACTACGAGGTGCTGGACCACGACGGCACCTGGAGCGACATCGTCGGCCAAGTCGCCGCGGTCCGCGAGGAAGCGGCTCGCGCCAACGCGGCCGGAGAGAAGCCGGTCACTCTGCTCATCGACTCGATGACAGCCGAGTGGGACATGCTCAAGGACTGGGCAACGGCCCGCGCGCTGGCATCCAATTACGCCAAGCGGATCCTGGCTCGCGACCCGAACGCGGAAATCAGGCCGGACAACCGGCTGTGGAACGACGCCAATAGCCGTCACGCGAGCCTCATGCGGATGCTGATGACCTTCCCCGGCATCGTCGTGATGACTGCGCGCGGTAAGGAAGTCGCCGCGATGGGTGACGACGGCAAGCCGATCCCCAACCAGAAGGATTACCGGGTCGAGGGGCAGAAGGGTCTCGCGTTCGACGCGTCCGCGTGGGTGCGGTTGTCTCGCGATGAGGCACCCCGCGTCATCGGTGCCCGCAGCGTCGCGCACGGTCTTAGGCCCGGGGTCGACAAGCCGAAGCCCGCGCCTGACTTCTCGATTGCCTGGCTCATCTTCGACGTCCTGAAGTGCGACCCGAAGACAGCGAAGGTACGGGATCTCCGCACCCTGGACAGCACTCCGGAGCACGTCGCGGACGACTCCGACGACCAGGGCGCACCAGCTGTCGCCGACCGGGCACGCGCCGCAGTTCGCGGTAACCAGCCAGCATCCGCACCGGACCCGGAAGCCGTCGCGCGTCGTGACGCGGAGCTGCGCAAACAACTCGGCGACGCGTCGACCCGTGAGGCATTGCAGCGAATTTGGCGTCTCGCGGGTGAGCTGCCCAATGATGTACGCGACGCGCTCCGGAGCGATGTGGAGGCGAAGGTCGCCACGCTGGACGTTCCCGAGAGCGACGCGGCATGATCACCATCGCCCCCGGGTCCGGTACCTGCGGCACCGACGCCGGATACCACCGCCACAAACGCCGACGCGAACCGTCGTGCCAGCTATGCCGCGATGCGCACGCCGACGCGATCCGCGACGCGCGACACGGCCGCCGCGACGGCGCGCCCGGTCAGATCCGCGTCGACGCGCTGCTGTTCGCGTCGATGTATCTGGAGACCACCCCGGCGCGTCAGGTCGACGCAGAGAACGCACTCGGCCGCAAGGCGATCGACCGGCTCGTTGCGGCACTCGATCGGCTCGCATCATGAGCCGCGCTGGTTCCCACTGGGTGTGGTGCCCGACGTGCGAGAAGCGCCGCTATATCTCGCGGCGCGATGCACGCCGCGTCGCCCGAACCCTGCCCGGCAACCACATCAGCACCTACGAGTGCGAGGAGCTCTCCGGCTGGCATATCGGCCACCTCCCCAATCGGGTCCGTTGGGGTGAGGTGACGCGCGATGAGCATTTCGCGTCGAAACGCGTCACCGGCCTGCACTACGTCGACGTCGCGTGACCGTCCCGGTAGCGGCCGACCTCGCGGCATGGGTCCTCGCGGCCCGCTGCGAGGTCGGTCGCACCATGTCGCGGCGCCGCAGCCCCTGCCCGCGACACCCTGACTGGCTCGTAACGCGCCACGACTGCGACGCGCGGCCGCCGTGGCTGTCCGACGCGTACATCTGCCGCGAACATCTCGCCGAACTCGCGTCGCTGCCGTACCCGTACGTCGCGTGCGTCACGTGCGGCCGCCGGTTCGCGACGTTCGGTCACGCAGTACCTGACATCAGGCCCATCCGATGAAGTTCGAGCGACGGCACTACGCCGACCATCCCATCCACTACGCCCAAGCCGAGGCCGGCCAGTTGCCCGCCGAGGTACTCACTCCTCGCGACCGTCGGCTACTGGTCCGCCAGCTCGTAGCCGAGGGCATGACCGATGACCAGATCGCGCAGCACACCCTGTGGACGCTCTACACCACTGCGCGCGTCCGGAGGTCGATCGGTCTCCCCCCGAACCAACCCCAGACAGGAACAGCCCCACATGCGTAAGGACTCAAGGCCGTTCATCACGATCAACGTCGACATGCCGCGCCATCCCCGGTTCGCTGGACTGTCGAAGGCACAGAAATGGGTGATCGTCGAAGCCTGGTGCCACTGCGGTGAATACCTCACTGACGGCGTCCTCGACCCCGCCACCTGGCGCGGTCTGGGCACCAAACGCGACCGCGACGCCATCCTCGGGACCGGCGTCGCGGTCGAGTTCCGTAAGGGCGAAGCGCAGCCAGATTCGAACGGATTGCGACAGGATTTTGGAAAAATTCGTTCCGAGTTCGAGTCTCAAACCGGCAGACCACTCGCAGCGGATTGCATCATTATTCCGGGCTGGGCAGACCACCAGCGCATCCGGTCCGAGGTCGACGAAATGAGGGAAAAGCGCAGTTCAGCGGGACGCAAGGGCGGACAGGCCAAAGCCCGGAACGCTACCAAACGGGGTAGCGAGAACGTAGCAAGTGCTACAGCAGATGCCTACCAAACCCGTACCAAAAACGTGCCATATACAGATACAGATACAGATACAGATACAGATACAGATACAGATACAGATACAGATACAGATACAGATACAGATACAGAAGTAACTACTGACGTAGTTACTCCCCCCAACCCCCCGCAGGGGGCGACCGCTGCGCGGCCGGTGAGCGTCGACCCGCCCGGCTTCCCGGAATTCTGGGCTGCCTACCCACGGCGAACCGACAAAGGCGGAGCACGACGCGCCTACGCGAAAGCGGTCCGCAAAGTCGACCCGGCCGTGATCGTCGCGGCTGCGCGCGGTCTCGCCGAGGATCCGAACCTGCCCGAGCCCCGATTCGTCCCGCACCCCTCAACGTGGTTGAACGGTGAGCGGTGGGAAGACGGGCCGCTGCCGTCCAGGGCCCCGTCCGCTGCCCCCGCCGACGGTCATCCTCGCCTCACACCGGGCGAGTTGAAGTACGCGAGAGCCGAAGCGCTCAAGGAGAACCCGGACCCGCGCATCCTCGCCGCCGCTGGTATCCCGATGCCGGAACCGAGGGCGACCGTGACTGCCCTCGACGAGTGGAGCCGGACAGCGCGCGAGGTCGAAGCCTCGTGAACGCGGACGAGATCATGGTGCTGCTCCAGGTCGCGCAGTCCTACGACTCCCGGAATATCGACCGGCTCATGCAGTCCGCGTGGTTGGACGCCTCGCAGCGGGCCCGCTGGGATCGGGACGCCGCGCTGGTCGCGGTCCGGGCGCACTACGCGGAGTCGACGGAGCGGATCATGCCCGGTCATGTGACTGCGCGTATCCGGGCGGCCAGGCCAGCACCGGGGTATGCGCCGAAGTATCAGCGGGAGTTGCTCCCGGCTCCTCCGGCGACGACGGAGCAGCGGGAGGAAGCAAGGCGGTTGTTCGTGCCTACGGGGCGAACACAGGGGGGTCGGAAACCGGGCCTGTCGCGCCGCTGGCGTCGTGAGGCACCGGTTCGCGGGACGGAGGGTGGTCCGGAGCCGCAGAGGGCGTTTGCGGGCGATCTGGGGGCGATAATCAAGGGCGCGAGGAAGGATGCACAGTGAGCGACGACATGTACGGCATGGACTGGGACGCACCCCCGACCGGCGACGACTACGAAGTGCTGCCAGACGGTCGGGTACCGGTCTACGTGGCCTTGACCGTCGGCGACAAGGCGTACTGCGTGACGCCGTGGCACAAGCGCCGGGACACGCTCATCCTCTCGGCCGCTGAGATGGGCAGGGACTGCGATATCCCGGCGGGTGAGGTGGTCGGCCGGGAGTTCACGGCAGCGGGAGGCCAGCATGAGCGGCTGCACGACTTCCGTCTGGTGCACGATCCGCGTCTGTAGGATGAGGCGCGGGAAGACCCCGGCGGCTACTACCCGCCGGGGCCTTCCTTCTTACTGGCCGCTGTCGAACCTGAGCACTTCCAACGTCGCCTGGAACCTCGTCAGCGCGTCGTCTGCGGCTTCCCCGCACCACACCTCGACGTGGCTCATCCTGGTCAGCACCACGGCGGTCAGCCAGTCGAGCGCGAGCTGATCAACCAGGTGGATGTGGTGGGGGTCTCCGGGCATGTCCTTGAGAACGTCCCGGGCGAGCACCACGTTCTTGCGGACTGCGTGCGGCCGCCAGTTTTCGAGTTCCAGGTCTGGTATCTCGACGGGCAGCAGCATCTCGGTGAGCAACGCCTTCCGGAGCGCGGTGTATGCGTCGTGGAGGCATTTCGAGCGGTTTTCGGTCATCCGATTGCCTTCTCTCTGTTGAGTTTTCAATGTGGTTGTCGGCCTGTTGCCGACCCCTTAAGTATGCCAAATTAGTTGGCATATGACAAGTTGAGAGGCCAAGCGATTTGGCATATCCTGGAGGCATGGACGATCTCGACAAAGCACTCGACGACCTCGCCCGCGCACAACAGCGCGTCGACGAAGTCATCCTCGACATGCTCCGCAGCGGCAAACGCGGCGTGCAGGCCGACCTCACGCGCCGCACGGGCAAGAGCCGCGAATACTTCCGCCTCCTAGCACGTGAGCACGGACTCTGACGGTTTCGCATAGCTGACCCACATGGCAGGATCGGCGCGTGATCGACTGGCTCGCACAAGATCCCGGCCCATCGCCGAGCACCCCGTGGTGGGTGAGCCTCCTGACCCTCGGCGCGCCCGTGGCTGCAATCGTCGTAGCGTGGATCGGCGGCCGGTACACGCTGCGCAGCTCCCGAAAGACGGCATACGACCGGCTTGAAGCGCTGGTCAACCTCCGCAAAGAGTGGCCCGAGACCCTCGAGGGCCTCAGCTCACTTGACAGATCGATCGCGCACGCACTATTTGAAGTTCGCCGCGTAGAAGGCGAGCTAGCACATCCGCTCTGGAGTTTGGATAGCGAATGGGATGTGTATCGAACCTACGTCGAGCGGGTCGACCGGCTACGTCAAGACGCCGTGGTCGGCGGTCTCATAATCGTGCTGCCTCTCGGCCTAGCGAGCAACATCTACGTCTGGCGGCGGATGCTTAAACTGCCTAACGGTACGGAGGTTCCTGGCGACATATGGATCGTCATAACGGCAATGGCTGCGATCACTGCAGCTATTTTGGGCGCCATGCTTTTTTCATATGCACGGAACCTGCGAAAACTCCACGACGAAATACACGCCGAGCGCTTGCGATACGACAGCGCGGGGGGTGCCTAGCCTGGGGAAGCTGGCGAAGCACCCCGACCACGCGGAGAACGCTACCGAGGAGCCCCGACAAGCCGACCCGGACCAGCCCGCTACGGTTCCGGTTTCCGGCCGACCCCAACCAGAATGAGCCCCTACGCGATCGACGGTGCCCTACTGGCCTGACCCGGAAACGCTGCGCGGTGCCGGTTGGGCTGCAACGATTTCCATGTGATTGCAGCTCTCGCCCAGCAGCCGCAGACGACCAACGTCGCCTGGTGGGTACCCTTCCTGATTCCGCTTGGTGCCCTGCTCGCCGCGATCGTGACCGGCTCCATGACATGGCAATCGAATAGGAAGAAGCCTCATGAAAAACTCCAGCACCTCGTCGAGGTTCTGAATGACTGGCCGAAGGTCGGCGATGAAGACCTCCCCGGCAAGAACACCGTACAGATAGCGATTGCGCTCACACTCGGCGAGATGCGCCGGAAAGACAAGCTCAAGGTGTTAGACACGCCGCGAGAATGGGCGACCTTGACTGAACCAGAACATGTCGACTTCTATGAGCACCTCGTCGACCTTGAGGTTGCACGCCGCGCCAAGGGGTCGATGTTGGCTGAGTTCGCCTTCAACGCGGTGCTGCTGGCTGGAGGCACGGGCGCCATCATGTTCTTGATGTGGTCCAACTCCGCATTGCAGTGGGTGCGTGAGCATCCAGTCCCCGCCGCCGCCGCGCTCACCGTACTGATTGTCGCTTTATCAGCATGGAGGACCGCCCTCTTCGATTCTGCCTGGATCCCCAAGAGGTTGAAGGAGGAAATGCGAGAGCGAGGGCGGCAATGGATCTTGGAGAAGTCTCCTTGGCGAGACGATTTCGACTCGGAAGGCCGATACCGTCCAGGCCATGAGAAGTCCGGGCAAACGCACGATCGCGGGGAGGGCGGCGGCGAGTAGCCGACAGGCCGATCTCGACCCAGACGACCCGGCTACGGCTTCCGAGCCACCCCCGCCAGCACTAGACTCTCAGCCGTAGTCGGAAACTTCCGCGCCGGACCGCTCGGCCACCACTCCCCCGGCGTGACCAGGCCGGGGTCGAGCAGCTCCAAGCCGTCGAAGAGGGCGGAGATCTCCTCGCGGCTTCGGAACCAGCCCGACCCCATCAGGTCGAGATATAGATCCTGGCACCTGGCGGCCGCCTGAGCCAATGGTGACTCGCCGCCCGGGTTCCACTGATGCGTGAGCACGAAGTACGAACCGGCCGGGACCGCGTCGACCCAGCCGCGCACCACGGCGGCCGGATCGGTCTCGTCGTCGACGTGGTGCAGGACGCCGCACAGCAGCACACCGACAGGCTTCTCCAGTTCGAGGTAGGTCGCGGCCTCCGACCCCGCCAGACCCGGGGTGAGCAGATCGCCTTGCACGTAGTGGGATTGGTCGGTGGTCTCCAGTAGCACCCGACCGTGGGCGAGGCACACCGGATCGTGGTCGACGTAGACGACTGTCGGGCGGTCCGCGTCCGGCAACGTGTGCATGTACGCGGTCGCCTGATGTGTATTGACGTCGGAGGGGGCCGGGAGCGGGAGGCCGGCACCGATATCGAGGAACTGCCGCACCCCCGCGAGCTCGATCAGATACCGGAGGGCGCGCTGCTGGAACTGCCTGGATGCCCACGCGGCCGCGGTCTGGCTCGGCGCGACGCGGTCGAGCTGCTCGCCGACATTCCGATCATGGGCGTAGTTGTCCTTCCCGCCGAGCATCCAGTTGCAAACCCGCGCCATGCTCGGCCGGGTGGTATCCACCCCAACCGGTGCGTGCACTCCCCCTGGTCGGGCGGTTTCAATATCGGTCATGTCGTCACCGCTCCGACGAACCGGACCGCGTCGGTGTAGCGGTCGCAGCGGTGGCGGGCATGGATCGCCATCAACTGTTGCGCATGCGCGTGCCCACGGATCGGCACGGTGCTGCGGCAGTGCGACGACGGGTAGTCGTCGGGTAATGCCCGTAACCCCCGGGCGACCCGTTCCAGTAGCGAGCGGTCGCGGGCGCGGCTGCTGTGCCAGTAGCGCAGCGCGGCGGCCATCGCCCGGTTTCTCGGGGGCCGCGTCGGCAGCGGCGGGAGGGTCTCGCCCATGGGTTCACCTCACGGGTTCAGGGGTTGGTTCGGAGGCCACCCGGGGACCGGCGACAGTGGCACGAGGCGGTGCCGGGTGGCTGTCTCCGACGCTATGGGCGGAACCTCAGCCGACACCATGACTTTGCGGCACTTTGCGAATCCCGCTACCGCTCACCACTCCCAACCGCCACGATGGAGCAGGTACCGTGCAAACCTCAAGGGAGACAACAGTGAAGCTCAGATTCCTTGGCAAGAACACCGGACAGCACCAGTCGCCGACCCTCTACGCCACCGACCACGACAGCTACGTGCTGCAAGGCTGGCGCACCGACCGCGACGACACCGTCGAGATCCCGCACCAACTGCTGGGATACCTGGAGTGGGGGACCTTCCTGGACGCCCCGCACCAGGACACCGGCCGGGGCACCTTCTACCTGACCGGCCGCCCTATCACCGACACTGAGACCCTTTCCCAGATGGACATCCCCGACCACGAGGCCAGCGTCGAGATCGGGCGAGGCAAGGAGGTTCGACCGGATGCGACAGCTTGAGGACCCCGCAGGTATCGCCCTGCTGCAGGAGGCGCGGACGTCGGCCCGCCATATCGAGGTCCGCGACAACTACCACACCGGAGCGGAAACCGAACGACTAGAACGGTTCCGGGCCGGTGAACCCGACCCCGACCTCAAAGCCTGGTTCGCGCCGTGGACCGAGACCGTGACCGGTCTGGTTAGCCGCGGGGTCGCCGTCGACCGGCTCCGTGTCGTCACCGAACCGTTCACCCTGTACTCGCGTTGGCTGCATTCGGTGACCGGTTTCAACGTCGACGCGGGCGAGACCGTGCGGTGGCTGCCGCGGCACAAGGTGACGGCCGGCCTGATCGCGCGGGACGACTGGTGGCTGATCGACGACCGACTGCTGCTGTTCTCCCTGTTCCACGATGGGGATCACGTCGAAGGGTTCGCGGTCACTGAAGACCCGAACCTGGTGCAGGCCGCGCGCATAGGCTGGGACCTGCTGTGGGCTGAGGGGATCGACCACAGCGACTACCAGCCCGCGGGGTGACCGGTAGCGACCAAGCACGGCAGGCGTTCGGGGCGCGGCTGCGGGAGCTGCGCCGCGACGCCCGCCTCACCGGTCTCGACCTCGCCGCCCGCCTCAACTGGCACTCGTCGAAGGTGTCCAGGTTGGAGCACGGCAAACAGGTGCCCTCCGACGACGATATCCGCGACTGGTGTGTAGCGACCGGCGCCGAGTTGCTGGTCCCTGATCTGCTGGCGTCGGCGCGGAACGTGCGCGCCGCCTATATCGAGTGGCGGCGGTTGCATGCGGGCGGGCACCGGCACCGGCAGCGTAAGGTCGCCGAACTCGAATCGGGGGCGCGGCTGCTGCGCTGGTTCGAGCCCGCGCTGGTGCCGGGCCTATTGCAGACCCGCGAGTATGCGGCGGCGATCTTGCGGGCGTGTATCGACCTGTTGGACACCGGGGTCGACGACCTGGACGCTGCGGTCGACGCGCGGATGGAGCGGCAGGCGGTGCTGGGCGCGCCGGGCAGGGAGTTCCGGTTCGTGCTGGGAGAGCAGGTGCTGTACTCGACTGTCGGTGATGAACGGGTGATGGCAGGGCAGCTCGATCACCTGCTGGGGACGCTGGACATAGGCCGGGTGGGTGTGGGGGTGATCCCGCGTGCCGCGGAGTTCGGGGTGCCGTCGACGAACTTCCTCATGTTCGACCGAGGTCTGGTGATGGTGGAGACGGTGTCGGCGGGGCTGTCGGTAACGACACCGTCAGAGATCGCACTGTATGAGCGGACTTTCGCGGCGCTGGCGGCCCGCGCGGTCTACGGCGGGAAGGCGCGGGCGTTGATCGCTGCGGCTCGCGCCGGTCGACCCTAGTCGGTGTCAGGATCCTGGTCGTCGAGTTCGGCGAGCCAGGATTGCCATGCCTGACGGTTCTGTTCGCTCGGGCCGCGGTCTTGGGTGATCGGCGGCTCGTAGGGTGGGATTGGTTTCAGTTCGATGGTCATGCGGGATTGGACGATCCGGCCGCACTGCCGGTTCCGCGGGCACATACTGGAGTGTCGGGCCAGGGCGTTCGGAACTCCCGGTCCGGCCTCAAGGACCGGGGCGGTCGGTGCGCCCCGGTTATTTCTTGTGCTCGACCCAGCGACCACGCTCGGTCTCGCAGGTGCAGTATTCGTCGCCCGGTGGGGTCTTCACCACGTACCCGCAGATGTTGCAGCGGTGGGTGCGGTGTCCGCGCCGGCCTGCCGCGCGGCAGGCGACCCAGCCGACTGTGGCGCGGCCGCGACTGAGGGGGTGGTTGTTGCGACAGGTGGTCGGGGCTGGTTCTTCCCAGTCGCCTGCGTCGTTCTGGTAGAGGCGCCGCGGGTTGACTCCGGTCCGGCCGTTGCCGAGCCCGTAGGCGGGTCGCCACTCACCGCCACCGATCGATGTCATCAGATGACACTACCGTTCAAAATCTGCATCCACCTCTGCGGCGGGCCGCTCGATGAGAAATGTGCGCAACAATGGAGTCACATCTACTTCGACAACTTCCGCAGTAAAGTCGGTCGGCCCGTATACATGGTTGTGCTCGGCAAAGGTGACTCGCCATTTTCCATGTACCTCAGTCAGGTCCGACGAATTCGTTATCAACACAAAATCGGCGGCGAAACTGAGAGACAGTTCCTCCGAACGCAACTCGGGTAGCGATCCAGTGAACCCCACACCCCCATCTTCCCAACCTTCCTCCGTCTCCAATATTCGCCAATCCAATTCTCCATGCCCGGCCCGTTTCGGCACAGATGGCGAAAATATGTTCAGGCCGTATGACGAGCCCACTCGGGCGATACCCCTCGCACCCCACGGATCTGGAGGCTTGGGGAGGATCCCATAGGGGTCGAAATCATCCTTATCAACTGCGTCGACCGCCCAGAGGTGGAGTCCCTTAATCAGCGCTCCGATACGAGGGTGCTTGAGATAATCTTTGCTCTTATTGTGCAATTGAATTTTCGGCGGAAGACCGAGCGCACCAACAGCAGCCGCTACGACGTCTGGCCATTCCTCCCTCGTCTCCGACTCCCACTCTTGAAGTTCTTTCTGGAAGTCAACCCAAGTTCGGGTATCACCGAAAATGACTTCTGCCAGACGGTACGGGTTGCTCGGCCCCGGGGTCACTCTAGACCGTACGGCAGCGATGTATTCATCGACCAGCGATTCATCGCATCCGTATCGATACACCTTGGCGTTGATTCCTAGTTCAATATCAGCTTTCGGCGAACCCCCACCGATCATGCGGCGACAGAGCTCTCCGATCTCGTCTCCAGTTGCCAACCGTGTTTCGCCATCACCGCGGATATAAACTCCCCCGTTCCTGAGCCCCTCTTCGCTGTGCTCTCTGTAGCAGACCCACAATGGGTCGCCATCCTTTGGAGGGTCAACGATGATGACGATGACATCTCGGTCAGTGCCATCGACCGGAATCCGCTTGAAGTCCCAAGACGGACCAGGAAGTCGCGTATAGTCGAAAACCCGCTTTTCGAGGTCCTTGACCTCTGGGAATCGGATGCCGGTGACCGCCCCCTTCGAGACGCCAACAACCAGAAGGGCATGACCTCCGAAGTACTTCACAGCCTTGGAAGGGCTCCGATTCGCGGCACCGAGGATGAACTTCGCAACTTTCGCGCCGCCACTGCGCGACGCAGGACCGATGTCAGATTTCAGTTCCAGGTAGTGACGCTCCTCCCGGTCGTCGATCGTGCTCACCATGTCGACAAACTGTCGCCAGCCTCTGTCGCCGGTCGGAAGTTTGGCGAAGTCCATAAGGCCCCCTTGGCTCCGTGGTCGATTAAACGATAACCAGCCCTGAGCGCTTCCGGTATCCACACCTACTTCCCGGCCGCCAGCCCAGGACTCCACCAGCGAGGCTTGCGAAATAGATGCGCATTTTTCTGCGCAGTGCGTGCGCAGTGTTGACATTGCAAATGGGCGAGGATACTGTCAAACGCGTTGGGCCGGAGCCGAGAAAGACCGTCCCAGCAGCGAAACCCGGCCGGATTAACCGGCCGGCCGCGACTGGGCCGCCGCCACGGCCCGCCCCATGCCCGCGCCAACGGGCAACCGAAAGGAACCGAGGAAGATGACCATTCATACGTTCGCGTCCACAGGCGAGGCATACGACCGCAGCCAGTTCGACGACGCGATCGAAGACGGCGACATTCTGATCGTCCCGAGCGAGGGTGTCGCCGGATGGCTCGAACAGGCGTGGCCGATCGCCGCGACGCCGAGCATCGGCCAGTTCCACCGGCTCGCCGATACGGCCTGGCTGCTCGCCGAGAACCCCGACCGCGGCCAGGACCACGTCGCGACCAAGGTCCGGGAGGCGACCGCGGCGCTCATCGCGGCGCGTGAGGCTGCCCTCGAAGACGAGGCGTGGGACCGCAACGCGGAACTCGACCGCCGCGCCGCCTGATGGGTGAGACACGGAAGCGTCGCCGCCTGGCGGCGGCGCTCCGTGTCGACCGACACCAGCCCGCCCTCGGGCTGCTGTTCAACGTCGACACGGAGGGCCACGAGTACGCGGCCGATCTCCTCGACCTCGCCGCCGACACCGACGGCAACTCCTGACCGCCGCCACGGTCACCCCGGAAGGAACCAGATGCCGAACACCACGGCCACCGAGCAGACCCCGCAGCGTCGCAGCAGGCGCCGCGAGACCGTCGAACACTGGGCGATCTGCTCCAACTGCAACGGCGGCGGCTGCCGCGACTGCAACGGACGCGGCGAGTACCCGACGTTCATCCCCCTCTGACCGCCGCCACGGTCACACCCCCGGCCGGGCACTGGCCGCCGCCAGTGCCCGGCCCCCGGAAAGGAACCACACGCAAGTGCTGACCATCAGCCACAACGCCGCCGAAGGCACCCTGCTCACCGGCACCAGCCGCGACGACGGCACCTACGAAGTGATGCGGGCGATCCGCGACCGCGTCGGCCACTGGAAATGGGCGCGCAGCCTCCAGTGCTGGATCGTTGTCTCCTCCCGCAACCGGCAGCCGAAGGACTACCACATCAACGCGGCCGCGAAGATGCTGCGAGAGGCCGGTTTCGAGGTCGAGGTGAAGATCGACCGCAGCGTCCAGGACACCGCGGAGGCCGAGGCCCAACGCGCCGGTCGTCAGGACGACCGCGTCGCCGCTCTCGCCGCGAAGGCCGAACGGCGGGCCGGGCAGGCCGAGGCCGCCGAGCAGGCGCACCAGCGCGCTCACGAAGCCCTGCCCCCGGGCGGCGAACCGATCAAGGTCGGTCACCACTCCGAGCACAGGCACCGCCGCGCCATCGAGAAGTCGTGGAACGCGCTCGGCAAGTCCGTCGAGGCGCACAAGGCGGCCGAGTTGGCTGCGGACCGCGCCGACGCCGCCACCCGCACCACCGGGCATCGCTACAACCCCGTCACCGTGGGGAACCGGATTCTCAGCTTGGAAGCGGAGCAGCGCAGCGACCAGCGCATCTTGGACGGCGGGAAGCGAGGCCGCGCCCCGTACGTCACCGAGGTGAAGCCCGCCAGCGGGGCATACCGCGAGCGCGTGCAGGCCCGCGTGGACCAGCGCGCCAGCGACATCGAGTACTGGAAGGCCGTCCGCGCCGAGCAGATCGCCAACGGCGAGGCCACCGGCTACACCAAGGCCGATATCGCCAAGGGCGACTACATCCGGTACCGGCACGGCTCCTGGCACAAGGTCGTCCGCGTCAACGGCAAGAGCGTGACCGTGGAATCCCTGTACATCGAGGGCTGCACCGGAACCGTGCCCTATCACGAGATCCGCGCCCACAAGTCGGCCGATCAGATGGCCGCAGCGCAGTAGCCGCAGCGCCCGTCAGGGCCGCAGCACACCCGGGGGCGTCGACCGCCATCGGCGCCCCCGGTTTCCCGAGAGGAACCACAATGTTCGACCTGCCCACCATCCCGATCCGCCCGCACAGACCGCCCGCGCGGGTCCGCCCCTACGTCCGCCCGCGCTGCGTGTGGTGCAACGCGCCTGCCGGCCTGCACACCCTGCTCGCCGGAGGTGGCAGGCATCAGCGCTGCCCCGTGGACCGGTCGCAGTGACTACCGCCATCCGCACCAAGCACGGAACCACTGGCACCTACACCAAGGGAAGGTGCCGGTGCTCGGAGTGCCGGAAAGCGATGGCGGCCTATGCCGCCAAGGTCCGGGTTCGCCGCAGCCGCCATCTGACGACCGGCGCGAATGGCAGGCCGTTCGCCGCGTCCGACAACGAGTTCCAGCCGCTCCCCCACGGCGTGCTGTCCACCTACGTCAACTGGCTGTGTCGGTGCGACCGGTGCACGGCCGCCAACGCCTCAGCCTCCGCCAAGTACCGATCCGAGAGGAACCCGTGACCGTCCCCGCCCCACCGTCCCCGCCGCCGCATATCGAGCGGACGGCAGCCCACGTCACCGCCTTGTGGCATGAGGTCCGGCAACTGCTGGTGCTGCTCGACCTCACCCTGCCGGACATCGTCGATATCGCGACGATGCCGGACCCGGCCGACGCGCTCACCGCCTGGCTCGCCGAAGCCTCCCAGCCCTACAGCGACACCGAGATCCGGCGCCGATTCCGACGCATCAGCGAACTGTCTCGCGCAGCCGCGCGCTGACACCCCGAGAAGGAGAACGCCTCATGGCAAACGACACCACCCTCACCGTCATCGGCAATCTGACCGCCGACCCTGAACTCCGCTTCACCCCGGCCGGTGCGGCGGTCGCGAACTTCACCGTGGCCTCGACGCCGCGGATATTCGACCGCAACACCAACGAGTGGAAAGACGGCGAGGCGCTGTTCCTGCGCTGCAATATCTGGCGTGAAGCCGCGGAGAACGTCGCCGAGTCGCTGGTCCGCGGGTCGCGAGTGATCGTGACCGGCAACCTGAAACAGCGGTCGTTCGAGACCCGCGAGGGAGAGAAGCGGACCGTGGTGGAGTTGGAGGTCGAGGAAATCGGCCCGAGCCTCAAGTACGCGACCGCGAAGGTCAACAAGACCAGCGGAGGCAACGGCGGCGGGGGTGGGCAGCGGCGCCAGTCCGGGCAGCAGCAGCGCGCCGACGACAGCGACCCGTGGGGCAGCGCCCCGGCGCACAAGCACGACGAACCACCGTTCTGATCATCTGGGTGTGTCCGCCGAGAGCAGTGCCCGGCTCTCGGCGGACACGCGAGCCGATATCCGTGCAGCCTCAGCAATTGCATCTTCAAGGAAGTCGGCGTACATACGTGCCCAGTCACGAGTTCCAATATTAAAATTGTGCGCAGCGCTGGCGTTGGCGCCATCGGATATTGCTCTGCCAGCGATGCGGATGATGGAACGCCAGGTCAGTACGAGGTCGTGAGGGGTTCCTGGCCACAGATCAGTCGACATTCTGATTTGCACTACAAGCCTCTGCAACTGATCAAAAATGCGTTCAATCGTGTGGGCAGGAGAGCTCTCGATTGTGCGCAGCACCGAAGCGCCGCCAAAAGAGAAGTCTCTCAGCTCTTCGAGTTTCGCAACGAGCACCTCGAATTCGACCTGTGGAAGTTGGAGAACCGCAGATGCCTGATCGGAAACCGGTTCAACCAGTGGCCGGAACGGGTCGGCTTCAGGACTACCTGCGGGCTCCAGCAGCGTCGTTCGGATAGCAGCAGCGTCCTCCCGACGGGAATCATGTGCAAGCTCGGTAGCAGTGGAGGATACGTCGCGAGCCAAATCCTGAGCCTGTCGCTCGACCTCGGCCTCCGCACCGAATGCCGCAACCCTCACTCTCTGCATTTGTGCTAGCAGAGTCCGCGCTGGGGTGTGTAACAGGGCAATCGCAAGCGCAGCGATCACTGGCCACTTCAAGGCGTTGATGTACTGGAGAACCATCTCAGGCGCGCTCACCGGCCGATCGTAAACGCCGCCGCCCCAGAAAGATACAGTCAATCCGCGCGGCAACGCGCAGGCCCGCCGCCACGGGCCACCCGAAAGGAACACCCCCATGCCCACCACCGTTGACCCGTACGTGGTCGAGGAAGACATCACGTTCGCCGAGATGAGCGCCCGACGCCGCTCTGGCACCCGCGCCGAGAAGATCACCGTCGAGGAATCCAATCTGGTCGGCGATTACTTCTGGCTGGCAGAGGACGGGCTCGCGTTCGAGACCATCGCCCGCCGCCTCCACCGCAGCCCCGACGCCCTCGCGCAAACCCTGCACCGGACCGGGCTGCATCACCGGACCCCGGACCGCGCAGCGGTCGACAAGGCGCTGGCGCTCCTCGTTGCGCGCGGCGCCGGGCACCGGTTCACCACCGACGACCTACCGCCGGTCGACCTGGCGACCATCAGCCACGCCCTGAAGACCGCCAAGAGCGCCGGGCACATCCGCCGCGGCGGGAGTGGTGAGTGGGTTGTCATCACCCCGAAGGAGAATCCCGATGTCTCAGCCTGACCAGCCCCGCATCCTCGACCAGACCGGCCACGAGGAGCGGGTTGCCCTCGACAGCCAGATCGCCGAACTCACCGCGCAGCTCCAGCAAATGACGTCGAGCAGTGAACGTACCGCCCACCACCAGGGCCTCAAGCAGCTGCGCGAGTTGCAGCAGCAGCGCAAGGCCGCGTTCCGGCGTGAAGTCGGCTGGGCTGCCGCGTAGCGCCGCTCACCCGGACCCTTCGGCAGAATTGCTTCTGCCGAAGGGGTTTACACTCTCCGTCCCCGGGAGTCCGGCCGCTAGCAGGATCGACGGCAAGCGGGCCTGATGACACTGCCTATTCTGCAGCTGGATTACATGCAGCAGAAAGTCGCTTCCAATCTGCGGCCTCAGTGTCGGGACGGGTACGGAGCCATTCGTCCAACTCCTGCACCACCGCCATGAGGTCTTGCACCGATCGCTTCACTTCTTCGTCATCTTCGCCATCATCTATGCCAGGCAATGCGATCTTGGCCGCCACAATCTCGTTCACCAACCCGGTCAGGTCATTCGAGCAGTCAGAAACTGGATCCAACAATCTCATGGTGTCGCGAATATGTTGGCTGCTGATACTGACGTGCCCCTCTTCATTGACCCACAAGCCCCAGACGACACCGAACCTATACTCCTGTGGCCAGACCCCGATGTCATCTGACCCTACGCAAGCGTCGACGCCGTCAGCGCGAACGACGAATGTGCCTCTCTCCGCGCGCTGTCCGACAGCTACGCCGATGCTGCGCTGGTGCTTGGCCTCCAGACCGGGCAAGTTCGCTGCCATCAAGCGAATCTCCAGCTGTCCGGCATGAAAGATCTTTCGTTCGCCAATAAGCGCGTCGATCAACTGGTCGGGTCGCCCTTCGGCAAAGTAGCCGATGCGCCTCAGTGCCCACCGCACCCACATCAAACTCCCGTCGAGTGCCATGTGCAGCATCTCGTCGGCAAGATCCGGAACCCGGAACCGACCATGCCCGCCACCGTAGTTATTTCGGATTTCGGCGAGGTTGCAGGCGATTTTCTTCGATTGAGTCGACATGTCCCCGAATGGGGAAGTGTCGACCAATTCATAGCCGGGCTGCTTGGCCAGCAGGTCGTGCGCGCGCTTAACCAGACCCTGGAAGTTGTCATTGGAGCCCGGCGGGGTGCCGTTGATATCGAGCACGATCTTTGATACCGACTCCACCAGGCACTTCAAGTCGCTAAGCGCCTGGGAGGCATCCCCAGCGTCCAGAGAGCGAGACAGTCGATCTGCCTCGACCTTGATGCATTCCCAATAGCTGTCAGCCAGGTATTGGGGCCTCTCAACCTGGAACCGCCTATAGGATTCAGTCACACCTCAAGTATCGCAGCAACCTGCGTGCAGGTGCAGGCTGCGGTCAAGTATCCCGCGGGCCTCAGCTGCACTCCGTTGGTTACGAGGTGCAGCTGACTCGCTCTCCGCAGACACAGCAAACCAGCCATACCGTTGCGCCGTGCTCTCCTACACCATCCAAGGTGCGTCCGACGACACCGCGATCGTCACCACCTCCGACGGCTTCTCTCGAGAAGTCGAGGAATACAGCGCCTACGACGGCGCGGTCTTCCACATCGTCTCCCGCACCGGCGGCCAGCTCCGAGTCCGGCTCGACCAGGACTCCGACACGGGCTGCTGGAACATCGGAATCGGCGCGACCAACGAGGCCAAGCCAGTGCCCAACTGGCCGCTGCGCATCGAGCCCAGCGGCGACGACTACAGCCCCCGGCTCACGATCGAGGCCCCCGCCGACGCGCGGCTCCTCGAGGTGACCAGCTGACCACTAACACCTCCGGTCCCGCCAGACCGGCCAAGGAACCAACCCCAGTCCAGCCCCAGGAGATACCAGCCGTGTCCACAGCCGCAGCCGCTATCGACGCCGTACTGCAAGCCATCACCAACGAGGCTTCGCACGGCCCTGCGACGAGACTGGAGGCGCTCGCGCGGACCCTCGACTCGCTCTCCGGATACCTCACCGGAGGCATCAGCGGCCCCGTCCTCACCAACGGCCCTATGGTCGTCCCTGTCTCCGCCCCCGATGTCGCCTACCTCGAAGGCTTCATCGACAACGCGGTCATCGTCTCCCAGACCGACGCCTCGATCTGGGAACGGACCGGCGCGTTCTGGTACACCACCGGATCGGACGCCGGACTGACCTCCAACGACCTCGCCGCCCGAGGCCCGTGGCGCGTCATCCGCCACCGCGCGAACTGACCGCCGCCCCCCGAACGCCGGGGCTGCACCCCACTTCTCGACCCCGCCGCCGCGAGCACAGCGCCGCAGGCACAGGGGTCGACTGGTGCAGCCCCGGCCCTGCACCCGAAACGAGGGCTCATGAGCCTCACCGATCAACTGCGCGCGGAGGACCGCACCACCCGCCGCTGCATTGCGGGCCGCTGGCTCGCCTCCCTGCCCGACACCGAGCAGGCCGAAGTGCGGCAGTGGCTCGACAACGGCGGCCGGAAGTCCGTGCTGCTTCGCGTCGCCCGAACCCGCGGCTACGAGGGCTCCAACGCGATGCTCTACTCGCACACCCTCCACTCGTGCTGCTGCCCGGTCGAGGCGACCGCGTGAGCATCGGCGAGGAACTGGCCGCGACCGCCACCGCGACCAGCGACCCCGGATATACGCCGCGCGTCGAGTTCGACGGCCGCAGCGGCTATATCGACAGCGAGCAGCACCGGGCCGACGAGGCCCCGCCGGCCTTCGCCGAGCTTCTCGAAAAGCACAGCCTGGCCGGTGTGAAGCTCGATCCGACCCGGTCTGTTCGGGTGTCGCGGTGGCAGAACTTCCACCGCGAATGGTTGCAAGCCGACCGGTTCTACATCGTCGCCGACAACGGCGAACCCGAGCCCGGTGAGCGGCTCATACAGCAGATCGTCGAACGTGCCGCGTCACCGCGTCGGCCTGTCGCGGCGGGCGCCGCGGTGTTCAACTTCCAGGCCAGCGACTTGCAGATCGGCAAGGTGGACAACGGCGGAACCGACGCGATCCTGGAGCGGTACTGGTCCGCGTTGGAGCGCGCCGTCGCGAAGCTGACGCAGTTGCGTGCGACGCGTCCGATCAGCACCGTGCACCTGATGTTCCCAGGCGACTGCGTCGAGGGGAACCAGTCGCAGTCCGGTCGGCTCATCTGGCGCACCGATCTGACGCTCACCGAACAGATCCAGGTGTTCGAGCAGATCCTGTACAGCACTATCGACGCGTTCGCTGACGTCGCCGACGAACTGCTGTGCGACGTCGTGAACGGCAACCACGACGAGGCGCAACGCGTCCCCGTGACGCGACCGGGTGACGGGTGGGCGACGCACGCCGCGAACAGCGTCGCGCGGGGGCTGACGCGTAATCCCGACGCGTACGAGCACGTCACCATCCGCACCCCTGAGCCGGAACGCGGCAACATGACTGTCCCCGTGGGCGACACGGTATTCACCATCGCGCACGGTCATCAGTGGCGACGCGGCAAGGCAATGGAGTGGTGGCAGCAGCAGGCATTCCATGGACAAGGCCCGGGAGGCGCTGACGTGCTCGTGCACGGCCATTTCCACACCTTCGAGCTGGAGACGACGCGGACGCGTACCCGTATCCAGTCCTCCACCCTCGACGGCGGCTCCAACTACTACCGGGACCGGCACGGCGCGGAAGCGCGACGCGGAGCCCTCGTATACCTCACCCAGGCCGGGGACGTCTCGGACCTATCGCTCGTCTAGGAGCCCGCCATGCCACCAAACCTGCTCGACTTCAGCAGTCTTCACACGGTCTGGCTGCTGCTACCTGGCCTATTTGTATGCACCGCAAGGCCGTTCGCCTCTGCCTGCGGCGCGGAGCCGGCCGCCACGCGCCGCGCAATCGATCCTGCGCTAGTGGATTATGACAGCCCGTACCGTGAAGTCATCACCCGTAAGGGAATTAAGGTCATTCTCGACTCCGGTCGAGTTCCTGATTCTTCGCTTCGGGTCGTAAATAAGGATGAATAGCCCCTGTACGTGCGGATGGCCGCGGAACCAAGCCACATCAGATGCCAGCTCCTCCCGAAGCTTCGGCAAGGTCAGACTTTCCCGAGTCATTTTCGTCTCGATAGCCAGTCTCTCACGTTTGAGTAGGAAATCGAGCCGCGAAGAGCGCCCACCCATCGTGGGCGTAGGCTCCTCCGCTTGCACCTCTTCAAAGTGCAGGACAGTAATCGAATGCAGGATGTGCTGTAGGTCGTACTCGTCATTTACGACCAGGCCAGCCCTGCCCGACCTGGCCCCCTCTGCGAGGATAGAAAGAGATTCGGGCAACTTGCGTGAGATATTTTCAAGCAGTTCGAGACTGTCGGCCGTACCCGCGTCTATTCCCAAGCGAGACAATGCTTCGTATAGATAGCTAACCTGCTCATTGAGTGGATGGATAAAATTCTTTTCATATGGCCACGACCATGGAGAATTGAATATCTCTCGCGATGCGTCCGTCATCGTGTCCGGACTGACCGGAAATGCCCGCCGAGGTTCTTCCAAAAACTTCTTTATCTTCCAGCTAAGCGTTCCACCCTCATACTCCTTTCGAAAGCGATCGCGCAAATCTTCCGGGAGCACCGCCAGGCTGGATGAATACCAACTGCGATATTCCGCACGCAACTTAGCGGCAGCGGACTCGCCTGCTGCTTCATCGTTCCCTTGAATGGCTCCCGCTAGAGCTTCGAAGTTCGATGCAGCGTCGATGAGTTCCTGAATCTTGCCTGCCGCATTGCGAGTAGCCATGACAAAGAGTTTACAAAGCCCGACCGTCTCCCACCCAGCTTGCGGCCGTTGACGAGTTGGAACCCGCAACACGCAACACACCACTCCTCATTGCGCAGTGAATGCGCAGTGGAGAGCATCGTGTCGTGAACCACGAACGGGAAAAGCAGCAGGCATCGTGCCGACTCGACTCCCGTTTTGTGCAGCCCGGCGAAGACCCCACCTGGCACCTGCACCCGGACACCATCGCCGCCATAGCGCACTGCGAAACAGCCTGCCCGATTAGCCAAGTTGTCGACTGCGCTCGCCGCGCACTCGGCGCCGGGCAGCTCGCCACCGAACCGGAGATCACGCTGCCCGCTGACGGAGTGATCGCCGCCGGAATCATCTGCCGGGGTGACAACTCCACGGTGCTGGCGTTGCAGGCCGTGATCGACCGGTATGGGCGTGGAGCCCAGAGGATCCGGCTTTGCGCGGGCTGCGAACGGCGCCTCATCCCGGCCGGGGAGACGCTCGGCGTGAACGAAGCCCACCTCGCCGCCCGCGGTTTGTGCAAGGGCTGCTACTCCGCGACCGACCGGTCCGGGCAGATGGCGAAGGTGTACCAGCTCCGCCCGGAGCACTGCGTCGACTGCTCCCGTCCGATGGTCGGCCCACGCGACCCCGTCCCGGAGGGCCATGTCCGCCACGCCTCACGCGGCCGCTGCTCCGGCTGCCAGACCAAACACCGCCGCGCAAGGAAGACCGCATGACCAAGCTATTCGGCGAACTGAACTACGACGATGTCGGCTCGACCCTCGTCTACCGGGTGAAGCAGAAGACGCACCGCGTGCGCCTGGTCGACGTGCTGCGCCCGCAGACCCATGTCGTCGCCTCAGTAGTCCGCGGAGTTGGTGCACCGCAGCCTCTCACGCTGCCCAATGACACACCCGTGGTGCTCGAACCCTGACGCCGACCGCCATCGGCAAGGAGCCAACCCTATGCCCAACCGCGCCACCCTCCCACTTCCCTACTCGAAACCACCGCTGAGCCTCAACGACTCCGGCGCCTCGCGCGGCGCGATGTTCGCCAAGGCCCGGGTCCGCCGTCAGATCCGCGCCGACGTGTGCAGGCTCGCCGCGCTCGCGTACCTGCCTCGCGGAGTCGAGCATGTGACTGTCCAACTGCACTACCAGCCGCGCGACAACCGCACCCGCGACACCGACAATCTCGCGGCCACCCTGAAACCGCTGTGCGACGCGTTGACCGTCGGGAAACCGGCCAGCGTCACCGCGAAGGGCCGCAAGATCGCCGCGGTGCTCGGGTACGGGATAGTCCGCGACGACGGCCCGAAGTGGATGAGCAAACCGGAGCCGATCATTCACCCAGCGGTCAAAGGCGAGGCCGGCCGAATGTGGCTGGAACTGACCTGGCCGGACGCGGTCGACCTCAGCCAGCAGGTGCCCGCGTGATCTGCATCGATCTGCGACTCCCGCTCGGTGTGCGCCTGCACATCGAGGTGCGACGCGGGCCGGACCCGCTCGACATCGTCACCGCGGTCTGGTCCGAGCGGTACCGCGAACCGCCCTACTGCGACGACCACCAATGCGATTGCCCGTAATCCCTGGAGAGGAACCCATGTCTCAGGACGCCGTTCTCGGCATCACCAAAGAGCAGCTCGATGCACAGTTCACGGAGCTGTCGAAATCGGTCCCGCCCGGACCGTTGAGGGACGAGATGCGCCGCCAGTTCGACGAGGGCATGGCGCGTGTCCCGGACGGCGTGACCCTGCCGTTCGTGCGCGGTGGCGGTGGCACCGGCCACGCCAACAGTGGCGGGGGCGTGAGCGGCATCGGGCCCTACGGTCCCACAGCGTCGGCAGTGCCCGCACCGGAGGCGCCCGAGCCGACGCCGCAGGACGACGCCACTGTGCCCGCCCCCGATGTGCTGGCCGAGGCTCGCACGCTGATCTACGGCGACCGCGAAGACCAGTACGGGGACCCTCGCGACGCTTTCGCGCGGATCGCGGGACTGTGGTCGGCCTACCTCGGTATCGAAGTGACCTCGGCCGACTTCGCCAACCTGATGATCCTGATGAAGACGGCCCGCACCAAGGACGGCTATCACCGGGACTCCTACGTCGACATCGTTGGATACGCAGCCAACGCGGAGAGGATCGCCGGATGACCTCCGTCGCCATCACCGACCTGATCCCGTACCCGGGCAACCCGCGCCGCGGCGATATCGAGCAGATCGCCGCCAGCCTGCGGAAGACCGGCCAGTACCGGCCGATTGTCGTGCAGCGCAGCACCAGCTACATCCTCGCAGGCAACCACACCATGCAGGCTGCTGCGTCTCTCGGCTGGAAAGAGATCGACGTCCATCACGTCGACGTCGACGACGAGACCGCGCGCCGGATCGTGCTCGCCGACAACCGCACTGCGGACAAGGGGCACTACGACATAGCGGCCCTGACCGAGCTGTTGCAGGACCTGCCGGACCTGGAGGGCACCGGATACACCGACGCCGATCTGGAGGCGTTGCTCGACTCGATCGACACCGAGCCCGATCTGCCGGGCGAGGAGGAGAAGCCCGGCCTCGGCGAGGCGGTCATCTCCTACAACCTCATCTTCGACGACGAGGACCAGCAGAACACCTGGTTCGAGTTCACGAAGTGGCTGAAACGCACCTACACCGACAAGGACACGGTCGCCGAGCGGCTGACCGAGTACCTGCAAGCCACAGCAGGAGACCGGACATGAGCAAGGGCGTCGCCGCGGTGCCGTACTGCACGCGCAGCGGCAACATGCTGGCCTACCCGGACCCCGGTTCGGAGATGCGGACCAACGCTCCGTTCACCGCAACCCTGCGGATCGTCGACTATATCCGTGGTCGGTCCGCAGCTAGGTTCGTGCTGGAGGACAAGGCAACCGGCCTCACGTTCCCGATGTTCCTGACCGACATGCTCAACGTGTTGCAGCACGCGTCGATCGAAAAGGGCGTCGTCTCCGGCCGCTGGATCGGCTGCAAACGCGGCCAGAACTACGGGCTGCGCCTCGAATCGCAGGACGGTGACGACTGATGCCGCGCGTCAAAGGCTTCATCGACGCCAACGTCTACGACGAGGCCAAACGCAGGATGCACCGCGTCTACGACCTGTTCGACACGGTGCTGGTCGCGTTCTCCGGCGGCAAAGACTCCCTCGCCGCGCTGCACCTGGTCCGGGAGGTCGCCGTCGAACGCGGCGACACCCGCCCGATCAAAGCCGTGTTCCGCGACGAGGAACTGATCCCCGATCAGGTCGTCGACTTCGTCGACGAGTACCGGCAACTCGATTGGGTCGATCTGCGCTGGTACTGCGTGCCGCTGGAGTCCACCAAGTACATCCTCGGCACGAGCACCCGATACATCCAGTGGGACCCGGCCCGGGAGCACATGCGCCCCATACCGGACTGGGCACTCACCGCGGAGAAGCTCGGGCTGCCTGCCGGCCTCGTGCTCGACCAGTACACCGCCGACACCCTGGTTTCCCGGGGTGAGCGCGGGAAGGTCGCAATCGTGACCGGCGTCCGGGCTGCGGAGTCGCTAATGCGGTTCAACGCGATGAAGGCGAAGCTGCACGACAACTACATCAACGCGACCAAGGACCCGCGCGTGATGACGGTCAAGCCGCTGTTCGACTGGCAGGAAAACGACATCTTCCGGTACTTCTACGACCAGGGGATCCGCTACTGCCCGCTGTACGACGCGCAGGTGCTCTCCGGTGCACCACTGCGGGTGTCGACACCTTTGCACGCCGAGTCCGCGAAAACGTTCGGCCGCCTGCGGGAGTTCGCGCCCACCTTCTACGCGCAGGTGATCGACCTGGTGCCGGAGATGGCCGTGCAGGAGCGGTATTACGGCGAGCTGGATCGGGCCGGGTTGCTGCGCCGGTATGGGCAGTCGTTCGACGGTGTGCGGGCCTATATCGAGGAGCACATCACCGACGAGCAGCAGCAGGCGAAGGCCCTGGCGCGGCTGCGGACCGTGCGCGGCCGCGCAGCGCACAGCCCAGCCGCTTATCCGCCCGACCACGTTCTCAAACAGATCATGGCGGGCGGCTACAAGCGTGACCTGCTGCCCTTGACCAGGACCGAACAACAGAAGCGAGCAGCGAAGTGAGCAACGCTGAGGGCCTGCCCAGGCTCACCCCGACCCCGGCCGACGAGAACCCGATCGACCATATCCAGTGGGTTCCGGCCGACACCCTGGACCCGAACGTGTGGAACCCGAACCGGGTCCACCGGCCGGAGCTGCGTCTGCTGGAGCGGTCCCTGCTGTCGACCAGCTGGATTCAGCCGCTCATGGTCAACCCCGACCGGATCATCATCGACGGCTTCCACCGCTGGCGTCTGTCGCAGGACTCCGCCGCGGTCCGGAAGCGTTGGCGCGGCCGGGTGCCGGTCGCTGTGCTCGACGTCGACCGGCCGACGGCCATGCTGATGACGATCCGGATCAACCGCGCGAAGGGCACGCACGCCGCGGTGGAGATGTCGGCGATCGTGCACGAGTTGCTGACCGTGCACCATCTCGACCCCGACCAGATCGCCGCCGAGATCGGCGGCACCCGCCAGGAGGTCGACCTCCTGGCCCAAGATGGCGTGTTCACCGCTCGCGGTATCGCCGACCACGCCTACTCCCCCGCCTGGTACCCGAAGGACGCGAAAACCGCATGAGCCGCTACGACTCCGCCGAACACCTCTACGACTGGCAGCGCAACGGCCGGTTCCCGAAGATCCACGACGATATCTACAACCTCGTCCGGTCCGAGGTCGGCCCGGAGGACGGCGCTGTCCTGGACCTCGGTTCGTCGACCGGGCTGCTGACCCGCCGTCTGGAGCAGGCCGGTTTCGACGTGGTCGGTGTCGAGGCCGACGCCAACGCGATCGAGGCCGGCCGAACCGCGGGCACCTACGCGGGCAGCGTGCCGGTCCGGCATTGGATGCTCACCCCGAACCAACTGCCCGAGTTCGGTGACTTCCTGCGGTCGGCTCGGATCAAGACCGTGGTCGCGCGCCGGGTGCTGCCCGAACTCGACGACGCTGGGGTGACACCTGAGCGGCTGGGCGAGGCCCTCCGTGAGGCCGGTGTGCGGCATCTGTTCCTGGAGGGCCGCGCCCCTCGTCAGGACGCCCGGCACAGGCTACGCTCGGTCATCGTCGAATGCGCGGAACTCCAAAGATATTGGACGACAACCACTTTGGATGGAATGCACCGCATGTATCTCACTGTGAAGGAGTAGGCCCGTGGCGCTGTCCACATACAACGGATTCCCCGGCGAATACCGCGACCGGGTGCAAACCGAACTGAACAAGATGTGGGCATCGAGCCTGTGGGAGCCGCCGTCGGTCTGCGTCGTGTGCGAGCAGGCCGACGGGGCGATCCACGGCCATCTGGAGGACTACTCGCAGCCGGAGAGCTACGTCCCGTTGTGCATCACTTGTCACCTGATCCTGCACACCCGATTCCGGCAGCCCGACCTCTGGACTGAGTACTGCGCGTGGATACGGGCAGGACACCGACCCGGCCCGCAGTCCCAGCAGGGCGGATTCTGGGCGGTCAAGAAGTGCTACCTGTCCGGCCGGTCGGAGGACTGGCCGGGCGCCCTGGTCAACCGGCCGCGCCGCGCCACCTATCTCGATGCGCTGGCGCCGGTGAAGTTCCAGCACCCGAACGCACCCGTGCCCGGCGAGATCGTGCACCTGTTCTGAGGAGAATCCCACTGTCGCCGAAAGCCACTGTCGCCGAGCTGCTCGGCGCGCTCCGCCGCGACCTGCCGCGCATCCCCGAGTTGTTCCGGCAGCTCGACGTCACCATCACTCGGACCGACGTCACTCGCCGACCCAGCGCCGACGACGTCCGGGGCGGCGGGGATGAGTCGCCGCTGATCATCAACGATCGCGCGAGCGAGCGGCGCCGGGCGTTGCTGCGCGCTCTGCGGCTGGCGGCCGCGCAACCGCCCTACGCTCCTCGCGCACTGTCCCCGCACGACGCGGCCCTGGCCATCCTGACCAACCTGTCGTGGACATCACGGGTGCTTGGCGCCGAGGAGTGGATGCGGGAACTCTGCGAGGCGATCACCCGGGCATGGGGCTGCGTCGACGCCGCGCCGGAAGTGGAGTTCGCCGGCCTGTGCGAGAACTGCGGCCGCTCGGTCGCGGGTCCGGGATATTTGCGGGTACTGAAATGTCGCCATTGCGGCGAGGACCATCGCGCGGAGCTGTACAAGGGCTGGATGCGGGAGGCGGCAGAGGAGTGCACCGGGACCGCGGCGGAGCTGGCGCAGATGCTGCCGCACTTCGACGGTGCGCCGGTCAAGGCGGCGACAATCCGCAAGTGGCATGAGCGCGGGAAGCTGATTGGCTGCATCACCGAGCGCGGGACGACCTTCCGGATTGGCGCTGTGCTGGCGCTGCATCGCGCGCAGCGGGTGAAGCTGCGGCCGGTGGCCATGCCAGGGCAGTTCGACACCGTCCGCGGGTGAACTACTGGTCGGCGTTCTCCCGAAGCCTCACCCAGCTAGTACCTAGTTCTTCCCAGATACTCTGAAACTCGTCGTAGGACTTTCGAATCTCCTGCGGGTCGAGCTGCTGCGGGTCAGTCGTTGCGACATAGAACTTCAAAGCGTCCCTGAGGCGGTTGAAACGGTATGAAGCTTTCTCCATGGCGGCCCATAGAGGCCTCCACGCAAAGAATGGCTCCAGCGCGCTGACGGCCGTCACGACAGCTATGAGGGCAAACGCGGTGCCCGCCCAGGGGTTGAGGGATTGCAGTCCGAGAATGATCGTGGATGCGGCAGACAGAGCTACCACAGCCACCCGCAAGGCAACGGCTCGCCGTCGGAATTGATGCTTGCGGCGGCGCGCATAGGCGTGGCTGGAATCTATCTCTGCACGTATATAGTTCGCCAGTTCCAAAGGTGTTAAGCCAGAAGGCAAGTCGCTCACAGGGCCGACGATAGCGGTTGGCCTGTAAGGGCTGACGGTTTGCGGAGCCATCCGGCAAGGGTGTGCCGGGGCTCACATGAGCCCCGGCACTGGTTGGGTCAGTCTTCGACGCGGACCAGGCGCGGGTCATGCAGCGCCTTGTCGTCCTGGATGCGGAACGTCTTGCCGAGGATGCTGATCAGGTCGCCGTCGGCGACGTCGATCACTTCAGGCAGCGCGATCGGGTGGGAGGAGATCACGCTGGCCTGCGCGGTCATGAACGCGTATTCGCCTTTGACGATCGGGCCCTGGTACTCCCGACGGGTCTCGGTGGTCTCGTCGAAGTAGGTCACCGTGAATCGGCAGGTGTGCCGCTGGTGGCGGAACCGGCCGCGGAGTTCGACGGTGCTCTCGAACTGGTGGCCGTACCACTCGTATGCGCCGTGCTTCGGGCTCGTGATCATCGGGACGACGGTGACGTTCTGGTTCTCGGTCATGTTGGTTCCTTTCGGTTCGGGGGTGGCGGCCCCCTGTGGGTTGATACTCAATCGCCATACATCGTGACAATGTATGCCGCAAGCAGGACTTTTAGACCGACACCGATTGCACTTCTCCATACATCGCCGTAGTGTATGAACGGTCGGGCGGCCGCCACCGCCCCCAACCGAAAGGAACCAAGATGACCCGCCTCAACACCAGCCTCCCCAGCCTCCCCCCGCTGACCACCCCGCGCTGCAAGACGCTCGACGAGTGGCACCGACGTCTCGACGAGCGCTGCGCCGCCGCACTGAAGATCGCCGAGAACACCACCAACCTCGCCGAACGGCTCATCGACGACCCGGCAGCCTGCCGAGAGCTGTTGGACGAGGCCCACGCCTACCTGGAGGAAGCGCACACCATCGACTCGATGCGCAAGAACCCGGTCCTGCCCGCCCGCACTCCGTTTCGGCCGGGCCGCTACTGGACCTCCCGCCCGGCCGGAGCCAAGATCACCGAACTCGACAACGCCTCCGCCCTGGCGTCCGAGGACGGCGCATGGTGGGTCATGGACGAGGCCGGCAAAACCCTCCAGGACGGCAAAGCCTCCGACCTCGACACGGCGATGATCGCCGCGGAGGCCGCGATCGACGCGCTCGGCCTGACCGGCGGCTACGAAATCGGCTGGAACGGACTGTCGCAGCCGGTCGGTGACTCGCTCTCCGCAGTGTCGCAGCCCCGGCAATAGGCTTGAGCCATCGGCGCGTGACGTAGACCCCCAGGGGTTTCCGGCACGCGCCCCTCGATTCGAGGGCCGCCTGGCGCCAGTACGCCGCGAGCCCTCCACAGGCGCCCACGCTCCCGAAAGGTCGAGCGTGGGCGCCTTTCACCTTTCTCGAAAGGAGGTGAGTCCCATGACCGAATGCCTGATCCGCCTGCTCGTCTTCCTGGTCGAGACCGGCTCCGCTGCCCTCGCCTGACGCGACGGCACCCGCGCACCCCGGCGCGTAATCCGGGCACATCTTGCCTTTCCTGCGCGGCCGCCCCCGCACACAGCACCTACAGGAATCGGCGGCTGAGGCGCCGCGCAGGAAAGGCGAGCCGGACCCCAGGACGGACCGGCGCACAGTCGGCCGCCGGGTGAGCCCGGCCCACCACGAGGAGGCACCCCAGGTGCCAGGCACCGATAGGACCAGCCCTGAGTCCATAGACCGCCGCCGCAAGATCGCGCAGGCGCTGCAACTCCGCGAGTCCGGAGCCAACTACCGGCAGATCGCCCAGGCCCTCGACGTCTCGACCTCCACCGCGCACGAGTGGGTGCAGGAGGCGATGAAGGAGCTCACGAAGGAACCCGCTGAAGCGGTCCTCCAGCTCGAATTGTCGCGGCTGGACGCCATGATGCTCGGCATCTGGAAACTCGCGTCGCGGGGCAATCTGAACGCGATCGACCGCGCCTTGAAGATCATGGAGCGCCGGTCGCGGTACACCGGCCTCGACCAGCTCGCCGCGCAGAAGATCGCCCAGGACGGCAAAGACCTGCCCGCTGTGGACGCGTGGCTGGCCGCGATGCTCGGTGACGACTCCGGCCCAGATGAAGGCGGCGCCGAGTGAACGCGATACAGCCGCTGGTCGGCAAACAGCTCGCCGCGGTCCAGAACTCGACCGCGCGTCTCAACTTCTATGAAGGGTCGGTCCGGTCGTCCAAGACGGTGTGCTCGCTCCTCGACTGGACCCGCTACTGCCGCAAAGGACCGAAGGGCGCGCTGCTGATGACCGGCCGCACCGAGCGGACCGTCATCAACAATTTGATCCTCCCGATTCAGGACATGCTCGGCCCCGGCCGCGTCTCGATCAACCGCGGCAACGGCACCGTCAACATCTGCGGCCGCACGGTGATCCTGGTCGGCGCGAACAACGAGTCTGCGCGGACCAAGATCCAGGGCCTCACCCTGGCAGGCGCCTACGTCGACGAGGCGCCGACGCTCCCTGAGTCGTACTGGAACATGCTGTTCTCCCGGCTCAGTGTTCCGGGTGCGCAGATGTTCGCGACCGGCAACCCCGAAGGTCCGCGACACTGGGCCAAGAAGTCGTGGCTCGACCGCGCGAAGTACTGGATCACGCACGACGGCAGCATCATCGACCGTCGCGATCTGTACGCGCTGCTGGAGCCCGGCGACCCGGACAGGCCGCTCGACTTGCACCGGTTCTCGTTCATCCTCGACGACAATCCGACCCTCGACCCCGAGTTCGTCGCGTCGCTGAAATCGAGCTACACCGGGGTCTGGTACAAGCGGTTCGTTCTCGGGCTGTGGGTGGTCGCCGACGGCGCGGTCTACGAGTGCTTCGACGAAGGCCGGCACACTGTGCCGTTCAGGGAACTGCCGCCGATGACGCGCGTCATGGCGCTCGGCGTGGATTACGGCACGACCAACCCGACCGCTGGCGTGCTGTTGGGTCTGGGTACCGACGGTGTGCTGTACGCCATCGACGAGTGGGCGCCGAAACGGGGCACCGACGCAGAGCTGTCGCAGCAGCTCGCCGCGTGGCTGCGTGACGCGACGCACCAGCCCGAGTGGGTGTTCGTAGACCCGGCCGCCGCGTCGTTCAAGTTGCAGCTGTACCGCGACGACGCGGCACGCGTCGCTGACGCAGTGAACGACGTGGTCGACGGTATCCGCACCGTCGCCGCGTTGTTCTCGACCGGCCAGCTACGCATCTCCGACCGTTGCACGCGGCTGCTCGCCGAGATCCACGGCTACGTCTGGGATTCCAAGGCGTCGGAGAAGGGCGAGGACAAGCCGATCAAGCTCGACGACCACTACTGCGACGCACTGCGGTACGCGGTCGTATCCAGCCAATACACCTGGTTCTCGCAGCTCAAGAAACCGATACCACTACCCGCAGCCAAGGAGGCAGCGTGATGCCGTTGCCTGACGCGAATATGCCGTGGCCGCCGCGCCACCTCTCCCCCGCGTTCCAGTTGTTCGCCACCTGTCAAGTGTGGTGGGAGGGTGACGCGGAGAAGCTGTCAGCGACGCACGGCGAGCCCGGCCGGACGTCGCTCGGCCGTGGTCTCGTGGACCGGATCAAACGGCTGTTCTGGGGAACGAAGCCCGACGCGTCGAATCAGATCCGGCAGATTCATGTGCCGATCGCCGCGGATATCGTTCAGACGCTCGCGTCGCTGCTGCTGCCCGACCCCGTCGCGTTCCGCGTCGCCGAGGGCGACACCGTCGCGAATGCGGAGGCGCGCAAACGCGTCGACAAGATCCTGAACACTCCGCAGATGCATTCGGCGATGCTGGAAGCGGCGGAGGCTGGGTCGGCGCTGGGCGGTGTGTACGGGCGCATCGTGTGGAACAACGCGGTCCGCGATCACGCGTGGATCGACTGGGTGCACGCCGATCAGGCGATCCCCGAGTTCCTTTACGGCCAGTTGTCGGCGGTCACGTTCTGGACCGTGGTCGACGAGAACGTGGACGAGAATCGAGTGTTACGTCACCTGGAACGGCACGAGGCCGGCCGGATCGAGGTCGACGAGTTCGGTGTGGAACAGCCCGTTTTCGGGCGCGTCTATCACGGCCTGTACGAGGGGACCGCGGTCACGCTCGGCAAACCGGTCGGGCTGGACAAGCACGCGGAAACCGGGAGCATCCCGGTCAACGATGAGGACTACGTCGACACCGGCACCAGCCGATTGACCGCGTTCTACATCCCGAACGCCAAGCCCAATCCGGCGTTCCGCGGCAAGAGCGTGCTGCGGCACTTCGGCCGTTCCGATATCGGCGACGCGGCCGTGATCGGGTTGATGGACCAGATCGACGAGACCTACAGCAGCCTGTCACGTGACGTTCGGCTCGCTAAGGCTCGGCTCCTGGTCTCCGAGCACCTGCTCGAGGTCCGCGGCCCCGGCAAGGGCACCTCGTTCAATGTCGAGCAGGAGGTGTACGAGAAGGTCGGCGGTGTCCCCAACGGCAACCCCGTCCTCGAGGCACACCAGTTCGCCATCCGAGTGGACGACCATCTCCGGACCGCTGAGGGGTTCCTGCGCGCCATCCTCCGCCGTGTCGGGTTCTCCCCGTACACGTTCGGGCTGCCCGACGAGTCCGGCGCGGCGATGACCGCAACCGAGGTCGACGCGAAGAAGGACGCCAGCACCGCCACCTACAAGGCGCGCTCCGGCATCTGGAAGGGCGAACTTGCCGAGGCAGCGAGAACCCTGATCGAGGTCGACGCAGCGGTTTTCGAGACCGGCGCGAAGCTCGGCGAAGACCTGGAGGTCTCCTGGCCGCCCGCTACGCGGGAGTCGATCGCGTCGAAAGCGCAAACCCTCCAAGCCCTGGAGTCCGCCAAGGCGGCGTCGACGGAG
>NZ_BAGJ01000261.1 GCF_000308775.1 Nocardia testacea NBRC 100365
CTACCCGCGGGCCGCGACGCTGGCCGCGGACGCGGAACGGATCGGGCTGGCCTCCGGTGCGCGGCCGGTACTGGCGACGGTCGCGCTGGCCCGTGGCCTGGCCGCGCTCGGCGAGGGCCGTGCCGACGACGCCTACGCCGACCTCGCCCGCATACACGATCCCGCCGATCCGGCCCACACCCCGGCGCTGCGCGCGTACTTCCTCGCCGACCTCGCCGACGCGGCGGTCCGCTCCGGCCGCACCACGGCCCTGCGGGAACTGCTGGACTCCGTGACGCCTGCCGCGGTACGCACCGGCTCACCGGCCCTGCACATCGGACTGCGTTACGCCCGCGCCCTGATCGCCACCGAGACCGCCGACGACCGGTTTGCCGAGGCGCTGGCGGCCGACCTCACCGGGTGGCCGGCCGAACGCGCGCGAGCGCATCTGGCCTACGGCGAATGGCTGCGCCGGCAGCGGCGCATCGTCGACTCCCGGAACCCGCTGCGCACCGCCCGGGAAACCTTCGACGCGCTCGGCTTCACCGCGTGGAGCGAACGGGCGCGCCTGGAGTTGCGGGGCGCCGGCGAGGCGAGTCCGGACCGGGCCGCCGATATCGGCGAACGGCTCACCCCGCATGAAGTCGCCATCGCGCGGCTGGCCGCCCAGGGGCTGACCAATCGTGAGATCGGGCAGCGGCTCTACCTCTCGCACCGCACCGTCAGCACCCATCTGCACCGAATCTTCCCCAAACTCGGCGTCAGCTCCCGCACCGAACTGGCCGCCGTGCTGCAGGCCGCGCCCGGCACCGGGTGAGTCGGTGCGACGGTGACCGGCGCATCGCCGGGCATACCGTCACCCATTACGTCATCCGACGGACGCGGCTCCGCCCCTGGGCTCCCTAGCGTCATCGATGTGACCGATGTGGTCACGAATCGTGTGTTCGACGAGGGAGTTGTGATGGCCATCAGCAGACGACGACTGTTCGGCGGAGCCCTCGCGGTGGGCGCGGCCGGGGTCGCGGTGACCTCGCTCGGCGCCTGCTCGGCCGAGAAGTCCGTGCCACCGGCCACCGCGCCCGGCGCCGCCCTGCGGGCGGGATCGGGGGCCGTTACCGGCCTGCCCCCGGTGCAACAGGTCCGGGCGGGGCTGCTTAACGTCGGATACGTCGAGTACGGTCCCGCCACCGGCACCCCCGTGCTGTTGCTGCACGGCTGGCCCTACGATCCACACAGTTACGCCGATGTCGGCCCGCTGCTGGCGACGGCGGGTTACCGGGTGATCGTGCCCTATCTGCGCGGCTATGGACCGACCACGTTCCTGTCCGACCGCACCGTCCGCAACGGTCAGCAGTCGGCGATCGCCCGTGATGTCGTCGAGCTCATGGACGCGTTGCATATCGACGCAGCGATCCTCGGCGGTTTCGACTGGGGCTCCCGCACCGCCGATATCGTCGCAGCCCTGTGGCCGCACCGCTGCAAGGCGCTGGTATCGGTGAGCGGATATCTGGTCACCTCGCTGACCGCCAACCAGCAGCCGCTGCCGCCGCAGGCCGAACTCGGCTGGTGGTACCAGTACTATTTCGCCACCGAGCGGGGCCGGCTCGGCTACCGCCGCAACCGGCACGAGTTCAACAAGCTGATCTGGCGCACCGCCTCTCCCGCATGGGATTTCGACGACGCCACCTATGATCGCAGTGCCGCCGCGTTCGACAACCCGGACCACGTCGATATCGTCGTCCACAACTATCGCTGGCGGCTGGGTCTGGCGCCGGGCGAGCCGCAGTACGACGGCTACGAACAGCAACTCGCCGCCGCCCCTGCCGTCACCGTGCCGACCATCACCCTGTCGTCCGATTTCGACGGTGCAGCCAAGGACGGGGCGGCCTACCGTGCCAGGTTCACCGGCCGGTACGAGCACCGCGTGCTCGACGGGATCGGGCACAACGTGCCGCAGGAGGCGCCGCAGCCCTTCGCCCGGGCGATCATCGACGCCGACCAACTCTGAGAGCCCTGCGGCGCACACCGGCGACGTACTGCCCGTCCTGCCCCGATGCCCGCCGCAGGACGTACCCGGGATACGTCACCGCAGCGTCATCCGACGGATTCGTCGCCCCACCCCGGGCGGCAATGCTCGGCAGGTACCCGGAAACCGCCGAGACGGAACCGCCGCACCACCGGCGACAGGCTCGGTCCGGCGCCACCCGGCCCCACATCAGATATCGAGGAGTAACACCGTGACCACGATCCGTTTCCAGCTGCAGTCCACCCTGAGCCCCGCCGAGGTGCTGGGAGTGCTCACCGACTTCGGGCCCACCCGTCCCGAAGCGTGGCCGACCATCGATGCCGAGCACTTCACGGTGCACGACCGCGGCGAGACCTGGGCCGACGTCACCGAAGGCACCGCGGCCGCGTGGGAGCGCGCCCGCTACGAATGGGATCCGGCGGGCACCACCGTCACCATCCGCACCTTGGACTCCAAGCTCTTCGGCACGGGCGGCGGCTGGATCTTCCGTGCCGTCCCGGAGGACGCGGGCTCCCGGGTCGAGGTCGAACTGACCCGCACTCCGACAACGCTGAAGGGCCGGATCCTGGCTGCGCTGCTGCCCGTGGTCGGCCCGTCCTCGCTACGCAAATCCTTCGCCGGGCCATTGCGCGTCGTGTGATGTCCGCGCCCTCCGAATTCTCGTCACCTCGATCCTGAACGGACGCTTTCATGACTCGTTCGAGCGCCGCCGCGGGCGGCACCCCGAACCGCTGGTTCTGTTCGCCGAATTCGCCGAGCGGGCCTACGCGACCGGTGGCGAGCACGGTGCCGACCGCTACCTCGGCCCGGGCATCGGTGAACTCGCCGCCTTCTTCGACGGCGGCCTGCGCCCGCTCGTCCGAGCACACACAAGGGCGCCGTCGCGCAGTCGGTGACTGCCGGCGTCCGTCGCGCCGGACCCGCGGGCGCGGATCGAAACCACACGAAGGAAACCAGATCATGGATATGAAGCTCGAAGTCGTCGTTATGCCTGTCGCCGATGTCGATCGCGCGAAACGGTTCTACGCCGAATGTGTCGGCTTCCGGCTCGACGTCGACCACACCGCAAACGAGGAATATCGCGTTGTCCACCTGACCCCGCCGGGTTCGGGTTGCTCGATCCTCTTCGGCACCGGCGTGACCACCGCGGCGCCGGGATCACTGCAGGGGTTGCATCTGGTCGTCGCGGATATCGAGGGGGCGGTAGCCGATCTGCGCGGCCGCGGCGTCGAGGTGCAGGGCCCGTTCCACGACGATTCCGGGGTGTTCCATCACGCGGGCACCGCGCACCGCTCGGCCGGTGTGCATCCGCGGCGTGCCAGTTACGGCTCGTTCGCCGCGTTCGCCGACCCCGATGGGAACAGCTGGTTCCTGCAGGAGGTCACCCAGCGGCTCCCCGGCCGGTGACCAACGGTTCGACAGACATCATGTTCGACACTGCGAGAGACGAGATCGAGATGAGCGACAACCTTTCCCGGATCTACGACGTCGTGGTCATCGGGGCGGGCCCGGTGGGCGAAAACGTCGCCGACCGGACGAGTGCCGCCGGACTGCGTACGGTGATCGTGGAATCCGAACTCGTCGGCGGCGAATGTTCCTATTGGGCCTGCGAACCCAGCAAGGCGCTGCTGCGACCGGCTCTGCTCTACGCCGAGGCAGCGCGGATGCCCGGGGTCGGCGCGGCGCTCACCCGGCCGATCGATGCCGATGCTGTGCTGGCGTACCGGGACCGGATGTCCGCCGACTGGGACGACCGGCATCAGGTGGCCTGGCTGAAGTCCGCGGGCATAACGCTGTTCCGCGGGCACGGCCGGATCACCGGCGAGCGGCGGGTCGCGGTGGAAACACCCGACGGACCGGTCGTGCAGTTGACCGCGCGGTACGCGGTCGTCGTATGCACCGGCACCCGCGCAGCGCTACCGCCACTGCCGGGGCTGGACTCGGTGCGCCCGTGGACGAGCCGGGAAGCCACCAGTGCCCGCGCGGTGCCGGCCCGGCTGGCCGTGCTCGGCGCGGGGGTGGTCGCCACCGAGATGGCCACGGCGTGGCAGGCGCTCGGCTCGCGGGTCGCGCTCATCGCCCGGGAGAACAGGTTGCTTCCGCGCGCCGAGCGGTTCGCCGCCGAACTGGTCGCCGAGCGGCTGCGTGGAGCGGGCGCCGAGCTCCGGTTCGGCACCACCATCACCCACGCCGAACGCGCCGGCGGGCCGGACGATACCGTGCACCTCACCCTCACCGACGGCAGCCGGATCATCGCCGACGAGCTACTGCTCGCGACCGGGCGCGATCCGCGCACCGAGGACATCGGACTGGACAGCGTCGGACTCGTCTCGGGGCAGTGGCTCGACACCGACGACACCTTCACCGTGCCGACGGTCGCCGGTGCATGGCTGTACGCGGTGGGCGACGTCAACCGCCGTGGGTTACTCACCCACCAGGGCAAGTACCAAGCGCGGATCGCGGGCGCCGTCATCGCCGACCGAGCCCGCGGTCGCGCCCTGGACCCCGAACCGTGGGGCAGGCATAGGGGCACCGCCGATCTGGTGGCGGCTCCGCAGGTGGTGTTCACCGATCCGGAGGTTGCCGCCGTCGGCCTCACGACCGAGGAGGCCGAACAGGCCGGGCGACCGGTCGACGTGGTCGACTACGACATCGGCGGCGTCGCGGGCGCCCTGCAGTACCTCCCGGAGTACCGAGGGCGAGCGCGAATCGTGATCGATCCGGACCGTCACGTGATCATCGGGGCGACTTTCGCCGGGCCGGGAGTGGCCGAGCTACTACACTCGGCGACCGTCGCAATCGTCGCCGAGATACCGATCCATCGTCTCTGGCACGCCGTCCCGTCGTTCCCGACCATCAGCGAGATCTGGCTGCGCCTGCTCGAGACCTATCGCGATCGGCGCCGATGAACACCTTCACCGCTGCCGGCCCATCCGGCATCGTTCAGCACGGCGATGGCGACGACCTGTTGTATCGGCAGTGCATCGGTGATCCCCGGCAACCCGGTACCGGATCGTATACATCGATATTTCCGTCGTCCGGTGCCGGGAACATCAGCGACGCCGTCCGCACCCGGACGGATCTCACGACATGCGATTCCACCCGAAAAGGAGCATAAGAAATGTCCGATACTTCGAAGGTCTGGCTCGTGACCGGTAGTTCGCGGGGGTTCGGCGCGGAACTGGTCCGCGCGGCGCTCGCCCACGGGGACCGGGTCGTCGCCACGGCACGACACCCGGAACGACTGCGGGCGGTCGTCGACCGCAGTGACGGTCGAGCCCGGGCTTTCCCGCTCGATGTCACCGATGCGGCCGCGGCCGCGGCCGCCGTCGAGTTCGCCGTCGCCGAATTCGGGCGGATCGACGTGGTCGTCAACAACGCCGGCTACGCCGACAGTGCCGCGATCGAGGAAATGGACGCCGACGATTTCCGCGCCCAGATCGAGGCCAACCTGTTCGGGGTCGTCAATGTCACCCGCGCCGCCCTGCCGGTACTGCGCGCCCAGCGCTCCGGCGTCTTCGTCCAGTTCTCCTCCGTCGGCGGCCGGGTCGGCGGAACACCGGGCATGGGGGCGTACCAGACCGCGAAGTTCGCGGTCGAGGGGTTCTCCGAGGTCCTGGCCGCCGAAGTGCAGCCGTTCGGGGTGAAGGTGATCATCGTGGAGCCCGGAGCGTTCCGCACCGACTGGCAGGGCTCCTCCATGCGGATGCGCGAGCCGGGGCCGGACTATCGCGAAACAGTCGGACGGATGCATGAGATGCGCCGCGCGACCGACGGGAAGCAGCCCGGCGACCCCGCCCGGGCAGCGGGGATCATCGTCGATATCGTCGGCAATTCCGAGCCCCCTCGACGGTTGCTGCTGGGCGGCGGCGCGGTGGAACAGGCGTTGGCCGCCGGCGCAAAACGCGACGAAGAAGCCCGGCGCTGGGCCGCGGTCAGCCGTAACGCCGACTTCCCGGAGCACGCACGCGCGAGTTCGGACGGCTGACCGAAGCCATCGGTCTCTACGAGCAGAACCTCGCCGACTGCGATCGTGCTATGGGGCCCGGTTCACTTGGCGCCTTGCAGTACCGCAACAGCCTTGCTGGCGCCAATGAAAAGCTGGGACGGTTGGCCCAGGCCATCGGTCTGTACGAGCAGAACGTCGCTGATGCCGAGCGGCTCGGGGTGCATGACTACTCCCAGGCTGTGGCTGGGCTGTTGCTCGCAGTGGCTCCCGGAGACTGTCGGTTGCTGCAGCGCGTCGTCGCACCGAACTGCCGGCTCGCCACCCTCGGCTACAGCAACTGAGCACCGATTCGGTACGCCGCCGATTACGTCGAAGTATTCGAGGACACCTACGGTTACGGGCACTTCGTCGGCACGCCGGAGGCGGGACCGTACAACGGGTTCGGGACCCCGGTGTGCCCCACCATGGAGCTGGCGGGTGGTTGGTGCTGGGTCGAACGTTGCGACGGCCCGGATTACGAGCAAGCACGGTGAACCGGCATCAGTCCGTCGAACGATTTCTTGTGGCTAGACTGCCGGCTGCTCGATAGCGAGGCACCCGATGAGGCGATGTGGAGCTTGCGAACGCCTCGCTCTACGAGTTGACTTCTCCTTGGGCAGCGAATTCAGTGCCTCCCTGCGTGAAGATGCGGATCTTGAAAATTCTCTGGTCGGGGCAGAAGTGCTTGTAGCGGTCGTTGGGCGATCACACCCACCGGCCCGCGGCGAAGCCAGATCGGGGCGCAAACGCGAAAAGAATACTCGCTGGAACGTGTACGATCGCAGCATGCGCACCAAACGTGTGCACACTTGCTGCAAACCCAGTGTTCTGATCCCCCTCCGGACACTTTTTCCATCCTCTGACCTGAGATTATATTCAGGTTCCATAACTACCTTTGTGACATATCCGCAGTTCAGCTTGGTGGGGGGCATGTCCTCTCCGGACACTTTTTCGTAGCATTCTGCCCTGGCAACTGTGTAGTTGCACGGGCATCGACACCACCGCGACCACAGCTAAAGTTGCCACCGTCCTTGCGCATCTCACCGGCGAACCCAACGCGCTGGCGCGTCAGGGCCAGGGCGACGGTGGCCGCGGAGCCCGACCGTGGGCAGCTGCTGCGGCAGCCTCGACGGCCTTCCTGGTCGAGGTAGTCGTCGAGGCGATAGCCGAGCAGGCTCCGGCGCAGTATCGGGCCGCTAGTCTCCGTAGCCGGGGCCCGATCCTGGGTCTGCTCGCCATCGGTGGGCTCCTCGGTGCCGCGCTCGCACTGGCGGTCCCAGCAGAAGTGAGTTCCTGGGGTTTCGTGATCTATATTGCGGTCACAATCATCGACGTGCTCGCCGGCCCTGGATTCCTCCGCTCTGCCGACGCCGCTCACGAAGATGTCTCACGGCCCGCGATCCCGACCAGACTCGGCGCGCCGATCGGCGCGATCGCGTCCTTCCTCGGCGTCGGCGGCAGTGTGATGACCGTCCCGCTTCTGCGCCGCGCCGGTCTCCCGATGGGTCAGGCCGCAGCGCTCGCGAACCCGCTGACCCTCGCGATCGGCACCCCCGCCGCCGTCGTGTTCCTCGCCGCCCGCCACGCGGCGGATCTCCACGGTGCGGTGTTCGCGGTCGGGATTGTCGATCTCGGCGCCGCAGCGTTCCTCCTGGCAGGGGCGATCCCGGTCATCGTAGTGCTTCGCCGCCGCCCCCCGAGCATCCCTGACCGGGTACACGCCTGGTTCTATGTCGGCCTTCTCGCCGTCGTGCTGACGGCAATGCTCCTCCCGCTGACCTGAGCAGCGATGGGCCCATGCCCATTCAAAGCGAGCAGGCCCACGCCGGGTCTCGACCATGTCGTCGAGCGCCTCGTCTTACCCCGTCTGCTCGCTGAGCTGCGTGACATGCTTCTGCGCGGTCTCCGCGCGGGAGCTGTTTACCCGCAGGAAGCGATACAGGCGGGTATGGGCTTCTCTGGCTTGGCGCTCTGTGGCTTCGGTAGTCGCACACCCACCATTCAAATCGACAAAGTGACGCTTGACTCGACAGGGTGATGTCTGTAGCTTCGGTGAGACCTGGATCACGCTCCGTCGACGAGGGTGGTTCCAGGAGGCGCGCGGTGGACTCGCTGTTTTGCCGCGTATATCTGTCAGTCGTCCCCGGTCGAAGGCCGTGGATGTCGCTGCCGGTCAGGTCTTTCGTCACTGCCAACTCGGGAGCCACCGATGTCCACTGAGTACTTTGAATCCCCCCTCCCATCCGCACGAACGATGCGACGGGTCACGTGGGCTGCCGCCGCAGGCAATACAATCGAGACCTACGACTACGCTGTCTACGGGTTTCTGGCCGTCGTCCTGGCGAAGCTCTTCTTTCCGAACACTCATCCCGGCGTTGCGCTTCTGTCCACGTTCGCAGTCTTCGGCGTCGCTTTTCTTGTGCGGCCGCTCGGTTCCTTGCTGTTCGGCACAATCGCCGACCGTTTCGGTCGGCGCACCTCACTGCTCGGCACACTCGTGCTGGTTACGGGTGCGACCACGATGATCGGGTTGTTGCCCACGGTCGACTCGATCGGGGTCTGCGCCCCGGCTCTGCTCGTCCTCATGCGCCTGTTGCAGGGGTTGGCGGCTGGAGGCGAGTACAGCACTGCCATGGTCTACGCCGCCGAGTTCACCCCGCAGAACCGACGCGGCGCGATGACCAGTCGCGTCCAACTCGGCAGCGTGATCAGTTTGCTGCTGGCGGCGGGCGTGATACTGCTGCTCAACACCGTTCTTCCCGCTGAGGCGATGACCGCGTGGGGCTGGCGGATTCCGTTTCTGCTCGCGCTGCCGATGGGCTTGTTCGGCATCTACATTCGTACCCGGCTCGAAGAGTCGCCGGAGTTCCAGGCGATGGCGAAGGCAGGTGAGGTCCCGTCCTCACCTGCGAAGGAAGCCTTTGCCCGACACTGGAATTTGATCATACTGGTCTTCGGGGTCGCGGCATTCCAGCAGATCGGATATTACGTCGCCTTCACCTATGCGCAGTCCTACATCATCGAGCTGGGCTTTACGCACGGGCAGGCCACGCTCGCAACGGCAATCAGCATCGCAGTTGCCGTCGTACTTGTCGCGGTCGGTGGGCCTATCGCTGATCGGGTGGGCCGGTGGCCGATGCTCCTGGGGCTTTCCGGCGCGATGATCGTGGTCGTATACCCACTATTCGTCGGCCTCTCCTCGGCTAGGAGCGTGCCAGTACTCACGCTGATGACGGTGGCACTGGGTATTCTGCCGGCTCTGTATACGTCGGTAGCTCCGGCGACATATATCGAGATCCTGCCTGCCGAGGTGCGCGGCACGATCTTCGCGGTCGGGTTCGCCTTGGCTGCCGCATTATTGGGCGGGCCTGCCCTTTACATCAGCCAATTCCTCATCGAAACAACGGGCGACGAGCGCGCGCCGGCCTTCTTCGTAATGCTCGGCGCGGTGCTCAGCCTGGTTGCGGCGTTGGCGGTCCGCCGCCGGCGGCCGACGGTGCTGCTCGCTGACCGAATGCCCACAGCCGTGCTGTCCGACCGTGCGTCAGAGGGGGTCTGAGGTGTACCTCGACGATTTGGCCGGGCAGCTCGAGGCTCTCGCTCCACAGCTGTCGGATTCGCACCTCGAGCGGGCGGGTCTTTGCGTGCTCGACGCTCTGGCCTGCGTCTATGGCGGCCGGAGGATGCCGTGGGTCGCGCAGGCGCGGGCCGTCGCAGACGCGGGAGGTGCGGGTGGTAGCAGCGTGTGGGCCAGCGGCGGAACACGTCGCGGACTCGTCGATGCGGTCTTTGCCAACTCGGTCGGATGTCATTCGCTGCTGTACGAGGACACACACGCGGAGAGTCGGGTCCATCCCGGGACCGTTGTGGTTCCGGCTGCGTTGGGCGTCGGTGAACTGGTCGACGCGCCCGGGGCAGACGTCATGAGGGCCGTGGTGCTCGGATACGAGGCGATTGCGCAGGTGGCGACGAGCACGATGACAGCGGAATTCGTCGCGCGAGGTTGGCGGGCGAGCAGTGTTTTCGGGCCGTTCGGTGCTGTCGCTGCCGCGGCGTACCTGTACGGGCTGGATCGCTCGAAGGCGGCGCACGCTCTCGGTATCGCCGCCAGCTTCTCCTCCGGTGTTTGTGCGTGGGCGCAGGACGGAACGACCGAGGTCTACTTCCAGCCGGCGGCGGCGGCCCGGGACGGGATCGTCGCGGTGTTGCTGGCGCGTGCCGGCGCCTCCGGGGCGGCCGGCGCTGTCGATGGGCCGTTTGGTCTCCGTCGCGCATTCGCTGGGGCAGTCGACAGGGTGCTCGGGCCCGCTATCGCGGCGGACCGGCCGGCGATCGAACGGTCATTCTTCAAGGCTCACCCGTCCTGCGCGTTCACCCAGGCTGCCATCGACGCTGCGGTGCAGTTGCACCTCCGCTGTATCGAACCTGCCACCGTCGCCGGGGTGACGGTTTACACCTCCTCCGCGGCTGCAACGTATCCGGGCTGCGACAATCCGGATTCGCTCGATACGTCGATCTCACGCCAGATGAGCCTTCAGTTCGCGGTGGCTGCCGCGCTGGTCGACGGGCGGCTCGAGCCGCGCCGGTACGAGGGGACGATCGATAGCCGGCTCGCTGCACTTGCCGCGCGGACTCGGGTGGTGGTCGACCCGGACTATGACCGAACGTATCCATCTCGTCTGGACGCACGAGTGGAGCTACTGCAAATCGATGGTGGGCAGGCCTGGGCGGTCAGTGCTGATCGAGTGGACCTCGCACCTGCGAGCGTTCTCGACAAATTTCGCATGCATGCCGGCGCGGAGCTCGGAGACGACGTGTCCGAGAAAGTCATCCGGCTGCTCGGCTGTAGTAGTGAGTGGACTGCCCGTGACCTCATAGGCTATTTGACCTAGCTATATAGGCAGTATGTTGTTTGAACCAACAGGTTGTTGCGTCTGGTGCGGGCCAGCGGACGCTGCTCCGAGATCCAGTCAGGAAGGACCTCAACGTGCACTCCTCGGATTCATTTCAGATCGGTTGCGGAACCGGTGTGACCCGCAGCGGTTCCGTCGTCGCGGGTGACGATGTGCCCTGTGTGGTTGTGCAGGCCCGCTTCGACAGCGGTCCGCAGCTGACCATTACGTGGGTCGGCCCTGACGACCCGGAAATCGTCGGTGCGGTCGCCGTGTCGTCCAGTGAGGTCGCCGATGGTGGGGCGCGGCCCGAGTTCGGACCGGCGCGGTCATGACGGGTGGTCGGGAGCTGGCGGCCCGGGTCGGGCCTGTCGGCGTCTGGCTCGCGGCGTTGGCGGAGATCTCGGCCGACCAGGCCAGCGATGCTGCGCGGACGATCGAGAGCCTCGGGTACGGCGCCCTCTGGATCGGTGAGTCGCCTGCGCACAAGGAGGTCTTCACTCATGCGGGCCTGCTGCTCGCAGCCACGGAGCGCCTCGTCGTCGCAACCGGTATCGCCACCATCTGGGGTAGGGACGCCGTTGCCGCAGACTGCGCCGCCCAAACCCTCGGCGAGGCTTACCCGGGTCGGTTCGTGCTCGGCCTGGGCGCGAGCCATGCCGAGGCCGGGCGTGGGCAGGGGCACGACCGCCCGTTCACCGCGCTACGCGAATACCTCGACGTGCTCTATACCCGGCCCTACCGGGGTCCGGTGTCGGAGGCCGCGGTGCCGACGGTGCTCGCTGCGCTGCGACCACGCATGCAGGAGCTGGGTCGCGACCGCGCCGACGGGGTGCACACATTTTTCGTGCCGCCATCGCACACTGCTGCGGTGCGTGAGCGGCTCGGTCCGAGCGCGTTCCTCGCTCCGGAGCAGGCCGTTGTCGTCGACCCGGATCCTGTGGTGGCTCGCGGGATCGCGCGGGCACACGTCTCGAGCAGATTGCGGCTGCGCAACTACGTGGCACACCTGGAAGCGGTCGGCTACACCCAGGCCGACCTCGAAGGTTCCGGAAGCGACCGCATGATCGATGACCTGGTGGCCTGGGGAGACGCGGACACGGTGGCTGAGCGGGTCCGTGCACACCTCGTTGCGGGCGCTGACCACGTGGCCGTGCACCCACTCGTCGGTGCCGCAGCCGGGCCTGCCGGGCTCCTGTCCCAGCTTCGACAGCTCGCACCGAAGCTGATCCGCGCCGTTGCCCAGGACTGAGCGCTGCCCGCGAACGAAGGACCACCGATGAATACCCATCTCCGGACCTGCCATGCCCACGAGATCTCCCGACACATCACCGAAGGACTGAGGTATCCGACGGGAGAGCAGGACCTGATCACACGCCCGTGCCGCAGCAGACGGAACGACGTACGCGCGCGTCTGAGAACTGCGGCCTTCGCCTCCTGCCTGGTACTTGATCCTGCCGCTGGGCGCGTCGGCATTCCAGGGAAGGCAATCGGGTGCGAGCCGCGGTCCTGAGTAGTACCGATGGGACCGGGATTTTGGACCTGATAGAGTTCGCCCGGCCCGTCCCGGGGCCCGGACAGGTGCTCGTACAGGTAATCGCATGTGGGGTCTGTGGTCACGATCAGGCCGACCGGGCCGGCCTGCTGAAGATCCCGCTACCCGCGGTGCTGGGCCACGAGATCTCCGGCATCGTCGCGGACGTCGGTATCGGGGTGACCCGGTTCGTCCCCGGCGACCGAGTTGCCGCCAAGCAATTCGGAACTTGCGGGCATTGCTCATCCTGCCGTGACGGTGACGAGCTGCGCTGCCCGGAGCGTACTTTCACCTACGGCGGATACGCCGAGTACGCGGTGCTGCCCGAGACCTCCCTGCTCGCCGTGCCACCCGAGGCCGATCTCGTCGCCGCGTCGGTGGTCGCCTGCGCAGTCGGCACCGGTTTGCAGGCGCTGAGCACCCGTGCCGCGTTGCGCCCGGGGGAGACAGTGCTGGTCACGGGCGCGGGCGGCGGACTGGGCCTGCACGGGGTGCAGGTCGCGGCGGCACTCGGTGCCCGTCCGGTGGCGCTGACCGGCGACGCGGACAAGGCCGCCTCGCTTCGCGAGCTCGGTGCGGACGAGGTCATCACCACGGGGGACACCGCCTGGCAGGAGATCCTCGACATCACCGACGGGCGTGGAGCCGACATCGTCCTCGACAACGTGGGGCATCCAGAGATCTTCCGGCAAGCCTTCCGCGCCCTCGCCGACCGCGGCCGCTATGTCCTGACCGGGCAGGTCGGCCCGACCCCGCTGCGAGTACACCCCGCCTTCCTCTTCGCCAAGGACGCGGTGATCACCGGGTCCGGCTCCACCTCGATGGCCATATTCACCGAAGCGCTCGCGATGGTCGCGGATGGCCGGGTCACCCCGTTTGTGGCCCGATACCCGCTCGACGACGTAGGCCGCGCGTTCCGCGACCTCGACGACCGCCGCGTGACCGGGCGCGCGGTTCTCATTCCGTCCGCAGGAGGCCCGATATGATAACTACGCTCCGTGCCGCCGTCGTCGGCGTCGGTCTGACGCCCTTCGGCAAACTGCCCGGACGCACCGCCGACGACCTCGGCGGCTGGGCCCTACGCGAGGCATTGAACGATGCCGGACTCACTCCCGGACATATCGACGGGCTGATCACCAGCAGGGTGAGCAGCTACGAGGCGATCGCAGCCGACCACAGCATCCAGCCCCGTTGGGTGACACATCTGCCACCCGAGGGCCGGATGGCCGGAGTGGCCGTGCACACCGCGCTGGTCGCCCTCGCGACGGGACAATGCCGAACTGTCGCACTCGTCTACGGCAACGACGGGGCCTCCGCCGGGGCCACCTACGGCGGCGGCGTAGGCGAGGCGTATGGCACCTCGGGCTCTCTCGTCACTCCCTACGGGATGACCTCGCCGGGGGCGTTCTACGCCATGATGCTGCAACGCCACCGCACGCTCTACGGGACCAGCGAGGAGCAGTTGGCCACGGTATCGATGACCTTCCGCGAGCATGCCGGGCTGAACCCGAACGCGGTGATGCGCAAGCCCGTATCGCTGGAGGAATACCGATCGTCGAGGTTCGTCGTGGAGCCTCTGCACCTACTCGATTACTGCCTGATCAACGATGGCGGGGCAGCCATGATTCTCACGGTCCCCGAGGCCGCCTCCGATCATCTCCGGCCTCCGGTATTTGTCCTCGGCGCCGCTCAGGCCGGGCAGCTCGTCGAGTCCGATTTCCCGCCGGACGACTTCTGGGCCGGCGCGCTGTCGACCGTCGGCGCCCGCGCCTGGGCCGCCGCAGAGCGAGACCAGCGCGATGTGGACGCCCTGATGATCTACGACAACTTCAGTCCCAACGTACTGTTCGCCCTGGAAGGCCTCGGCTACTGCGCACCGGGTGAGTCCGGGGAATTCATTCAGGGAGGTCGGATCGGCCTCGGCGGCGAGCTTCCGATCAACACCTCGGGCGGGCATCTGTCCGAGAGCTACATGCAGGGCTGGGCGTTGAGCGTCGAGGCAGTCCGGCAGCTGCGCGGAGAGTGCGGACCACGACAGGTCGCGGGCGCGTCGCTGATCCAGTGGGCCTGCTCCGCGCCGATCGTCACCTCGGTGATCTACGGGAAGGAATTATGACCACCGTGCAGCCCGAGCCCCTGTCCGCTCGCATCCGGTACCACCTCGAGGGCCTGCGTGCGGGCGAGATCCGAATCACCCGATGCTCCGTATGCCGGCGAGCGCAGCTACCGCCGCGGTCATCCTGCCCCGAGTGTCATACGGGTGAGCCGTTCACCTGGGAGCGGGCAAGCGGCCGTGCCACCATCTGGTCCTTCTGCGTATTCCACAAGGCTTATTTGCCACCGCCCGCTCCGCAGCCGCCGTACACCGTCGCGGTAGTCGAGCTGGCCGAGGGGCCTCGGATGGTCACCAACATCGTCGACGTAGACCCGCACACCCTCCGGATCGGCGATTCGGTAGACCCTGTATTCGGACCCGATGGCGCACCGGAGGTTCGGTTCCGACCCGTCACGCTGCGGCGATGAACTCCCCGGGTGGAAACCGTGTGCTCCCGCCCGGCAGCCACGGCCCTGCCGTAGGGACTGCCGAGGTGCTCGCCGAGACAATCCCCCGCCCTATACCGGCCGAAACCGGTGGCAGCTATGTGAGTGCCGCCCAGCTGGACCGCTGGTCAGACAAGAAGAGGACAGAACATGCTCACTCGACAACGCCTGGCAGCCGGCCTGATCATCGGTACCACTGCCGTGGTCGCCGCCTGCTCGACCAGCGGGCCGGGCTCGGTCGTCGTGGACGACGGTCCCAAGGTAGCCGAGGGCTACCGGCTGGAGCGGGTCGTCACCGGTACCGCGCTGCACAGCATCAACGGGATCACTATTCGTCCGGACGGGACGCTGGTGGCCACGAGCCCGGCAGGCGAGACGATCGCCGAGATCGACCCGTCGACCGGTGCTTTCACCCCGTTGGTCGGCTCACCCGATGGCAGGTCCGATGATGCCGTCGTCACCCCGACCGGGGAGTTGATCTGGACGGATCCCGCAGGCGGTGTCGTACGGCGCCGCGAAACCGATGGCACCATAAGCACTGTCGTGGACGACCTACCCGGGGCAAACTCCATCGCCTACGACCGTGCGCGAGTCCGGCTCTTCGTCGGACAGACTTACCTGGGCAGCGGGCTTTGGGAGATAGATCCCACCGGTGCGTCGCCGAAACGGCTCATCGCCGAGGATGCAGGCAAGCCGAACGCATTCGCCTTCGGTCCCGACGCAACCTCTGCGCTGATCGGATCGATCCAGGTCCTCGACCGAACCGGCCATCCTCTGCGCCAGGTGGCCGGATTCCAGCAGCCAGGCCACGCCATCGAGCAGGACGACGGAGTTCTGATCGTGACCGAGCCCTCGAACGGCAGGTTGCTCCGGGTGGACGGCGGCGCCGCCGCGCCTCGACCGATCGCAGAGGGTCTCGGCACCCCGACCGGGCTCGCAGTCGCCGGCGACGGCCGGATCCTCGTCACCGACGCTTCCGAGGGGCGTGTGCTCGCCATCGACCCCGAAGCCGGAGGCGTCACCGTCGTCGGCACGGATCTCGGTGCACCTCGCCGTGTCGCTATCGCACGGACAGGGGACCGCAGGTCTTCTCATCGGCATCGCGCCGAACAGCAGCTCGGAGACCGCCGCACTGCGATTCGACACGCTTGGCGGGAGCGAGCCCTCGAAGGGCGGAACCGGCGGCTGTCCGGGGCCTGCGTCGTGGGGCAGGCGCGATGAGTGCAGCGTTCAGGTTCGGGGTCAACCTGCTCAGCCCGGTGGGCCGGGCGGAGTGGCAGGAGCGCTGCCGTCGGGCCGAAACTCTCGGATACGACGTCATCGCGGTAGCTGACCATCTCGGCATGCCGAGCCCATTTCCGGCGCTGGTGTCCGCCGCTGAAGTCACGGCTCGACCCCGGTTGTCGGTCTTCGTGCTCAACGCGGCCTTCTACAATCCGGCTCTGCTCGCGCGTGACCTGGCCTCGACCGACCAGCTGACCGACGGGCGGCTCGATATCGCGCTCGGCGCCGGATACGCCAAGGCCGAGTTCGACGCCGCAGACATACCTTTCCCGACAGCCCGCGAGCGCGTCGACCACCTCGAACACACGGTGCTCGAGATACGGAGGCTCCTCGAGGATCCAGGGCATGCACCGCGACCAGTGCAAGAGCATGTTCCGCTCACTATCGCCGGGAACGGTGACCGCGTGTTGCGATTGGCCGCCCGGCACGCCGATACCGTCGCCCTCAGCGGTTCCGCAGCCGGTTCACGGCCGGGCAAGCACCGTTTCCTCGGCCGCCACGAACTCGGTGAACGACTCGGTCATATCGCCGAACACGTCAGAGGCCGTGCGCCCGGTCCGGAGCTCAACCTTTTGATTCACGCGGTTTCCCTCGACGGCACCCGCAAGGAAGTCGTCCGTGGGTTGCGTCGCTTCGACGACACAATGACCGAAGACCAGCTCGCGGATGTTCCTAGTCTGCTCATCGGGGCACCGACCCGGATTGCGGAAGAGTTGCACCGGCTCCGAGCTGAAGCCGGGATCAGCTACATCACAGTGCCGGAGCCGGCGATGGATACATTTGCCGAGGTGCTGTCTCAGCTTCGCTGACGACGCTATAAACGGGGGACTGCGGCCCGTTGCCCGAGACCGCCACACCGCCTGAACTGCACCACGCCAAGTCTCGAGGCGGGAAGCACGTCGGCAAGTTACGCGTAATCCGGCGTGTACTGGTCGGCGTGGGTCCAAGGTCTGCCCGAGTTACCGACCTGCCTGCGCAGGATTCGTGTTCCGTCCGAGCTGTCGCCGAGGCGTGGAGTCCTGGTTCGACGCGGCCCGCCCCAGTGCTTACCACTGCCGATTACTCGGTGGCCTCGTTGGCACCTTCGGTGCTGTGATCGAGAAAGGCCGAGCCGCCCCGGGCCCGATACGCGCGGCATGGTGCGCACCGAACCCGGGGCGATTTGGTCGCGATTGCTCGGCCCGGCGGCGATCCGGTCGGGGCCGGGTTACGCGGACGCAGCCGGAATGAGATCGCGTGCCTCCTTCACCTTCCGGTGATACTCCGCGATGCTGTCCAGCTTGATGTGTTCGTATCCCCGGATTTCCTGGGGCATGGCCAGAATGGCCTCGACTCGGTCGGCGGTCTCCGGTGTGGCGAGCGGGACCATTTCCGCGGTGAGTTCCGCGAATTCCTCGATCAGTGCCCGTTCGACCTTCCGCACGCGGGCGTAGCCGAACAAATCAAGCGGGGTGCCCCGGAGCCCGCGGCTGCGGCGCAGAATGTGCAGCGCGAGCTTGAACCACGGCCCGAGTGAGAGTTTGTTCTTCAGTCCCATCGCGCGGAACACGGGCGGATGTAGTTTGTAGCGGTAGGTTGCGTCGTCGCCGAATTGTTCGCGCACCGCCCGGTCGAATTCTGGATCCAGGTAATGGCGTGCTGTCTCGTATTCATCCTTGTAGGCCATCAGCTTGAACATCGACTCCACGGCCGCCGCGGTCAGCGCGCCGGGAGTTCCTAGCGCCCGGGTTTCCCGAGCGGCGGTGTCTCGGATGAAGGTGATGAAAGAGATTGCGTACGTCGCATTCTGGTAGTCCGCGAGGTCCGTCGCGAGGAATCCCACCCGGTCCTTCAATGCTTCGCTGATGCCGTCGATTTGCGTGATAGCCCGGTGCAACTCGGCCGAGGCACCGGCTATCCCGGACTTCTTCGCTCGGGGTTTCGCAGTTGTACCGGTGTGCGGCTCGAGCACATGCCTGCGCCCGACCGCGATCGCACTGCGGTTCGCGGCGACCGCGACTCCGTTGAGTTCGATCGCTTTCTCGATCGAAGTCAGGGGAATCGGCAGGCCGCCCGTCTGCACGGCTATCCCTACGAGCACCATATTGGCCAGCTGGTCGGACCCGAATTCGCGGCGTGCGATCTCGCGGGCGTCGGTGTAGACCGAATCGTCTGCGCGGCTGACTGCATCGAGCGATTTCCGGATCGATTCCGCCGAGGGAAAGTCGGCGCCCGGGTCGAGGATCATCGAGCCCGTGGGCACCTGGGCTGTCGAGATCACCGCGATCGTTCGCTGGCTCGACGCGGCTCTCGAATTCTTTTCGTCGGCCGCGACCAGCAGATCGCAGCCGAGGTACAGATCGCATTCACCGTCGGCGAGCTTGTTGGTGCCGGTGATCGGGTCGGCCGAGAATTTCAGATCGGAGACGACTGCGCCGCCCTTCTGCGCCAGCCCCAGTTGGTCGAGACCGCGGACGTGCAGGCCCGCGAGTGCGCCGGCGGTGGCGAGAATCTGTGCCGCGGTGACCACGCCGGTGCCGCCGACACCGGTGATCCGTACGTTGAATGCCTCGGGGTTCACCTTCGGCGCCGGTTCCGGCAACTCGGGCATTACCGGCTCGGCGGTTTTCTTTCGCGCGGAGGTGCCGGGTTCGACAGCGACGAATGACGGGCAGTCGCCGTCGAGGCAGGAGTAGTCCTTGTTGCAGGACGCTTGATCGATGCGGGTCTTTCGGCCGAATGCGGTCTCGACCGGCTGAACGGACATGCAATTCGACTTCTGCCCGCAATCTCCGCAGCCCTCGCACAACCGTTCGTTGATGAAGGCCCGGGTCGACGGCTCGGCGACAAGTCCGCGCTTGCGTTTGCGGCGCAGCTCGGTCGCACATTCCTGATCGTGGATGAGTACGGTCACCCCTGGTGTTGCGGCCAGCTTCTCCTGGATGGGGATCAGTTCTGCTCGGTTGAGCACTTTCACCGATCTGGGCAGCTTGATCTTGCGGTACTTCTCAACTTGATCGGTAGTGATCACGACGCGGGTGACGCCTTCGGCCAGCAGTTCTTGGACGATCTGGGGTACGGACATTTTTCCGACGGCCGTCTGTCCGCCGGTCATGGCCACGGCATCGTTGTAGAGCAGCTTGTAGGTGATGTTCACCCCGGCGGCCACCGCGGCGCGGATGGCGAGGCTCCCGGAATGGTGGAACGTGCCGTCACCGAGGTTCTGGAACATGTGTTTGTCGCTGACGAACGGCTCCATGCCGATCCACGTCGCACCCTCGCCGCCCATCTGGCTGAGGGAGGCGATATCGCCCACGCGATCTTCGGGCATCAATTTGGCAAGTGTGTGGCAGCCGATCCCGGCGCCCACCAGCGAACCTTCCGGCACGACGGTCGAGCGGTTGTGGGGGCAGCCCGAACAGAAATAGGGGGTGCGGGTGAGTAACGGGAGGGCCAGCCGCGCTGGTCGTCGCTCGATATCGGTCAACCCGAGCTCTGCTACTTTCCCCGGAACCACTGTCCGGATGCGTCGTGCCAGTGTCTCCGCCAGCAATTCGGGCGGTAGATCGGAATTTGCGCGAAGGAGCGGACGGGAATTCCCATCTCGCTTCCCGACGACCCGAGGTGCGCCGGGGGTACCGTACAGGGCGTCCTTGACGGCCAATTCCACGAAGGCCCTTTTCTCCTCGACGACAACGACCTCGTCGAGGCCCGTGCAGAAGTCGCGTACGGCATCCCGGTCGAGCGGGTTGATCACGCCCAGTTTCAGGATACGGATTCCGGATCGTTCGAGATCGGCCTGGGAAATCCCGATGCGCTCGAGCGCCTGGAGGGTATCCCGGAAGGGTGCGCCGGCGGTGATCACCCCGAGCTTCGCGCGGCTGTCACCGATAACTCGATTGATCTCGTTGACCTGGACATACCGGGTGGCGAGTTCGTACCGCTCGTACATGAGGCTCTTTTCCAGCCGAGCCAGACTCGGCTGGAGAAAATCCGCGGAAACCTGATGCGTGAACTCGGTTTCGTCGATGACACGGCTGGGCGAGGTCGCGGCTACTCGTGCACGGTCGAGTTGCACTGTCGCTGCACCGTCGACGACATTGGTGGCGAGTTTCATCCCGACCCACAGGCCGCTGAATCGCGACATCGCGATCGCATGTAATCCGAAGTCGAGTACCTCCTGAGGATCCGCGGGAACGAAGATCGGCAGGCCGAGCTCCGCCATCGCCGTCTCCGAACTACTCGGTACTGTCGAGGATTTCGCGATCGAATCGTCGCCGACGAGAACGAGGGCACCGCCGTTGGGTGCGGCCCCGCCGAGATTCGCGTGGCGCAGTGCATCGCTGGCCCGGTCCAGCCCCGGCGCCTTGCCGTACCAGACGCCGATCACGCCGTCGTATTCGCAGTTCGGCGAGGCGGCGGCCAGCTGCGAACCTTGCACAGCATTGACTGCCAGCTCTTCGTTGACGCCCGGCCGGAAGACGATGTCCTGCTGGTCGAGGAGCTCACGTTGCCGGTTGAGTTCCAAGTCGTAGCCGGCCAGCGGTGAGCCTTCGTAGCCGCTGATCAGGATGCCCGAACGCAGTCCCGCCGCGGTATCCCGGCGGCTCTGTTCCAACGGCACGCGGACCAGCGCCTGCAGGCCCGTCAGGAACAGCTCGCCGTCCGTCATGTTGTATCGGTCGCTCAGTGTGAAATCTCGCGTGTGCAACTCGGTCACAACCGCCTCCTGTCTGCCGAGCCGCGCCGCCCGGATATCTGGATATCTTTGTGAGATTCTTCCGTGGATTACGGCGCCATTCCACGGCGAAATCCGCAAAATATCGATGTTCGCGGCCGCTAGTATTGTGATAGTTACACAAAAGGAGATAACCGTGAGCCAAGCGTCTTGGAGGCCGGTGGTCGACGTCGTCGACTCGGTCCTCGACCGGCTCGACACGATTGCCGATGACGCCGTCGCCCGGATTCGCACCGAACTCGCCGACTTCGCGCTGGTTCCCTACGACGAGCACCGGGAAGCTGTCCGGGAACAACTCCGGCGCAGACTCGTAGCGTTCGGGGAACGGCGAACCTGGAATCAGGATGATCTCGGCGAGGTGCGGGCGCTGGCCCGGCGCCGCGCTCGCCAGGCGATCGCCCTCGATGTGGTCATCAGGGCGTATCACGTCGGTGACCGAGAGCTCTGGCGGCACTTGAGTGCGGCCCCCGGGGAGGTGCAGAAACTGCTGCCGGAACTGGCTTCGCTGATGCTCGAATCACTGCAATCGGTGACATCCACCCTTGCCCTGGCACATGGATCCGAGACCCGTGCCCGTGATCGCGTGCATATGGCGGTATCGCAGCGACTGATCGATCTACTCAACACCGACGCCCTCGACGCCGAAGCCGCCAGGTTGGCGGAGTACCTCGGATTCGACTCCGCAAGGCCCTTTGTAGGGCTCGCGTACGCCCGGGAGCGCGGGGAATCGGACAGCGCTGTCGAACCCGGGCCGCATTTCGCTGACGGGCTGGTGATCGCTCGGGGAGGTATCGGCGCTGTACATGTTCTCGTGGTCCAAGCCGACGACAACAGCATTGCTCAGGTGCTGGAGTCCTTCGAGATCGCCGCCTTCAGAGTCGGCGTCGGTTCCGGTCATCCGGGGGTCGCCGGAGCCGCACGGTCGTTGCGGCAGGCTCAGCTCGCCCTGTCCGCGACATCGGCCCGGAACCCCGTCAGCAACTTCGGCTCGGATTGGCTGATCAACTGCGTGATGAGCCTCGCCGACCTCCTCGATCACGAGGTTCACCACGCCGCTGAGATTGCCGGCGCCCACCCGTCCCTCCGCGAGACGGTCACTGCGTTCGCCGAGGCCGATATGTCGATCACCCTCTGTGCACGAACCAGTCACCTGCACGCCAACACGGTTGTCTACCGACTCGGCCGCTGGCGCGAACTGACCGGGTGGGACCCGCGCACCTTCTCCGGCCTCACTCGGTCGGTCGTCGCATGTGCGCTCGCGGACTCACGGTCGGTTCCATCGACGCGGTGACCCGCCGGTTCTTCGGTATGAACGCACCAGTGCGCACCTCACCCGCGCGCAGCCATGCCCAGAATCCCCGCTTCGACCAGTCCCGCTATCTCCGACTCGGGCAGTCCGGTGACACGGGTGAGAGCGTCTGTGGTGTCTTGTCCGAGCTCGGGTGCGACTCCGCAGTGTAGGTGCCGGTTGTCGAACAGGGCTGCCGTGCCGGCTGCCAGGTAATTTCCGACGCCGGCCTGGTCGAGCTCGGCGAAGAGCGGGTTGTCCTGGACATCCGGTGAGGCGAAGGTTTCGGCGAAGGTCCGGAACCGCTCGTAGAGGACACCGCATCCACGTAATGTCGAGGTGATCCGGTCGGCGGTGTGTTGTGCGAACCAATCGGCGAACAACGCGGTGAGCAGATCGCGGTAGCGGAACCTGTCGGCGTCCTGTGTGAAGTCCGCGCCCAGTGCCGACTCGAGCGCCTCGACGGTGGCAGTGGTGCCGGTCGCCGCGACGAGCCCGCGGAAATGTCGCGGCGTGAGGGCAACGATCATGAAGCGGGAACCGTCAGCCGCCACGAAATCGGTTCCGTAGGTGCCGTACACATGGTTACCCGTCCGAGGTCGTCCGGTGCCGTCGATCTGAATTTCGGTGAGGTATCCGAGAGTTCCGGCAAGCGACAACGCGATATTCTCGAGAGGAAGGGTGATGTGGGTGCCCGCGCCGGTTTTCGTGCGGTGCAGCACCGCTGCGGTGAGCGCGAATGCGGCGTAGAAGCCACACGCTATATCCCATGCCGGAAGTGTGTGATTGACCGGTTCCGGATTGTCGGCCGGGCCGGTGAGGAACGGGAACCCGACGGCCGCGTTGACGGTGTAGTCGACGCCGGGTGTGCCGTCGCGCCGGCCGAGGATCTCCAGGGTGATGACATCCGGCCGGATCCGTTCGAGGACATCGTGTCCGAGCCATTTCCGTCCGCCGGCGTTGGTCACCAGGATGCCACCGCCGTCGCCCGGTGCGGTGATCAGCCGCTGGATGACGCGCTGTCCTTCAGGGCTGCGCATATCGCAAGCGACGGATTGCTTGCCCCGGTTCAGGCCGGTCCAGTAGATACTGGTGCCGTCGCCGGTGACAGGCAATCGGGTGTGGTCGGCCGCGCCTCCCAGCGGATCGACACGAATCACCTCGGCGCCCAGTTGTGCGAGGGTCAGCCCGCACAGCGGCGAGGCGACGAAACTGGATACCTCCACGACTCGAAGTCCGGATAAGGGGAGCTTGTCGGCGTCGAGGGACATGAAATTCCATCCTGTCGGTGGTGGGCTGTAGCGCGAGCCGTGGATTTACCAGTGCGCTGCGTTCAGTTTCTCGGCCGGTATTCGCGGAGCAGGCCCCGGCTGATGATGGTCTTCTGGATCTCGCTGGTCCCTTCACCGATCAGCAGGAAAGGCGCTTCTCGCATCAGTCGTTCGATCTCGAATTCCTTCGAGTATCCGTAGCCGCCATGGATTCGGAACGATTCCTGGGTGACTTCGGCGCAGTATTCGCTGGCCAGTAGTTTTGCCATACCGGCGCTGATATCGTTGCGTTCGCCGGTGCTTTTCAAGCGTGCGGCATTGACCATCATGAGGTGTGCGGCCTCGATTTTGGATGCCATTTCGGCGAGTTTGAAGGCGATGGCCTGGTGTTCGGCGATCGGTTTCCCGAAAGTCTTGCGTTGCTGCGCGTAGTCGATGGCCAGTTCGAATGCCCGGATAGCGACTCCGCAGGCACGCGCCGCGACATTGACGCGGCCGACCTCGACGCCGTCCATCATGAAGGCGAATCCTCGATTCGGTGCGTCGCCGAGGACCTGGGTGGCCGGGATCCGGAAACCATCGAAGACGGCTTCGGTCGTGTCTACGCCCTTGTATCCCATTTTCTCGATTTTCGCAGGAATTGTCAGGCCGGGCGCGACCTCGCCGAACCCCTCCGGCTTCTCGACAAGGAAGGTGGTCAGCCCTCGGCTGGGCTTCAGGTCGTCCCCGCCGGTCCGCGCGAGCAGCGCGATGAGGTTGGACGAGGCGCCGTTGGTGAGCCACATCTTGGCGCCGTCGATGATGTAGTCGTTGCCGTCGGGCCGGGCGCGGGTTTTGATCGCCGCGACGCCGGAGCCCAGATCGGGTTCCGACATCGAGAACGAACCCCGGATCTCGCCGGTCGCCATCAGCGGCAGATACCTGCTCTTCTGGGCCGGGGTGCCGTGCTGAGCGATCATGTGGGCGACGATGAAATGTGTGTTGATTACCCCGGAGACGCTCATCCAGCCGCGGGCGATCTCCTCGACAACCAGCGCGTAGGTGAGCAGTGACTCGCCCAGCCCGCCATATTCTTCGGGAATGGTCAGGCCGAACAGGCCCATTTTCTTCATGGCCTCGACGATTTCGGCGGGGTAGCAGTCGGCTCGTTCGAGCTCCGGTGCGTTGGGAATGATTTCTTTGTTCACGAAAGCTCGTACGGTGGCGAGAATCTCGGTCTGGACGTCGGACAGTCCCGCAGTCTGTGCAAGCACGATGTTTCTCCTTCGGGGGCGCCGGCTCAACCGGCCTGTGCGGCGCCGGCGTAGATCGACTTGTACTCGAGGTAACCGTCCAGGGCTTCCGGCCCGAGTTCACGTCCGATGCCGCTGCTCTTCATGCCGCCGAAGGGCGCACCGAGGTCTTGCATGTAGTAGTTCACGCCGATGGTGCCGGTGCGGACCCGGCGTGCCACGGCGATACCGCGGTCTTCGTCGGAGGTCCACACCGATCCGCCGAGGCCGTACTCGCTGTCGTTGGCCAGCCGGACGGCATCGTCGTCATCGTCGTAGGGCGTCACGGTGACAACCGGCCCGAAGATTTCTTCCTGTGCGATGGGCACCGAATTGTCGACATCGGCGAAGACGGTCGGTTCGACGAACCAGCCATCCGACAGGCCGGCCGGGCGGGCGCCGCCGGCCACGAGCCGGGAGCCGGACTTCTTGCCCAGGTCGATGTAGCCGAGCACGCGCTCCAACTGGGCTTCGCTGGCCATCGGTCCGCAGGTCACCGCGGGGTCCAAGGGGTTGCCCAGCACCATATCGCGCGCGTACTGGGCGACAGCGTCGACGACTTCGGAGTAGCGGGAACGCGGCGCGAGCACGCGCGTCTGCGCAGTACATGTCTGCCCGTTGTTCTGGAATGTGGCGTCGCCCAGCCCGGCGACGAAGGTGGCGAGATCGGCGTCGTCGAGCACGATGGCAGCGGACTTGCCGCCGAGTTCCAGGGTGCAGCGGCGGATCAGCCGGCCGCATTCGGCGCCGATGAGCCGTCCGGCCGCGGTGGATCCGGTGAAGGCGATCTTGTCCACCAGTGGGTGCGACACCAGCGCCGCACCTGCCTCCCGCCCCGCCACCACGATGTTCAGCACGCCCGGCGGCAGACCCGCCTCGGTGGCGGCCTCGCCGAGAACGTAGCCGTCGAGCGCCGTTTCCGGAGCCGGTTTCAGCACGACCGTGCAGCCCGCGGCGAGCGCCGGAGCGATCTTCATCATCGCCAGAACCTGCGGATAGTTCCACGGTGTGATCGCCCCGACGACACCGACCGGTTCGCGACGCACGAGGGTGGACCCGGCCTGGCTGGGCCGCGCCCGTTCCAGGGGTGTGGACTCGATGGTGTCGGCATACATCTGGAGCAGTCCCGCGGGCGCCGCACCGTTGAAGGCGTGGGACAGTGCGATGGGCATGCCGTTCTCCCGGCTGACCAGGGCCGAGGTATCGTCGGCCCGGGCAGCGAGCGCGTCTGCGAACCGGCGCATGATGGTTGCTCGCTCAGCGGCCGTCGTGCTGCCCCACGGACCGTGCAATGCTCGTTCGGCGGCGCGGACGGCGACGTCGATATCGGCTGCCGACCCGAGAGCCGCCGTCCCCAATGGTTTTCCGGTGGCAGCTTCCAGGGATACCTGAGTATCGTCCGCCCGCGGTGTCACCCACTGTCCCTCGATGTAGAAGCGGGTGCGGTCGAGTTCGGTGCTGTTCATTGATATCTCTCCTCGAGTGATCGATTACTGGATGGTGGGTGTGGCGGGCCGGAACCTTGTCGGCCGGTCAGCACTGCGGCGCGCACGGTGCGATCACTTTTCCGGGGTTGAAAATGCCGTGTGGGTCGAGCGCCCGCTTCACCGCTGTATGCATGGCCAGAACCGGCTCGGTCAACTCCCGGGTCAACCCGTTGCGTTTCAACAGCCCGACACCGTGTTCGCCGGTGACCGTGCCGCCCAGCTCGATCGCGGAATCGAGTATCCGCTCGAAGGCATACTCGGCCCGTCGCCGCACGTGAGCGTCGTCGGCAGGGACGATCAGAAGCGGGTGCAGATTCCCGTCACCGGCGTGGGCAACGTTGGCGATGGTGATTCGGTTCTGCTGCCCGATGGCCTCGATTCTGGTGAGCATCTCGGGGACGGAGGCACGGGGAACGCAGACGTCTTCGGTGAGGACGGGCCCGAGCCGCTCGAGGGCCGGGTACGCGAGCCGGCGGGCCGCGAACAGCGCTTCGGCCTCCTGAGGGTCGGACGAGATCGCCGCCCAGCTCGCACCCGACTCGGTGAAACAGGCCAGAATCGCCGCGGCTTCCTCGTCGCCGCCGGCCCCCGGGGTATCGGTGCGCGCGAGCAGTACGGCATCCGCTTCGTCGGACAGCCCCATGTTCTTCCATGCGTCGACGGCGAGAAGGGTGTGGCGGTCGATGAGTTCGAGCGCCGACGGTATGAGACCTGCCGTCCCGACCGCCGCAACTGCGCGCCCGGCGGCGGCAAGTGAGTCGAAGTAGCCGGCGATCGTGCGGTCCGGTGGACGTGCCGGGCGCAGACGTACCGTTACCTCGGAGATGATGCCGAGCGTTCCCTCTGAACCGACCATGAGACCCGCCAGGTCATAACCCGCGACCCCCTTGGCGGTGCGGCGGCCGAGCCGCACCAGCTCCCCGCGACCGTTGACCACCTGCATGCCGAGTACGTAATCGCGGGTGACGCCATACTTGACGCAACAGAGACCGCCTGCATTCGTCGCGACATTCCCGCCGATGGTCGACCACGGGGCGCTCGCCGGATCCGGCGGGTACCACAGGCCGTGCTCGGCGCATGCCTTCCGGAGATCGTCGTTCACCACACCGGGCTCGACGACGGCGAGTTGTTCAGTCTTGTCGATCTCCTTGATCGTCGTCATATTTTCGGTGCACAGCACGACGGCGCCGTCGACCGAGTTGGCACCGCCGGACAGCCCGGTTCCCGCGCCACGGGCCACCACCGGTGCGCGGTGTTCCAGGCAGATGCGAACGATCTGCTGAATCTCTTCCGCGCTACGCGGCCGCACTACGGCCACCGGCCGACTGTGCGGGGCCCATACGGCTTGGTCGTGTGCGTAGCTGTCGAGAATGCCGGGGTCGTCGATGGTCCGGCCGGGTGGAAGCGCGCGGCGCAGGTCCTCGATCACAGCGGCACTCATCGCGAACCTTCGCTGACCACCGGTCCGAACTCCGGCAGGGTCGTGTGCTCGCCCACCGTCCGAAACGACACCGAAACCGGTTCGCCGATAACCGGGTCCGTGTCGCCGGCCCATGTCGTCGTGATGTTGGGTCCGCTGTCGAGCCGGACCTGTACCACGATGTAGGGAACGTCGTCACCGGCGAAATACTGTTTGTGGAACCGGACCCAACTGTTGACACGACCGGTTCCCGGATCGGTGTCCCAGCCGATATCGCTGCTGAAGTCGTGGGGACATACCGGCCCGGGTGGCCAGAATCGCCGATCGCAGGTGCCGCATCGAGGGATACGCAGTAGGGAATTCGCCGCCCCGTCGAGGTGCTCGATGTCCTCGGGATAGCGGAGGGGGAGTGGGCGTCGGTCCGACACTGTCTGATCACCTGTCCTTCGTGAAAATGAGCGAATCCCCGAAAGGAGTGGCCCACTGGACGGTTTCGCAGCGGGCCACTTGCCGGTGACCGGCCTGACCGCGAAGCTGGCGGGCCGCCTCGACCAGGTGACCCCACCCGCAGATATGTGCCTCGGAGAGCAGACCCCCGGCGGTATTGGTCGGGAGCTCACCGCCGAGCTCGATCCGGCCGTTCTGCAGCCAGTCGAGGGCCTGTCCCTCTCCGGCGAATCCGAAGCGTTCCAGGACGAACACCAGATTGGGTGAGAAGGCGTCGTACAGCTGCAGTGAGTCGATATCGGCCGGTCCCGTCAACCCCGCCTGGGTGTAGACGGTGTTGTGCTCGACGCGCCGGGAGTCGCTCTGCGAGAAGACCCCCAGTCCGGGTGGGGCGAAGATGAATTCGTTGCGACCGGCGTGCAGTCCTTGCATTCCGGCCACGACCACGGCCGGCTGCCGGAGGTCGCGGGCACGTTCGACGGTGGTGACGAGCAGACAGCCGCCGCCGTCGCTGAGTAGGGCGAAGTCGGGTCGGCGCAATGGTTCGACGACGAAGGGCTGGTGTCGGTAGTCGTCGGGTCCCAGGGCATCGGTCATCTGGGCGGCCGGATTCAGACGGGCGTGCTTGCGGAAGGCGATCGGCACCGCGGCGATCAGTTCCGGGTCGTAGCCGTATCGGGTGCAATAGCGCTGGAAGGCCATCGCCGCTCCGGCGCCGGGTGCCGTCATACCGTAGTGCGGAAGTTCCCCGTGCGACCCGCCACCTTGGCGCATACCTTCGAGATCTCCGGCTCCACCGACCATGCCGAGTCCGGAGAAAGATACGCCCGCCACGCATGCCGCGATATCGGACATGCCCAGGGCAACCGACTGCACCGCCGCCTGCAGAGCCGGTCCGACGAAGCGTCCATGGGTCCACGTCTGCACCGCTGCCCGGATTCCGAGCCCGAACGCCTCGGCCATCCGGTCGTAGTCGACGGCCAACGGATAGCCGACATTGGTGAACAGCCCGTCGACTTCGTGTACGCGCAGGCCGGCATCATCGAGTGCCAGCCGTAACGCTTCGGCGGCGAAATCCAGTGCGGTGCGGGGGGAGCGCCGGGAGACTTCGGTCATCCCGATCCCGACTATGGCTACCTGTCGGAGCGGACCGAGTGGCACAGCGGAAGTTCCTTTCCTCGGTGAAGGCGGATCAGATGATGGCGTGGGCGTTCGCGGGGCTGCCCACTCCGCGTGGCAAGGGAAGGACTCCGGATACCAGCAGGAATTCGTAGTGACCGCGGTCAGCGCACGCGGCGGCGAGCCTTTCGAGATCCCACAACTCGCCCAGCGGCATGCCCTGCAGTGCGATCAGGCGGCGGTGCAGGAATCCTTTCCGGCGGTCGACCGGGAAGACTTCCACGCCTACGTTGTCGGCAGCCACCGCGGCGAACTCGTTGTCCCAGAGATAGCCGGCCATCTGTTTCGATGAATCCAGCCCCGGGCAGGCGAACCCCGCACCGATTGTGTCCCGCATACGGAGCCGGTGTTGTAGGGGGCGCGTGCGATACCACTCGGTCCAACCGGTGCGAATCACGAGTATGTCGCCCGACTCGAAGGTTGTTCCCTGGGCGGCCGCTGCCGCGTCGAGCATGGCTGCGGTGATCACGACCGGTTCGTCCGCGACCATCGGGGTTCCCATATCGGCGAGGTATTGGGCGATATCGACCAGGACTCCGCGCCCGCCGAACCCATGGGCCGCCCAGTGATCGACTCCGAGGGTGTCGGTGGTGGCGAGGTCGGATTCCTGCCGGCCGCCCCAGTAGCCGTGCCGTCCGGCACGGATATGCCTGAGCCCGTCCCATTGGGAGGAGCCCTGCAGATAGAAGTGGTCCAGCCGGTCGTCGTGCCCGGCTGCGGTGTCTTCGACGATATGGTCGTAGGGAGCGCGCTCGCCGAACAAGCCCGGATTCGGCTCGTCCAACGGCAGGCACAGCGAGATCATCTCGCCGGTCCGGATGGTGCGGGCTGCGGCGAGCCGCTGCCGGGGTCCGATGAGGTTGAGCGTGCCGATTTCGTCGTGGCGGCCCCATACATCCCAGCCGTGGTGTTCGTCGCGGTCCGGCAGTACCGGAAGCTCGGCGAAGCGCGGCGTGCGCCGGATTGTTTCGGCGGTGCTCATCGCACGCCCTCGGTGAGCATGTCGCGCAGTTTCAGCTTGCTCACCTTGCCGGTGGCAGTCTGCGGTACCGCCGCCGACTCCATCACGACGAAACGGCCGGGCACCTTATAACTGGCGGCACGAGCGCGGATGTACTCGGTCAGCGTGCGGGCAAGCGCTTCGTGGTCGCCGACAGCGACGGCCGGCACCACAACGCAGGCCATCTCCTGGTCACCTTCCGGGGTCTCCAACCCGAATACGTACGCTTGGTCCACCGAGCTGTGGCCGGATATGATCTCCTCCACTTCGAGCGGCGCCACGTTGATCCCTTTGATCTTGAGCATTTCCTTCCAGCGCCCGCCGAAGGACAATCTGCCGTCGGCGTCCAGCACACCGAGATCACCGGTGCGGAACCAGTCGTCCGCGGTCCGTGTACCGGCATTGATCTCGGTGCCACCCAGATAGCCGGGGATGACACAACCGCGGATCTCGATCTCGCCCACGGATCCGGGCGGGCACGGGGCTCCAGTGGAGTCGGTGATCCGAATTTCCTGGGTGGGAAGGCTTTTCCCCTGCGTATTGAGCTTGGTGGCGAGGTCGTCGTGAGCGTCGGACATGGTGACGAAGCCGTATGACTCGGTCAGCCCGTAGGCACTGCACGCTTCGGTGATGTCGAGGCCTTCGATTGCCAGTCGCTTGTCCTCGGCATTGAATCCGACCGGCCCCGTCCGCAGCGACGAGATATCCCGTCGTCCGAAACTCGGCGCAGCCAGCAGGGCGCGTACGGCGGTGGCCAGGCCGTAGAACACAGTGCAGCGCTCGGCCTCGATGAATTCCAGGGCCGCATCGCCTTCGACCTTCTCCTGGATACAGAGGGTGATCCCGTGGGCCAGCGCGACGGGGAGCGCGTTGCACGCGCCGTACCCGAAGAACAACGGCATCGCGAACCACAGTCGATCACCGGGGACCACATGCATGCGATCACCCATTGCGCGACCGTTGCGCAGCAGTTTGGCGTGCTCGAGCGGCACTGGTTTGGGAAGCGCTGTGCTGCCGCTGGTGTAGAGAATCATCGCCGTATCCGACGGTCCACACGTCTGCGGTGGGCAAGGTCCGCGCTGCGCGGCAGGCGGAAAGGGGTCGGCGGCCGGCCACAGCAATGCCCCCAGATACTGCGCGGCGCGGGTAGCGGATGTGTATGTTCCGGAATATCCGGCGGCGGCGAGTTCGGCGGGGATGTCCTTGCCGAAGACGAGGTTCTCGGTCACGATCAACCGCAGATCCGCGGAGGCGATCAGATGTGCCAGCTCGTTGGAGCGATACCAGGTGTTGATCGGAACGGCAGTCAGTCCCGCGCGCTGGGCGCCCAGCACGGCGACGAGCCAGCGCAGGCCGTTCGGTAGCAGTACTCCCACCCGGTCGCCGGGACGCAGACCGGCCGCGGCCAGCGATCCGGCGAAATCTTCGCAGCGGGAGTTCAGTTCGGCGAAGGTCAGTCGTCCTTCGGGCGCCACCACGGCTTCCGTATCGGCGAATGATTCGGCCAGCGCGGCCATTGCCTCGGGGAAGGTCTCGGGCCGACCCATCTGGATCTCGTTCACTTGACTGGTCCTGTCTTCCGGATTGGTGCACATCGGTGGGCATGCCACCGGTCGGAGAGGCGGTTCGTCATCGGATCGATGGCACCGCGCGGATATCGGCGTAAGCGCGCAACAGGAACCCGGCTTCGAAAGGCCGGTCCGTCGGCGGGTTCGCCGGTTCACCATCTGTGAGGGACATTACGCGCAACACAATGGTGAGTCAAGCAACAGTATGTCGAGTTAATTGCGAGTGGTCGCGTCTGTGGACAGGCGCCGATGATCGGCACGCCGCCGGGGGCGATGTGCCGGTCTCGGTGTCACGCTGTGGCGACAGGGGAGTCTGGTTGCCGGTTAGGTGGACTCGGCTCCGTGTTCTCGATTGCGTGAAGGTGTGGCGACTCGTCGAGAGGGGTATCCGCATGCCGAAGAGCCCGGGCGGCGCAGCGGTCAGGAGCTACGGTCCTTCTTCAGGTTCAGTGCGTCGCCCCACAGTCCGGTCACCACATCGAGCAGGGTCGCGCGCTCCAGTAGGAAGACCTTCTGCACGATGCATCGAAAGCACAGCTGATCGAGTTGCACCATCAGCAGTTCGATGCGCAGTTGCCGTTCGTCACGGTGTTCCGGCGGGATCGTCTGCAGGTATCCGTCGAGTTCGTGCGCGAGCTGGTCGATCTGGTCCTTCCAGCGCGCGGCTACCTCGAGATCGCCGGCCATGGCTTCGTGAATCGCGGGCAGCAGTTTCGCGTGGTCCTCCCACCAGGTCAAGGCGTTGTCGAGCCAATTCCGCAGCGCGGACTCGGTGCCCTCCTCGAGCGCGACGTTCAGCAGTGACCAGTAGCGTGCGCTTTGCTGCTTGCGGACGGCCTCATATACCTCGTTGAAAACCTCGGCTTTGTTGGCGAAGTGGAGGTAGAGGGTGGATCGATTGATCTTCGCGGCCTTGGTGATATCGCCGATGGACGCTTCCCCGTAACCGCGCTCTTCGAAAACCGTGCGTGCCGCATGCAATATTCGCCGGCGTGTCATCAACCGCTGCTGCTCACGCACCGGGAGCAGCTCTGTCGTCTCAGTCGATGCAGTGTTGTCCATGCTGCGAGCGTAGACCCGGGGGCTGTCGCCGACATGACGCAGCGTCGGGCGACGCCCTGGTAGCAGCCGTAACGGGGCAAATCCGGGACTGACTCGACATAGTGATGGTTGACACAACGACCTGTTGTGCTTAGGCTCGCTTCTGGACATACGCACTTGCCAGTGCACGCAGGTCGCCGCGCAGACAACCCGGCCGATCGCCGCGAGCCGAGGCCCCGACCGATGCTGCCACGCGCTACTCGATATGCGGCCGGAGTCTCCGATTCGAACCGGTTCGTCGGCGAGGTATCCCAGCCCCCACCCGTTCGGCCGATTCGGCCGCCGGGGGTGGAGGCCCGCGACGACAGCGCGGCACGCCTCGGCATATGGAGCGCGGAATGTCGTCTATATGAGGGAGTCACCATGTCCAGAGTCAACGCCAGATCCCGAATCCCGGTACTGGCACTGTGTTTCGCCGGGTTGGCATTCGAAGGGTATGACCTGGTCTCCTACGGGACAGTGCTGCCCCAGTTGGTGTCCCCGCAGGGATGGGATATCGGGCCGGCGACAGCGGGGCTGATCAGCACTCTCACGGTCGTAGGTATGTTGATCGGCTCCCTCGTCTCCGGTGCGCTGGCCGATTTCATCGGCCGGCGCATGCTGACCATCGCCTCGTGCGGCTGGTTCTCCGCGTGGATGGCAATCTGCGCCGTGGCGCCGACGGCAGAAACGCTCGGCGGAGCCCGCTTCATGGCAGGGCTGGGTATCGGCGCGTTCGTTCCCCTCGCGGCGGCGCTCGCGGTGGAATTCGCGCCGGAGGGGAAGGGGAATCGGTACAGCGCCATCGCCTGGTCCGGATACCCCGTCGGAGGTGTTGTCGCCGCGCTCGTCGGCGTAGTAGCGCTGGAGCCCTTGGGCTGGCGCTTCCTCTTCGCGCTCGGTGCTCTACCCCTGGTCACCCTGGTGCCACTGATGTATTTCACCCTTCCCGAATCCTCGGCAACGCGCCGGCCCGCTGATTATGCAGACGGATCGCAGGACGACCGGAGCTCCGGCACTGCGCGGGGCCCGAAGGCGTTGTTCGTCGACGGAGTATGGGTGCGAACCATCGTCTTCGGACTGATGAGTGCGAGTGGGCTGGTGCTGACCTATGGGCTGAATACCTGGCTGCCGCAGCTGATGCGCGCGAACGGATACGAACTCGGGTCGGCACTGACCTTCCTGATTGCTCTCAATCTGGGTGCGGCCATAATTCCGCCGCTACTCGCCAGGCGCGCCGACGCCTCAGGGCCGCGGACGGTGATGATCGCAGTATTTCTCGCAGCCGCAGCGAGCATTCTCGCGCTGAGCATCGCGCTTCCGCTGGGTCTGGTCTATGTCCTTGTCTTCGTCGCCGGTGCCGGAACTCTCGGAGCGCAGCTGCTGATGTCCGGATTCGTGGCGACGGACTATCCCGATAACTCCCGAGTCGCCGCACTGTCGTGGATTTCGTGCGCCGGCCGGGTCGGAGCCCTCGGCGGCCCGACATTGATCGGATTCCTCGTCGCCGCCGGTAGCAGCGTCGAAACAAGCTTCTACGTCTTTGCGGGATTCGGAATTCTCGGTGCGATACTCGCTGCCGCGATCCCGCGACGGCCACAAACGCGGTCTGTCACCGATGCCGAGGGAACAGCCGTGCGTTCCGAAGCCTGATCCAGGAAATGGAGTATTTTCGATGACTGTCAACTTTTCCTTCGAAGTCGTCGCCGACGGATACTCGTTCACCGAGTGCCCGCGCTACCACGACGGTCGCGTCTGATTCGTCGACATGCATCTGAACCGAGTGATCTCGGTTCGGCCGGACGGTTCGGATACACGCACAATCGAGGTTGCGAGCGCGCCCGGAGGCATCGGGTGGCTGCCCGACGGACGTCTCCTGGTGGTTCTCATGCAGGAGCGAAAAATCCTCCGGCTCGACGACGATGAACTGGTCGTGCACGCTGACCTCTCCGATTCGGTCCTATCGACACTGAACGATCTGGCAGTGGACTCCGCCGGTCGATGCTACGTCGGCGAAACCGGATTCGACCCCCACGCCTTCCTCTCCGATCCGGAAGATATCGACAACGTATGCCACGGCCGGTTCACCCCGCCGGCGACCAGCCGGCTCTTCCTGGTCGAGATGGACGGCGAATACCGGGAGGCGGCTTCCGGGCTGGCGTTCAGCAACGGAATCGTCGTCGACGAAACCCGGAAGTATCTATTCGTCGCCGAGTCGTTCGGCGCCCGGCTGACTCGATTCCGCCTTGCTCCCGACGGCAGTCTCACCGAGCGTAAGGAGCTGTTCGTCGACTTCGCGCCGGACGGCATCGGAATGGATACATGGGGATATATCTGGGTATCTGATGTATTCGGCCGCGCCGCAGTTCGAATCGACGCGGAGGGCCGGGAAATCGAGCGGGTACGGTCCAGCCGACTCGTCTTGGCCTGCGCAACCGGTGGCGTTCACGGTGATCAGCTCTACCTGTGCGCCTCGCCGGCGCTGGACAGCACCGAATGCTTGCGACTGCGTGAGTCACGAGTCGAAGCAGTGACTATCGATTCGCCGACACGCGTCGCGAAGTAATCGGCAGGACTCATCGTGATTGCTACATGCCGGCGAGTAATTCTGGTCGCACCCGGGTCGGATGAGCGTAAGGCCCGCAAGGCACTCGATTCTTCTGTCGACGAGGTCGTTCTCGATCTCGAAGATGCTGTCACTGCCGGTCGCAAGGACGAGGTGCGGGAGGTCGTGGCCGAGCTGGTCGGTGAGTACGGACCCCGGCGGCCGGTCTCCGTCCGGGTCAACGGACCGGATACCCGATGGTTCCGCCGTGACCTGTCCGCACTCTGCGAAGTGGCGGATGCCCTGTCCTCGATCGTGATTCCGAAGGTCGGCTCGACCGTGGACCTCGAGGCCGCCGACCGGATACTCGACGAAGCCGGCGGCACGGAGGTGCGACTGCAGGCACTGGTGGAAACCCCCGCCGGAATCCACAATGTCGACCGGATCGCCGCCGGGTCCCGGATCGAGGCCGTGATCATCGGATACGCCGATCTGGGTGCCGCACTGGGCCGGTCGCCCGCGGCCCCGCCCGAACAGTGGCTCTATGTCCAGGACCGGGTACTACACGCCGCGCGTGCGGCAGGAGTGCAGGCAATCGACGGTCCCTTCCTCGGAATCGCCGACGATCCGGCATTCCGCCGTGCCGGCCACTGGGCCGCGGATCTCGGGTTCGACGGCAAATGGGTTGTGCACCCGGCGCAGGTCGGCACCACGCTGGAATTGTTCACTCCGAGCGTTGAACAGGCCGACTTCGCCAGGCGGGTACTGTCCGCACTCGAACAAGCGGAGGAACAGGGGGTGGGAGCTATTCAACTCGACGGCCGGATGCTCGACGAAGCTCTCGCCGTCGCCGCCCGCCGTACGCTGATGAAGATCGGAGCCGGGCGATGACAACTCTCGACCACACACGGACTGTTGTCGTCGGCGGGCCCTACTTCGACCGGTTGGCCGTCGGGCAGGTCTTCGATACCGCCCCTGCCGTCACCTTGACCGACGGGCTCGCTGCCGCGCACCAGGCGATCGTCGGCAATCGATTGCGCCTGACGCTCGACAGGTCGCTGGCTGCAACGGTCGCCGGTGGTCCGGTCGCGCACCCCGGGCTTGTCACCGATATCGCGATCGGACAATCGACTCTGGCCACCCACCACGTCAAAGCGAACCTCTTCTACCGAGGCCTGCGGTTACATCGCCTGCCATTGATCGGTGACACGCTGTCGACCACCACCGCGGTCGTCGGCCTGAAAAGCAACTCGATCAGATCCGGTCGCCAGGCGACGGGTCTCGCCGTATTGCGTATCAGCACTGCGGACCAGCACGGACGGACCGTGCTGGACTTCCATCGATGCGCCATGCTGCCGGTCGACCCCGCGGTCGATCCGGCCGAGGTGACCCGCACCGACGATGTGTCCACGATCGGTGAATCGCACGCAACGGGCTGGGCAGTGCCCGAAGGAATCGATCTCGATGCCTACCGATCCGCAGTGCCAGGACCACATTTCGATCCGTCGCTGGTGGGGGTCAGGTTCACCTCGAGCGGCGATGTCGTCAGCAGTGCACCCGAACTCGCCCGGCTCACCCTCAATATCGCCGCCACGCACCACGATGAGCGGACGAGCCCGACCGGTCGCCTCGTCTACGGTGGCCACACCATCGGCATCGCCCTCGATCAGGCGGCACGGGCGCTGCCCAACCTGGTGACAATACTCGGCTGGCAATCCTGCGATCACACAGCCGCAGTCGCCGAAGGGGATACCCTCACCAGCGACCTGTACGTCGAGAACGCGTCGATACTGCCGACCGGCGGCACCCTCGACCTGCGATCGATTGTTCTCTCCCATCGCGGGGACGCACCATCACAGCGGGTACTGGACTGGCGATTCACGGCTCTGTTCGCTTGACATGCGGTAAAGGCCTCATCACCCGGGGAGGCGCGCCCCCGCCACACCGATGATGGCCGCTGGCCAGGCTGGCTCCGCGCCACCGAGACGGCCCGATGGCCCGGCGACGCCGTCCGTCGAGGTGCCCGGCACTACTATCGCCTTCCGCGACACAGGGCCGCCGCCCGGCTTGCCCTCCGCGGGACCGTCGTGTTCGGTCACGGAACCTAGTTCGGCGGCTGGATGTTTCGCCACCAGGTCGGCAGGCTGCGCGACCGTTACCGGTGTATCGCGATCGACTGGCGCGGCCACTGCGACAATACCGCCCCCGCAGCGGTGCGACGGATCCGCTCGGTCGTCGAGAGCTGATCGCGTCGTTGCGGAGATGCGAGATCGCGCAGGTGCCGGCACACCTCGCCGATCGCCTGCTCGGTCTGCGTGAACACGCCGACCTCGGTGAAGAAGCCATGGAAGACCCCGGTGTACCTGGTCGACGACACCGCGACGCCCTCGTGCCGAAGCCGCTGCGCAGACGCCTCGGCATCGTCGCGGATCGGATCGACCTCGGCGGTGATGACCAGCGCGGGCGGTAGACCGTGCAACGACTCCGCGCGCATCGGTGCCGCGTACGGGTCGCCACCGGCGTGTTCGGCACCGACGTACTGCTCCCAGAGCCAGCGGCCCTCCGCGGCGCCGAGCAGCGGTGCGTCGGCGAATTCCGACCACGACGGCTTGGAGAATGTGTCGTCGACGGCGGGGTAGGCGAGCACTTGCGCGACGGGCAGGTCCCTGCCCTTGTCGCGGCGGTACAGGCACAGGGCGACAGCGAGATTGCCCCCGGCGGAGTCGCCGCCGATCGCCATCCGATTCGGGTCGATGCCCAGGTCGGCGGCCGATCGGCGCAGCCACGCGTAGGCGTCGACGCAGTCTTGCAGCGGCGCCGGGCAACCGGTACAAGCCTTCGGTGGCGGTCGACGTCCGCGCGTTCGCCCTGGCGGGTGTGGTCGGTTTCGCCTTGAGCGTCTATGCCGAGGAGATCGGCACTCCGGGCAAGATCTTCTACATCGTGGTCAACATCCTCACGACATTCTTCCTGATCTATTTCTCCCAGCGGCTCTGGGAGATCGGTGAGCGCGGGCACGCGGTGGGGGCCGGTGTCGCGACGGCGTGCGGATTCTTGATCGCCGCGACCTACGACTTCGTCCACATTCCGGGCGACGACGCGGAGCACACCATCTTCTACATCTTCGCGTTGTCCACCTGGGGCCTGCAGATGTTCACCTACTACCGCGCGTACCGCGCCTTCGATGCTTACAACAAGAAGGTCGACGCCCCGGCTGTGACCGGTGACGCCGCCGTTACGGCGTAATCAACGAGTTCACAGTTCCACCCATCCGCAGGTAGGAGCCGAAATGGCAACACAGAAAATCCAGGAAGAAACCACTGAGATGGTCGTCGTCGGCGCAGGAATGTCGGGCTTGACGGCCGCGACCACTTTGGCTCCCACCACTGATGTGGTCGTGCTCGAGTCCACCGACCGCGCAGGTGGACGCGTTGACACCGTCCGCCGGGGCGACTACTGGATCAATGTCGGCACCCAGTTCACCGAGGGCACCGGCAGCCTGATCGACGCGCTGGAACGGCACAACATCGAGATGGGCTCGCTCGCCGGCAAGAGCATCGCGTTGCATTTGAACGGTTCCACGGTCGATACATCGAATCCGCTGGCGCTCATGTTCCGCACGCGCATGACCATGATGGATCGGCTCGGTCTCGCCATCGTCGGTGCGCGCATCCTCTCGGCCGCGCCGTTCCTCGAATCGCAGAGCCGTTTCGCCCAGCGTGTACGTGCCCGGCTCGAGTCCAAGCCGGCGTCGTATCTGCTGAACGGCGTCCGCTCGGAACTGGCTGCCACGATCGTCCGGTCGTGGTCGGCGCAGTGGATGGGATGCGATCCGGAGGAGACGGCCGCCGCTCAGTTCGTGTACTCGGTCGGCATCGCGCTGACCGACCCGGAGAAGGTCCCGAACTTCTCTCTGCCCGTCGGCGGCAACCAGACGCTGACCGACGTGCTGGCCGGCGATTTGGGCGCTCGCATCCGCCTGAACTCGATGGTTCGAGCGGTGCGCCGCGACGGTGACGGCGTGATCGTCGACTATCTCGACGGTGACGTGCCCAAGCGGTTGCAGGCCAAGCGCGCGATTGTCACCACGCCCGCCGATATCACCCAACGGATCATTCCGGACCTGCCGCAGCAGTACCGCACCGCGTTCAACGACATCACCTACGGTCGTTACGTGGTGGTCGGCTTCTTCACCGACGAGGTCGGCCCGCAGCGCTGGGACAAGTACTTCGGCATCTCGGCACCGCAGCTGTCGTTTCAGGCGGTGTTCAACCACGCCGCGGCGCTGCGCACCGGTGGCGACCGCACGCCGGGCGGCGCCCTGGCCTGTTTCGCCGGTGGCGGCAAGGCCGACGCGTTGCTCGACCTGCCCGACGAAGAGATCGTGTCACGCTTCAGGAACGACCTGCTCAGCGTGCTACCAGAACTGGAAGGCAAGCTGGGGGAGCCCATCCTGCGCAGGCACCGCCGAGTCGTCCCCTTCTGGGCGCCCGGCCGACGCAAAACGCTCCCCACATTGCGCGACCCGCTCGGCACCATCTATCTCGCCGGCGACTACCAGCTCGACGTGCCGTCGCTGGCCGACGCCGCCACTTCGGGTGAGCGTTCAGCGCTGGCCGTTCTGACAAGCCCGGGTCGCTCACGGTAGCCAAGGGTCGGATCCGATAAAGTCGGGCGCTGCGCACCAATTCCCTCCGCCCCACCCGCCGTGGGAACCTCGATCGACACCCATTCGGCCGGGACTCACCTGCCTACCGGCCGGGCCGATCGGTCGGCAGCCCTGCTCGTTTCGGCCGCTGCGTGGCCACGGCCACGGCCTGTGGCTCGCAGCGCCGGAACGTGGGCTCCGGCGAGAATTTCAGCGACGGCGCTCACATACCGCCCTGGGACTGTGTCGCCCAGCATCGGAACGCGACATCGGGGGAAGCCGACGGCACGACAGAGCGGCCAACTGGGGGCTGGGCGGCGCCGTCGGTTATGGTCCGGCGCGGCTCAGCGGGCCCGGGATGCTCCTCGGGTGGGAGGGCGTTCTGCCAACCAGCGGTTGCTACGTATGTATGTGTCCGCTATTGATATACAGGACATGTTGCCTGATGAGCGCGTGGGCGTATTGGTCGATTCCCCCTCCGGACACATATCTCCCTCTTTCTACCTGCTGTTATTTGGTGTGAGTATCAATTGCTTAAACCATATGTGCAGGTCAGCAGCGTGGGGGTTCAAGTCGGGTTCAGCTGAGACAGTCCTGATAGCCAATTTGCGTATGTGCCCTTTCGCGGTGGCCAACCCACGTCGCGGCGTTGCCGTTGCCGGAAGCCTGAATCCGCGCCCCACGCGGGGAAGAGATGCGGGCCTCGCCGACTGTGAGCTATTTTGTCGGGGGGCCGGGTGGGCGGCAACATGTAGAGCGTGATCAGTGGGGCCGTGGCGACGAATCAACCGCGGCATCGTCGGGATCGGGGAGTCGATGCCGGCGTGGAGCGTGCGAGCTGGAGTCGGCTCGGGCGCCCGGCACCCGAACCGCCATGTCGACCGGCGTGCCGACCTGGTGTGCCCGATGCTCTGGCCGCCCACCCTGAGTGGTGCCTGCCCTCGCTGTTCGTCCGAAAGATACTGAGCCGCAATCATTGTCGCGCATCCTGTCGGATTGGGCCGATATCATATAGGTATCACCTGTAGCAGGGAGGGGTGATCCTGATGCTCGTCATCGCCGATAAGCCCAAGTCCGGTACCGAATCGCGCGTCTTCGACTGGTTGAGGGTGTGGGCAGGGGAGTTCAAGATCCCTGGTATCGCGATCACCAACGCGTACGTCGCCGGTCAAGCGGTCGATCTGATCGTCATCACCCCGTTCACCGCCGTCGTGATCGAGATCAAAGGAACCGCGCCGGGGGTTCCCGGCGACGGTGTGCTGATCTGTACATCGAACAGCCGATGGCAGGTTCCTGGCTATGTTGGTGACCCGGTCCATGTCCGCGCCAACGACACCACACCCTACGACTAGGCCCGCAACGGCGCGCTGAAGTTGAAGCGTGTGGTCAGCCGGGTGGGCAGCGCCGCCTATGTCCCGGGGTTGGTGGTGGTCGTTCCTCCGCGCGGCTCGACGATGCGGCTCGACAAGAAATCGGCGCCTGACGGTTGCACTGTGTTGCTGTGCGAGAACCATAATCCGTTGCGGGCCTGGTTCCACAGAGCCCACCGCTCCGGCGGCATCGCCTGGACCGCGGACCAGGCCTACGCATTGGTCGATGCACTCGAATGCGGCGACCGCACCACCGTCGCCGAACTGGCAGCAGAAGGGTTTCCGCGCAGGGGGGTGGAACCGTTACCGGCTGTGCCGTTGTCGACGTCACGATCGAGTTCTACGCCACCGGCTCCGCCGGTTCCCGCTCAGGCTTCGGTGCCACGCCTTTCGGTCTCACCGCAGCCGGCGTGGATCAAGCCCGCTGAGGCAGTCCCGCGGCCGGTGATGGTGCGACCGTCCACTCCGGCCTCCGCCAGCAGGCGGAGCGTGTATCAGACTGCTGCGGCGTTCGCCGCGATCGCAGTGCTGGGTGGCGGGCTTTGGTTGTTGGCCCAGTCTGGAGGTGAGCCCGATCCGAAGCCGATCAGGAACGAACAGCCGATCAGCTCGGTCACCGAGGAGCCGCCAGTGCGGCCTCCACTGCCCACGCCCACCGAAGAGGTCCGGCGAGCTCCGGTGCCGGCCGGTGAAAGCTGCTTTCCATTCCAGCCGAACTGCCGATGACGCTTGTGCGAGGTCTCCGTACCGACCGTTTCTTACCCGGGGACTGGCACGGATGGTACCGAACTCACTCGTTCCGTCTATCCACAAATACGACAGCGATGACGTCGGTGTGGGCGCGAAGTATGCCGAATCGGCGCCGGCTGCGAGAGTCGATCGAACCACAAGAGCCGGAGCGGTCTGCCCGTTCTCTCAGGGCGTGAACCACGCCAGCCGCAGAACCGCACGCCTCGGTCATCAGATGAGCTCCGCGGGAAGGGCTAATGACGGAACGAGCGTTTCCAGGTCGACGAGTTCGATGCGTTCACCATGGACACGAACGAATTCCGCAATGGTGAAGTTGGATGCAGGTCCGAAGCGTTGCTCGAACCGGGTCCTGGTATGCGGAGACGATCGCCCGAGTGCCCACTCGATCGTCGACTTGGATGTCGTAAGAAACCGGACCGGGCGCGCACCGACGACGAACAGCTGGGCACGTCGACCGCTTTCATCGAGCGCCAAGTGGACCAGGTCGGAGACGACGCCTCGCTTGCGCACAGCGTCGGCGCCCTTCCACTGTGCGACTTTGAACTCGGCGATCCGATGGTCGGTTTCCAGATCGAACGGTCGTGACCGATCGTTTCCCGCTCCCAGCGAAGGCCGCCGGACGACAATCTCACCCTCTTCCAAGATGAGGGGTAACACGCGCGCGATGACGGTCGCATGAATGACGTCGTTGAGGCGTCCGACCTGTGCGCGCACAGCCAGTGCGGCGTCGAGAAGGTCCTCGCTGAATCCGTACTCGGCTATCACCTCACGAGTCGTTGCGGAGCCCGCGTGCTGGAGGGCGGCCTCCGAGGCAGCAAGATGTGCTGTCAGGTCATGGTCGGTGAGAAAACGTGACAGCGTCGCGAACGACTCAGACAATTTATCGACGCCACCGGTCGCGCTGGACCCGTCGGAGATCTCCGCTCGGGCAGTTTCGGTCCGCGGCGGCGTGTAGACGCTGGTCGACAGCCCCAACTTGCGCAACTCGGCGAGGGCTCGATGCGATGTATACGCCGAGCGGGGCAAACCGGTGATCAGTTGGTATACTTGCTTGGGCGGATAGTGTATGCCCGCGACGTTCACCCAGTGCTCGCGGATCGGCTCGGGCTCGACCTGGCTGACCGCCTTGAACGCTGAGGGTTCGATCGCTTCTTCCATACCCGAGAGGTTTCCCTACCGCAGGTGGGCACGGCAAACATCGACTTCGAAAGCGTGCGTTCGGGACTATCGAGGTCGGCTCGGCGCACTCGTGTTCCGCGACTTCCACAGCGCGATGGCGGGTTTCTGACTTCCATGCTCGTCGCTGCCTGGTGGACCGTCCTCGATGTAGTCCGGGTAATTCGCCGCGCACGACGAGCCCAGTCGGGGACGAAGGGATGAACGCGACCCCGGGTGTTCTGCCCGCCTGGTCGCGAATTCCGATAACACTTCCGGGTAGCAATGGTCGCGAATCTCGATACCACCGAGGCAAGGTGGGAGCCTTTCCGTCGTACCGGGCCGACCTTCCGCAACTGGTCGGCGCACCCTCGGCGTCGTATGGGCCGACTGGCTGTGGCGACGCCCGATGGCGACCACGAAGATCGGCCGATGTCGAGATTCGCGAGCAGGTCGTCTCCAAAATCGCCTCCATCGCCCGGTGTTCTGCCATGCCGGAGATGGGACGGGGCGAGCCGTCGAGGTTGGGCGATCAGCGGCCAGCGGTGCCGAACTCTCGACGGCTCGCCTGTGTCAGTGCGTCCGGTTAGGTTGCGTTTGTGGAACTGTGGGCGCATAGCCGGAGTGTTGTGTCGGGTGTTCGGCATGGTTTGGGTGAGCATTGCCGGTCGACAGCATGGTGGGCGGGGTGGTTCGCGGCGGGTTTTGGTGCGGGGGAGCTGGCGTATGCGTTGGGGTTGTTTCACGATGCGGGCAAGGCGTCGTGTGGGTGGCAGCAGCGGTTGTTGGTGGTGGAGGGTACGGGGGGTCGTGTGGGGGTGCCGCACAAGGAGTTAGGTGCGCGGTCGGTGTTCGGTTCGGTGGGGTTGGCGGCGTCGCGTTCCGGCGCTGGTTGACCGGCACCTGCTCGCGGGTCAACACCCCGATCTCGCCCGCATCGCGGTGGTCGAGATGCCAGCGCCGGAACGCGAGCTCCGGCGAGAATCTCAACCCGCTCGCGAGGATCGTGCCGGTGATCTGACCACCCAGCGCCGGAACGCGAGCTCCGGCGAGAATCTCAACCATTCCCGCGACCACGTGTAATCCCGCGGTCGCTCCACCAGCGCCGGAACGCGAGCTCCGGCGAGAATCTCAACATGCCCGCAGTCGACCTCACCGGCGCCGACGAGCTCACCAGCGCCGGAACGCGAGCTCCGGCGAGAATCTCAACGGCCCGCGGAACGTGACGCAGGCCGACCCCGGGCTGCCAGCGCCGGAACGCGAGCTCCGGCGAGAATCTCAACATCGAGGGCGAAGTGGACCAGCTCGAAGTAGCGAAGGCCAGCGCCGGAACGCGAGCTCCGGCGAGAATCTCAACATCGACAACGACCTCTACACGAATCAGACCTACCTCCAGCGCCGGAACGCGAGCTCCGGCGAGAATCTCAACACACCGGGGCGCGTGTGAGACCCGCCAAGGAGCTGCGCCCAGCGCCGGAACGCGAGCTCCGGCGAGAATCTCAACGTGCGCAAACCTCGGCAATATCCGCGCCATGTTGGACGCCCAGCGCCGGAACGCGAGCTCCGGCGAGAATCTCAACACCCACCCGGGACTCTTCCCGCCGACGATCACATCGCCAGCGCCGGAACGCGAGCTTCGGCGAGAATCTCAACCTCGGCGGCCTGGATGCCCTGCGTCGCCGCGTGATCCAGCGCCGGAACGCGAGCTCCGGCGAGGATCTCAACGACGGTGAGGAAGTCCGGATAGTCTCGGACAACCGCGAGCGCCGGAACGCGCGAGCTCCCGCGAAGATCCCTGTGGCACCGCCCAGCGGTCACCCGGCGCTGGGCGGTGCCCCCGGGTTGTGTCGGCGCGGCTAAGCGGCTCCGAGATGGTCTAGAGGCAAAGGAGGCGTGCCACGGAGGAGCTTCTCTCGCTGTTGCTACATGTGTATCTGTCGTCTATCGGATATGCAGGACCTGTTGCCTGGTGAGTGCGTGGGCGTAGTGGTCGATTCCCCCTCCGGACACAAATCATATAGCTCTGACCTGCAGTTATTTGTTGGGTGAATATGTCGATTATGGCATCGGCGCAGGTCGGGGGCGTGGGGGTTCAAGTCGGTGGGGGATATCGCCAGGCTTAGCTAGCGTCTGCTTGCATCCAGTCGCATTCCGCTACCACCTGCAGCGACTCTGCACTGCGGTCTTGCGTCGGCGTCCAGGTCATGATGACCACACACCTGGGTTTATCGGGCCCGACTGTCTATGGTGCCGACCGTGTCGGGGATACCAGTTGGTCCGAGCCTGTCGAGGACACCACGCTTCCGGCTTCCTGCTCAGGAGAGCCCATCATTCGATTGTTGCTGCCCGGGCGGTCAGGCTGGCGCAGCCCCGCGCTATTCCGGGATCGACCCGTGCAGTCAAGCTTCAGGTCGCTCCTCTTCGCTGCGGCTGCCTGTTTTGCGGTGATTCTCGTTTTGCCGTTCAGCGCATCCGATAATTATGCGAAGTAGCGCCTGAGCTGCTTCCTGGTTCAGGACGGGCGGGTCTTCCGGGGTCACGACAGTGATCTTGGCTTTACGGGAGTCCGAGTTCATGTTGTATCTATAGACCCGGAGCGGGGCGTCTTGCCGGAACCGAGGGCGCAGGTCGCTCCCGTGTCAATGCTGCAGGCTCTTCTGCGGGAGCGAAGCCGCGGCTGATTGTCGCCTTCGCACCGCCCTGCCGCTGGTTCGGGCAGCATGCCTGTGCCTGTCCGGGCTGCGTGCTCAGAGTTGGAGTAGGTCAGATGACCGAAGGAGAGGCTTTGGTGCAAAGCCTCCAGTAGAAGGGCACGGATTCGCTCGCCATTTCAGCCATGTTGTGTGCATACCCGAGGAGGGATCGCGACCAAGCTGGCATTGGACACCGACGTGGCATGTGTTTGTCGGCGAGTGAGCACAAGATTGTTCAGCGTGCCGGTGAGGGGGGCATGTGCGGGCATAGGCATGGACTGCTTGACTGGCCTTCTCGCGTTCCGATTCCCGGCTGTGGCGGACCGAGTACTTCGACTGCTCGCCTGCTCGCTGCCAGTGAGATGCCGACCGGCGGTACGGCGCTGCTCGCCTCCTCGAAACCCGTGTCGGTGCCTTTTCCACGGTTGGCCGTGTGTGACTCGAATCAGCTACCGGACCTATTGTTCGCCACATGCTCGGTGGACGGAATCGGCTACGGCACAGGGTACTTAG